>JBDKUN010000057.1:0-37460 GCA_039679675.1 Armatimonadota bacterium
GTTGTCCGAAATACATATTCAAGATATTGTCGGTCTTCAGTAGCAAGAGGAAAGACATCCATCGGAATAGTACCTCCGATATCTCTTTCCCTATGGAAGCCTACTGAAACCAACGGGGACTACTTAGATCCTCAGATACTGAATCCTAAATTCGCTTCATCCACCTTGCGGCGTCTTTGGCGTGGTAGGTAAGGATCAAATCTGCTCCGGCACGCTTTATAGAGGTCAAAATCTCCATTACGGCCCGCTCTTCGTCCAGCCAGCCGTTTTTTGCGGCCGCTTTCACCATGGAATACTCACCGGAAACATTGTATGCGGCAACCGGGACATCGGATTGCATTGCTGCATCGCTTATCACATCGAGGTACGGAAGCGCAGGCTTCACCATCACTATGTCTGCGCCTTCCTCTATGTCGAGCGCGATTTCCATAGCTGCTTCGCGGCGGTTTGCAGGGTCCATCTGGTATCCGCACCGGTCGCCGAACTGCGGGGCGCTCTCGGCTGCATCCCTGAACGGCCCGTAGAACGCAGATGCGTATTTGGCGGAGTAAGCCATTATCGAAGTATCCGTAAAGCCGTTGTTGTCGAGGGTCTCACGTATAGCAAGCACCCGACCGTCCATCATATCAGACGGCGCGACGATATCTGCTCCGGCCTCGGCGTGCGAAAGCGCCGTGCGGGCGATATATTCCAGCGTCTCATCGTTCAGGACGGTTTCATCCTGAACTATCCCGCAGTGGCCGTGTGAAGTGTATTCACACATGCACACATCCGTGATGACCACCATCTCGGGTATGCATTTTTTGATCTCGCGGACTGCGCGCTGGACTATCCCATCTGATGCGTAGGCTTCGCTTCCGACTTCGTCCTTATGAGCAGGAATCCCGAAGAGGAGAACGGCGGGAATACCGAGTTCCGCCACTTCGTTAATCTCCCTGCAGATCGTGTCCACAGAAAAATGGTACACGTCGGGCATGGAAGGTATTTCCATCTTCACATCCAGCCCATGCGTTACGAAAAGCGGGTAGATGAGATCATCCGGCGTAATTTTCGTCTCGCGGACCATCCGCCTGATGCTCTCTGTTCTCCTAAGTCTTCTGCCTCTTGTGATGGGAAAGCTCATTTTTTACCTCATTATTTAAGATATAGGATTCAGGGATGGGACTGGTGGAGACTCGTGCTTCGGGACGAACTGCGGTCCCGAAGCATAAGAATGTCATGTTAGACTATCACAACGTCATTCCGAGCTTGACTCGGAATCCAGGAAAAGAATGGACCCTGAATCTATGGATTTTCGGCTATAGCCGAAAATCTTCCGGGAGAGTTTCAGGTATACCTGAAACTCCTTAGTTCAGGGTGACGTGGTTCAGTTCCCTGTTCCCTATCCAGAAATCTCCTCATCCGTCAAATAACACGCCGGGTCTTCTGCCCAGATGTCGTTATGCACAGCGATTGCGCGCGAGCGGAAGTTACCGTTGCAAATACCCGCCCACTTGCAGTTCTTCTTAGCGCACCTGCCTTTAAGTAGCGGCCTGCGGTTCTTAAGTCCTGCCATTACTGGGTCGGATGTGTCCATCCATATCTCACTGAACTTGCGGTCCCGGACATTTCCGAATGTGTGATTTTGCCAGAACTGATCCGGGTGGACGTTTCCGACATTGTCTATGCACCCGATTCCTACCCCGGACTGGTTTCCGCCGTTCCACTTGAGAAGCTGCATGACCTCATCCAGCCGTTCGGACTTCTCGCGCTGCATCCTCATATAGAGATACGGCCCGTCGCAGTGGTTGTCAACAGTCAATATATCTTTATTCAGCCCCCGGCGGTGGAAATCCATCGTGCGGTCCATGATCAGGTCGACGGCCTTCCGAGACTCCTCATGGGTCAGGTCTTCTTTCACCATTTCGCTCCCTCTGCCGGTGTAGGCGAGGTGGTAGAAGCACGCGCGCGGAATCCGTTCTTCTTCAATAAAATCGAAAATAGCATTCAAATCGTTATAATTGCGGCGGGTCATCGTGAGCCGGAGTCCCACCTTCTGACCGGCATCCACGCAGGCTTCGAATCCTCTCATGGCAGCGTCGAATGCGCCTGTCACCCCGCGGAACTGGTCGTTTATCTCCCCGATGCCGTCCAGAGAGATTCCTACATAGCCGAACCCGGTTTCTTTGATCTTTTGGGCGACTTTCGGCGTAATGAGCGTGCCGTTTGTCGATATTACCGGCCTTATTCCAAGTTTTGCGGCGAGTTCAGCTAGTTCGAACAGGTCTTCCCTCATGAGAGGCTCGCCGCCGGAGAAAAGGAGCACCGGCACGCTGAAATCGCCGAGATCTGCGATCATCCGCTTCGCTTCTTCCGTCGAAAGCTCGCCGTCGTAGCCACGATTTTCGGAGTTGGAGTAGCAGTGGACGCATTTCAGGTTGCACCGGCGGCTCATGTTCCAGACGACGACAGGTTTTTTATCCGATGAGTATTGCAGCAGGTGCGAGGGCATCTTCCCGCTCTTCCTGCCATAGCGCAGTGCATCACCCGGTGTCGCCGTACCGCAGTATAGTTTGGTTATTCCGATCATGTTTTATATCTCTTTGTTATCCGTTTAATCCGTGTTTCAACAACCCTTCCACCAACCCGTCAATCGTATACTCCTCCGCCACGACAGTCGGGTTCAGTCCGAGTTCGCGGGCGGTTTGAGCAGTGATAGGGCCGATGCAGGCGATAGTGATCTTCTCAGGCAGGTTCATGCAGCCCAAAAGGCTCATAAAATTTCTGACAGTAGATGAGCTGGTGAATGTGATTGCGTCGATCTCGCCGTTTTCGATCATTTTCCGAACAGGAGCAGCATCAGAGTCCTCTATGACAGTCTCATAAAGGGTGGCGACCGTCACATCCGCGCCTCTTTCACGAAGCATGTCGGGAAGCACGTCGCGGGCATCTTTTGCCCTTGGAATAAAGATTTTCTTGCCCGATGGGTCTACAGGGAAGTCGCGCAAGACGGCTTCAGCCACAAACTCAGATGGCACATATTCAACCCTGAGTCCGAAACCTTCCAGCGCCGAAGCAGTAGCCGGGCCAATTGCCGCAAGCTTCGCGCTGCCCATTGCGCGGACATCCAGCCCATGTTCCTTTAGCCACTCGACAAAATACCGGACACCGTTTGCGCTCGTGAAGATAATCCAGTCGTAATTTGAAGTCACAAACTCAAAATCGGGGATGGGTATGGTCCTTATGACAGGGAATTCGATAACCTCGGCACCCAGTTCTTCCAGCTTTTCCGAAAGCACGCTTGCCTGCTCCCGGCTGCGGGTGACGATCACATATTTGCCGAAAAGCGGGCGGTTGTCGAACCATCTGAGACCGTCGCGAAGGTTTACGACTTCGCCCACGACCGTCACAGCGGGGGATTTAAATCCGGTTTCTTCTGCCTGCCTCACAATCGTCTCAAGCGTTCCGGTCAGGATCTCCTGCTCCGCTGTGGTCCCCCAACGGATGAGCGCAACAGGAGTTTCTTTCGGCCTTCCGTGCTTCACAAGCTCCGATACGATGTTCGGCAGGTTTTCAACCCCCATTAAAAAGACCAGCGTGTCGATTCCGGTTGCGACCTTGTCCCATTTGATCGATGATTTGGTCTTTGATGGGTCTTCGTGGCCGGTAATTATTCCAAATGTGGAGCAGAGCTTTCGGTGAGTGACCGGAATGCCTGCATAGGCGGGGACTGCGATGGCTGAAGTGATGCCTGGGATGATTTCGAACGCTATTCCTTCTTTTGCCAGTTCCTCAGCCTCTTCGCCGCCCCGTCCAAAGACGAAAGGATCGCCGCCCTTCAGCCGTGCGACGATCTTGCCTTCCTTTGCCTTATCGACGAGCAGCCGGTTTATCTCTTCCTGCTTCATCGTGTGCCGGTTCGATTCCTTGCCGACATAAACCAGCTCGGCATCAGGTTTCGCGTGCTTTAAAATAGCAGGATGGACCAGTCTGTCGTAGACGATGACATCCGCGCGAGAAAGAGCCACCGCCCCTTTTATGGTAAGGAGCTTGGGGTCCCCCGGACCAGCGCCTATAAGGTAAACTTTGGCAGTAGTTTTATTCATATCAAAATGGCACCTGAAACCCATTATAGCACACGCCACTCAGGCTGCCTGATATACCTCCACGCACGTAATGTATACTATACCCTCTTGTTAAGAATTGAACTGCTACTCCGACTTGACACTCGGTTGCTGCATTAATACCATGTGTGTGCTCCTAAATTATTCACAGGACGAAATCTATGAACGAGCCTAATTTGTTCGACCAGGAACCGCCGGAAGAGGCGCGAGAGCGCGCAGAAGAACTCCGGCGTGAGATAAACAAGCATAATTATCTTTATTATGTGCTGGATCAGCCTGCCATATCAGATGCGCAGTATGACAAGCTCATGCGGGAGCTTCAGTCGATAGAAGGGCAGTATCCGCCGCTGGCTGCGCCCGATTCTCCCACACAGCGAGTAGGCGCCGCACCGCAGACTGCATTTGAAACGCACGAGCACCGGCAGCCGATGCTAAGCCTCGCAAACGCATTTTCAGAAGAGGAACTTCGAAGCTTCGACTCCCGCGTGAAGAAGATTTTGGGGATAGAAAACGGAGACAACCTGGAGTACGTTACGGAACTCAAGATAGACGGGCTCGCGACTGCACTGACTTATGAAAACGGTGTCCTGATAGTCGGCGCAACGAGAGGCGACGGCTACCGGGGAGAAAATATTACTAAGAATTTGAGGACTGTCGGCAGTATACCGCTCAATATCAACCCGCTGCCGGGTGAAGAGGCTTACCCCGTGCCTGGGTTCATAGAGATACGCGGCGAGGTCTACCTGCTCCACGAAGAGTTCAAGAGGATCAACGACGAGCGGACAGAGCGCGGCGAGCCGACATTTGCGAACCCCAGAAACGCCGCGGCAGGCTCCATCAGGCAGCTCGACCCCCGTATAACCGCCAAAAGAAAACTCGACATGTTCTGCTACGGTGTCGGCTACACGGAAAACGGCGGTTGGAAGACGCATTACGAGATTTTGTCGGCTCTCAAGTCCTGGAAGTGCAAGGTCAACCCGAATATCAGGCTGTGCCGTTCCATAGACGAGGTTTTGCAGTACATTGCGGAGTGGGGAGAGAAGCGGGACACGCTGGGTTATGACATAGACGGCGTAGTCGTCAAGGTAAACTCCGTCGAACAGCAGGAGACGCTCGGTTATGTCGCCCGCAGCCCTCGTTGGGCTATCGCGTTCAAATATCCCGCCCGTCAGGCCACTACTGTCGTGAACGAAATAATTGTTCAGGTAGGCAGGACAGGTGCTCTCACTCCTGTCGCGGTCATGGAGCCTGTGCAGATCGGCGGAGTGACCGTCTCTCGTGCAACGCTTCACAACGAAGATGAGATTCGGAGAAAAGACGTCCGAATAGGCGACACTGTCGTGATTCAGCGGGCAGGGGATGTCATCCCCGAAGTCGTGGAGGTAGTCACTGAGAAGCGGGACGGAAATGAGATTGAGTTCCACATGCCGGACAAGTGCCCTGTCTGTGGAGGGGATGTCGAAAAACCCGAAGGAGAGGCTGTGGCAAGGTGCATAGACATTGCCTGCCCTGCGCAGCTCAAGGAGAAAATCCAGCATTTCGCATCCCGCGAGGCAATGAACATAGAAGGTATGGGGCCGTCGCTGGTGGAGCGTATGATGGAGGCCGGTCTGGTGGCCGACCCCGGCGATATTTATTGCCTTACGAAAGAAGATTTCAGCAATATCGAGCGGATGGGCGAGAAGTCCATCGACAACATACTCGCGTCCATCGAACGGAGCAAGACTACGACCCTTGCGAGGCTTGTTTATGCGCTAGGCATAAGGCACGTCGGGGAACGGACAGCGCAGGTGCTCGCGCAGCATTTTGGCTCGCTCGAACGGGTAGAAAACGCCGCTGTTGAGGAGCTTGCCGAAGTGCCGGATGTCGGCCATGTAGTCGCCGCAAGCATCGCACGCTTCTTTGCACAGGAGGAGACGAAGAAAGTCCTCGAAAAGCTGGAAAAAGCAGGGGTGCGCCCTGAATCTGCCCGCGCAGCCGGAGAAGAGTCTCCGCTTGCGGGGAAAACTTTCGTCTTTACCGGCGGGCTGGAAACCATGACGAGAGATGAGGCCGAGGAGATCGTATCCCAGGCAGGTGGCAAGCCCAGTTCGTCTGTCAGCAAGAACACCGACTTTGTCGTGGCCGGCGAAAAGGCAGGTTCGAAGCTCGATAAGGCGAGAGACCTCGGTGTGACAGTAATTACAGAGCAGGAATTCCTTGAAATGGCGGGCCGCTCATGAAGAACAAGAAGATTTTGTTCTGGATTCCGGCAGTGGCCTGCATGGCGGCGATATTCGTCCTTTCGTCCATGCCGTCTCTTCCTCAGCCGCCGGGGATTTTCGGCTTCGACAAGTTCGAGCACTACCTCGCCTATGCGGTTCTCTCGATTCTGGTCTTTATCGCCTCCCGTAAGACTTGGCCGAGCTCAAAGTTGAGTAGAATTATGGCCCTGTCCGTGGTTATTACAACTTTTTACGGCATGACGGATGAGTTTCATCAGCGCTTTGTTCCGAACAGGTGCTGCGACGTATTCGACCTGATGGCGGACATGACCGGTGCGATTTCCGGCGCAGTGCTGGCCTTTATAACAGTAAAGATATTTACATCAAGAAAGGGGAAATGTGACTCATATGGAAAACGAGCAGAAAAATAATCATGAGCCCGAAGTAAGTGAAGAGTCGAAAGAGACACAGACTGAGCAAGAGGAGACGGCCACTGGAGACGCTTATTCGCTCATACAGTGGGTTATCCTGATGCTTACGGAGAGCGCCTGGCAGTGGATGGGTGTTCGAGTCAACTCAGTTACCAAAAAGATAGAGCAGGATTTTACTCAGGCCAAGGTGCTGGTCGACAGTGTCGCATATTTGGTGGACCAGGTGTCTCCGCACGTCTCCGAAGAGCAGAAAAATGCATATAAATCGCTCGTAAGCGACCTGCGCGTGAACTTTGTACAGAAGAGCCGGACCAGTTAAAGTCCGGCTCCATAGTGGACAACAGTGCGGCCGGTACGCTGGCCGTTTCTGTGCCATCCGATCTTCGTCATTTTAATTCTTGTGCCGAGGTTGGGCTGGGACCAGTAATCTACCGAATCCATAAGGTTCTTTATAAGGACTATTCCAAGCCCGCCTTCACGTTCTCTCGATTTTTCCGGCGGCGGGGCCTTTTCGCTGACCGGGACTCTAAAACCGATTCCACGGTCCGCGACTTCCACCGTCAGCTTACCGCCGGTCTTCCAGCAGCGCACGACTACGGGTTCGGACCCATCCGCATTTTCGTAGGCATGCCTTACGATATTAGAAACGGCTTCAGACGCCGCGACTTTTACTTCCTCCACGGCTTCCGATGACAGTGGCACCGAATCGGCCAGCTCGGCTACCAGCGCCCGGACAGTCCTTACATACTCCGGCTTACACGGCACCCTAAGCTCAACGCTCTCGACGTTGCTGCGTTGTCTCATAGCCATATCACGTGCAAACCTTCCTCAGCGACGGACGCGATCCGTCCTGCAAGTTTTATGTAGTGGTTTCATTTTCGGCTGCGAGCAGCCGAAAATCTGTGCCTAATCTCTTGTACCCGGGCGCTTATGCTGTGAAACTTTCCGGCGATTCGGGCGCTTCAGCGCCTTATTCCACTTTCTCCCATTTTCCGGTATTGCTGGACTTCTCCATGGCTTCGAGGACCATCTGGCATTTCAGCCCGTCGGCAAAACTGGGTGACGGCATCTCATCCCGCGCTATTGCGTTCATCAGGTTGACTACCTGGTGCACGAAGGTCTCTCCCCAGCCGATTATGTGTCCGGCGGGCCACCACCCTTCTTCGTAAGGGTGTATACCTTCGGTCACGCTGATGGTGCGCCAGCCCTGCAGTCCCTCCGGGTCTTCACTGTTATAGTATTGAAGCTCGTTCATCCGCTCTATATCGAACCTGATCGATCCCTTTTCCCCGTTGATCTCGAACCTGTTGCCGTTTCGGTTGCCTGTGGCAAAACGGGTGGCTTCAATGGTGCCGATTGCCCCGTTTTTGAACTTGGCAAGCGCTATTACGGCATCATCCACCGTGACCTCACCTGTCTCCTTGGCAGCCTTTGCGCCAAGTCCTTCTGTAGTTTCCGCGAGCTTCGGTCTCTTTTTGATGAAGGTGGTGAGGTTGCTCGATACTTCGTCTATGTTGCCTACCAGCCAGTTGGCGAGGTCTATGGAATGGGCTGCAAGGTCGCCGAGCGAACCGGAACCTGCAAGATTTTTCTCAAGCCGCCAAACGAGAGGAAATGCGGGGTCGACTATCCAGTCCTGCAGATAGACCGAGCGCCAGTGGAATATCCGGCCTATCAGCCCGCTGTCGATCATCTTCTTTGCGAGCGCAACTGCCGGGACGGTGCGGTAGTTGAAGTTGATCATATGTTTTACACCCGCCCGCTCTACCGCTTCGAGCATCTGTTTTGCCTCAGCGACACTCATAGCAAGCGGTTTTTCGCAGAATATGTCTTTCCCGGCTGCAGCGGCGGCGATGGCTATCTCGGCATGCACATTATTGCCGGTCGCTATGTCTACAAGGTCGATGTCATCGCGGCTGATGAGTTTGCGATAGTCGGTCTCGTAGCTTTCCCATCCGAACCGGTGCATTGCCTCCACAGTCGCGGCTGCATCGCGGCCGACGATTGTCTTCATAACCGGCTCAGCCTCGATAGCTGGAAACATACAGGCAGCATTTTTAAACCCGAAGCTGTGGGCTTTGCCCATAAACTTGTAGCCGATCATACCTACATTGATTCTTCTCTTCGCCATTACGATTCCTCCGAAGACAAAACAATAGGGCGAATGGTTTTGTATAAAACCATTCGCCCTAATCTAACATGCCAAACCCAGGCAAGTCCAGCCCGGATTAGATTATTTACTTAGCCGGCTGCGGTTTGGGAGCAGCTTTGGTCGGAGGGACCATCTGCTCGTCAGGTGTCTCCAGCGACTTCGGCGCCGGGAGCGCCGGTACGAGGATGTTATTCACCTTTGCACTGCTTTTGATCGAGTTGAACACACTGCCCATCTCTGTTTGCATCTTCTGGGAAAGTATCCGCTTTCTTATGGAATCCTTCTCAGCCGGGCTTGCATCTTTGCCGAGCTTGTCTACCTTTACCAGGTGGTAGCCGAACTGTGTTTTGACCGGCTCACTGATCTCTCCTGCCTTCAGCTTGAAAGCAACCTGAGAGAACTGCGGGATCATCTCGTCACTCTTGAACCAACCAAGTTCTCCGCCTTTATCCTTGTTGGACGGATCATCGGAGTATTCTTTCGCAGCCTGTTCGAACGACTTGCCGGCTTTGATCTCCACCAACACTTTTTCAGCGGTCTCCTTGGCGGTTGCGTCAGCCTTGGCTTTTTCCTCTTCAGTCGCATTGGGTTCGGTCGCTGCGGGTCTTATAAGAATATGGCGTGCCTTAATAAACTGGGAGTACTCTGCATCGGTCAATTGAGACTGCTTTTCGACGATCTTCTCAAGAGCGAGCTGCATGGTAATCTGTGACTCTAGCCTGGCGCGCGTTATCTTGCTTCGCTGCAGAGCAGACTCGATAGTCTCTCCGGGCGGAAGCTGGGTTTTCTCTATCTCAGTGATCTTTGCATTTAGATCAGACTGAGTGACGTTGAGGCCATCCTTTTTCAAGGCCTGAAGTGTCATCTTCGAATTTATACACTCTTCCAGCGCTTGAGGAGCGTACCAATCCCACAAAGCGGTCATCAGCTCACCTTTGGTAATATTCTCATTACCGACGGTGGCGACAACGGCGGAATCAGGTCCGGATTTGAATTTCTTCAGGTTGGCTTCCATTGTAGGCTTTACTGCCTGGGTAGCCGGTTTTGTCGGCGCAGCAGATTTTGCGACAGCCGGTTTCGCCGGAGTAGTTTTGGCGGGCGCTGCCTTAGCAACGGGCGCCTTCTTTACCGCTGGTTTTGCCTGCTCAGCAGCCCAGACGGTGCTCGGAATGGCCACGGCCACTACCAACGCGGTTGTGGCGATAAGCCTCTTATTGAGCATAGATTGCACTCCTTTCAAGCTTGAGGTAGTTAACAGGTAAATGTTACTACAATAAAAATCAATGGTCAACAACATAACAAGGTCGGAAGTAACGAGGTATGAGGGATGAGAAATGAGTGGTGGAAGTCTATACCATCCCTTTTTCTGTTTAAATAAATATCTTGTAAGCCTGCACATTCAGTAATGGGCCGATGATCGCCCAAATCGAGCCTATGGTGAAATCCCCGAGGATGAGCCCGAGGAAAAGCGGCAGTAGTGTGTTGTGCAGCTTCATGCCGCCGAATTTGACGATTAAGGATTTTATCGCCCAGCCTACGAAGAATGCGAACCAGAAGTAATCCATCGCGTAGCTGACCGCAAGCGCATACCCCGCCGGGTGGAATGGCCACCAGATGAACGAGCCTCTTACTGCCCGGAGCGCGAAGACGATTACACCGCCGACCACCATATAAGCCATCCGCACAGTTTCGGGCGGCGTCTGTTTCTGCATCCAGGATGTGAGCCTGTCGAACGACTCTGCTCCTACCCAGCTTTTGAACCCGAGAGCCTTCGCCTGCGCGCCCGCGCTGTATGTCACTTGCATGTTCGCCCAGAAAGTGGCGATTATGCCGACAACTGTAGCGAGCGCTATGACCCCGATGAGCGGTTTCATCCGTATGTTCGTTCCTTCAGCCATCTTGAACGACTCAAGCTGGTTGGGCATCGGGTGGCTCCTGTAGCACCTGTTGAACCAGTACATACTGGAGAGAATTGTCAGGTTAGCCGGACCGATAGCCGTCAAACCGAAAGTATTTACCAGAATCCCCACCGGGTTTACGAACACGATCTCATGCGGTGTTCCAAGCTCTGCCCTGACCCTGGTGATCCCGATGGCGAGAATGAAATAGATAGCGAAAAACAAGAACGCCACCCACCGGGAGAGCCCGAAGTAGTCCGAGAAGAACATCAGGAATATCATTCCGAGGCCGATGGTGATGAATGCTCCGCGGTCGATCTTCGCTTCGTCATCGATCACAGAATCACCCGTTTTTTTGCGCCATGCGGACTTCCAGAGCGTCATGACATGCTTTCTGGTTCCCCAAGCCACCAGTATGCCGAGGGTAATCCATGCTCCGGCTGACTGTTCCTCGAAGTAAGGGAATGTTCCGGCCACGCTGTCCCAGCCTTGTGCAGCCCCCACTATCTGCCAGACTTTTCTTGCGACATAGAAGAACCAGCAGGAAAAAGACAGATCGAGCGGGATAAAATACACCAGTCCGATGATAAATGGATACATCGAGATGCTGAGCCCCGCTCCGCCCACTGTTGCCGCGCTCCATGGCCGGGTAGTGATGAACGGTGTGAGACTGAACATCTTTATTCCCTGAATCTGCGGCCATGACGGGAAGAAGACATGCAGGCCGTTCACGATGCCTATAATAACGGGAATCGAGAACCCGATCCACATCATCCTGTTCTTGTAAAACTTTTCCTTGCTGTCCGCATCAGTCATAGCAAGCGGCAGCCGGACAAGGGGAAATGTCAGTTTTTCGTTCTCTGTCCACTGCTTTCGGATGAGTATGTTGATCGACATCATCATAGACATCAGTACGGTCATCAAGAGTGCCCAGAGAGAAAGTGGTTTTATCCAGTACTGAAGTATTTCCCATCTCCAGGGGTTCATTCCCCCCTCGTAAAACCCCTTGACTGCCTTGGGGTCGAAGACAAACAGGTCGGAAGGCAGGTATTTGAACCACAGCCCCCGCCAGCCATTAGACGGCGTCGCCATCCGCGCTGGGTGAGCTATTGTTCCGAACAGGTTCTGGAACATGTCGTGCGAGGCCATGACCGAACCCGTTACGATCATGATATAGATCACAAGGAGTTCGCCCTGTTCCAGCGCGAACCGTGGAAACATCTGTCTGATCGATAGGTTTGCTATGGCTAAAACGAAGAGGATGAATATCGGGGTGACGAAAATCGGCAGGCACGTGCCGTCGAGTGCATACCACCTGACTTCTATAACCGTTATCCAGTATATATTGACCGGTATCAGGATAAGTGCCAGGAGAATGGCGCGCAGGCTGGTGCCGCTGCGCCTTGATTTATGCTGAGTCTTCTCTGTCATTAACATCGTTGTTTTCTGCAGGGGTCAATCCTCATCTACATTGTATCATGACAGCACCTTCATATACATTGAAATAACTGTAATAATATATGCACAAGCTATAATTTAGGGATAATATTCAATATGACGTATTTAATTAAGGCCGAGCCATTATTCTTAATGCGTACAATACCGAGCAAGCTGTATAATGGCTAAATAAAATGAGGAATGTGCTGCGGAGGGATCAATGGCGTTAAAACTGAACGGCTCTTGGATATGGACCAGTGAGAAGACGGAAGATCGAAACGCGTTTGCGAGGTTCAGGAGGACTTTCGACTACAGCGGAGGGCCTGCCGTGATTCGGATTACGGCGGACTCGAGATATGTCCTTTATATAAACGGCGAGTACATCGGGCAGGGGCCGGTAAGGGAATGGCCCGCGCACTGGCGTTATGATGAATACGATATCGGACCGTATTTGAGACAGGGCGATAATGCCGTGGCAGTGCTCGTGAACAGTTTTGGCGAAGGAAATTTTCAGTATATTCCGGCTCCAAAGGGGCTTTTGGCGGAAATAGAGACTTCGGAAGGCATAATCGTCACGGATTCCGAATGGCTTGCCATGCCGGACCCTTCATTCTTCTCGTCAGTCCCCAGGATCGACAGTCAGGAAGGGTTTGAGGAGCAGTTTGATGCCCGGTTTGACGACGGGTGGACAAAACCCAATTATAACGGTCAAAACTGGCCGAAAGCTGCCGAACTCAGGCCTGCAATAGATGGTTTTCATGGAGTTTTGGAAGAGCGGGAGATACCGTTCCTCACGCTGGAGCCGGTCCTGCCTAAGAGACTCGTCGAAAGTGACCTTGTGACATCAATACCATATATATTTACTGTATCTCCAAAGCCGTATATTGTGCCCGGTGATGTGTCGTCGAACATTATCTACGATCATGCATACCTGGCTACTCAAATATGGAGCCCGGCGGAGGCCGAGATCAAAGCTGTTTTCGTGTACAACGCGATGAGCCGCATCAAACTGAATGGTGTACTGCAGGAACAGGATATTTTGAAATTGAAATCCGGCTGGAACAGCCTGGTTATCAGAATAAACGGCGGCCACTGTCCGGAAATGATACTGTGCTTCGATGGGCCGGAGGGGCTCCGTTTCAGTTGCACCGGGAAGGAAAACGGCCCCGAATGGGCGGTAGTCGGGCCTTTCGGTCTGACGGACGTAGACCTGAGGAACATCAAATACGACATGGGCGACTCTTACATAGCCGTAAACCCTGCCGATCCAAGTTGTGAGACCGGGTTTGCCTTCTGGGAGAGCGGCGATGTCTCTTCAGTCGTCGAAAAACCTTTCTTCCAACCCATCGATGAGGCGCATCTGCCGCAGACCAACGTCTTTTTCCAGGCGTACACGGACAAAACTGCGGATGGGAACGTCAAAATCGATGAGAAAGACTGCCTGATCTCAGGAAACGGGTGGACTACCATATATCCCGACCCGAATGGCAACGATGTCCGCATCCTTCTCGACTTCGGGAAAGAGGTCATCGGCCACCACAGGTTCGAGATCGTTGCAGAGGCCGGGACGATAGTCGATTTCTACAACTTCGAGTTCATCCAGCCGGACGGCCGTAAAAACCTGGCTGAGTGGATGAACAACAGCTTCCGCTACATCTGCCGGGATGGCCGCCAGGTGTATCAGACCAATCAGCGCCGGGGATTCCAGTACAGCTACGTGATATTCAGGAACATGAAGCAGCCTGTGAAGCTGAAAGGTATTCAGGTGCTCATGAGCACCTATCCGCAGACTGGGAGAGGCAGTTTCGCGTGTTCGGATTCGCTCCTCGACAGGATTTGGGAGGTAGGCGCGCATACGCTCAGGTGCTGCGCGGAAGACACTTACACGGATTGTCCCACATATGAGCAGACCAACTGGGTCGGCGATGCGAGAAACGAAGCCCTGATCGATTGGGTGATAAACGGTGATCCCAGACTCTGGTACCGCTGCCTGGAACAGACCGGGCGAAGCCTTGAACGGTCGAAAATCACCGAATCGAACGTTCCGGCTGCGTGGATCAATATCCTGCCGGTGTGGAGCTTCCTCTGGATGAGATCCTGCCGGGAATATTTCCTGTTTACGGGAGACAAGCCGAAGAGCAGGAAGCTTCTCGACTACGTAAAGCAAAATATCGATGGAATGTTGAGCTACATAGGCGAAAACGGGCTTATCAACATCCGGGGATGGAATATGTTCGACTGGGCTGCCATGGACACGCCTTCTATCGGCATTGTGACCCACCTGAACTGCTTTGCGGCCCTTGCATTAAAGGACGGAGCGGAGCTTGCGGATATGCTCGGCACAAAAGACGGCGATGCCTGGCGCAATGAAGCCAAGAAACTCAGTAAAGCGATAAACACTTATCTTTGGAACGATGAAAAAGCCGCTTATACGGACTGCATGCGGGGAGATGTGCAGAGTTCCGTGTTCAGCCAGCAGACGCAGACAGCAGCTTACCTTTCGGGAGTGGCGGAAGGCGAACGAACCACCCGATGCCGGAATATCATGCACAATCCACCGGATGGATTCGTGAAAGCGGGAAGCCCGTTCTTCGAGTTTTTCCTGCTGGAAGCCTTTCAGGACGAAAACAGGGTGCAGGAGTTCCTCGATACCATACGGAAAGACTGGGGATTTATGGTGGATATGGGCGCAACGACTTTCTGGGAGGCTTGGTCAGGAGTAGGACCGGACGGGCGGCTGACCCGGAGCCACTGCCACGGGTGGTCTGCCGCGCCGACGTATTTCCTATCGACTTATGTGCTGGGAGTAAGACCCGGCGGGCCGGGGTTCTCTCCGGCGATCATCGAACCTCATCCCGGCGACCTCACATGGTGCAGAGGGACTGTGCCGACGCCTCTTGGGGATGTGGAAGTCCAGTGGCAGAACGAAGCCGGTAAGCCCTTCGAGATCAACATAAACGCCCCAAAAGAGCTGGAACTGAAGGTAAACCTGCCGCGCGAGGGGAAGATTAGCATAAATGGGGTAGTGACCGGCGCGTAATTTGCGCTGAAATATAAGAATAGGAGTATTTCAATGAAGGTAATCGGTATTCTTTGCAGCCCAAGAAGAGGCGCGAACTCTGATACGATGGTAGCCGCCGCGCTTGCCGGTGCAGCCGAAAAAGGTGCGGAGACAAAGACTTTTGCTATAAACGATATGAGCATTAAGGGGTGCCAGGCATGCATGTACTGCCGCACGCACGATGGATGCGCGGTGCAGGATGATATGCAGAAAATACATGCGGAGCTTGCCACAGCCGATGCTGTCGTAATAGGTGCGCCTGTTTACATGTGGCAGTTCTCGGCCCAGGCAAAGATCTTCCTGGACAGACTTTACGCATACCTGAACCCGGATTTCACTTTCAAAATGCAGAAACCGACGCTTCTTCTAGTGAGCCAGGGGAACGATAACCCGGAAATGTTCATGGACTCGCTGAAGAAGACGGGCTTTATCGGCCTTTCCATCGAGGAAATGATAGTCGCCGCCAACGCGAAGGAAAAAGAATTTGTTAGCAATCAGCCGGAGCTGCTGGCGCAGATCAAGCAGGCCGGAGCGCGGCTGGTCGGGTAGTCCGATTATGGATAGCTCCATTCTTCTTAAAACGCAGAGGTTGACCCTCCGCAGGTTTATTCAGAATGACCTTGATGAGCTATTCTTCCAGCTCTCAGACCCGGATGTGATGCGATATTATCCTGCGACACTTTCCAGAGAAGAGTGTGAAAAGTGGCTCGAAGGAATCCTGAGAGACTATCAGACCAACGGTTTTGGGATGCTTGCAGTGCATATGATGGATACAGGGGAATATGTTGGGCAGGCAGGCGTTATGCGGAGGCAAAAAGATGGAGGCGAGCACTACTACCTCTCATACCTGATGTGCAGGAAGTTTTGGGGACAGGGGTATGCGATCGAGGCTGCGCGTGCGATTATGGACTATAGTTTCCGAACTCTTAATGTCCCAAAGATCGAAGCATTGATCATGCCCGACAACAAACGATCTATTCGACTCGTGGAAAAGCTTGGCATGAAGCGAGAATCCTCTATCGAACACAACGGCAGTGAGCATTACATATATGCCCTCACACAGCAGCAATACTGATAGACCGGGGGATCCTGCCCCGCCTTTTATTTCATGTGGATGGGTTCCCAAGTCCATTAAGCTTCTACCAAATTTCCCAGATCCTGAGTTTTTCCCTACTCATTACCCATAACTCTTCCTCAATTGTTGACAATTTCAATTTATGGGGGTAGAATTGAACTATGATACTATACCCTGTAGGGTATATAGGAGGAAGCAAATGGATATGACGCTCAACTATACCGGCGGGATGCAGTTCATCGCAAAAACCGGAAATCATGAGATCACAATCGATCTACCACCTACTTATAACGGCCAGGACACCGGCCCGGCGCCAGGAGACCTGTTCGCTGCTGCGCTCGGCTCTTGTGTGGGGATGTACACCCTGATGTATCTGAAAGGCCAGAGCCTGCCAACCGAAGGGCTGAGAATCGATGTAGATTGGGAAGAGAAGTCTTCTCCGGCTCGAATCGACAGCCTGCATGTAAATATCTCTCTGCCGGATGGTATTACACCGGAGCAGGCGCGCAAGGCTCTCAAATTTGCCGAGGCCTGCAAAATCCACAACACCCTGATACACAAGCCGGAGGTTTGCGTGTCCATCGCCGAGAAACCGGAGGCATGCCTGCCTTGAACGGGCTCTGCTTTGGGTGTATAATTAACTTAAGATTTTAATGGCTGAATTTGCACAAATCCAACTCGAATTGCTCTTCTTGAAGTTGGATTTGTGCTGTTTATGGAGGCAGGCGGATGAAGAATACATTGAAACTTTTCGCGGGGACGGCCAACCGCCCTCTTGCCGAAAAGATTTCCGAGTATTTGGGTTCTCCGCTCGGAGACCTGACGATTTCCAGGTTCACTGACGGAGAGTGCTATGTCAAGTTCAAGGAGAGCGTCCGCGGAGTCGATGCATTCGTCATCCAGCCCACATGCCCGCCTGTCGATACCAACCTGGTAGAGCTTTTGATCCTGGTAGATGCCCTCAGGAGAGCTTCCGCCGCAAGCGTCACTGCCGTCGTCCCGTATTACGGCTACGCCCGGCAGGAGAAAAAGGACGCTCCGCGTGAGCCGATCACAGCGAAGCTCATTGCGGACATCCTTACCGCAGCCGGGGCCAACCGCATCGTTACCATGGACCTGCACGCAAGCGCGATCCAGGGGTTTTTCAATATCCCAGTCGATCATCTGACCGCCGTTCCGGCGATAGCTAACTATTTTAAAGAGAAAAAACTCGATAACACAGTAATTGTCTCCACGGATGAAGGCCGGGTGAAGACGGTGCGCCAGGTATCGAGCAGGTTGAAGGCCCCGATTGCCGTCGGCTACAAGTTCCACCCTGAACATCAGCAGACCGAGATGACCCACTTAGCGGGCGACGTCAAGGGCAAGACCCCGATCATAGTAGAGGACATAATAACCACAGGCGGGAGCATCACAGAGTGCGTGGACGCGCTTCTGGCCCACGGCTGCAACCCGGAAATATACATTGCGGCTACGCACGGCGTGCTGACCGGCCCTGCGTTCGAGCGGTTGAGCCGGCCAGAGATAAAGGAAGTCGTCATTACCGACACTCTGCCCAAACCGGAAGGTAAGCTCGATTCGCTGAAAGTGCTTTCCGTAGCACCTCTCTTCGCCGAGGTGATCCGCAGAGTCCACGAAGACGAGTCGATAACGTCGTTATTCTATTAAAAGCGAGGATACGCCCCTGCTGTACGATTTTCACACCCATACGTTCTTGTCAGACGGCGAACTGCTTCCAATGGAGCTTATCCGCAGGTGCGTCGTCAAGGGCTACACTGCGCTCGGAATATCCGATCACGTCAGCTTCTCTACAGTCGAGAGAGTGATCTCCGAGGCAAAGCGTGACGCGGAATCGGGAAACCGGCACTGGGGGATAGATGTACTGGTCGGCGCTGAACTCACGCACGTTCCGGCAGCCGCGATAGCCGATGCCGCAAGCCATGCGCTTGCATCCGGCGCTCAGTACGTCGTGGTCCACGGCGAGACGGTAGCCGAGCCGGTGGAGCCCGGCACCAATCATGCGGCCATAATCTCCGGCAAGGTCGATATTCTTGCCCACCCCGGGCTTATCACGCTTGAAGACGCCAGACTGGCTGCCGGGCATGATGTATTCCTTGAAATCACCTGCAGGCGCGGCCATTCTCTCACTAACGGCAGGGTCGTGCGCCTTGGGCGGGAGGCAGGCGCTAAATTCCTCATAAATACGGACGCACACGCCCCAGAAGACCTTCTGACGGAAGATTTTGCCGCCGCGGTCGCGCGCGGAGCGGGACTGACTGATGAAGAGGTCGATGAGACGCTCTACCAAAACCCGAAACTCCTGCTGAAACGAATAAAAAGCAGGGGCAGGTAGGAGGTACACAGTGACAGGTTTTACCGTGAAGACGAGCAGGCGGGTCGAGTTCATCGACATAACCGATCAGGTCGCTCAGGCTATCCGTGAGTCTGGAGTGACCGGCGGTGTCGCCACGGTCTTTGTTCCCCACACCACTGCGGGAGTCACCATCAACGAAAACGCCGATCCGAGTGTCGTCCGCGACATACTGGCCGCGCTCGACCGGCTGGTTCCGGCTGACGGCGACTATACACACAGCGAAGGCAACTCCGACGCTCATATCAAATCGAGCATGATGGGGTTTTCGCTCCAGATAATAGTCGAAAACGGCCGCCCAGCGCTCGGCACATGGCAGGGGATATATTTTACCGAATTCGACGGCCCTAGAAGCCGCAAAGTATGGGTGAAGTTATGAATTATACATCCGAACAGGCCGATATTCTGGTCAAGGCGCTACCCTACATACAGCACTATTACGGCAAGACCATTGTCATCAAATACGGCGGGAACGCCATGATCGACGATAACCTCAAAGTCTCCGTGCTGAGGGACATCGTCCTGCTCCGGTTCGTCGGGATGAACCCGATTCTGGTCCACGGCGGCGGCCCAGAGATCAACCGGATGCTGAAACGGATCGGCAAGGAGCCTGAGTTCATCGGTGGGCTCCGCGTAACGGACGAGGAGACTATGGAAATAGTCGAAATGGTGCTTGCCGGTAAGTCGAACAAGGGTATTGTCTCGATAATCAACACGCTGGACGGCAAGGCGGTCGGACTGTCCGGCAAGGATGCGAACCTTATCGAGGCCGAACGTGCCGGAGGCGGCCTGGGGCTGGTCGGAAACATCAAAAAGATCAATCCCGATATTTTGAAGACGCTTGTTGAGGAAGGCTACATCCCGGTAATCTCATCCGTAGCCATCGGGCCGAACGGAGAGAGCCTGAACGTAAATGCGGACCACATTGCAGGCGCAATTGCCGCAGCGGTCGGTGCGACCAAGCTGATAGTTCTGACGGATGTGACCGGAATACTCGAAGACAAAGACGACCCATCTACGCTTCGCTCCTCGCTGACCTCGAAAGAGGCAAAAGATATGATCAGCTCCGGCAAGATCGACCGGGGGATGATACCGAAGGTCGAAGCGTGCATTACGGCGCTTAACGGAGGCGTCGAGCGCGCCCATATCATCGACGGAACGCTCCGGCACTCCCTTCTGATGGAGATATTCACCGATACCGGCATCGGTACAATGCTCGAAGAAGTGCAGTAACCGACGTTTTTCTCGTGTGTTTCGGCTCCGCCGTTCAGCCCAACCCCGGATGATGCCACAGCCGATAAACTTCGCCGGTAGCGAGGCATCTTCTATTAAAAACTAACGGCTCCCTACTGTGAACTTTGCTTGCGCTGTGATACAATCGTTAAAACGGTTTAATGCTGTCTATTGAGTTTATTCATAGGAGGAAATGAATGTCTGGTGCAAAAGACCTTTACTTAGCACCCGTACCAAAGAAGCTGTCAGCCAAACAGGGCGAGTTCGATACGAAAGGCAAGAACTACATACAGCTCGTTGCCGATGATACGCAGTCGATCATCCCCGCTGCTCTTAAAACTGAGCTTGAGTGGGAGATAACCGCAAGCCCGAAAGCTCCCAAAGATGAAGTCGGACTCGTTATAAAGCTCGATTACGGAGCGGATATCCAGGCGGAAGGTTACAAACTTACCGTCAAGCCGGATGTGATCGAAATACTTGCGTCCACACCGGCAGGCGCGTTTTACGGAGCATGCACGCTTGCACAGATACTAAGGCAGTGCGACGGGCAGATCCCATGCCTTACAATAAACGACTGGCCGGACTACCCGGACAGAGGTGTCATGCTGGACATCAGCCGTGACAAGGTCCCGAACATGGAGACCCTCTATCACCTGGTGGACCTCATGGCCGACTGGAAGATAAACCAGTTCCAGCTCTACACCGAGCACACATTTGCCTATCTTGCCCATGAAAAGGTCTGGGAGCATGCAAGCCCGATGACCGGCGAGGAAATTTTGGCGCTTGACGCTTACTGCAAGAGCCAGTTCATCGAGCTGGTGCCTAATCAGAACTCGTTCGGGCACATGGACCGGTGGCTGAAGCACGATGAATACCTTCCGATGGCCGAAGCGCCGAACGGCTGCGACACCGAATGGGGGCATTTCGACTATCCGTTCAGCCTCTGCCCAGGCGACAAGCGGAGCCTGCCGTTCATCAAAGGGCTCTTCGATGAACTCCTTCCGCATTTTTCAAGCTCGCTCTTCAACGTCGGCTGCGACGAGACGGTCGACCTCGGCAGAGACAGAAGCGAGAAAGTTTGCGAGGAAAAAGGCAGAGGCCGCGTATATCTCGATTTCCTGCTTGAGATCCACAAGTTTGTAAAAGAGCATGGCCGCACCATGATGTTCTGGGGTGACATTGTCCTGCGCCATCCGGAGCTGATCCCGGAGATTCCGAAGGATATAATAGCTCTCGAATGGGGTTATGAGAATGGCCGTGACTGGAAAGGAAACTGCGAGAAGTTTGCGGCTGCAGGTCTTCCTTTCTATGTCTGCCCGGGCACATCCTCCTGGAACGCGCTCGTCGGACGAGGTGAGAACGCTATCGGCAACATCGTCGGAGGCGCAAGAGAAGGCCTGAAACATGGGGCAACCGGCCTTTTGAACACCGAATGGGGCGATAACGGCCACTGGCAGCCGCTGGCTACAACTTATCTCGGCCTTATGGTCGGAGCGATGGCCTCCTGGAACACAAATGCCGATGTAAAAGACGGTTTGGCAGAAACCTACTCACTTCATGCGTTCGGAGACAGGACCGGCGTCACAGGCAAGGCATGGTATGACCTTTCGGACATCTACCTGATGTTCAAGAAGAAGACAGGCAACAATTCGGTCCCATGGCAGATGCTCTTCAGGCCGATAGACGATAAGTCGGTCATCGAAGGTATCGAGATGAGCGAGCTCGAAGAGATGGAAAAGCGGATCAACGAGATCGATGAGGGCTTCTTCCGCGACAAGATGACCTTTGAGGACGCTGATATTGTCTGCAAAGAGTTCGAATATGCGATTTCCATGCTTCAGCTTTCCGTAGATGTGGGAAAGATGAGGCTGGGCGCCGCGAAACCGAAGAATTTTGCCGCGAAAGTGAAGGCATTAAAGGAGAAGCACGACGATGTATGGCTCCTCCGCAACCGTCCCGGCGGCATGGAAGACAGCGCCAATAAGCTGAAACTGGAGAAGCGCAAGTCCGGCAACACTTACGAGTTCGTCTGATTCTTTCAACTGAACAAATGACTACCCATGACCGCATAGAACGCGCACTGAAGGAACGCATCAAAGGCGAAGTGAGGTTCGATTATACCTCACGGCTTTTGTACAGCACGGATGCATCCAATTACCAGTTTATGCCTATAGGCGTGGTAATCCCGAAAGATGCGGAGGATGTGCTTCGGGCTGTCGAAATCGCTTCAGAAGAGTGCGTCCCAATCACTCCGCGCGGGGCAGGCACAAGCCTTGCCGGTCAATCGGTAGGGGAGTCGCTCATAATCGACTTCTCGAAGTATATGGACAGGATAATCGAGCTCGACCCTGAGCGGAAAATCGCCAGGGTCGAGCCTGGAGTCCGCCTGCTTCAACTGAACCAGGCGCTGAGGCGTTATAACCTCACCCTCGGCCCCGATCCTGCCACGCAGAACAGGTGCAACATCGGCGGGATGATCGCAAACAACTCGAGCGGCTCCCACTCGCTCGTCTACGGCAAGACCGGCGACCACGTTTCAGGGATGAAGTGCATTCTATCAGACGGAACGGTAGTCGATTTCGGCCCGAAGACGCCCGAAGAGATAGAACTGCTTGCCAAAAGCTGCGATAGAACCGGCCTGATAGCATCGAAGGTGCTCGATCTCATCGCTCCTCACAGGGCTGAGATAAATGCGAGATACCCGAAAATCCCGCGCAGGGTTTCCGGGTACAACTTCGATACTGTCCTCGCGTCTGAAAAATTCAACCTCTCGGACCTTGTTACAGGCTCGGAAGGGACGCTTGCCATAATGACCGAGGCGGAAGTCACGCTCGCGCACCTGCCGTCGAAGAAAGGTCTGGCGCTTTTGGAGTTCCCGGACAGGTTCTCCGCACTCGACTCCGTCCCGGCGCTCCTTCAGACTAACACCCGCGCGCTAGAGATGATCGACTACAGGCTACTTGAGATGGCGCGGCAGTCACCTGAGCACAAGGACAAGATGTCTATGGTCGATCCAGAGACGCAGGGAGTGCTGATACTCGAGTTCGGCGGCGACGAAGAAGACCCGATTCATGCAGACCTGGAAGCGCTCAAAAAACTCTCGAAAGATCTTCCGGGCAGTCCCAAGTGCCTCACCGTTACGGATGATGCCGCGCAGGAGGCCGTCTGGCAGGTGCGGGAGGCCGGGCTCGGGCTCCTCTCAAGAAGAGTGGGAGAGGTCAAATCGGTCGAGTTCGTGGAGGACACCGCCATTCCGCCGGACCGGCTGGGCGAGTACGTCCGCCGAGCAGAAGAGATTTTTACAAAAAACGGCACAAGGTCGGCCATATACGGCCATGCGGGGCAGGGATGCCTGCACATTAGGCTCGATATGACGCTGAAGACTGCAGAAGGCGTTGCCCAGATGCGCGCTATTGCAGAAGAGATTTCCGATCTCGTCATAGAGTTCGGCGGGGTCTACTCAGGCGAGCATGGCGACGGCATCTCCAGAGCTGAGTTCCTTCCCAAGCTTTACGGCAAGAACATAATGGACCTCCACCGGGAGGTAAAGAGGGTCTTCGATCCAGCAGGGATTATGAACCCCGGCAAGATCATCGACCCGCTCCCGATGGATAAAAACCTCAAGTTCGGGCCGGACTACTCGGCCAAATCTCCCGCTACATACTTCGATTTCAGCTCGCAGAAAGGGTTTGCGCTTGCTGTAGAGTCCTGCAACGGCGAAGGGACCTGTAGAAAGATCGACAGCGGCCTGATGTGCCCGAGCTATATGGTCACGATGGAGGAGATGCACTCCGCCCGCGCCCGTGCAAATGCGCTCAGGGAAGCGCTAAAAGGCAATTTTGACGGGATGGGGGATAAGCGGGTGCTCGAAGTCCTTGATCTATGCGTTGCGTGCAAGGGCTGCAAGCGCGAATGCCCCATCGGGGTCGATATGGCGAAGTACAAGGCCGAGTATCTGGCCCAGTACTACGACATCCACGGCATACCGGCGAAGATCAGGGCTTATGGCTACATCGATTTCCTCGCCGCGATAGGCTCGATTGCGCCGTGGTTTGCCAACTGGATGACTTCCGGGCCGTTTGAAGGGCTGATAAAGCACATTGCCGGAGTCCACCCGGATAGAAAGCTGCCGACGCTTGCAAAACGGAGTTTCAGGAAAGAATTCGCCCGCAACCACGTCAAAAACGCAGATAAACCGCCCGTAATTCTGCTCGATGACGCGTTCAACAGCTATTTCAAGCCTGAAACGCTTATGGCCGGGGTTGAGGTGCTTGAGCGTGCCGGTTTTGATGTGACTTTGCCTCCAAAACCCGTATCATGCGCTCGCGCGTTCATCTCAAAAGGGATGTTGAAGCATGCCCGAAAAGCGCAGGGACATTTGATAGATGTTCTCGCGCCGATGGTGGAGCAGGGGATGAAGATAGTCGGGCTGGAGCCAAGCGAGGTGCTGACTCTCAGGGATGAGATGCCGTGTTTAGTTAAGGACAAGTGCGCAAATACCGTCGCGGATGCTGCTTTTACGCTTGAAGAATTCCTTGTGGAGTATGCGAAGGATTACCGCCCCGGCAGGCTGGAAGGGCACGCATTGGTCCACGGACACTGCCACCAGAAGGCCGTTACGGGCATCGAACCACTGAAAGAGATTTTGAGCCGCGTGGACGGTCTGAAATTTACTATTCTGGACTCCGGCTGCTGCGGGATGGCAGGCGCATTCGGCTACGAAAAAGAACATTATGAAATATCGCGCCTCATCGGCGAGCGCGTGCTCCTTCCCGCCGTAAGATCGCTTCCGCCTGAAGATTACGTCGTCGCCGATGGGTTCTCCTGCCGCTCCCAGATCGCCGACTTCTGCAACGGGCGAAAAGCCCTCCACATAGCCGAGCTTCTTATGATGGCAGACATTGACAGCATCGCCATAAATATGTAATATACCAGCCAGACATACACTTAATAGCAAAGAGGTGGAGTGTTGTGTTCCGGCTGCGGCGTTCTTTATCAGGATTTTCACTTGTAGAGCTCCTTATTGTAATCGTTGTGATAGCTATCCTGGCAGGTATCCTGATGCCGGTCATGATCAGCACGAAACAGGCAGCGAGAAAGAGCAAATGTGCATCCAATCTCCAGCAGTTGGGACGGGCGTTCAGCCTCTATGTTTCGGACTGGAGCGGTGCCTATCCGTCGCCCGGAGGAGTAGTCGGCGACTACAACTACTGGGCTCAATCGGGAAAAGGAGGGCTGGTGAACTACGTCGGCAGCAACGGCGGCCTTAATACCGTCTGGTGCTGCCCGGAACTGCCCCGCTGGGAGAGCCGCTATTCTGCCCGGACTTACTGTATGAACTCCTACCTCCGCGAACCACCTGATGTCAGCTATCCCCAATGTATCGGCATCTTCGACGGCTGCCGCGAGAGCAAGATCGAAGCACCAAGAAAGACTATATTGCTCTTTGAAGGGATGCCGGTAACCAAGGATTGGCCGGAAGGGCAGGATTATATCTTCCGCTGCGGTGACTGGGAGTGTGTAAGAGGTTGGGCGCTTCGGGAGATGCCCCGGCAGCACACGATGAACTCCTGGAAATCCTGGCATGGCGAGAAAAATAATTATCTATACTGCGACGGTCACATCCAGTCATTCAAACCGAACAAATATCCAAACAGGCCGCCGTTCAGCATACAAAACGAGTGGTGGGTGGAAAAAAGCAAAATGGCATGCCGGTATGGTGGATGGTAAGCCAAAAAAACTAATGAAAGCATTGACAGCCAGCCATTATCATGGTATATACACATTACTTAGCTGACATTTTCGCAATTTCCGCTTGCTGACATAGCTGTGTATTATTACCGCACAGTCATAATCATAAAGCTAAATAGAATTCCTTTGAGTAATTGATAAGTCTTAACAAGAAGACAGATATAAGAATATTCCGTAAAATGTAGTGGTTGGGCGGAACAAATGCCTGAGATTGACCGTAACCTGAGCTTCTCATGAAGAGGTAGGGAAGAGGCAACCTCAGGGACGGCTGCAGAAGCCGTAGATTGTGATATTAAAAGAGGAGGCGAAAGGTAAAATGCGTAGAAATCTACGTTCCTCAGCGTACAAGCTTACGCTGATCGCATCGATGATGCTGGTTCTCGTCCTCTGTGCAGGGGTGTCATTTGCACAGACAGAATGGAGCCAGTGGAATTATCATGTCGATGTCGATGTAAACACCGGACAGTATGCAAGAACGGCAACTCCGGTGGAACTTCAGATCAACTTCACGAACTATCTTCCAGCAGGAAAAACATTTGATGTAAACTCAGTAAGAGTGGCTGAGTTTGCAGACAGTGGTAGAAACGGCGCACCGGTAGAAGTAGTCAGCCAGTTTGATACAGCTACCGGGTTCGATGCAGCCACAAATGCATCGGGAGAGGTTGTATGGATCCTGAGAGGGGATTACAGCCATCCTAATGTCACATTGGATGCATCACTAAACCCTGCAGGAACAAAAAGATTCTATAGGGTCTATTTTGATGACACCAATAATACGAAGTCAGCTCCTGGTTATACAGGCAATGCTGTTCTTGAAGTATCTCCTGATGCTGAGTGGACTACATCCGGGTCGACTCCGCATATACAGTCGATAGGCAACTATGCGGTCTGGTATGGCTTCGATACAGGTCACTTGTTCCAGATGGACAACAGGCGGACTGCTACTACCAACAACATGATAGCAAGCTTGGCAACAGGCAATGACTGGGCTGCAGGGCTGTTTTACATTGAGACCTACGATACTGGGAAGGGAACCAGTTCCTGCAACGGCACCAAAAATGCCTTAACGATTTCCGCAAACAGGGCTGTCAGAGCTACTGTCACCGTTAAGAAGACTGCTACAGACGGTAGCGCTGTTCGTGTTTACGACATAGTGCGCAAGTTCTATGCGGGAGTCCCCTACTTCAAGGACGAAGTGAAGCTGTCAAGGAGCGATAGCTCAACCAGGGACTTTTACCTGGAAGCAGGCGTAAGGTATAACTGGAGTTCCAATGCTCCGTATAGGCCATATGTCGGAATAGGCCAAACACCTGATCCTGTCACAGGCGGTAATACAGCTTACAGTGCGATTATCGACTATGATGGCACCAAGGCAGGTATGGCAATTCTGGGTTCCGCAGACTACATGCCATCCAGGCTTGGAGAAGCAACCAATGGAACAAACGGCCTGCGTGATATGCACAAGAGCTCGACCGAGAACCGCTACTGGAGGAACATGGGTAGCCCGAACTATCCCGTGACCATAACACACGGTGTTGCTCTGCACACGGGAATGACCGAGGCTGATGCAATAACAAGTACTACTGAATGCATGGAAGACTACGGCTGCCCGGTCTCGATTATGGTTGCCGGCACAGGCTCCATAAGCGGCAAAGTAGTCGATACTCTTGATAATACCAAGCCGGTAAGAGGGGCTATGGTAAGGTTATGGGTAAACAATACTCTCATTGGCAAGACCTATGCATCAGTGCTTGGTGACTTTACGTTCTCAAACGTTCCGGCAGGCGTTGCAAAGATCAGCGTCAAGTGCGATGAGTATGAGACAAAAACAGTAGACTTGGGCACAGTCACAGCCGGTAATCTTACAAACGGCAGTGTCGATCTTCAGCCTATAATTGTGGCGGGAGCTGCAGTCCCTAATTGGATGTGGCTGACAACAGGATGGAAGATTGCCCTGGATACACTGATAAGTGGTGCTGTTACAGACGGTACGGATGCAACATTTACCAAGCTGTACCCGGACTATGATGACTCATCTCTCCCAAGCATAGATGTTCCGGGGACTTCCACGACAACATCGGATTGGGATGATCTTCAGTCTGCGGACAATGTCTATGGCATTTATCGAAATACTGTCAACTTGCCTGATTCGTGGGCAGGTAAGAATCTGAGGCTCAGGAACTACATCGTGGACGATGTCGCCGCGGTATATTTCAACGGCGAATACATCGGCCAGCTAGGCACATTCCCGAATAGAACTAACATAAGGGATACGTCTGCTGCTAATGGTTATTTGGGCAGCCGCTATGGGTATCCGAACGATTTCATCATACCGGGAAGATGGGTGCATGCCGGTAATAACGTGCTTGCAATCAAGGTATTTGATGGCGGCGGCGGTGGTGGAATAGCCGGAACTGCTCCGCTTCTTGAGGTCGCGCCTTCAATGGCCGCAGTGACAGTAAATGTCACAGGACCTCACGACTACGGTAATACTCCAAGTCCTATAGAGGGAGCGACAGTAAAGATCGTCGGTGCTGCATCCGGTACGACGGATGAAAATGGTAATTGCACGTTCGGTACAATTCCTGGTGACAACTATACCATAACAGTCACCCATCCCAACTATGGGACAAAGACACTTACGAATGTCGAGATCCCTGAGAGCGGATCAATCACTATCCCGGTTGAATACAATATTTTAAACCCAGTCGTGACAGTAAATGTCTCAGGACCTCAGACCTACAACGGACCCAAGCTTCCTATCGAAGGAGCCAATGTATCGTTCGGCGGATCATTGGGTACGACAGATGCAAATGGTAACTGCACATACGACAAGACGATTGCCCCCGGCTTCTACACCGTAACAGTCAACCATCCCAACTATGGGACAAAGACCCTTACGAATGTCGAAGTCACGGCAACCCCATCGGTCACTGTTCCTGTTGAATATGATACATTCTTCTGCAAGGTAACAGGCGCAGTCACGAAGAATAATGCGCCGCTTGCCAATGCCCGTGTAGTTATCACCAATGGTGATACATACGGTACGGCTATAACAGACGCTAATGGTGCAT
Organism: Armatimonadota bacterium; assembly: GCA_039679675.1. GTDB lineage: Bacteria > Armatimonadota > UBA5829 > UBA5829 > DTLH01 > JBDKSP01. The sequence continues at coordinate 28,791 of JBDKUN010000057.1, forward strand.
ATACCATAACAGGCGTTAAGGCTGGAGATGCATTACTCTCTGCCAACGCGTTGAAGGCTGCTCCGGTAGTGGATAAACCGGTTCAGGTATATGCAATGCAGGTAGCCCTGGATAATGTCGACCTAGTGTATGGCATCACTCCTACATATGATGACTTCTCAGGAACCGCTCTCGATGAGAGCAAGTGGGGATTCTACAATATATCCCTAACCGATCCGCTGTCAGGTAATCCTTCAACAGCTACAGTAGCTAATGGTATACTGACGCTCGGACCTGAGCCAACACGAGGAGGTATCCTGGGCAAAACGGCAGTCAATACTGGCTGCGGGACATATGAGGTACGGTTAGCTAATAAAGTTGTCGCAGATAGCTATGGAAACCAGGGATTTGCCATAATAGACCCGACCTATCCAGGCGGAGACATATATGGCCATGGCGTCTGCCTTGAGCAGCAGAGATGGTTCGCGAAGGTCTTCTTTAAAGGCAACGGTATTGGACAGGTACCGGTAGATACATCAAGCGGTGGTCCTGGTTACCCGGTAGTGTTTTCAATCCTTAAGACAGGTGACCACTACGACTTCTATGTGAATGGTAAGTGGTCGTCATATCTAGGCAAAATGCCTGCAGATCCGAACACAGGTAAGGCATATCTCACAAATAATGCACAGATCTACCTGAATGGATATGAGAGAACTTCTCCGACCAACGGTCTACAGACTGCCTGCTACTTCGATGAAGTAAAAGCAGGAGCATCGGTACCTGTTACACCGACAACGCTTGCCGGAGCAAGAGCTGCAGGAGACGGCACACTCCTTAGCGTCTCAGGCGCAGTAGTAACGGCAAGCTATGACAACTACTTCTTCGTAGAGAACACAGACCGCTCTGCAGGTATAAAGGTTATTTCTACTTCCAAGCCTGCAGTAGGCAAGGTTGCGTTCATACCAGGATACGTAAATACTGTTGACAATGAAGTTACCATGACGCCGATTAGGAATGCCGATATGGTGTTCACTGATGACTCGAACAAGACAGTTCCCCCACCTGTAGCAATAACAGGCAAGGTAGCCGGAGAACTGGACAAGGTCGGAGCTGCTGCACAGGGAATGATTGTCAAGGTTGCAGGGACCGTAACTGGTCTCCACACCAACACTGACAACAATGTAGACGGTTACTTCCTCGATGACGGAAGCGGAATCGTTGGAGACGGGACCCACAAGGGAATCTTCATTGAGATGGATCCTACCTGGGGAACAAACAGCAGCGTAGTAGGCAAGTTCAAGACAATAGTGAGCCCGCTTACAGTAAAGAAGCTGGAGAACGGCACTGTCCTTCCTGCAGTGAAGGGTGAGATGGAAACAATCCCGACATTCACTGCATATAACGACTGCTGCTGGTCAGATGGCCAGACAAGCGGCAACATTACTACCTATAGCGTAGGTACAGGCTCTACAGGAGCCTCAACCGGATTCCTTAAAGACTATGTAACAGGAGTTTCATTCCCTGTTACAGCGACATTCACACCGTCCGGTGATGTAGCTTGTGTAACTGGCGGAGGAGCTAACTGTATAGACGGCTCAGATGCAGCCAATATCTTTGGCGGCAAGGTAGACTTCACCGGATACATCAAGTGCAATACGGATACTGCATATGTAGAACTTACCTTCAGCGGGCTTGACCCCAATGGAAGCTATGAGTTTACAACTACAGCAAATGCAGGTAGTGGCTTAATGACACCTATGAGATATACCATCTCAGGAGCCTTGAGCTTTACCAACGGAAGCTCTGCTGGTACTGGCTATGATGTAGTAATAAGCTCAGATGGTACATACACAGAGTTCGATACGGGCAGCAACACTGGTTATGGCATGTTAGGTAGTCCGGTCACTGGAGGCTATGTAGCCAAATGGACCGGCATCAAGCCATCTGCAGCAGGCACGTTCACCATAAAGGCGAGCCTGGGGGATAACAACTCAAATCTGTCCGGAGCAGTATTCAGTGGCTTTATGCTGAAGAAAGCTCAGTAACTACATTAAATGATGCCCTAACAAAGCATCTATCTGTCTAAAACGAGCCGCCCGAGGAGACTTGGGCGGCTCGTTACATATAAAATATTGGCTGTTCAATTAACAAGCAACCGTATACATTGGTGCTGTTATTAACAATCGAGCCCACTCAATGCCGTGAAGTTTGACAAGTGGTATGCTGCATGGTAAACTTTATGGGTTTGGGTAGGCATAACAGGCAGACCTACCATAAGTCGAAAGGAGTTTCCACTTTAGATGCTCGTCACAGTAAAGGGCAAGAACGTGGAGGTGACGGACGCTCTCAAGCGTTATGCTGAGAAGAAAGTCCAGAAGCTCGAGAAGTACTTCAAAGATATTAAAGAAGCACAGATCACCCAGAGCGTTCAAAGAAACTGGCATATAGTTGAGGTCCAATTGGAGGGCGACGGAGTTCTTATCCGAGGAGAAGAGCGCTCCGATGATATGTACGCATCCATAGACCTCGTAGTCGAGAAGCTGGAGCGTCGCGTAAAGAAATTCAAAGGCAAGCTCATGGGCAAATCGACAGAAGAAGGGCCTAAAGGGAAAGAAGCACAGCGTAATCAGCTTGTTGCTGATGCCATCGGCGTCGAGAATATCGAATCTGCTACAGAAGAGCCGGAATTTACTCCGACTATCGTGCGTATGAAGCGCCATGCTTTCAAACCTATGCGTCCTGATGAGGCTGCGACCCAGATGGAACTCCTCCATCATGACTTTTTTGTGTTCCTTAACTCAGACACGGAACTTTTAAACGTAGTTTACAAAAGAAAAGATGGAAACTACGGCTTGATCGAGCCGGATATTTAGCGTTTATAAGTCCGAGCTAGAAATATATTAGATTTGCCTGCGGGGGTGATTATCCTCGCGGGCTTTTCGTGTGAAGTGCCTCCTTTCCAGCGCAGCAAAGGCAGGCAGTAGAATTGTGTCCTGATATACAGACCACCAGCAGGACACCATAAGTTATCAAACGGAAGGAGGGCATACGCGGAGAAGAACCGCGTATCAAATTATTACTCATGCCACTCGTAACCAGTAAAGAGATGCTGCAGCGAGCCCAGTCCGAAGGCTATGCAGTCGGCGCGTTCAACGCAAACAATATGGAATGCGTGCAAGCTGTCATCGAGACAGCCGAAGAGGAGAAATCCCCGGTTATCCTTCAGGTCAGCCAGGGCGCTATCGCCTACGCAGGACTTGAGTTCGCAACAAGCCTTGTAAAGACTGCTGCAGAGCTCGCCAGCGTTCCGGTAGTCCTTCACCTGGACCACGGCACGGACTTCCTGCAGAACGTCCGATGCCTCCGCGCCGGATTCTCCAGCCTTATGTTCGACGGCTCATCACTCCCGCTCGACGAGAACATCAAGACTACACGCAAGATCACTGAGATCGCCCATGCGTGCGGTATCCCCGTCGAGTCCGAGCTCGGTAAGATTCCGAAGATCGAGGACAATCTGACCCAGCAGCAGGTCGTAGACCTCTTCGCCGACCCGGAGCAGGCAGAGAGATTCGTTGAGGAAACTCAGTGCGACTCACTCGCAGCCGCCATCGGCAGCGTTCACGGTATGAAGGAAAGCATCCAGCCGCTCAACATCGAGAGACTTGATGAGATAAAACGCCGCACCGGCGTTCCGATAGTCCTTCATGGCGCATCCGGTGTCCTTTGCACCAGGGGAGACGCTTCCGAGAGAGGTATCAAGCTCTCATCCTGTGAAGGAACCATCGAAGACGCGATCAAGCACGGCGTATCGAAGATCAACGTTGCAACAGAGCTCAGCATGGCATTCCTCAGAGGTATGAAGGAAGCTTTCGAGCAGAGACCGGGTGAGAAGGATATGCGCAAGATCATGCTGCCCGGTAAAAACGCGGTCAAGGACGTTGTACGCTACTACATCAAGCTCTTCGGATCAAACGGCAAGGGCGTAAGCACCTGCACAAGCGGTCTCACCAAAAGCGAGATCAAATATCACGAGTAAGACGTAGATATATGTATGAGGGGTGGGGAAACTCATCCCTCATTTTGTTAAAAGCCACTATTATGATCACAACAGTTACCATTAATCCCGCATTTGATAAAACCATCTATGTCTATGGCCTCAAGGTCGGAGATACCAACCGCGTCGAAAAGACAGAGGTGGACGCAGGCGGCAAAGGGATCAATGCCTCGCGGATGCTGGCCGAACTCGGAGCGGAAACGGCAGCTCTGGGATTTGTCGGCGGGCGCACCGGAAGGTTTATTGAAACCGTCCTAAACGAAGATGGGATCAAGTCCGATTTCGTCCACACGAAGGCCGAAACGCGCACCAATATCGCCATAGAAGACCTTGGAGGCGTTCCCCCGACGACTATCAACGAAAAGGGCGGGCCCATCACACCCGAAGAACTGGAACATCTGAAGGAAAAGGTCAAACACTGGGCGAAGAAAAGCCGGATAATGGTCTTCGGTGGGAGCATACCGCTCGAAGTTGAACCCGCAGTATACCGCGACCTGGCGCACATCGCTCAAGCTGAAGGAGCGAAGGTAATTCTGGACGCAGACAATAAGGCTCTGGAACTCGGCATAGAAGCACATCCGATGATGATCAAGCCGAATCTTGACGAAGCAGAGCGGTTGTGCGGCAGAGCGCTGAAAGACGTATCGGATGTCGCTGATGCGGCGATGAGCCTGGTTAATAACCAGGGGCTGGAAGTAGTCGTTGTGTCGATGGGCAGCCGTGGCGCAATAGCCGCAACACATGGCGAAGTCTGGCAGGCGATACCGCCGGAGGTCGAGGCGATCAGCACGGTGGGTTCCGGGGACTCGATGGTCGCTGGAATAGCTATTGCACTTGCCGATAGAAAACCGCTTTCGGAAGGGCTTGCGCTCGGCACGGCAGCAGGCGCAGCTACCGCGATGAGCTCCGGGGTCGAGATGGGCAAGAAAGAAGATGTTGACCGGCTGCTGCCTAAAGTTGTTTTAAAGAGGATTTAGGGATGGAATTGGTGGAGAGTGTGCTTCGGGACGAACTGCGGTCCCGAAGCATAGGGTTTCTGTCCACCTACGGTGGACGCTTCGGCAGCAAGCAGTCCGAAGCAACTGAAGTTGGACTACCACAACGTCATGCTGAGCTTGACTCAGCATCCAGGAAAAGAATGGACCCTGAATCTATGGATTTTCGGCTAGGGCTTATCCGCAAAGTGGATAAGCCCTAGCCGAAAATCTTCCGGGAGAGTTTCAGGTATACCTGAAACTCCTTAGTTCAGGGTGACGTCGGTCTGTTCGGGGTGACGTGGTAGTTGTTCAGGATGACATCCTTACTGATAGCTTTATTATGCTTCGGGATCGCTTTTCATCCTACCCCGTGGACCCACTGGACCACGGGGAGAAGCACGATTCTCCGCCAATCTCTTCTGTTCTCTACATTATGGCACGTCTAAAAGTACGCGTAACCCCTAGAGGGTCCAAAGAAATGGTGATCGGCTGGCGTGAAGACACGCTGGTCGTCAAACTGACCGCTCCGCCCGTGGAAGGAGCGGCAAACCGCGCATGCGTCGAATTCCTCGCAAAAACCCTCGGCGTGAAACGGTCTCAAGTCACCCTTATTTCCGGCGAAAAGAGCCGCGACAAGCTCTTCGAGATAGACGGGCTGGACGAGACCGAGATCAAATCACTCATCAAATAGCATTTTTGACTTCAATTGATGACCCTTGAGAGCAAAGACAGAAACATACAGTATTATTGACAAGCAACCAAGCTTCGGATATACTGCGACTGAACTTCCATAGTAATATGAGCCCTATTACAACTGTGACACCCATGGCTATACTCCGCTGCAATGGAACTTCCAGGCCGTGGAGAGAATGGGGGCTTCGGCGCAAAAATCGCGCCCGAAGCATCTAAAAATAGACTGATTAACATCAATAAATGTTGTTTGGTTGCTATACACAGACAAATGTATAATTATCGTAAGTACAATGCGTACAGTTAATCCTGTTTAGGTGCCCTGTTGAACATCAATTGGAGGGGAACGATGAACATGGTGCAACAAGTGCTAATTAAAACTACCGTAAGGGTAATCATAGTAATTATAGTCGGTATATTAATTGCAATGTATTGGCGAGTCGATTGGGATTTAACACGTGCTGGTAGATTAGCCTTTATGCTATCTGATACTGCAATACCGGTAATGCGTGAATCTGCAATTGAGAATAAGCCATTAGATTTACGAAATATCTGGCCTGAGGCAAGTTCAGCGAACTACTTTAAATTTAGCGCGCATGGATTGAATTGTTCTGTTACTCAACAGTGTAGTAAAGAACCGAATATACGCATTGTCATTGGGCAACAGCCTATAATAGTAAAGCATGTTATCGCATCTCCTGACGGACTAGTATCAATTAAAATGAGGGTAACATGGCGAATATTGTATTAATCAATTCCATTCAAATACTAATATTGACTATATGCATTATATGTGTTTGCAGATTTGCAAATCTTAGCCAGCACTATAAATCAATAAAAAACGCTAGTATATCATATGTGCTAATGATTTATACTATTGGGTTATGGGCAGCGAGATGGGATATAAGTTGGTTATTACGATACGGGCCTTTTGGCCCTGGCAATATACGATACCTAGCGATCTCATCCTTCCTTTTTATCGCGCTACTTTTTAATTTTCGTATTTCAATAAGGACAATAATTATTATTGTTACAATATCACATGGAATATTGGCAATAACGGGATTGTTATTAACAGCTATAATTTAGATGCTTCGGCGCGAGCTTTGGGAGTGTTTAGAAACCCCTAATCAGTCATCTTAGTGGCAAAATCGGGGTGATCAAATAATGTGGGAATGAAACGCGGAGAAGGTGAGACACGCATGCGGGTTCCTGTGAAGTTTTTTATAGCGGCTATTTTGGCTTTGACGTGCATGTTTGCAGGCTGTACGCACCAGAATGGCAGCTCCACCAAGTCCACCGCACACCAGCCTCCAGCGTCACGCGTTGTTTTATACCGGTGGGGACTCAAAACAGGACTGGTCGAGGTTGATCTACGCACCGGAAGCCTGAAGGCTATGGGTATGCTTCCTCACGACTCAACAACTTCTGTTGACGAGGACAAGGGGGCTGCCGTTCTCAAAGCACAGCTTTCTGCAGAGGATGTACGCTTGCTGAGAGCCAGTATCGACAGCGCTAACCTCTTTGGATTTAGCCCAAAATACTCTTCGTTTAAAGATGCTTTGGCAGATTCGGACACGGCTGAACTGACACCTGGTTATGTTGCAGACTGGGAAACCAGTACGCTGTCGATTCACTGGACGGGATCGGTCCCTCCGACGGTACTTAAGATTCCTCCAACCCCTCTCCGTTCACGATTACCAAAGGACTTACAAAGGAAGTATGCAGGGACTGTTGATGTTGCGAATATGCTTGATCACCTCGTGGTAAAGTACCGTGTAGGCGGACAGGTCCACATCATAACGAAGAAAGAAGCTGACGAGATGCATAACGCACTGGATTGGGCTTCGGAACATGGGTTGCCCAGCTGGTGACGTGGAATGTTTCGGCGCAAAAATCACGTGCCGAAGTATACAATCCCTATATGCGAGAGGTGCAATGAATGAAGCACAGAATATTCCTTATTATAATCGCAATAGCAATACTGGTGTTATCTATCCAGATGTGTCTGTTGAGCGTAGCCCAAAGCCGAAATGATTGGTTGTGGAAGGTTCAACTTGTAGGGCAGCAAGGAAAAACTGAAGCTGATGTAAGGTACTGGCTGGGCAAACCATATGAGGAGCTTTCCCCGAAAAAGATAGGTAAAGGTCATAACAAACTGCAGTTTCCTCCTAATACTAAAAAGGTTCTTTTGTACGGAAGAGGAATTGTCAATATATGGGATGTTTATTTCTTCATTGGCCCAGATGGTGAAGTACTAGGATTTCAGAGTTTCCTTACTTAGTGAATTGAAATGCATCGGCGCAAAAACTGCGCTGAAGCATACAATAAGGAGCTGAGAAATGGACAACCTATCCTATGTAGAACTTGGGGCGTCTGTCGTGACACTGGTTCTTGCGGCACTGTATGCTTCCACAACACGTGGAAAAATACCGGAGGTGAAGAGGCTTCATATCTTCCGGGGGTTCGTCTGTCTGTCGATTGCTTTTGCGTCCCTCGGAACAAGCCACATTGCGAGAAACTCCCACTGGTTGGCGGGAACACTGGTGTTCTTTATTGCTGCGATTATAATAGGATTGCCCGGTGCGGTATTGATCTTGCGCGGGATTCTGGCACCGCCCAAAGGAGCTGTACCGACAGATAAGTGGTAAATGTCATGCGAATATTACGATTATTCTCGCTGATTTGCTTGTTGTGGTTGTTTTACAGCCAAACGCTAGCTGTGGTCGGCTTATGGCATGTTGAGTCAGATGTTGGGGGAACTGTTCGGTTCGCAAGAGATGGGGCGAATATTCCGGCGACTCTTTGAGCCTGCCGGCATAGGAACAATCACTCCTTTGGCTCTAAGTAACATCCTGTCTTAATGGCAGACCAGCTTGATGTAGTGGCCGGTCTCCGTGCCGGCCATCTACCCCGTGGACCCACCGGACCACGGGGAGTTCTGCAAGAGCCGGACTCTACCCATGGCTG
>JBDKUN010000058.1:0-47351 GCA_039679675.1 Armatimonadota bacterium
GCATCTCCTTACAAGATTACTCCTCTCTCTGCCGTCTATAACAGAGATCGGAAGATTAGCTGAGGTGAGTCAGTTTTCGACGCCGATTATGCCCTCAGATGGGTCATTATTGCATGCCGATTTACAGGTACTTGCGAAATGCGCGGTAGAGGCGCTCTATGGATAGATTCAGTTGTATACGTTCTTCGTTCATTGTGTTTTTTCGAACACCGCCATCTGCGTAGGTGCGCCGACATCTGCGTCTTCAGGGCCGACAGGCAGGAACCGCACGCTATAGCCGAAACGTTCTCCGATGCCGTTAGCCCAAGTTGTGAACTCATCCCGCGTCCACTCGAAGCGGTGGTCACGGTGGCGCATCTTCCCCGCGGGCAGGCTCTCCCACTTCACGTTATACTCTGCGTTGGGAGTCGTGAGCACCACTGTTCCTGGTTTTGCGAACTCGAAAAGCACCCTCTCGAATGCTGCAAGCCGTGCAAAATCCATATGCTCTATAACTTCGACCACCGCAGCCGCGTCGTAGCCTTCCAGCCGCTTGTCTCTGTAGATAAGCGACCCATGCAGGAGCTTGATACGCTCTCGCTGCATTGGGGCCATCTTGTCCAGCCGCAGCTTGTCCTGTGCTTTTTCAAGAGTCCGGTACGACACATCCACGCCTGTTATCTCAACGAATTCTTTGTCCTTAAGCAGTGCTTCTATCAGCTTTCCTTCGCCGCATCCGAGGTCGAGCACCCGTTTTGCCCCGGCAGACTTGAGTGCAGCGACTACAGTGCCGATTCTCTGCTCGTTCAGGCTGATCTTCTCCTCGATAATCTCTTCTTCCTGAGCGGCAGCCTCTTCAACGGTGTCAGGATCGGGCGTATCTTCTTCCATAAGCTGTGCCATCGCTTGGCTCATCAAGTTTCGGCGGTGAAGCAGGTAGCGTTTCACTATCAGGTCTTTTTCCGGGTGAGATGCGAGCCAGTTTTCACCGTGTGTGAGAAGCTTATCCACCTCATCCTTCCCGACCCAGTAGTGTTTGTCATCGTCCAGGACCGGAATTAGGACATAAAGATGTATAAGCAGTTCGCTGAGCCTGCATGTCTTCTCTAGAGTAACGGTAAAATACGCGCTCTCGCCCCAGCCGGGGTATTTTTCGTCCAGTTGATACCCTTCAGCCGTTACCGAGTAGCCCAGAGGCTCGAACAGTCGCCGCAGCAGGTCTTCACCGCCTCGGCAGGGAACAACAGACAGCTTCGCAACAAGAGGAATCTCAGAATCTGCGAGTTCAGGCTTCGCGGAGCATTTACCACTCATCGCAGTCCCAAAAACGCGGGAAATTGCGTTGCTTAAGAACGATGATGCTACATATGGCCGCTCGTTTACGTACTGGCCGAGCGCGAAGCTCTCCGGCCCATTCTTTCTGCCGCGAACAAGAGCAACAGGGTCAACATCCAAAAGAAGTGCCGCCGTGCAGCGTTCTTCCGTTGCCTCAGGATAGAAGACGTGAGCCTTGCCGAACGCCAGCTCGAACACTTGCGCCCTCGCAGGGTTTTTGTGCAGCAAATAGCCGAGATCTGTGGCCGGTGAATGTGTTGTTGTGATAGTTAGAAGCATATTTTATAGTTTGTGTCAGACTGCCAGGATTCCTGCTTTCAGTCGGGAACAAAATACGATCGTTTTTATCTGTTTTGCAAAAATCATGCGGGGGTAACACGACAAAGGTACGTAAATAATTACTGCATATTTTGCAAGGAGGATTGGGTTATGTATCATCACGGAACGGAATGCCCTGTCTGCGGACACGGGGTGGGGTATGGTCACCACATGGGCGGCTTCGGAATGATGAAATGCAGGGGCAAAGGCATGAAGGCTATGTTCAAGATAATGGCTTGGAAGATCATCAAGCATAGTGATGAAATCGGCCTCAGCGAAGAACAAATCGAGTCACTTCGCAACAGAAAAATTGAAGCATTAAAACAGATGATCCAGTTCAAATGCCAGATCAAGATGAACATGCTCGATGTCAAAAATGCCGTGATGCGTGAAGAGATCGACATGCCCACCGCTGAGTCCAAAATCAGGGAGATCGGAAAGCTCAAAAGCGATAAATACATCGCCATGATACAGGCAATGCAGGATATGCGGAATATCCTTACTCCCGAACAGCGAATGAAGGTCAAAGAAATGATCATGGGCTGGTTCAAAAAAGGCGGAATGAGCGAATCTGAAGGGGAAGAGGAAGAAGAAGACGAAGAAGAGGAAGGCGAAGAGTCGGAAGAATAGATTAGGGCAGGTGGATAACGGAGTCATCAGCTTGCTCCCGGCGCTGCTGCTGACTCCGTTTTGTTTATAAATACCGGCGGGTAATCAATAGAATAAACTTTTCAGGTATTGGAAACCTTGCGCATATCGACACGTCTATACCCTTATGTTGTGATATAATGCGGCTAACCATGCAGGGGAGGCGATTCGGATGCCTATAGAAGATGTTGAGATGACTCGAATGGTTCGACGAGAGATCAGCCGAAGGTACGTGGATTGCACTAGCGTGGATATCAGGGTGATGCATGGTGTCGTGTATCTGCGAGGTTTTCTGAAAAAGCTACAAGGGCATGACAGCGATTTGAACCTGGAGATGGAAACAATTCTTCGCATTCTTCGGCAGAAACCGGGTATACGCGAGATAATCAGCGAACTGGAGATCGGCGGTCCGGGGCTTCGCGATCATGTAAAATCATCGCAGCGTAACACACATTGATCAGGGAGTAACGTCTACCGTCTTCTCTCTTTCGTAGATCACATAGCCCGGCGCGGCTGCTCGCGGCTTACGAACAAACTTCTTCAATGTATAATCCACCGGCACCAGGCTGGAATGACGTGCATCACTGTTCTTCGCAGCAACCTCGGCAGCCTGCCTCAACGTCGTCGGAGGGACCCTGTCAGGCTTATTTGCCGTTCTCACCACAACATGCGCCCCTTTTACCGATCTGGCATGGAACCACAAGTCGTTGGGGCGAGCCACCTTTGTCGTGAGATAATCGTTCGACTGGCTGTTTTCGCCGTAGAGTATTTCCAGCCCGTCTACGGACATAAATCTTCTGATCTTCGCTGTCCCGAACTCAGGCGTTTCACGTTTCCCAGCTTTTTCATGCTGCGGCTCCGCTCTGAGGAGTCCCCGCTCGACCAGCATCTTCCTTAAAGCCTTCAAAGCGTCCGCTGATACCGCCGACGGCAGCTTTTCCTGAGCGGTCTCGAGAATCTTTACCTCAGTCCCCAGTTCCTTCTGCCTGTCAATGGCCGCATCGGCCCCTTCGGCGGCTTTACGGTAGCGGCGGAAGTAACGCTCGGCATTTTCCTTCGGAGTCAGCTTCTCATCGAGCGGAATGTCGATCACAGGCATTTCCTGGTCGTAATAATCCGTTACCTGCGCCTTATTCTGCCCCTTTTCAAGGGTTGCTATGCCTGCAAGGATCAATTCACCAAACTGCTTGTACCGTTCCGCCTTTTCGCCTTCCAGAAGCGCCTTTTCAGCATCTTTAAGCATCTGCTCCCGCCAGGCGATAGAACGGCGAACGGCGGTCTCAAGCGACGAGTAGACCGTATCATACTCGTTTCGCCTGATGAGATCACGGTAGAGGGTATCCAGTGTCTCGTTGATCGAGATTCTTTCGTGCTGATTAGCAGCAGGCAATTGCTTGACGGATATCGGATAGGCGTAAACAGCCGCCCCGCGATCATCGGTTATGAGTCTGGGAGAGTACTCGTTCTCCGTCACGGTCTGACGGAGCCCTTGAAGTGCGTCTCTTACGGAATCCGGCGTCGGATTATCACCTGACCGCAGTAATATCTCTTCCGCAAGGAACGGCCCGACGCCGCTGAACGCCGCTACCAGCCATCGCTTAATCTCATCAACAGCCGGAGACTCTCCCAGGCCGTCTCGACGGAGCGATTCGAACTCTTCTCGTGTTATCGTTACAGGATCAGCCTTGGTACCACCGGGAGGCGGCATATACTCCAGCCCCGGCAACACCTGCCGGTAACGGCTGACGGACGCAGTGATGTTTTTTGCAGCGCCAAGAATCCTTCCCGAATCTGAGACTAAAATCAGGTTGCTGTGCCTGCCCATCAGCTCCAATATAAGAGTATTTCTGTTGCCGTCCGCAGCTTCAGTGTGGATTTTGACGACCCGGTCGAACCCGGCCTGCTCTACGGATGCTATAAATGCCCCCTTGAGGTATTTTCTGAGGAGCATGCAAAAATTCAAGGCAGTCTTTGGAACCGGCAGGTTCGACGCGGTCGTATGAATTCGCGCGAACTTCGCATCTACTGACATAAAAAGAAGGTATGACTTCCCATTATTTCTTATGTCGAGTGTAATGTCCGTATCGTTGTGCTGCCTGATATTCTGTATCGGCCCACCCTGTATCCATTTTTTAAGCTCCGCGACTACCGCTGCAAGCACAAGCCCATCATAAGTCATCATAGCGAGGCTATCTTACCATATATGCTCAGGTTTTTGAACCACGGAGAGAAGCACGGCCGCACTACTCCGCACGCGCGTTTGCTTGACATTAAGGCGTTCTCTGGTATAATGTTTGTGCTGATATGCCCTCGTAGCTCAGTGGATAGAGCACCGGCCTCCGGAGCCGGGAGCGGAGGTTCGATCCCTCTCGAGGGCGCCAGTTTTGTTACTTCAGGCCTCCCGCAGTGGGGTCTTTTCTATTATTCCTGCCTGCGGATTCTGTCCAGGCCAGGGTTAAGGCGATCCTTGCCCTTGCTTGTACGGAGCAAGCACAACCGCTCTTAATGGCAGGATGCTACAGGTCGATGCCGTATGGTCGAGACTTACGAAACATTACTGTATCACCAGAAACAAGCGCTGCAGTCCTGGCAAAACGCTGCCAGCGCTGCTTCTGCCCCGACAGGTTCCGAAATCAGGAAACTCGTCTGGGAACTGCTGGTCCTTTGCGCTGATAACCTCACGAATCCTTCCATCGACAATGATGACGAAATTTCCGATATCGCCGGTGATCTCGCGTCCCTGGTGCTCAAATCGGCCGATGTAAGAACGCTGAATTCGATCTATAGAGACGCGTTAATCGAAGCAGTCCTGCAGCATATTCCTGAAAACCAGCAGTTTATGCAGCGGATGATCCACTTTTCCAACCTTGTATCGGACGCTTTCCGCGAAGTCTATACGGACAAGCTGCGGCGTTTGATCAGCAAACAAAAAACATCCAGAATCTCCGAAGAGCTTATACTTGCAAAACGCATTCAGGAAAGGCTTTTGCCCAAGGCTATACCGCAAGTCCCCGGATTTCAGATAGCCGGAAGGGTTATCCCTGCGCTGGAAGTCGGCGGTGACTATTGGAGCGTAAAATACTACGAAGAAGACGGCGTCGTCACGATGAAACTGGCTGATATTACAGGCCATGGTATAGCTGCCGCGACACTGGTCGCTGCGGTGAAGTTCATCTCCGGCGGCTATTATCGCGGCGCAAAATCGGCCCATGAGGTCATGGAGAGGACAAACCGCACCCTTGTATTGGAGACTCCGGTCGAAATCCTCGTCACGATGGTCTACTGCTGGCTTTATCCTGATACGAAAGAGATCGATATCGTTAATGCAGGCCACGAACCTGTTTTCATATGCAACGACGGTCTCTGCATCGATATTTTACCGACCGGCCCGGTGCTCGGTGTCGAACAGGCAGACTATGGTGAAAAACGGCTGAAGCTGGAAGCCGGAGACATCCTGTTTTTCTGTTCAGATGGAATCACTGAAGCCGGAATCGGAGAACCCTTCGGCACGGCAAGGGTAAAAGATCTGGTCATCCAGAACAAGGACCGGACCGCTGAGGAGATCGCTGATGCCGTTATCAAGGCTGTTACCGATTATGTCGGACAGTCCCATGATGATATGTCGCTCGTTGTGCTAAAGGCAGTATCTGATGAGTCTTCGTAGCATTATTATAATGCTTTCGTTACTTTGCCTTACCGCTTCGGCGGCTTCCGCGCGAATTGTTTCGTTATCGGGAACCACCTACACCAAACACTTCATCATCCATCACCGTTCTGACTCCAGAAGTAACGCTCAGGTAGTCGGCGAGGCTTCGGAACTGTGGTACAGGGAGATAAGCTCACGGCTGCATATCACGAAACCACTGCTCCAGCCTATACCGATGTACCTCTACCGCAATCAGAAGGACTTTTCAGACGCTACCGGGTACGAAAAGCCGGGCCATGCTCTGGGCAGGGCATCGACGAAGGGCTACATCGACCTCGACTCTTCAGGTATCTTCGCTCCGGCAGGGCAAGTCGCAGGACATGAGATCGTCCATGTCCTTATATTTCACATACTGGAAGGCGACGCCAATCTACTGCCTTTGTGGATGAACGAGGGCGCTGCTAAATTTATGACAAAGGACTGGGACACGGTCGATGCAACAATTCTTGCCGATGCCGCCACCGACGGCAGCTTGATGCCGCTGTCCACACTCAACCACCGATTCCCCAACGGACCGCGGGAAACCCTGGCTTACACTGAAAGTGCTTCCGCAGTCAGATATATTGTGGATAAATACGGAGAAAAATCTCTTGCCGAACTGATCCATAAAACAGCGGAGACCAGATCGTTCGAAAAAGCGATGATCGATGTAACCGGAGTATCCGTCAGTGAGTTCGAGCAAAAGTGGCAGAGAAGTGTGGAAGGATACCACCCTGTTTTGCAGATCATAAGGACCGTAGCGGTTATAGGCGGGCTCGTTATGCCTCTTCTGGCAATAGCCGCCTATCTGGCGCTCCGGCGGCGAAAACAACGGATCATTGATCAATACGAGCAGGATGAGTGGGAAGAAGCCAATTGGAAAGACTGGGGAGGCGGGAGCTAACAAGAGTACTGTGCAGGATTACTGCTTATTCCTGCACATCAGGCTCGTGGGCCTTCCGTCCATAAACCTTTTCATAAGCCTTGCAGGCCGGGCAAATACCACCCTCCAGGGTCTTCACGAACCAGAAAACAAATCCTCTCTGATTCCGCCTCGCTTTGCGGCACACGGGACATTCCATACATTTCCGCGCCAACTCACGGTCTTTATCGGTAATCATTGATTTGTTCTCCTGCACAACAAAAATGCTGACGACTGATAGCTGACATCTATTGGTAATATTTCTGCTGTTCGCTGCTGTGTTCCGACAGGCTCGCAAAGTCTATTTGCCTCAACGCCACGATGCCTGCGATACTCAAAACAAAGCCGCGCTCGCTGGCAGCCGACTCTGGATTCCTGAGCAGTTTCAGCATAAACAACCGGTCTTCCGTTGCAAGCGTAGCTATCTGTTTTAGCTGATACTCATCGAGCGAAGCAAGTGCTTCACGGGCATCACTGGACAGGTCCCCGTTCGGGTCCATATCGATTACGCGGGAAAATTCTTCTATCGCTCTCGCACAATCGCCTTTCTGCTGAAAAAGCACCGCCTTCTTAAAGTGATTCGCCGAGTCCATTGGAGCAAGACGGACCAGCCTTGACGTGACCTGAAGCGCTTCGTCGAGCATACCCTTTTGAAGATATGAAAGCCCCAGCACATCCAGTGCAAATGTATTCCGCGGATATTTTTTTAGCAAGCCCTTACTGCCGCTTATAGCCTCGTCGTACTTCCCGGCTTCGACATATATCTGAAGAAGCGCTTCTTGTGGGCTTGGGTTGCAAGGGTCGAGCTCTATGGCGCGCTCGATGGCCTTGATAGCTTCATCCATCTTTCTCTGCGCTCTGTAAAGGCCCGCCAACCTCACGCAGTGGCCCGGCTTGTCAGGAGCAAGCGCTATCGCTTTCTCCATAGCCTGAATAGCCTCGTCGTAATTCCCCTGGCGCGTAAGCGCCGTAACACGGCGCAGATAAGCCGCCGCGCGCGCGGAGTTACCTCTCGTACTACTATTGTCACCACTGGTCTGATTCATCTTTTCACCTATTCCAAAGGCAGCGTTACCGGCATACCGGTCTTCGATGATTTGTATATGGCAAGAATGACTTCGACTGCCTTCCGAGCTTCTTCTCCAGTCACTAACGGGGCCCGGTCTTCACGGATTGCACTCGCCAAATCCTCGATCTGCAGGAGATGTCCTTCTATATCAACAGAGGTCGGAGACGACGCCGACGTTCCAGCCTTTATATCTACGCCGCCGCTCCCCTCGCCTACACATAATTCTACTCCGGGAACACTCCATTCGACAATTTTTTCGCCTTCTATTCGGATCGTGCCTTTCTCACCATGAAATTCGACACGGTGGTCCAGGCCGGGGTTCACGGAAGTCGCACCTTCGAGCACTCCGAATGCGCCGTTTGCAAACTTTATCGCTGCTACTGCAGTGTCCTCTACTTCTATATTCCGTACCAGATGCCCGGTGTATGCAAAGACAGTATCAACAGGCCCCATAATCCAGCGCAGCATATCGATTATATGGACACCCTGGTTCATGAGCGCTCCGCCGCCGTCAAGATGCCATGTGCCCCGCCATTCTCCCGAATCGTAATATTTCTGGCCTCTGAAATATTTGCAGTAGGCATCTCCGAGCACTATTCGCCCCAAACCACCGGACTCTATCGTTTTCTTTACAGCCCGCCAGAGACGAGAAGTCCTCCTCTGGAATATGACGCCCAGTTTCACATTAGCTTCCCTGCATGCGGCAATCATACGGTCGATGTTTTCAAGCGTAATATCCGCAGGTTTCTCTGAAAGAACATGCTTGCCTGCTTTTGCCGCCAAAACAGCCATATCGGCATGCATCCCGGACGGCGTGCATATACAAACAGCATCCACATTGGGGTCTCCGAGCATTTCACTATAATCCGTGTAGATTTTGATATGACCGTTTCCGCCAGCAAGCTTTTCAGCCTTTTCTCTGATGCAATCGCACACCGCAACCAGCGAAGCGCCTTCAGCACCGGCGATGCCATTAGCATGCCAGGGCGATATTGCGCCGCAACCGACTATTCCAAACCGTACATCCCTGTCCAATTTATAAACTCCAATCATTCCATTGATTTTCAGCTTCTATGCAACCGAAAATCTCCCCGTGAGTTTCGAATGTGATTCACCCATTAAGTGTATTACTATTAAAATGTTACACGCTGAATTCGCGTTTCCTGCATTATTGTATAAAAACTGGTGAATGCACCTGGATTACATAACGAATTCAACGGTTACAGACTCTCCGGCATATTCACTGCTCAATTTTGCAGCAAGTGACTCCATTCCGGGCCGCTCAGTTTCGTAGTGCCCTGCATCTATTACAGCCAGGCCGAGCGCATCTGCATCCAAAAAATCGTGATGTCCGATGTCTCCTGTGATGTATACGTCTGCTCCTGCCATAGCTGCATCAGAAATGAGCCTTTTTCCGCCCCCGCCGCAAAGAGCAACGACTTCAACAGGCTTGTCCGAGTTGCCGATCATCCTTATATGATGGGATTCCAGCGATTCCTCTACCACCTGTTGAAATTCCGAGAGTTTCATCGGCTTTCCCAGCCGCCCTACCCTTCCATAACCATAAGAATACGGCTCATTTTCCAGCGGATAGATATCGTAAGCCACTTCTTCATAAGGGTGCTTCTCGATCATCGCATCCAGGACCTGGCTGAGCCGCCACTCCGGTACAATCATCTCCAGCTTGTATTCAGCCGCTTCCTGCAGCCTGCCTATCTCGCCGGTATAAGGTTCAGCTCCCGGCTGCGGAATAAATGTCCCCATTCCATCCGAACGAAAGCTGCAGTGCGTGTAGTTCCCTATGACTCCTGCTCCTGCCTCAGCCATAGCATCCCGCAGCGCATCAATCGCTTCCGGCGGAGTAAAAACAGCCAGTTTCAACTTCCGCTCGCGGTGTCTCGTTGTAAGAAGCCCCGTTACCCGCACTCCAAGCCGGTCTGCAAGAACGTCGTTTATTCCTCCCGGCGCGGAATCGTAATTGGTGTGCATAGCATATAGCGCAGTGTCAGCTTTGATCAACTTTATCACGCTATCTTTAACAGATGTACCTGCAACAAGCGTCTCCAGCGGGTTGAATATGAGCGGGTGGTGGGATATCACAAGGTTTGCGCCTGAATCCACTGCATGATTGATAACAGCAGGCGTTGGATCGACCGCAACGATCACTTTAGCTATATCAGAAGTCATATTCCCCACCTGCAGGCCGATCTTATCTCCATCATCAGCCAGCCTGGGCGGAGCCATTTTCTCCAATGTTCTAATAATGTCACTAAGCTGCATAATACCCTCTCCCCCGAAAATTGTTCTTTTATATAACTACTGATTCCTCCAAATATTTTGTTTTCTTGACATGGATGAGCTTCCATAGTAGCATTTACCTATGTTAAAAGCGCAAAACCAGTAAGTGGTTGCGAGCATTAATTCAGCAAATTATAAACTGAAGATTATCCTCATTTATTGCAATAATTCTATATGGGCCTGTTCATGGATGAATAGACTGAACTTAAAGCCCCACGATATGAAGAAATGAAACTACGGATTAGTTTGCCGCAGGTTTATTCTTCTGACATCCATTAATATCTGACACAAAGGCTGATACAATGTTAATATACATAGACGATGGTAGCCACTGGCGATGAAAGGGCGAATGATCCAGCTCGACATATTACGAGCCATAGCTGTCCTGATGGTAATCGGGGCCCACTTGAACAGGCCTGGCTACAGTTATCCGAAGCCGCTATTTTGCCCTAGCGGAGGATTTGTCGGTGTCTGGTATGAACTTGGGTGGGCAGGTGTTGACCTATTCTTCGTGCTCAGTGGTTTTCTGGTATCAGGTTTATTATTCCGGGAATACATCAAGCATGGTTGTGTTCGCCTTGGTAGATTTCTTTTGCGTCGTGGTTTCAAGATATACCCGGCATTCTATGTAATGTTATCCTTTAGCCTTCTTGTTAGCATCACATGTCATATTCTGTTTGGTTGGAAGCTACCTAGAGCGGCTAATTATCTATGCGAAGCGTTATTTATCCAGAATTACGGATCCTTTGTATGGAACCATACATGGTCATTAGCAGTTGAAGAGCATTTTTACCTTGCGGTTGGACTATGCATCTTTCTTTTAACTAAATTCTCAAAGAAAGCATCCAATCCTTTTATATATATACCTCGCATCTTTGCAATATTGGCCCCATCGGTACTCATTATTCGGAGTATTAATTCTTATGCTCATCCGTATTACTTATATGATAACGTGGCTTTTAGGTACAATGGAGCTTATAGTCACCTTAGATGTGATTCGCTATTTTTCGGAGTCTTGCTTTCATATTTAATGAACTTTCACAAGGATAAGACAACGTCTTTTGTAAAAAAATACAAATACTCGGTTTTGATATTGAGCTGTATTTTTGTTTCTCCATTGCTTTATGTGTCTCGTGCATCTAATTTCTACTATACGATAGGGTACACGCTTTTATACCTGGGCTTTGGTGGAATACTTTTAGTCGCATTACAATGGGAGATACGGTCCGACCTGGCATATAAGCTATTGTTACCGTTCAGGTTGATAGGCTTTTATTCATACTCTATTTATTTATGGCACTGGCCATTTCTTAGATGGTGGTCATTCCTTCAAGGCTATATTCTCAGGCATCATTATCATAGCGATGCGCTCTATTTGCCTCACATATACGATTGGAGTGTCTATATAATCGGCAGTATAGTCATAGGCATTGGAATGGCTAAGATAATTGAAGTACCGTTCTTACGGATTCGAGACCGCCTATTCCCTTCATTAAGTGGTTAGGCAGAATGCAATTCGCTTAAAATCAATTATGAAAATATACAGATCGATAAGAGGCTTATTTCGACCAATATCAAATTGGGAGAAGCATACAGACCCTACTAAAATCGCCCACGCAAAATTTTCTGCAAGGCAGGTTTTGGAGAAGATATTACCAACGTTGATAACAATGGTAATATCTTTGGTGATAGCACATTTCTACTATCGGCCTCAAGATATTCCACCCATCGTTCTTGGCATTATATATGGCGGCGCAGCTATCCTAATGCTGATGCTGCTCTTACCGAGAACGATACCTGCCATTTTCACTATAGGAACTGCGGTTGCACTATCGTATGCAGTGATGAACTTGTCGCCTGCAAAACTTGCAACTGCCTTTGGCGCAATTATTGTCTATACTGCGATCGCACGCAGGCTTGAAGTCGGCGTTATCTGTGTTTTGGTAGTCTGTGCCAGCATGTTCTATGAATCCGTCATTCCAAAACCTATAACTTTCGGCGGTATGGGTTTCAACGTTTCTGAAGGAATAATTGTTTTCATGCTGGCAATAACTATCTTTGAAGTCGGCAGCAGGCGTGAGCTTCCTAAGTTTGTGAGTCCCACTGGGGCATGGCTGCTACTATTTGTTGCGTCCGCTATAATGTCGATGATAGTTGCATACGCCAAGTATAAATCAAGTCCAGGAGGCACCTGGGACTTTGCCCAGTGTTATAACAGCATCCGCTTGATGTTCGTTTACATGCTGTTCTTTGTGATACAAGCGGGTGTGAAGAATCGGAAGCAGTTAAGGACTATCATTATAGCTGCACTTCTAGTAGCCACAGTAGTATCGATGTTAATGGCTGTGCAATATTTCCTCGGCACAAGAGTAAAGGTGTTCTTTGGAACACCTTATGGTGGCCCAAGGGTTGAGAATCTATCAGCAGAAGACCAAGGTGTAACCAGATCCCTACCTCCTGGGTTAGCTATTATTGCCGTAGTCCTGCCCATAGCAGCATATCTGACAGCGTGCGCCAAAGATAAAAAAAAGCGAAGAATTCTAGGCTTCATTACCCTTTCACTTGTTATCGGACTGGTCTTTTCCTTTACACGAAGCCTTTGGAGTTCGATGTTCATAGGCTTGATGATAATGTGGTTTATATCAAATAAAGGCACGAGGAAGGGTTTAATTCGTACAACTGTTATTATACCTATAATCGCCTTACTTGTGAGCCTTGCTGTCGGCACAATGGCACCTGGTGCCGGCGGCGTTAAGTTCAGGCAAGCCCTATCTGAGCGTTTCCTGTCTACATTCCAGAAGGACACGATTCAGAGTTCCTCCCTTCAAAACCGCTTCTATGAAAACAGGGCTGCAATCAAAAGAATCAAAGAAAACCCGATATTCGGTATTGGGGCTGGCAATCCAATCCGATATGGCGTAGCCAAAACTATTACAAAAGAACAAGTGCTGGTGCCGGTAACTAATATGCACAACAGCTATCTGGAAATTTGGCTGATTCTGGGACTACCAGGAATAATAGCATTCGCCGGCTTATCGATTACATTTCTGATCAGGTGTTTTCTGCTATTCAAGACGGCTAAGGATCCATTTTTCAAAGCTATCGCTGCTGGTTCTCTCGCGGGTTATATAGGATTTTTGATAAGATCGGCAGTGACAATGACAATTTTGCATGAATTATCCTCGATAATCTCAATAGTACTCTTAATGGGCGTTACCGAAGCTGCACGGCGGTTAAACAAAGAAAGTTTATCAAACCAACCTCTAAATGAACCAGGCAAACATGCCAGAATGGCTCAGCGATTGGAGGAATCAATCGTTTGAGCACTTCTAAAAGATTTGCAAAAAACTCTCTTGCTCTTACAATTGCAAGTCTTTCCATAACTTTTCTCGGTGCTATTTACCGTATATTTATCGCCAAGTATCTTGGTGATGTCGAGTTTGGAAAGTATAGCTTCATAACTACCTATGTCTCCTATTTTTCGGCTCTATCGCTCTTCGGGCTGAGGTATGTTATAACTCGCGAGGTAGCACGGTCCCCGGAGAAATGTCCATCGATCCTACGAGAGTCAATCAAAATCAGAGGATTGACCACTTCACTTGCGTTTGGTTCAGCTTACGTCATTTTGCTTTTTCTAGGTAAGGGCACCGATGTACAAGTAGGTGTATTCATATATGGTCTTTCTCTTTTTGCAGTCGCTGCGATGGATATTGTTGAGGGCTTGATTGTTGCGCGAGAGGCATCGTTCTACATTACAATCTCAGCACTTGTCAGCAATGCATTAAAGATATTTATAGGTATAACCGCACTTGCTCTCGGCTACGGACTTATGGCCATTCTGGTCATCTACCTTGCGATAAGCATACTGAACACATCTCTCAGCTGGTGGTTTTGCCACATTGTATTTTCCGATGTAAGATCAACCAAATCCAGGCCGGATCCTCATCTTCGGCAATTCCTGATCCACGAATCCATACCGTTTTTATTCCTCGCACTCCTCAGCAGAGTATATTATAAAAACGATATAATCTTACTTTCTATTTTCAAAACAGATAGGATAGTCGGCTGGTACAGCGCAGCATATTTGCCTGTAGACGCGCTTCTGGTCGTTGCAAGCAGTATCTCCCTTGCAGCGTATCCATTAATGTCGAAACTTTTTGGCGAAGATAGCAATAATCTCAAAAATTTCAGTAATAGTCTATCGAAATACCTGCTGATGCTATTTATTCCGGTGGCCATTACTCTTACCGCAGTCGGCCCTCAATTAATGAGACTCATATTCGGAAAAAGTTACGCCACAGCGATGCCGGTTCTGCAATTACTCGGGTGGATGCCGGTTGCTGAAGTTGTCACATGCGGAATGGGCAATGTGCTATCGGCCACATACAACCAGCAGATCACAGCAAGGGTAACGGTTTTGAACGCAGCCATAAACCTTGGAATCTGCCTATTGTTAATCCCTAAATACAGTTATTGGGGTGGCGCTATTGGGACAGTTGTATCGGCTTATATTACACTTGCTATCGTTACCTGGGTAGTTAACCGCCACATACTTAAGGTAGACTGGCTGTCAAACATCGTTAAGCCGCTGGTTTGTGCATTGTTTGCTTTAGCCGCGCTGCTGCTTGCCGCCAATTCTATTGGGCCATGGCTTTCTTGGCTCATAGGACTTGCCACATTTGCTATCGCAACTCTAGTGACCGGCACCTTCAGACGATATGATAGAGATCTGATTCTATCGATTTTCCGAAAGTCAAGAACATCTGAATAAGATGCATTTGAAGATTATTCACCATACATGGAACCTTTACAATGGAACATAACCAAGACCTAGAAGATGAAGCAGTGATCGACCTATCTATCACAGTAGCCAGTTACAATACACTGGAGTATACAAAAGAGTGTATCAAATCGATTTATGAAAATACACGGCGAATCAACTTCGAGATAATCATCGTTGATAATAACTCGACTGATGGCAGTCCTGATATGATCAGGAAAGAATTTCCAGGTGTAACTCTTATTTGTAACGATAAGAACCTCGGAATACCGAAAGCTACGAATCTCGGTATATCGATTAGCAAAGGCCGGTACTTTATCACAATAAACAGCGATGTGGTTATTGTTCCGGGGTCACTGGAAAGACTCGTTGAGTTTATGGATACGCATCCTGATGCAGGAGCAGCAACAGCCCGGCTCATACTCCCCGATGGCGGCGAACATCCTCCGGTATGCGGAAATGCCCCAAGTTTGAGATCGGAATTACTTGAAGCGTATTCACCATTCAGCAGTAACATTGCAAAAAAGGCCGCTAATGCCCGTTTTAGCAACCAGATAGACTACTCCAAGACTCAGGATGTGCCCTGCATAACCTGGGGAACAGCATTTATTGTCCGGCGAGAAGTCCTGGAGAGCGTAGGCGGGCAGGATCCTCTGTTCTTTGTATATAGTGAGGATTCGGATTGGTCGATGCGTATCAAAAATGCCGGATGGAAATTGTATTATGTTGCAGATGCGCCGATCATCCATTACGGCGGACGAAGCACCGGTCAAACCAAAGCTGATTCTCTGGCAAGGCTGTGGAAAAGCAAATGTCAGCTGATCCAGAAGCACTACGGCCTTATTGCTGGTCTTGTTTTGAGATCGAGTATGGCGTTTGTGTGCAGCATCAGAGCTGCTAAATGGTTATTACTGTATCCGCTTTCAAGCCGCCAACGTGAGGAGGCTTCTGTGCGGATCAAAGGTATGTGGCGAATTATACGCGCTGTACTGTCGTATTAATGAGGTGTGTATATTGAAACAACAAGTCATACAAGAGCTTAAAGAGAGCGCTAATGTCAAGCTTCAGCTTGCAGAAGAAAGTGCTGAAACGGTAGTCACAATATCAGACATGCTCGCAGATGCGCTTTCAGAAGGACATACCGTGCTCTTCTGCGGCAATGGCGGGAGCGCTGCAGACGCCCAGCATCTGGCCGCGGAGCTTCTTGGCAAGTTCAAAATGGAGCGAAAAGCCCTTCCTGCCATAGCTCTGACTGTAAATACATCCGCTCTGACTGCAATAGCAAATGATTATTCTTATGATAACGTGTTTGAGCGGCTGGTAGAGGCATATGGCAGAAAAGGAGATGTGCTCCTGGGCATATCTACCAGCGGAAACTCGAAAAACGTTGCAAAAGCCATTGTAAAGGCACGGGAAATGGGGATACAGACAGTAGCATTTTGCGGTCTCACACCGGGAGCTATCGGTGAAAAAGCCGATATATGCCTTACAGTTCCATCCAAAGACACTCCAAGGATTCAGGAGGCCCATATCACTGCCGGACACATCATCTGCGGCTTGATCGAGCGTAAATTATTCGGAGATCTGAGACAATGACACTTAAAAGGCATCTCTGCTGCTAATATTCGCTAAATCATATAGATATTTATAGCTACATTACGATAATATATAATATAGACGAAGGACAGAGAAGCGTTGAGTGCATATTTGTGGAGGTAGCGCTTCCTTGATCGATATACTACTGCTTATTCCCCAGTTGCCATATCCGGTTATGGATGGGGATAGTATAAGGCAATACAACCTGATAAAACGGCTTTCGAACAATTGCAATATATCTCTGGTGTGCTACTGCAGCGAAAAGCAAAAAGAGACCGGCGTAGCCGAGATGAAAAAGTATTGCAAAGATGTCCGGGCAATCATTCTGGAGAAGCGTTCGAAACTGGATTGGCTTAAGCGGTTTTGTTCCAGCTACATGAGAGGAGCTTCCTCAAGCACCGCAGTTCATTATACTCCAGCTATGCGGAATGAAGCCATTTCGCTTCTCAAAGAGCACAAATTCGACATCGTCCAGATCGATCACACGTTTATGTCGGAATACATTGATGACATAAAAAAGTTGACCTCAGCGTCTACAATCCTGACTGTGCAGAACTTGGAATCAATCAATATAAAGCGTATGGTCAAGAATGAAGCCTGGGGAACACTAAAGATCCGGCATATTATCGACACATTATTACTTCCCGGTTTTGAAAAGCGTGCAATAGAAAAATTCGATAAGTGTATCACTGTCTCTAGAACAAATGTCGAACTCATCAAACCAATCAAAGATGATGTCGTAATTGTAGAGAATGGCTTCGACACAGCTCCGGTTACTCCATTTCCAATCAATTATGAGTCATACAATCTGTTATTCATCGGTGGGATGGGCTACTTTCCCAACATCGACGGCTCGATATTTATGGTTCAGGATATTCTGCCGCTCATCAGGCAAAAGATGCCGGAAACGAAGCTTTATATAGTCGGCAGAAATCCTGTTTCTGAAGTGATGGCTCTTGAAGCTGCCGATGGAGTCGAAATACATGCGGATGTACCGGACGTAAAGCCTTGGTATGAGAAAGCTGCTGTTACCGTCGTGCCTCTGCGCTCCGGCGGAGGAACGAGGCTTAAGATATTGGAATCAATGGCACTTGGAGTGCCGGTAGTATCTACCAGCATAGGCTGTGAAGGGCTTGATGTTACTGATATGGAAAACATATTGATTGCGGACACACCGTCAGAGTTTGCGGAATGCGTATGCAGGCTCCTGCAAAATTCGGAGCTTAGGGCCAAATTGGCGAAAAATGCACGCTCGCTTGTTGAAAACCGGTACAGTTGGGATGCAATCGCGCCTAAGCTGATGGATGTTTATATGTCGCTTCTTGAGACAAATAAACCCTCTTAGGGCTACTCTGCATATACTTTAGCGCTGCGGAATTAATATGAGAATTACTTTAGTCCAACCATATATCACAACAAAATCGATTCCAAAGGAATATTACAATATCCAGAGCTTTGGGCTTTCGGCTGAACTGATAAAGCGCGGCTTTGATGTTACCATACTCACAACAAACCTTATCAGGCCGGAAGTTCGGTCGTATAAAGACAGACTAAGGCGTTTCGAGGAAAATATGAACGGGCTGAAGGTCGTCTATATTCCCACGCTTGCCACACCGGGAGCACTGCCTATATTCCCTACTCTCCCAATGGAGATTATCAAGAGCAAACCTGATATAGTTCAGGCAGCGGAAGACTCTCAACTTGCAACACTGTCTGCTGTGATGTGCTGCAAAGCTGCGCGTATACCTCTGGCTGTCTATCAGGGGATGTACAGTTTCACATATAGTCATGTACACATTCGTAAGCTGTACAGCAGGACCGCCGGACAAGTTGTCTATAAGCTGGCAAACGCGTTTGTCTGCAAAAGCAATGCTGCGAAAGAGTATGTTATTGCGCAAGGGGTGCGCCCGGAGCGAGCACATGTTGTCCCTGTAGGGTTCAAGAAAAGCAATTATAGCCGTCTGGATGATGGATCCCTGCAGAAATATGTAAAGCATTCAGGCGGCAAGATACTGATTTCCGTTGGGAGGCTTAACTACGAAAAGGGATTCGATACGGCAATACTGGCGATGAAAAACGTCGTGAAAAGATTCCCTGATACTTCCTATGTAATCTTCGGAGACGGGCCGGAGCATAATAAGCTCACAAGGCTTATCGAAGAGAACGGTCTTACGGATAATATTTTCATCGTTACCGAGAAGATATTGAACACAAAGATGAGTTTTATCTATAGTGGCGCATATCTGCATCTGATTCCGTCTACATATGAGATATTCAACATGACAATGCTTGAGGCACTTGCATGCGGCACTCCAGTAATTGCCTGCAAAGTGGGCGGTATGAAGGATACCATAAAACATGGCGCCACAGGCTTTCTATTTACTCCTGACTCTGTGGATGAGCTGACTGATTATATATGTGAGCTATTGGAAGATGAAGAGAAGTGGAAAACGCTTAGCCGACAGGCTCAAACTGATATGGACAACTACGATTGGGCGGTGATAGCTGACCGATTTATGCACACCTATGAGAAAATGGTGTGCAAATGAAAGTCTTTGTACTAACAATGAGCCGCAGAGGGTTATGTCATGTGGCTGCACAGTTGGTAGATTCCCTGGCAGTTCATTGTGATGCTACTCTAATTGCGCCAAACGGAACAGCAGACTATGTGGAACGAGGAAGAGCGATTGAAATCGATTTGCCATTCAGAAGATGGAACCCGCTTTATGCATTCGGGCTGCTTAAAATCATACTGCTGGTTCGCAAATATAAGCCGGATATAGTTCATATCCAGGATCTTCATCCACTGTTTTATATTACATCGCTCTTTTTCGGAAAAGCACGCGTCGTCCTGACATTACATGATATAAACGAACATCCCGGTGAAGAGCTTTGGTATGCTTCCATTACCAGAAAGATGATGTTCAAGCGTTGCAGCGCAATAGTAATTCATGGGAGGTCACTTCGTGATTTATTCGTATCCAGATATCCGGATATTGAGAATAAGCTGTATGTGCTATATCATCCCGTAAATAGAGTCTTTGATAAATGGCGTAGCGACGGAGTACAGGAGGAAAAGCAAATCCTGTTCTTCGGGAGAATAGTGAAGTATAAAGGACTGGATATATTACTGAAGTCTGTTCCTATGCTTCGAAAAGCATTGCCTGATTATAAAGTTATAGTTGCAGGGAGCGGAGATATTTCCGAATACACTGATCTTCTGAAGGAATGCGGAGACTATGTGGTAGTCGATAACAGACAAATTCCTGATGATGTGGTAGCCCGGTATTACCAAAAGGCCGAAATCATTGCTATGCCCTACATCGAGGCTTCCCAGAGCGGTATTCTTGCTACAGCATATGCATTTCAGAAGCCGGTTGTCGTTACGAAGGTCGGAAGCCTGCCGGAAGTTGTAGACGACGGCAAAACCGGCCTGTTAATTGAACCTAATGACCCTGTGGCACTTGCTGAGGCAATTATAAAGCTTGCTTCCAATAAAGAACTCAGAGAAAAGATGAAAATCGCGGTCCGGCACAAAGTCGAGAAAGATTTAAGCTGGGAAGCAGCTGCACAACGATTGTTCGGGATGTATCAAGCAATAATTGAAGGAAATTTTCCAAGGTAGTCTTTATGAATATTCTTCTCTGTAACAAATTCTACCGGCCGTTCGGAGGTCCTGAGACTATACTCTTCGACTGCGCAAGAGAGTTTACCGCGCGTGGACATAATGTAATTCCTTTTGCAATGTCGCACCCGGACAATGTGGAGTCGCCTTATTCGAACTACTTCGTGTCGAATGTCGATTACAATAAAAAAGGCTCAAAAAGCATCAAAAAGCTCTTTAAAGAAGCTGCTGATCTGGTCTACTCAAAAGATGCTCGTGTTCAGATCGAAAAACTCATCGCTGCTTCACATCCTGATGTCGCGCACGCCCACAACATATATCATCAACTATCGCCATCCATACTTGTCGCTCTGAAAAAAGCCGGTGTACCGACATTACTGACATTTCATGACTACAAACCACTATGCGCGAATATGAACCTTCTGACACACGGAAAACTGTGCGAAAAGTGCGCGGGACGAAGATTCTACCACGCCGTGCGGAATAAATGTGTAAAAGATTCCTATGTAAACAGCATGTTGTGCTTTATCGAAGAGACTCTGCACAGATGGATTGGAACCTATGAACGCAACGTCGATCTTTTCATCTCCCCCAGTAGATTTCTGAAGGATATGCTGGTAAAATACGGGCGGATACCGGAACGTCAGATAAGGGTGCTCCCAAATTACGCAAATACAAAGTCTGTCGTTCCGAATTTTACTCCAGGCAGCTACGGACTGTTTGTCGGCAAGATCGAAACGTTCAAAGGTGTAGGCACATTGATCGAGGCCGCCAAGCAATTACCCGATTTTGAGATACGGCTGGCCGGCCGTGGGCCATACCTTGAGGAATGCCAGGCGAAAGTGACCGACAGCGGACAGCAAAACGTCAACTTTCTGGGTTTCCAGACAGGCGACAACCTGTTCAGGCAGCTTGAGGAATCGCGATTTGTGATTGTTCCGTCCGAATGGTATGAGAACTGTCCGATGGTCGTATTGGAAGCTCTTGCCGCCGGAAAGCCTGTAATAGCATCCAAGATCGGCGGAATTCCGGAACTCGTGAACCATGGCACGGATGGACTTCTTTTTGAGCCAGGGAACGTCGATGAACTTGCACAGTGTATGAAAACACTCATAGACGATCCTGATAAAGCATCCGAGATGGGTCTAGCGGGCCGAAAAAAAGTTGAACAGCATTACTCGATAGAGAATTACATTAGCTCGACTCTGAACTTATATACTGAATTAATCAATAGAAAATGATGCTGACAATACCCGAAAAGATATTTGGTATATATTTTCGATTGGCGCTCTCTTTTGTTCTGGCGTTGGGGTGCAGCACACTTACACAGAGTAAACCACTGGCTTCGATATATATTGATACCAATAAAACCATTGGGAAAGTTAGTCCACTGCTGCTTGGGAACAATATCCTTGTATCTCGGAATGCCGGAGGCCTTTTAAGCACGGACTCCGGGGTATACAACTCCTACGCTTTAGCAAAATTCAAAGAACTAAAGATAAGTTTGCTGCGTTTCCCCGGAGGCGGACGTGCAGATGAATATCACTGGCGGCAGGGAATCGGTCCAAGCTACAAAAGGCCAAACCTGAGCGATCAATTCGGACCACTGGCGAACTACAACTTCGGCACTGATGAGTTTCTCAGTTTCTGCAAGCAGATTGGCTGCGGTGAACAGCTTATTACTGTCAATATCGTCTCCGGCACAGCACAGGAAGCCGCAAACTGGGTCGAATACTGCAATTCAGCCGTCCCTGCAAACCCGAATTCCGAGTGGAAAGTTGATTCTTACGGAGGAAGAGACAAAGCCCCAAAAGGTTATTTTGCGTGGTTAAGGGAACAATACGGCCACAGAGAGCCATATGGTGTCAAATATTGGGAAATCGGCAATGAGCCTTATTTATTCAGACCTCAGATGGCACCTCAACAGTATTCCGATATAGTCACAAAGTTCTCCTCGGCAATGAAGAAAGTAGATCCCAATATAACTGTCGGAGCAGTTCTGCCTGGAATAGATTATAACAGCCGCTGGCGGCGAACACTGCTCGAAACTGCCTCCAACAACTTCGACTTTTGGGCATTACACTATTACACAACGCTTAAAGGGCTGCCTCCGGTTATGGCGTATTATGCCAACGCGTCACACACACGCAAAGTTAAGGTTGATAAGCCTGGAAACTATGCAATAACTGTAACAGCCAATGGGACGATGTGCGAAGGGGTTGGAGCTTTCATTGATTTAAGTATCGACAATAAAGTTATACATACATTTACTGTCAGCAGCACTGATTATCAAACTTATAGCTACACCTGTCGCTTGAATAAAGGGACACATAACGTCTCACTGGCCTTCACAAACGACAAGGTAATAGGCAGAGAAGACAGGAATGCATTCATATCCAGTGTAAAGATTGCCCCAACGGATTTCGAAGGTCAAAAACAGGAACTCTGGTTCCCAGGTGACTCCGAGATGGAGATACTTGAATCAGAAGGCAAACGTTTCGAACAGCGTATCGAAGAGATTAGAAATGACAGTGCCTCAGCCCATGCAAAAGGATCCATTCCCATCATGATTACAGAAGGCAATATGGGCTATATGAGCAAGAATGGAGATGCATATACACGCCGACTGAAAGCAGCGTTATGGGTTGCTGGCTTAATCAATGCAATGGCCCGCGAACAAATCACTGCATATTGCCACTGGAACCTTATCGATAAAGGCCCATGGGGAACAATCCGCACAAATCCTGATTATGTAACCCCTTCATATTATGCATTGCAATTATATTCTCAGTATTTACACTCTAGAACAGTTAGTGTTAAGATCAGTATGGAAATGTTCCATGTCCCGTCGCTTGCTCCATCAGAACCCGACTTCGGGATGATACCATATGTCGATGCAATTGCAACTGTGGATGACAACAACCACTCGTTGAGTGTTATCGCAATAAACTGGCATTCGTCCGCTGTCAAATCGCGGATGCGTATAGATGACGCTCAATTTAGCGTTAAGTACAAAGCGTCTGTTCTATATACCGAGGACAAGCGCGGGGCAGATGCAGACAACGATCCTGGTAGTATTGGCATCCGCATGCGTACAGCGAAAGGGGTTGTCAAAAACGGCAGTTTCGAATACGAATTACCCGGATATTCCATCAGCGCGTTCGAGATACCTTTTCAGAAGAAATAAAACATGTTCTGCCATTCCGGCCTGATTCAGAAGGTCAGCTTTGGCCCATACCCTTTCAGGAGAATAACACAGAATGAAATTAGCTATTATAGGAACCGGTTACGTAGGTCTGGTCAGTGGGGCGTGCTTATCCGAATTCGGGCATACAGTTATGTGTGTTGATACAGATGAGCATCGGATCTCAGCACTTAACGCAGGTGAGATACCGATATATGAACCTGGCCTCCGCGAACTGGTTTTGAATAATAGCACGAAGAAGCGGCTTCAATTCACCTTGGATATCAGCGATGCGGTACCTTCCGCCGATGCAGTGTTCATCGCTGTCGGAACTCCGACATCAAGGCGTGGAGATGGATATGCTGACATGTCATATGTCTATGGCGCTGCAAAGGACATCGCATCAAACCTGTCGGGCTATACCGTTATCGTGAATAAAAGCACGGTCCCTGTAGGCACGGCAAAGCAGGTTGCCCGGATTATCAAAGAGACCAATCCCGACGCTGATTTCGATGTAGTATCCAACCCGGAATTTCTCCGCGAGGGAGCCGCAATCGATGATTTCATGCACCCGGACAGGGTCGTAATCGGCCGCGAGTCCGACCGTGCTGCCGAAGTGATGATGCAGATTTATAAACCGCTCTATCTCCTGGAGCGGCCGTTCGTAGTCACGAACCTGGAAACGGCTGAACTTATAAAATATTCGGCAAATGCATTTCTTGCGACTAAAATCAGCTTCATAAATGAAATATCCAGCCTCTGTGAGGCTGTCGGAGCCGATGTGACTGATGTCGCTCGCGGTATCGGGCTCGATGGCCGTATAGGCAAAAAATTCCTTCATGCCGGTCCCGGTTATGGCGGTTCCTGCTTTCCCAAAGACACCCGTGCGCTCCTCAGGATCGGGCAGGAACACGGAGCCGCTATGAGGATCGTCGAAACGACTGTCGAAGTCAATGAAGCTCAGAAAGCGCGGATGGTACATAAGATCCGCAAAGCGCTTGGCGGATCGGTGGCAGGCAAAACAATCGGCATCCTGGGCCTCAGCTTCAAGCCTGAGACTGATGATATGAGGGAAGCCCCTTCTCTGACAATAATACCGAGGCTTATCGAAAATGGTGCGCGAGTCAAAGTGCACGATCCTGTCAGTATGAGTACCGCAGCCCAACTGCTTCCCGGCGTTCAGTTCGTAGAAGACGAATATTCCGCAGCCGAAGAAGCCGATGCACTTGTTCTGTTGACTGAGTGGAATCAGTACAGGGCTCTCGACCTTACCAAGGTCAAAAACTCTATGAATAACCCGGTTTTCATAGACCTTAGAAACGTCTATGAACCTGTTCAAATGACTGCGATCGGCTTCCGGTATTTCTCGATTGGCCGCTAAAGAGTATTGTTCGCTTCATGAATAAAGGCTCTGGCTACTAGACATTGCCACAATAAACAACGTGGTTTATTTTCGCAATCCGGAGATATTATGAATCAAAGAGTGCTACTAATCGAAGATGAGGCCCCAATTGCGGATTCCATCGAATATTCACTTAAAAAAGATGGGTTTGATGCAATAATTGCCCGTGATGGAATTGCGGGACTTACCGCTGCAAGAAACATATTTCCGAGCATTATAATACTCGACCTGATGCTGCCTGATATTTCAGGTATGGACCTCTGCCGCATTCTTCGCAAGGAGAACAACGCCCCTATCATCATTTTGACAGCCAAAACCGATGAAGTGGACCGCATCATGGGGCTTGAACTTGGTGCGGATGATTATATTACAAAACCATTCAGCGCTCGCGAGCTTATAGCACGCATCCGCGCGGTCCTAAGAAGATCCAGAAACACACTTACCGAGGATAGCAAGACAAGATTAACTGCAGGTGATATTGTTATGGACATACCAAAAAGAAGTGTGTCCATTGGAAACATCCAAATACATCTGCCCTTGAAACAATTCGAACTCCTCAAGGTTTTTATGGCACACCCCGACGAGGTACTTACGCGAAACTTCCTGTTCCAAACCATCTGGAACAGTGATTCAGCGTACGACACCGGCACACTCGATGTCCATATCCGGTGGCTTAGAGAAAAGATAGAAAAAGACCCTGCAAAACCGAATTATATTCGGACAATCCGCAGAGTAGGCTATAAGTTCGTCGCCGGATGAAGAATGCTAAAAAAAGATACTAAACTACATAGAATCCTGCCTGCAAATCCGGCAGTAGATCATACTGTTGCTCCCGATGAGCCTGTAGTGTTTCAGGATCTGAATGACACCCGCAGCCGCGAGGACGCGCAAAAGGAGTTCCTGGACAATATAGGCCATGAACTGCGTACTCCGCTTACTGCTATAAGACTGACGGCAGAGGTGCTTCTATCGGGAGCAAAAGATGACCCTGAGCTTCTGAACATGTTCCTTAGAAACCTCGCGAAGGAAAGTGAGCGGCTGTCACTTCTAATCGATGATCTGCTCGAGATAGCTAAGGGTGTCAGCCGAAGCCGGAAGCTGCGAGTGACAAACGTCGATATAAACTCACTTGTATCAAGAGTAACCAATTTCAACACAAGCAAAGCTGTGGATAACCATGTCACGCTTATCATCAATACGACAGGCAACCCTGTTGTTCATGCAGACGAGCAACAGGTAGAGCAGGTATTGGATAATCTTCTGAGAAATGCGATAAAGTATACCCCGGAGGGCGGCATGGTGACGATAAGCGCCGCGGAAGACAATGATTCCGTCTCGCTCATCGTTTTCGATACCGGCATTGGGATCCCTGAGAACGAGATTCCGAAGATTTTCGAGCGGTTTTATAGAGTCGACAAAGCCCACTCACGAAGGATCGGAGGCACAGGACTGGGACTCGCGATAGTAAAGGACATCATGGACGCACACAACGGGACTATTACAGTCGAAACCGAGCTCGGTAGAGGAAGCACATTCACGGTTTCTTTCCCCAAGAACGTATCCGGTCAGTGAATCCGGTAGTAAGCTGCGATTCCGTGAAGCACGCTCAGATTTGCCGCAAACAGCCCAATAATCAGGAGTATTCCCAGTACGGCGTTAACTCCTGACTGCACTGTTTCATACTTTACTGGTTTCATACTGTTAGTAATCCGCATTATAATCGCCGTGATAGGCCGGCTGATCAGCGTGTAAAACGCAACAATCACGGCTACGGACAGTATCCCGGCAGCAGGTAAAAGCAACCTGCCCTGCTGGAGAGCCCCCTGGTCTACCCAGAGTGTATGTCTGAATAGAAAGATGTGAATCAATATCCCCGGCAGCGCCATAAATGTCCAGACATCCTCCCGGCAGTCGAATTCGGTCGATTTAGAGCGCCTGCTATTCCGCAGGTGAACCAGAACCCCGATCAAAACGAATACGCAGAATACCATCAGGAGTTTTTGATACCACATCACATCTATGAACCCGGAAATCAACCAGAACGGGGTCCAGAAGTAGTCAAAAAGCTGTGTCGTGACCAGTTGGACTATAAATATCCGTCCGGCGAGCCCCAGGCTGGCGTTCGATAAGTCCATGGGATTGTATAATGACTGCGTTATGAACGAGCCGCACACGTATCTGTTCCGAATAAACCATGCGGAGCTTACCAGACCGGCAAACAGTATTGCAATCACTGCATTTCCTACTGTCGTAACCGAATTCCCCCACCCTTTGCGTTTCGCTATGATCAGTGCGGCTATCGCGGCCAGAGGAAGAAGGAACAGTCCCTGTGATTTGGTGAGAATCGCAAGCCCGGAAACTGCTCCGATCTGCAATGCTGCCTTTCTGCTGATGCATCCGCGCTTAATCGATTTGATTATCAGCCATAGCGCCGCAGTAAAGAGCAGCGAGACCAATGCGTCGTTATTTACTACGCCGCCGATGTACGTCGATAGAGGCATCAGTCCCACGCACGCCGCGCCAAGAACAGCGAAGTATCTGTTCTTGCGGAAAAACTCACTCGAAAGCCTGTAAAGAAAATAAACCCATCCTGCGCCGGTAAGCGTGGTAAACAAACGGACAATAAGCCAGGAAGTGTCTATACCGGCTCCAAATAGACGCGAAATGGAATACGGCACAGCCGCAAGAGCATAATAGAGCGGCGGTTGATGCGCCTCATGGCTTGAATGAAGTGATATTTCGTGTGTTTCCACATGCGACAGTTCAGGTAACCTGAGATGCTCACCTATCTCACGCACGTAAATAAAATGCGCCGGTTCATCCGGGCCGCAGCGCAGCTTCGTCACCAATGCCGACGCGACAGACAGCGCTATGTACACCAGGATCAAGGCGATTATTGCAGATTTTGAGTAGTACCGACTATGTTTTTTATTCACATTTCGAGTATAGCAAAATGGTTCAGCATTAGCAATCGGCTGTGAAATTGTGAAATTTTATATTGTGAAATCTATAATATGTTGGTATAATCCCCAATGTAGCAAATCTACTGATCAGGCGGTCTTACGTATAATTATCCGTAAGGCGGTGCCGGGCTCAGCTTAAGGAGCAGCAGGTCTGACCTGTGGGACTTATAAAAAAGGACCACAGGTCTATTTGTTTGAGGTAGTAAATGAAAACCAAACGCGGCGCAGCAGCACTATCAATTTTATCTAATTCAATTTTGGTCACGCTGAAGCTCATTGTTGGGCTTGTTACAGGCTCGGTCAGTATTATTTCCGAAGCGATCCACTCCGCCACGGATCTTGCGGCATCGCTTATCGCTTTTTTCTCCGTCAGCGCAGCCGATGTCCCTGCTGATGATGAGCATCCATTCGGTCACGGGAAGATAGAGAATATTTCCGGTGTAGTCGAGGCTATCCTGATATTCATCGCAGCCGGATATATACTATATGAAGCGTTTCTCAAGTTTCGCTCCGGGCGTCAGATCGACACACTACCCGGCATTATAATAATGTTCATCTCAATGACAGCAAACTTCCTCATATCTCTTTGGCTTTTCAAAGTTTCCGAGAAAACCGATTCTGTCGCGCTTGCGGCTGATGCACATCACCTGCGTATTGATGTCTGGACATCCGCCGGAGTTTTCGCCGGCCTTGTACTCATCAAAATTACAGGTCTTTCCATTCTCGACCCCGTCATAGCGGTTGTCGTAGCCGGACTGATATTCAAGGTGGCATATGACCTTACAAAAGAGGCAGGCGGGCCGCTTGTGGATATCCGGCTTCCCGCAAAAGAAATAAAGATTGTCACCGATATCCTTCATTCTGAACCGAAGATCGTCGCATTTCACAAGCTCCGCACCCGTAAATCAGGCGCGTACAGACAAATAGATGTTCATCTCCTTGTGCCCAAAGTAATGAGTATCGGTGATGCTCACGATCTCGCTGAAGAGATAGAGGATCGCATACGCGATAAATTCCCCGGAGCACATGTCATCACGCACGTCGAGCCCGATACGGAGGATAATCTGATGGATACGCCGCCGGATGAGCTGGAGAACAGAGCGAAGGCATAATTTCTCGGTAGGATCCCTACCGGGCAAGCGATTTTAGGCCCTCAAAGCCTGAATCCTACCAATATAAGAATACCAAGCAGGACCAGTATCATCCCCCCGACGAATGGTGCGCGCCGGTGCAGTAATTTGCCGATCTGCCCGCCTATCTCGACGCCAGCGACAGTCATTCCAAATGCTACGATGCCGATCACAGCGCTTGCAGGAAGTATGTGGATACCTTTTATACTGAGTGCATATGCGACACCGACGGCGAGCGCGTCTATACTGACGCCGACAGATGCTGCCACAAGCGCAAAGAAGCTGTTGTGGATCATAGGAGGGCACTCCAACCCGTCTTCCGACAGTGCTTTCCACACCATTATCCCGCCGAGCGTCAACAGGAGTATACCGCCTATAAAACTTGCATACGAACCAACAATTTTCCCGAAAACTGTTCCAAGAGCCAGGCCGATTATCGGCATGATAAACTGAAAAGCGCCAAACCCCGAAGCCAGCCTGATTTTTTGTTTTGACGTCGCGCCTGCCATCCCTACGCATATCGCGACCGAGAACGCATCAGCTCCAAGTCCGACCGCGACAGTCAAAAGAAAAAACAAATCTCGCAACAAAATACTCCTGTTAAATTATTACCGTTTCAGATCAAGCAGTCCGATGCAGCAATAGGTTATGTACCTGACAGCTGTTCCGTTCCTTGATATTTACGGCTTAACAATCCCGTCCGGCTTGAATTCACCCGGACTTACTACTATCGCATCTATCCCAAGCTCGTAATTTCCGGCAGAATTCGGTGAATCCAGGCGAATTTGAAACGTGTGCGCACCTTGCGCCAAATTGACACTGCCGATACGCACCCATTGGAACCCTGGAGAGCTGGCTCCCTGCACAGAACAGGCTGCCTGCTGCCATGGTTCGTTATCGAATGAAAAACTGATCGCTGTACTGCTTGCGTCGACACCTGAAGCGGCTATCCATACATCGTGAAGCGCAGTTTTGGTAATTTCCACCGCATAAGATGCCGTGTACGGGCTCATAGGGGGCGGCAGCTTTGTGCTGAGCGACAGATATGCCCCATTGCTGGCATGAAGTGAGGAAACCACCTGGCTGAAGCTGTGAGAGATCGTATTCTCCCCTTCAATCCACGCATAAGTTCCAATCTCTTCTCCGATCTGTTCTACAAAAGTATGCGCGATATCGTATGCTACGGCGGGAAGACCGTTTTTCAACACCGTTTTTGCGCGGTTTGTCGCAATATCCGCATCGGGAACCCTGCTGTCTGTCGCTTTTGCGCGAGCCACAAGCGGCCCCAGTTTGGCCAGTTCTTTGCTTACAACCTCTAGTGGGAACATTTGCCGCTCATCAAGCCCCGAAATCAGGACCGGGGTGTCACCGAGTACTACAGTAAATCCCTTTTTAGTTATTGTGAAGACACCGCTCGGGTCCTGCGGGAAAACAAGCGTGGGTTTCTGGCCTTTCTGCAGCGGAAAAGTAACAGTTGTACTGCCGGTCCTGCTGAAAAGACACACTCCCTGCTGGTCTGGCATCGTGTAACCAGCAAGAGTATCACCGTACTTGAATCCGGTCCCATAGCGAAGACTCGGCAGCCACCACTTCCCCGGGCCGAGCCGCTTTGTCTCAGCGCCCATAACCGGCTCGGATGGATAGTACACGACATACGGCACAAACGAAGCGCGCTGATCACTCAGAAATTTGTCTTTGAAATCCTTCAGCCAGCCCAACTGCTCCGGCGCAAGGACAAGGGAATGGTTTTTCCACATCTCATCGGGCAGGACCTGAAGCCCATTGACGAATATTCCCTTTACCCCGATCTCCCCCAGTGTGTCGAGGTCTGCGAACATGGCATCCCTGCTCTCATAACCTGGACTTGACTTTAC
Organism: Armatimonadota bacterium; assembly: GCA_039679675.1. Lineage (GTDB taxonomy): Bacteria > Armatimonadota > UBA5829 > UBA5829 > DTLH01 > JBDKSP01. The sequence goes on from JBDKUN010000058.1 coordinate 30,809, forward strand.
CTTTGCAGCGGTGTCCATCGTGCTTGTTACAACAAACCACATCGAACACACCGCTTCTTCAGCAGTCGAATAAACCGGACCGGCTGTATTTACAACAAGGTCCTGTCCGCGGCCGTAACAATCGACACCTAGTCCGTCGAAGCCGCCGCGAGGCTTGGAATTAGCCAAAATACGGTGCATACCGGCTGCTCTGTATATCACGGGAACATCCGCAGCGTTTTTCTTCAACAAGTCAGCGGCAGTATTAAGGTAGTTTTGTGCGGATGTATCGCGGAAATCATGGAAATCATCCCAGACTTTAGCCCTTGGGGTATCTATTTTGTAGCAATGGCCATTTGCTCTGTCGTAAATCTCAGGAATTCCCCGCATGCCCTGCCAGAGTGGCATCATTCTGGCAGCTTCCTGAAACGAAACCATGTTTGCACCGATCAGCCCCCAGGCGATATTGAGCGCCCCTATGTTCTGGTATTTTTTCGACAGATACGCTTCGAATTCTAGCCTGAAATCGGAGGAATCCGGGATTACATTGGGCATATCTCCGGGGAAGTCCATTTTACTGGTAAGAGGATCGACGAAAAAGCGGAATCCTTTGCCGAACTTGAGTGCGGACACGAATGCGAGCAACCTGTCTCGAAATTCATCGAATCCGCTCCATATATCTTCCACGCCGGACTGCCCGCCATTCGAGAACTCCTTTTCAGGATACAGCAGGAGCACGCAGCTCTGGTCGGAACGGGCCTTTATGTCCACCCTTACTTTCCCGCCGGATACGGACGCGCCTCCGCTCGCTATAACAGTGCCGTCGGTCGCTCCGCAAAGCATCCAAAGCGCAGAGGTAACATCGGGCATATTGAATGTAAAAGTCGTATCCTTCGTTATATCGGCAACTCTATATTTGGCGGGCTCGATTATATTGCCGCTCAGCGGAGATTTCGGGCCATCGGCGAGATCTATTCCGTAAGTGAAGCCGTTATCATCGAGATAATCTGTGAGCCTCTGCCATGCCGCCGGTTTTGTCCTGGTAGCCGGGCCTATCGCCTTTAGAAGCAGCTCGGTGATCCCCGATGCCTTTATCGTCTCCAATGACTTTACGTCGGCCTGCCAGTTTTCCTCAGTCTGGCCGATGCAGATATATCTGGAGTAGAATACGCCTCCTACCGGGATATACGGCTGCCCATCCCAGATCAATGTATGCGCGCCATCTATCTTCCACCTGTGAATACTCTTGTCTTTTGCGGTAAACTCCCCGTTCGAGGCATATTTCACATCCATTGTCTGGGCACAGACCGGAACAAAGGCACTCAGGCATATCACAACTATATACATTAAAATGCAGGTTCTGCGCATTATACAATCCTCCGGAGCCACACGAGTGGGCTCATCTGTATAGACGGCCAGCGGGCATGGAAAAGTTTCAAATACTCGTTAATTTATGAGCATCTGAACAATATACTCTAACTTTAACACATGAGCGGCGGTATTCACCAGTCGCTACCTGCTAAAGAGCTTTTGAATGTGGAACAAACAAGCATTCATCGTTGATTTTAGGGTATGAATGCGGTATAATAATGACGAAACTGAATACGTGGGGGCGAATGGAGTCGACAGGGAAGTAGCGGCTTTGGTTGCGGGCCGAGGCGCCGCTGGCCTCGTAAAAAGCGGCAAGCCAATAAACGGCACAAATCAGTACGCACTCGCTGCTTAATTAGCTAGCGCATCTGCCCGGTCTATTTCGGCGTGGCCGGATACAGGTGTCAATAGAGCCGAATTGCTCCTTCCTATACGTTCGTAACGGGAAGAGGACACAATACGAACTGGCTTGAAGGAATCCCGCCTGTGGGAGTCTGACAAGCGAGAACTAAAACGCGGGATACGCTCGTAGAAGCCTCTGTCAGCTCTTCTTTGGACCCGGGTTCGAGTCCCGGCGCCTCCACCATCATCAGAGAGGCTTAATCGTCTCTCATTGTTCATGTATGTGAGCTGCGCCACGCTCATTTTTTGACGATGTAAGCGTGGTTTTGCTTTGTACGCCGCGCGAATTTGTGACAAACTCCTTTGGACTGGGTTCTACCAATTGTTACCCCAAAATGCTCTCAACCGGTTCTTCATCCGCCAAAGCCTCAGCGGAGGAGGATCTTTCGGGCAGTTTTTCTCTGTTTTCTCCGATGGGTTCTCCGGACGAGTCCGAAGGGCTATGAATATGAAAAGGATTGACAGCATCAGGATACCAACGTAACATACAGTTAGTAATAATGTATTTAATCCTGATGATAAGTCCATGGGTGTCGATCATGGAACTTCTGCGTAGAAAACGCGCGCCAAAGCATACAAAGTAGGTCTATAGATTGTGTGAGGTGTTCAAGCGATGGAATGGCTGAAATCGCAGTTCTATGTTAATGGTGTCTTTAACGTTATCCAGTTTTGTCTAGCGATAATGGCGGTTATCGGGTTGAGTGAAAAGTTATATCAATGGAACAAGAATTGGAAGACTGCTAGAAGAACAAAACGCCATGAGAACGCTGCATCCATTAAATTATACTGCAGGATATCAAAGTCTTTTCTTCCTAACGGTATGGGTGTTCCATCTAGGTTAATTAAGGTGGTGAACACTAGTGATACAGCTTATGCCGGTGATGTTGCATTAAATGTTGGAGATAAGGACATATATCATTCAAGTGAGACTATAGAAGTATGTGATATGCCACCTAGACATGCTGAGGTAGTTAGCATTCCTATTGAGCCAACTAGAATTTTTGCCAGTTGGATAGACATAAGAGGTGGATGCATGACAACTCCACTGCAAATCGTAGCACTGGAGGAATTTTGAAATGCTTCGGCGCACGCTTTTTGCGCCGAAGCTAAAATTATCGTATACGTTCCTAGCTCCGCATTTCCACAAATAGGTAAAAACAAGCCAATTCCACCCCTTTTCTCTTGCTATTTTGATCCACAATCCCTTTTCTCCGTCATTTTCCGCTATACTACTAGAGTGCCTTTAAATATCTGTTGAAAGAGGTCCGTAAGTGAACATACTAGCGATAAATGGGAGCCCAAAGGGGTCTGCAGGCAATACTGAGGTGCTGATTCGCGCTTTTCTTGATGGCGCGGCACAAACCGGGGATTCGACAGAAACTGTCTACCTCAAAGAGAAGAAAATCGAGCGCTGTGTCGGTTGTTTGTCCTGCTGGTTCAAAACACCGGGGGTCTGCGTATTCAAAGACGATATGGCGGAACTCCTGGAGAAAATACGCTGTGCTGAAATACTCATTTTCGGCTCGCCGCTTTATTTCTTCAACTTCACAGGCATTATGAAGGACTTCACCGACAGGCTTGTACCGTTCTGGCAGCCGTTTATTGATTTCGAGGACGGGATATCGACGCATCCGAGCCGGTATAAGGACTTCAAACCGAAGGCAGTCGTGCTAATCTCGAACAGCGCATTCCCGGAACAGGTCCATTTTGACGGCATGAAGCAGATATTCAACAGTGTCGCGCAGGGTTTCAGACCTGCCAAGCCGAACATCATCTGTTGCGCCGGTGGTGTGCTCCTTAAGATGCCCGAAGCACGCGATATTATCACGTGGTATGTGGATGCCGTCAAGAAAGCGGGTTCAGAAGTAGCGCGAGACGGTGCGATTCATGCGGACACTCAGGAAATCCTTGAAAGACCGCTGATTGACGACGCCAAAGCTTATTCCCAGAGGGCAAATGCGCTCTGGGAGTCAATGGGACTCAAGCGCATATAAGTGACTTCACTCTAATATCAGATTTATCGCGACACCACGCTCGCTTAATGATGCGAGCGTGGTTTTGTTTTATCCACTGCCTCATGTGTTTCCATCCTGTCCGCAAAGGGTAGAAAAAACCTGGTCATAGAGCTACATCCGATAGCAGTTCGATATGCGAAGGAGAATTCTGCCATGCGAAAGTGTCTCGTATTAGTGTTATGCCCTCTGGCACTCGCCTGTTTGTTAGCGTTGTTCCTCGGCTGCGGAGGTGGAGATGATGAAGATGACGGAGGGACGCCCAGTCCGGGCTCTCCTGATGATTCGTCCAGGTTTTACTATCCGACCAGCTATGTCTGGAGCGGTGACGGCAATATCCAGCAGCCGCCGGGAGAGTCGCAGCTCTTTGGCTGGCTGGCGACCGATCAGGATGATCCACCCTACCCCGTCCACTACAGTCACCTTGGAATAGATATCCGAAGCAACTCGAATTCGCCGGTCTATGCACTGACGGACGGTGTAATAGCCGCAAACAAGACTACCAACTACAACACTGAAAACAAGGCACTCTGGGTTAAGCATGATCTACCGGACGGAGGCTCGTTCTATGCTGTATACGGCCACGTTGACTCATCTCTTCAAGAGGGGACTCAAGTTAAGGCAGGACAGCAGATTGCAAGAATAGCCGAGCAGGACAACTCGCATATACACCTTGGAATACACCCGGAAGGTGTCACAGCCCCCTGGGGGCGCGGCACAATCCCCGACGGCTGGTCCATCAAGAAAGACCTGGATAAAAGTGAGCTTCCGAAGAATGGATGGGTCGCTCCAAGAAGCTATCTGGAGAGTAAATTCGATTCCGGAGCCACTGTCGAATAGATATTGCAGCAAGTAGCATATTGGCAACTACTTAGCGAGTAGACTTATATAGACTCGATTAGCTAAAATAGGCAGGAGATAATTGGTAATATGTCATCGGAATTTCCTGCCAGCTTCCATCCGGCTATCAAAAAATGGTTTGTCGAGAAGTTCGGTCAACCGACCCAACCGCAAAAGCAGGGTTGGCCTTTGATCGACCGGGGGATAAACACGCTTATCCTCGCACCGACCGGCTCAGGAAAGACGCTTGCGGCCTTTCTCGCAGGTATAAACCGCGTAATTTGCGACCTCGCTTCCGGCCAGACTCCCGAAAATGGGGTTGAAATCCTCTACATTTCGCCCTTGAAAGCCTTGAACTACGATATTGAGCGCAACCTCGCATCCCCGCTTTCTGAAATAAATGAGATCGCAGAAAAAATGGGCTGCCCGATCCCAAGCATCAAGACGGCTGTTCGTACCGGGGACACTCCCGCGAATGAACGTAGAAAGATGCTCAAAAAGCCTCCTCATATTCTGATCACGACTCCTGAATCACTGCATATTATGCTCACGTCTTCAGCAAGAAATATCTTCGATACGGTGAGATATGTCATTGTGGACGAGATCCATGCGCTCTGCCCCAATAAGCGAGGCGTCTTTTTATCGGTCCTTCTCGAAAGGCTTGAGCATATCTGCATAAACTCACCTGTCCGAATCGGCCTTTCTGCGACACAGAAGCCTCTTTCTGAAGTAGCGCGTTTCCTTGGCGGATTTGACGATGATGGGGAGCCGCGCCAGGTAGAAATCGTCGATACCGGCGTGCGCAGGCAGGTAGATTTGAAGGTCGTATGCACATGCGATGATTTGCGGCATCCCGAAGACGGCTCCGTATGGCCTTCGATATACCGAAGGCTGCTGGACCTTGTCCGTACGCATAAATCTACGATTATTTTCGCCAACACGCGGCGGATTGTTGAAAATCTGACGCTTGGAATAAATGATCTTGCCGGTGAGGAGATCGTAAAACCGCACCACGGGAGCGTGTCCGCACCACTGCGGCGGCGTACGGAGGCAGCGCTTAAAAACGGCACGCTGAAGGGTGTAGTAGCTACCGGAACGCTCGAACTTGGAATAGATATGGGCGCAGTCGAGCTTGTATGCCAGGTCGAATCCCCAAAGGAGGTCTCACGCGGCCTGCAGCGTGTCGGCCGCGCGGGGCATGTCCATACTGCGATAAGTAAAGGCCGTGTGCTCGCAAAAACCAATCCCGATCTGGTCGAGGCGGTGAGTATTGCGAAGGGGATGATCGACGGCGATGTCGAACCCATCAATGTCCCTAAAAATTGTCTCGATATTCTCGCCCAGCAGATTGTTGCTATGGCTGCAATCGAGGATACCCATTGGGGAGATGTCTATCGCACAGTAAAACGCACTTATACGTTCAAAGAACTCTCCGAAGAAGCCTTCAATTTGACGCTTCAGCTTGTAACCGGCAGGTATCCGTCCAAAGCATTCAAGGATCTCCGTGCCAGAGTCTCGTTTGACAGGCTTACCGGGCGGATATCGCCGCTGCCGGGTTCTCAGCGGCTGGTGATCGCAAACGGCGGCGCAATCCCGGACACGGGGGAATATGGCGTATATCTAGCAGATGCACATGTAAAAATCGGAGAGCTTGACGAAGAATTTGTGTATGAGTCACGCGAAGGTGATACGTTTTCACTCGGTACGAACGGCTGGAAGATACAGAAGATAGAAGCTGACAGGGTTATTGTTTCACACGGTTCCCAGGTTCAAGCAAAAATGCCGTTTTGGCGGGGTGAGAGTGTTCCCAGATCGGCTCGCACAGGCAGAAAAATGGGCGAAATGCTGCGCAATATCGCCGAAATGGACGACAAGGCAGAGAAATGGGTAGCTGAAAACCTCCCTGTGGATATGAGGTCCGCATGCAATTTGTGCAACTTCGTAAAAACGCAGACCGGGACTAAAGACAAGTCAGGGCTACCAACCGATAAACGTATAGTGCTGGAGAGTTTTGTCGATGAGCTGGGCAGCACCCGTCTCGCGCTTCTGAGCGTTTTCGGCGGAAGAATTCACCACGCTTTACGTATTGCACTTTCTGCACTGATGAAAAAAGAGCTTGGAGTAGTTCCTGAGACGATCAGCGGCGACAATGGAATTCTGTTCAAACTGCCTGAAGGAGACACTCCGCCGCCATTTTCGCTCCTTAAGAAACTTACACCGGATCTCGCATATGAGCTTATCGCTGAGGACCTTCCTGATACAGCGCTTTTCGGCCTGCGCTTCAGGCAAAATGCGGCACGGGCGCTGCTGCTTCCTGGGGCCGGAGCCGGCAGACGGACCCCACTCTGGCTCCAGCGGCTGAAATCAAGAGATTTGCTTTACATAGCAAAAGCATTTGACGGTTTTCCTATTGTCGTCGAAACACTGAGGGAATGCCTGCAGGATTATCTGGAACTTAGTGAACTGCAGGAAATACTCCGGCAGGTGCAGTCCGGCGAGATTGAAGTAAGTGTGGTTGAGCGGCAACTGCCGTCTCCATTTACTTCAGCCATACTCCTCAATTTCCAGATGATATACCAGTACGAGGGGGATGACCCTAAAGTTCAGAGCAGAAAGCGGAATGCTCCGATTGAACGCAGACTGGTCGATGAGCTGATCGACGGCAAGGTCAACCGTATGCTCGATGAACGGGCTATATCCGGGTTGGACGATCAACTTCAGGGCAGAGGAGACCACAGCCGCGCAAGAACAGCGGGAGAACTGTATGAACTCATAAGGCAGCTTGGGGATATTCCCGAAGAAGATTGCATTTCGAGGTGCACTGAGCCGGAAATGTTTGATGCGCTGCTTGAAGAGGGCAGGCTTGTGCGAATAGTCCTTCCACATGCTGAAAGGCCCAGCCGGTTCGTAGCATGTGATTATCTGGAAGAGTATATTCAAGCTACGTCGGATGACTATACACTGCAGCTTGCAGCTTTCGCAGGCATAATCGAAAGGCATATATCGAACAGAGGGGTTGTTGTTCCAGCGGATATTGCCGCTGACTACGGTCTGCCAGCGGAGTTTGTCGCGAATATCGTGAATGGACTTGCATCACAGGGAGGACTCATAGAAATTCCGCCCGCTCCCGGTTATGAAATTGCCAGGTGGACGCATCCTGATAATCTGGAAACTATTTACAGGCGCACTCTTGCTATGCAGAAGCTGGAAGCAAGACCGGTTTCCCCGCAGCAGTATCAAACGTTTCTTCTCAAATGGCAACATCTGCACCCTGAGACCAGATTACAGGGGCCTGACGGCGTTCGCACAATACTCCGGCAGCTTGAGGCCGTCCGGATCCCTTATAGCGTGTGGGAACCGGATATACTTGCGAGGAGAGTGGAACGGTTCGGGGTTGAGCAGATAGATAATCTGTGCAGCTCTGCTGAGTTCGTCTGGGTAGGCCGGTCAGCAAGCGACAAGAAACACGGAACAGTCGCATTCGTTGCAAGAGAAGGTTTCAGTGAACTCTACTCGATACTGGATAAAGCAGAAAACAATGGAAACACAAACGGGCAGAGGGATGCCGTTTATAGAGCACTCAAAAACCGTGGAGCATCTTTCGTTATCGATCTTGTTCTTGAAACAGGGCTCGATTCGCGCATCGTACAGAGTGTTTTATGGGAGATGATCTGGTCAGGAGATGTTACGCACGACTATTTCAAAATCCTTAGATCAGGTAAACCGCCAACGGTATCGCCCCGGCAACAAATGCAAGTCCCTCCGAGAACGGTAGATAAAAAGCAGTTCTACCGCGCAAGGTCTCGAGTCGCCAAGACATTCACCCGCCCGCCGGATGCAAACCCCGGCAGGTGGGTGCTTCTCTCATCACTCGGAAGCCCCAATACCGATAGGCAAGACTGTTTAGAGATTTACGCGCGGATTCTACTGGAACGCTACGGCGTTGTGGCAAAAGATATCGTGTATAGAACAGGCGAGATCGAAGTCATCTGGAACGACCTTTACGAAATATACCAGCGAATGGAACTCTCCGGTGAGATAGAACGCGGATATTTCGTGGATGGGCTGGACGGCGCACAGTTCGGGCTGCCTGAAGCCGTCGATGAGCTGCTCGGCAGATCAAGGGTTGGCTTTACCAACTCCGCATCCGATGACTCTCCGGTAATAATTAACTCCTGTGACCCGGCGTATCTGTATTCGGCAGCAGGGCCGTTTGACGCAGGAGCTTACCGGATGAACAGATTGCCTTCAAACTACGCAGTCCTGTTCGGTGGTAAACCTGCACTCACACTTGAGCTTGGTTCCGGCACAATCAGGATGCAAGATGATGTTGATGAGGCAGACATACCTGCAATCATATCAACTCTTGCTCATCTTATGGACAGCCCGTGGCCAATCCGGCCATATCGAAAAGTCGAAGTCACATCATTCGACACACAACCCGTCATAGGCAGCCCGATAGATGCAATTATGCGTTCTTGTGGATTTGAAGCGGATAACAACAAGCTTGTGCATAGGGGTATCAGCCTGTGAAATATGGATACTCCCCGCATTGCAGCAAATAACGCCGGTGATGTATTATGAAACCGCCATGTCACGTAATACATCCGGCTTAGTTGCCGAAACCGATCTATATAACCCCATATATGATTACCTCACAAAACATGGATATACCGTGCGAAGCGAAGTAATGAACTGCGATGTAACTGCTGTCAAAGACGATGAACTGATAGTCATCGAGCTGAAACGCGCCTTCAACACCGCGCTTCTCATTCAGGCGACTGAGCGCCAGAAGATTACCGGCTCGGTCTATATCGCCCTGCCCTACCCTGCTTCAGGAACGAGGACCAAGCAGTGGAAGGGTATCAGGCATCTGCTGAGAAGGCTTGAAATCGGGCTTATCTTTGTGCACCTGGGACAAAACAGCCATTCTGTGGAGGTTATCTTCCACCCGCTCCCTTATCAGCGCAAGAAACAGCCGAAAGCAAAGCGCGCCGTGCTGCGCGAGATAGAATCAAGATCAGGAGACTTCAACCATGGCGGTAGTTTCCACAGGAAGCTCGTAACTGCCTATCGGGAGAATGCCATTCATATCGCCTGCTGCCTGGACAGGTTCGGCCCGCTCACACCAAAACAACTTCGGGAGCTTGGAACAGGCAATAAAACGCTTGATATATTGTATGACAACCATTACGGGTGGTTCGAGAGAATCGAGCGCGGCGTTTACGCACTGAGGGCAGAAAAGAAGCCGGAGATGGATCAGTTTACCGAGCTGATCAGACGTTACAGGGCAGTACTGGACGAAAAGGAAGGCGCTGCCTCTTAACTATGCGCGCTGGAGTGGCGTGCCCTTCTTGCTGTGACTCTGGCTATTGCAGCAAGTGCTCTTTTCCGTCTTTCTTCATTGATTTTAGAAACCAGCTTTGACCAGAAAGACTTCTGCACGGCTGCAGGCTCGGATACTTCGCCGGAATCTGGATATTCAGTCCCGCGTTCATACTCCGGGATAAAATCCATCAAAATGTGCTCTACTTCATCAGCCGTGTCATCCAGCAAGCCTGACAACTCCGTAACTGCAGCCTTTTGAGAATCTGCGATAGCGCTCACCAACTCATCTGCAGCCTTTTTCTCCGAAGGTTCCTGCTCCGGATCTTGATTTGACTTCGGTTCTGGCTCGGATTCCAGTTCTGGCTCGATCATTTCCGGCTCAAGTTGTGTGAAGTCTTCGCTTTTGTAATTTCCGTTCTTTTTATTCTTACCGGATAATTTATCCCAAAGCTGAGTCAGGAAGCCGGATTTATCACCGCCGTCGGGGACACCGGCAGGCTTCTGAGCATCAGATTTACGGGTGTTTACACCCGCCTGGCCGAACAACTGGTCCAAACGATTTCTCATATACGGGTCTACCGGGTCGGGGTCTGAAAACTGGGCGTCGATTATAACCGGATCATACGGTTCTTCTTCGTTCTCCGTCTCTGAATTGGCTGCAGCGTCAAGTCCGGTGCTATCGGTGAACTCCACTGAAGGAATATCTTCCTGCTGCGGCTCATTTTCGAGTTCGGGTTCTTTTGTGGCAACCGGCTCTGCTGGTCTCGGCTCCGGCTCCGCTGAATCGGTTTGGGAAGAAGATATATCAGCGCCGATACCTTTTTTGAATACATCTTCCTGCATCTCATCGGCTATTGATCCGGTCTTTTTGAACAACTCGTTTATACGGTTGACGCGGTCTTCCCAATCAGGCGCATTCGGGGCAGGCAGCTCCTTCACAAGCTCCGTAAACTCGGTTGAGAGGACATTGTTTGCTTCTTGTATGCGATAGAGAACGGAGTTCGAGCGATGGAGCATAAAGTTGAGCTCGCGTTGGCGTTCGAGAAGCTCACACATGACTTGCTCGGTCTGTTCTTCTCTTCTCTGAAGATCCTCGACCTGCTTTGTAAGCTGTTTGCTTCTCTCCGAAAGCACTGCTTTGGACTTAAGTGCGCGATGGAGCTTTTCTTTTATTTTGTCGACTGCAGATTCTTCCGACAAGATAGATCCTTCCTCGTACAATTACCGGGTCAGTCTCATTATCGGACATAATGGGCAATCGCCTTAGTGCCCGGTTTGAATCAACCCATAAATTCACTCGATTGGGTATTAAGATTTGCGACAGATTATCATCTATTTGTAGTTTATCAAGAATTGTCCGTGAAGTAAAGATAACGCTTATTCGCTGATTTTCTTCTTCTCCGGCTTCACATGGTGGTATATAAAGAGCGCGATGCCTGCAATCACAAGCACACCGATCACCACATCGGCATTGTGGAAGTAGCCCCTCAAACTCGTCCAATTCTTACCAAGGACTCTACCAACATAGGCAAGCACCAGACACCAGGGAAGCGATCCAAGGAACGTATACGCGACAAAAGTAGAAAACCGCACACGCGCGATACCTGCTGGAAATGAGATGAAAGTCCTTACAACGGGCAGCAGTCTGGAAATAAACACAGCTGCATTGCCGTATTTGGCAAACCACCGGTCCGCAGTGTCCAAATCTTTTTGCCTTATAAGAACATATTTGCCATAGCGCTCGATGAAAGGGCGTCCTCCGTATAAACCGACGCAATAGGATGCAACCGATCCTATGACGCATCCGAGTGCGCCTGCAACGGCTACTCCAAATAGCGACATCGGGTTTGGGTTAGCCTGGGAATGTATGGTCAGGTAACCGGAAAATGGCATGATTACTTCACTCGGAAGGGGTATGCACGCGCTTTCGATAGCCATGAGAAATGCTACGCCGGCATATCCGAGTACGCTTATCTGAGCTGTAATCCAGGCGGCAATTACCTGCAGAATATGTTCCAAACTTTATCCTCTCTTCCTCTATAATACGGACTGATAGAACTTCACGAACTTATCGATCATCACATCGACGGTAAACCTGGCAGATTCCTTCACAGCTGATTTTGACAACTGAGCTCTGAGCGTCTGATCGGAGATCAACCGGCAGACCGGGCCTGTAAAACTGCTGACGGAATTATCCGTAAGGAACCCATCAACCTCGTTTTCGATTACATCGGGAGTTCCAGAGGCACGGACAGCGACGCATGGCAACCCTGCTGTCAATGCTTCGCTCAACACAAGCCCCTGAGTTTCGGTCACCGAAGGAAAAACGAACGTATCGGCTGCACAATACGCACGCCAGACATCGTCCCGCTTCAGCATCCCCATAAAAGTAATGCTGTTATCAACTCGAAGCGTCTTTGCAAGCACACGGCAGGCGCTTTCATACGGCCCGCTTCCGACAATCATCAATCTGGCTTTCGGATATTTGCTGCGGATGGACTTGAATGATCTGAGCAAGAGCCCCAGGTTTTTCTCCCGCGCGACTCTGCCGACATAAAGCAGCAAATATGCATCCGGTGGAACATCAAAGAACCGGCGGGACTCCTCACGGTCATAGCTTCTGATATTCGACACTCCGCTCTGGATAACTTCGATGCGGGTATCTATACCGTAATGCCTCAGAACCTGCTCTACAGGATGAGAAGGCACGACAACCGCCGAGCAGCGCTCATAATACCACTGCATCACGCTCACAATCATGGATTTCGTCATAGACTGCGGCAAAAACGGCAGGTAGTGCGTGTATTCAGTATAGAGTGTGTGATTTGTGGATACAATCGGCACCCCGGCAAGCTTCGCCCATTTAAGGCCCGTGACACCAAGCAAAAAAGGCGACTGGGTATGTACGATATCCGGGCGAAGCGCGAGGAATTCATCCCTCAACTTGGGAGCAAACGGTATTGGAAGAGGATAACCCTTTGCAAGACGGCTTACGCGCGACGGAAAGCGATATACGCATTCCGCATCCTTGTACCCTCTAAACCGTGGCGCAAAGACATGCACCTCATGCCCATGAGCTTTCAGGCCGTCACGCAGCGTTGCAACAGCTACACTGACGCCGTTTACCACAGGCTCATAGCTTTCTGTAAAGATCGCTATACGCATGAGAATAACGCCGCACCAATCTTGTAATAAAGTCCGCTACCGGTAAAAGAGTTTGCCATCAAAAGTATCGAAGTTATTCGTCGCTCTCAGCATCCGTTCCCGGCTGCGACTCCAGAAACGCGAGAATATCCGACAGTCTAAACCTTCGCTGGTTGCCGACGGTCCTCAAATGCTTCAATGCACCGCGATTTGTATACCTTCTAACGGTAGTCGGGCAAACATTGAGTATCCTTGCCGTTTCCTCAAGCGAAAGCGTCGGGTCCAGCAGCCTGGCTATAAGGTCTTCCCGCGTCTCCTTAAACCTCTTATACGAACGCTGCGCAACTTCCTGTTGAGTTTGCCCTACAAGGAGCTGAATATGCCGGGGCAATTTGTCCCAAAGCTCACGGACTTCGGACGCGCTCGGCGTTGCGGGGGGCTGGACCTTCCGGCGCGGCTGTCTGACTGACACTCGTTTGGCGGCAGCGCCAGACGGTTTCGGCTGGACATCTACGACCTTCGGCTCCATCTTCGGTTCGACAACAGCTTGAGGCGGCTCAGAATCCCGTACAATCGGTTTAGGCTCGCCTGTCCCTTCCGACAAATGGCTCAACCTGTCTGTAGGTCTTACCTCAGGCTCCGCAGGCGGAATCGGAGGCTCTAGCTGCGGATCAAAACGCCTTATTCCACGGTCTCTCGCGGGCGGCAGTCCAGGCTCAGGTTCTTCCAAAAACGGTTTAGATTCTCTTTCTTCAAGAAACGGTTCTGGTTCCGTTTCTTTCAGAAACGGTAGGAAATCCTCAACTTCCGGTACATCGGAGTCCTCGAATACTCCGGCGCCCCGACTGCCGAACTCCGGCTGCCGTTCGACTACGGACGGGTCGATTATCATAGAAGACGAGTCTATATCTTCCGTCTCATCCGGTATAACCCTTCCCATACGGTCACGCACGACAACCCTGTCGGGATCCAGCCACGGCTCATCATCTGCCCTAGACACTGGTTCAGCTTTCTTTTCTTCTTGTACCGATTGAACCGTCTCCTGGGTTTCTTCATCCGTCGGTTTAACTTGCTGCTGAAGGTACTTCAGCCATTCATCAAGTTTGCTATCGTAGTCGCCCATGTGAACCCTCCCGTTCTACATCTACCCTTGCCATATAGCAACCAAATTTAAATTATTAACATGGCATCCCCGAAGCTGAGCATCCTGTATTTCTTTTCAATAGCTTCGTGGTAAGCCTTCATTATCTTATCTCTGCCCGCAAACGCACTTATGAGGATAAGAAGCGTCGAACGCGGCATATGGAAATTAGTTACAAGCGCATCGATTATCTTAATATCATACCCAGGTGTGATAAATAATCTCGTCTCATCGCACATAGGTTTTATTCTATGTTTTTCAACTGCAGCGCTCTCAAGCGCCCGCGCAGTTGTCGTCCCAACGCATATAATCCTGCCTTTGCAGTTGTTTATCTTTTCAGCTGTGGCTTCATTAATGAATACGGACTCAGCGTGCATTTCGTGTTCCATAATGTTTTCAACACGAACCGGCCGGAATGTCCCGATACCAACATGCAGCGTTACGAACGCCGTTTCTATGCCTTTTGCTCGGATTTCCTCAAATACGCGAGGCGTAAAGTGAAGCCCGGCAGTCGGCGCTGCGGCGGAGCCTTCGCTCTCTGAATAAATCGTCTGATATCTCTCCCGGTCTTCGAGCTTTCGATGAATATACGGCGGAAGCGGCGTTTCGCCAAGCGTTGAGATCAGATCGTCGCAATTACCTGCGCAGCTAAACTCTAGAATTCGGCCGCCGTCGTCCAGACGGTCGATTGCCCTGGCTGTAAGCTCACCTTCTCCGAAAATGATCTCAGTTCCGACCGGAACACGCCTTCCGGGTTTCACCATAGCCTGCCAGTGGCGCTCATCCAGCTTCGAAAGGAGCAGTGCTTCAACAGCTCCCCCGCTCTCTTTGCGACCATGGAGTCTCGACGCCACAACCCGCGTATCGTTTAGGACCAGAAGATCGTCTGGCTCAAGATAGCCCGCCAGGTCAAGAAACTTTTTGTGCTCGATCAATCCTGTTTTCTTATTAAGCACCAAAAGTCTCGACTGGTCACGCTCCGCTAGAGGCTCCTGAGCGATCAACTCCTCCGGCAGGTCATAATTAAAATCCTGAAGTTGCAAATACTTATCTCCTGAATAGCAGGTTGAGAATCAACGTCAGGATCAGGCTGAGAAGGATCATCGTAACGATTGGAATGAAGATTGTGACACCATTCCTGCGAATAAGTATATCACCCGGCAACCCCCTGCCAAACCACCCGAACAGGATCAGGAGAACGCCGATAATTACTACGATTATACCGATCAGGATCAGCATTCTTTCCATAGCTGATTGTTCAACTTTCAAGTACCAAACTTGTACGCAGGGTATTCTACTGCCGTCCTTTAGTTGTGTCAAGCGGATAAACGCCCCATTTGTTTGCATTACCGAGCTTCACTCGCGTGGCAGTTAAAGATTTTGGAAGAATGACATGTTCACTATACCCATCATTCCAAATTACCTTGTCAACATATCTCAGCGGGTGTATAATTTGCTTGTACTTGTGAATTTGCTCACAATCCTGGCTTTGCACGCAGCCTGCTTTTAAGAGGTGCTACCCTGATGCCTAAAAATAACTCTCATAAAGTCCCTATGCCCACACTCGAAAGGCTTGCAACATATCTCACAGCCCTGGTAGATCTAGCGGAACGGGGAACGGCAACAATTTCATCCAGTGAGATCGAGCGGCTGACCGGGATCAACGCGGCACAGTTCAGAAAAGACCTGTCATACTTTGGAGAGTTCGGAAGGCCGGGAATAGGCTATGATGTAGAAGAACTCCGGGAAAGTTTAGCCAAAATTCTCAAAGTCGAGCACACACAGCCCGTTCTTCTGATTGGCGCGGGCAATCTGGGAAGCGCACTTGTGGGATTTCCGGGGCTTAGAGCGCAAAACTTCCACATTGTAGCTGTTTTTGACAATAACTATAACAAAATCGGCAGGCGGCTCTGGGATTTGGAGATATGTGATGTCGAAGATATATCCAGCATCAATAAGGATATTCAATCTAGGATCGGAATCATAGCAGTCCCATCAAATGCCGGACAGGACGCCGCAAACAAGCTGGTAGCTGCCGGGATAGAGGCCATTCTGAACTTCGCTCCCACAATCCTGAAGGTTCCTGACGATGTGGTAGTCCGAAACGTCGATTTTGTGCAGGAACTGGCGATCCTGGCATTCCACTTATCGGAAGACAAGACTGCATCTTGAATAACTGCAGTTCTGTCTGCTTAAAACAAGTCAGTAACCTCCGGCAGAGCCGGAGGCTTGTAATATGGGAACCGCTCAAAGCGGTTATCTGTTCGTCATTTATGAGCCGCCCAAGGCGGCATCAGCACAACTTAAGTTGATCGATCCGTTTGTC
>JBDKUN010000059.1:0-209680 GCA_039679675.1 Armatimonadota bacterium
GTTGTCCGAAATACATATTCAAGATATTGTCGGTCTTCAGTAGCAAGAGGAAAGACATCCATCGGAATAGTACCTCCGATATCTCTTTCCCTATGGAAGCCTACTGAAACCAACGGAGGCTACTTAGTAAGCTGAAAATAAAAGCGGGAAGCCACAAAGATTTGAGGCTTCCCACATTATAAGTTGATTTATATTTCAATATTACTCAGCAGGAGGAGCAGTCTCTCCCTGCTCTTCAGCTGTTTCTACCTCTGGCTCATCGTGCATATGCGCAGCTTTTACGGTAACTACGATCATGTCCGGCTTCGTGGCAAGCTCAGCGCCTTCAGGAAGCGGAATATCCGATGCTTGGAGATAATGCCCGATCTGTAGATTAGCTACATCAACATCAATTTTTGTGGGAATCTGATCGGCGCGGCTCTTAATTTCCAGTTCATCCATCATCATTTCCATTACGCCGCCATCTCGAGCTCCAGCAGATTCACCTATGATCTCAATCGGAACCGCTGTGGTAACGATATCCGACAGCGAAACACGCTGAAAGTCTATATGAATCAGTTTCCTGTTAATCGGGTTTGTCTGAATGCTCTTGATTACTGCGGTGCCGCCTTCTCCACGTTCAGCCCCTTTGACGCTCAGATCGAAGACGCCGTGGATTCCAGCTTCAGTGCGAAGCACAACAGCAAGATCGGGAAGTGCCACTTCCAAAGGAAGCGCAGCTTTCCCTTTGCCATGAAGCGCGCCTGGGATCTTGCCGTTCCTTCGTAGTTCCTTTACATGGCTCTTGCTCATGTCTTCCCGTAAACAAACTTGTAATTTTTGCTTTTCCAACTTATAACCTCCTATAGATTTCCGCCTGTTCAGCTGGCAACCAATCGAATGCTGGCTATTGCCGAAAATCTTCCGGATATCTACTTATATAACTTAATGGCTCAAAGCCGCTAATGACAACAAAGCCAACTATACAAGAGTATATTCCCTGTGGCTCTAATAAGTCAAATTGCAGTCGAACATCGTTCAGGCTTGAAACAGCTTTTTTGTGTTTACTACCGTCCAAACCCCGTTTTTCTTCACAACAGTATAGCGATAACCTGCACTGGCACGTACATTCCAGAAATACGACCCTTCCACCTCGGCATTCATGCCATTTTTCCACTTTATGGAATTGATGGTAAGAATAACACCTCTAGCTCCGGTAGTTTTATCCCTGACGCCTTGCATCGATGTATACTTACTCTGAGACCATTTCTTCACTGGCGGGTGATTGTTTTTGAATCTACTCATAAACTCATCAGAGGGATCGGCGTTACCGGTTTCTCCAACGGACAGGAAATAGATTTTATCTTTTGTTTGCTTGATCTGGTAACGGAAAACTGCCTCTTTTATAACGTTTTCCTGTGCTGATCTGTCATTCGCCTGTGGTGTAGCAACAGACATATCCTTATACAGTTCAAAGAAACGAGGAGATACAGCGGTGAAGGCAATAGAAGGCAGAAGTATAAGGACTGCCAGAAATGATAATATTACCCACAATACCCGCCGTGACGGATCTCGGCGGGCTCCCTTTATGGAAAACTTGGCTGCAACTGCCGATGTAATAATGGCGATAACACCAAAAACAATGGCTGCCTGCTGATAGCCGCTGGCTGAAGGTGCCTTTGTTCCTGAATCAAGATTTTGAATAATTTCGATCATTGGCCGGAAAAGCATCCCAATAGCTTGACCGAATACCAAATATGCAAAGACAAGCAATATGATCGTGTTGCGAAGATAAGCCTTACTCATTCCCCACCACTCCCTGATAAGTTATCAGCCTTTTGATGTTCGAGTATACACAATTGACAGAGATAACGTCAAGAATTTAGCTGTATTAGGAAATGAATGTGGTATACTAATGCAAATACAAAGGTCTTTTGCTGTTGTCCTGGAGGTCCGTATGAGGCGCAATTGGTACAATTCCCGAACTATTGATACTCTTATGGTAGATTACGGTAATATCATGACTATGCCTGGAATTGCATTCGTTTTAACTGCCGGTTCACTTGCTGTTTTCGCTATAATATTTTTTGTATTCTATCCGATATTTGGAATCATACAGAGTCTGGAACATAGCATGGGATCTCATTTTCATGTTGAGCCCCCAAACGTTCTTCTAGAAGCTATAGTTATGTTGCTGGCGTTATTATCCGTGATTTTGTCTATATGTGGTCTTCGAAAATATGAAAACCCTGACAGGAAAAAGCGTATCGCAATTTATGTTGTGTGTGCACTTTGCCTTTTTGCACTGGTGTTATCCACCACAGCAACATTTGCGGGAACTTGGTATCACCAGCTTTACATGAACTATCTTAACACTCGAATGTAGCTTGCAAGACATACCCGCACTACAAGCAATCGCATCAACCCACTCACTGCTTACGCACGCTCCGTTTATGCAATTGTCCCCAAGGGTAGACTATCCATGCGGATGAGTTATATAACGTTCGCCGGGCTGTAGCTTTTGCCCGCTGAAAGGATGGCTGAATATGGGTAATGGCGGAAAGCCGGTCGATGTCAAACGCGCAAGAAGCAACATCGAAAACTATGGAGACCCCTATATCACTCCAGCTAGACCAGAAGAGATCAGAATATGCAGCGTCTGCGGTGCAATATTCTCAGGTCAAAGATGGTATCTAAAAAGCCAGGTTGACCCCGATAAACTGAAAGGCCAGGAAGTCCATTATACGGTCTGTCCAGCCTGCCACAAGATCAGAGACAGGTCACCGGGCGGAATTGTTCAACTAATGGGTAATTTCTTAAATGAACATAAACAAGACATTCTGAACCTAATACGCAAAGAAGGCGAGCGTGCGATGACTATAAATCCGCTCGAACGGATAATAGACATCTACGGTGAAGACTCGACTTATGGTGTAACGACAACAAATGAAAAGCTCGCTCAAAAGATTGGAAGAGCGCTTCATAAAGCGTATGATGGGGAAATTATCTACAAATGGTCGGAAAATAATAAGCTTTTGCGAGTTATATGGCGTCGTGAGCAGTAGTGTGAGGTGAATACCATGGCAAAGGATAAATCCAACAGGTTTCTGATAGCACTTGGAGGTTTTGTTGCCGGTACAGTGGCAGGATTTCTGTTTGCGCCTCAAAGCGGCAGGCGGACTCGATCTCTTGTCAGAGACAAGAGCATCAAATATTCGCATGACATTGCCGATTTCGCCGGTAAAAAGACACGGCATACCGGCAACAAGTTAAAAGGGTACGCACATGAAGTTAGAGAAGCTGTTTCACATAAAATGAGACAGCAAAGGGCTAAAGTGTCGTAGTTATCGGGGATGGCGGCCTGGGGCTAGATGTTGGTTTGGATCATAAATACTCATTTCGATGACTCATTTACCTCATGGCCTTACCATCCCTCACCCCATCCATGGCTACTTATAGATTTTCGGCTGATTAATTAACGGCCAATCACATGCTGTTACTTTATCTCCTGAAACTCTGTAGTTAATTCGACAGGATTTCTCCCGATGAATGACGAATCAATAAACATCAGGCACTAAAAGCCTGCTTGTTTACGTATATTAATCATGGAGTCTGATTTTCCGTGATTTGAACCGGAATATTCTCGTATCACGAATGGAGGTAATTGGTGCAATGTGGGAGACAGTGAAAAAATCGCTTGCTTTTGGGCTGGGTGCAGCAGTGCTGACCGCCGACAAGGTTCGTGAATTCGCAGATGAAGCTGTAAACCGTGGAGAGATGAGCTCGGATGAAGCTACGAGTTTTATCGACGACGTAATTAAGCGCGGGGATGAAGAAAAGCGGAACGTCCAGAACTGGATGCGTGAACAGGCAGGTAAAATCCTGAAAGATGCCGGATGCGCAGAACTAAGCCGCGTTGAAGCGCTCGAAAGACGGGTCCGTGATCTCGAAGACCAATTGGCAGCAGACCAGATGATAGATAACGAGGAATAGGCTTGTGATTCCTCGTCGAAGGCATTTGAGCAGGCTTAAAGAAATAGGATCTGTGCTTGCAAGACACGGCTGGGGACATATAGTCACAAAGCTCGGTCTTGCAGGTATGTTTCGGCTTCGCCGGAAAGGGATTGAACCGGAGGTAACACCAGAGCCTGAGCACCTGGTCTCTATTTTGCAGGAACTTGGGCCGACGTTTGTAAAACTCGGGCAGTTACTCAGCACCAGACCTGATATTCTGCCCGAGCCATATATAACCGCGCTCACGAAACTTCAGGATACTGCCAACACGGTCCCGGTCGAGCGGATCAAATCAATCATACAGGAAGAATTAGGACAACCTGTAGAATCGATATTCGCATATTTTGACGAAATACCGCTTGCTGCTGCGTCGCTCGGCCAGGTACATGCAGCGGAGCTCCATGATGGGACGCAGGTCATAGTCAAAGTACAACGCCCCGGCATCAGAATGGTCATCGACCGTGACATCGACATCATGTATATGATCTCACAGTTTCTTGAACGCCGCTGGGAACGCGCCAGAACATATGCCATCACCGAGATTGTCGATGAGTTTGCCATAACGATCCATGAAGAGCTCGATTATACGATAGAAGCGAACAACACGGAAAAGCTAAGGGCTGTCCTTTCAAGTGAAAAGTATGCCCGTGTTCCTAAGATCATCTGGGATTTTGCTGACAAAAGAGTCTTGACGATGGAACGCATCGATGGCATTAAGATCACTGATATAGAACGTCTCAACGCAGCCGGATTCGATACAGTGCAGATTGCTGACAGACTGTCTGCTGTGATGTTCAAACAAATATTTATTGACGGCTTCTTCCATGCTGACCCCCACCCTGGCAATATTATGGTCACTCCGAACCAGGAAATTGCGCTCATCGATGCCGGACAGGTGCGCCAACTCGATTTGGAAACCAGGACAGCGATTCTCCGGTTGATGATTGCATTTGAGCACCAGGACACGCATCTGTTTACGGAAGTGATTACAGAGCTTGGTATTGCTAGAGCTGATGTCGATACACAAGTCCTGGCGCAGGATCTTGAGAAGGTGCTGCGCCAGTTTTATAACATTCCTGTACAAGCTCTGGATATCGGCAAGATCCTGATAAGAGTTATGGATGTGTCCGCGCGGCATAAGATCCGGCTTCCTGTAGTATTTTCCGTTATTGGTAAGGTGTTGACTAACATAGAAAGCATCAACCGGCTGCTCAATCCGAATTTCAACTTCACAAAAGCAGTTCGCCCATATATATCAAGAGCGGTAAGAGAGGAACTGAGCCCTGAAGACATATTTACGGAGAGTCTTCGCTCGCTGATAGACTTGAAGCGGCTCATATTCGGACTGCCGGACCATCTGCATCAACTGCTCGATAAAGCCGTCTCCGGTACCCTAAGGATCGAATTCAAACACAAAGGGCTGGAGGAGCTCGAATCCAGGATGGACAAGATCACAAACCGGCTGGCATTTGCGCTCATTGTCGGCTCGACGATCATCGGAAGCTCTATAATCGTCATATCGAACCGCCAGCCGACCGGAATACTCGGCCTCCCCCTGCTGGGAATTGCAGGATATCTGTTTGCCCTGATTATGGGTATGTGGCTCTTGCTTTCAATAGTCCGCTCCGGAAAGTTATAATAATACTGCAAACAGCAACCTTTGACTGTGCGTATAATAGACTGATATGCTTACATCGACATTCATTCATGCCCAGGGCGTAGGCCCGGCAACAGAAAAACAGATATGGGATTCCGGTGCATCGGACTGGCGTAAGTTTCTTGATATGCAGGGCGAGATCGGGCTTTCTGAACGGCAGCTTGCGATTCTATCTCCGGTAGTAGAAGAGTCCATCACCCGCTTTGACGCGGGCGAATACTCATATTTCGCGGAGTGTTTACCGAAGCGGGAACACTGGCGCGCTTTCGGAGAATTGGGAGAACGTGCAGCGTATCTGGACATCGAGACGACAGGAACCGGCCTGCATGATGAGATTACCGTTGTAGGAATATATAACGGTAAGACTACAACATCATTTATCAAGGGGTTCAACCTGGAGGATTTTGCCGATGAACTGAAGAAATATCCTCTGATCGTTACCTATGCCGGATCTACATTCGATATCCCTCATCTCATCCATGCATTTCCCGGCACAAAAATAGATCAACTTCATATAGATCTCTGCCCCACCCTCCATCGTCTCGGATACAAGGGCGGATTGAAGCATATCGAGCATGTTCTCGGGCTTGAACGGGACGATGAAATAACCGGGCTCAGCGGTTGGGATGCTGTCAGACTCTGGCACGAATGGGAATCCGGCAGTCAAGAATCGCTGGACACGCTGATAGAATACAATAGTGCCGATGTAGAAAACCTCAAGACTTTGGCTGAATTCGCTTACACTGAACTGCGCCGCACCTGCATGGGTTAATCCAAACACTTCCTCATTCTATTGGTTTCCAACCATCCATACGGGGTAAACTGATTCTGACTGTCTAACATCGGGTCAACTCATTGACAATGTTTTAAGATAATGGTCAATGGGTAAACGAGCACACGATTGGACATGAAACAATCAACGCAGAGAAGAGCCGGAGGACGTGTGTATGTCAACAACAGTAGCGCAGACAATCATTGCTATCTGCATGATCGTCCTTACGTTTTCAGCCGTAGTAGTGGCAATAGCACTTACTGCGCTTGCTTTTCGCCTGCGTGGTTCCGTAGGCACACTGACTAAGAAAGTACAACCACTGATTACTCAAGCCACCGAAACAGCAAAAACCGCAAACAACGTTGCACAAACAATACGAACCGGCACTCAGGATATTGTGAATAAGGCTGAAGATACAGTTGACAATGTCTCCAAGAGGGTCAAAATGACCTCGAATATCATTCAGGAATCGATCAGCCCGCCTATTATTACACTCGCAAGCGTAGTGACGGGCGTGCAACGAGGGCTTGAAGTTTTCAGTCAGGTTAGGAAACGAGGGGGAGACGGTCATGCGCGCTGAGAACCGTAATCTGATAATCGGAACGATTATGGGTGTTGTAATTGGCGGTGCAGCGGCAATTATGCTCGCGCCGTCACCTGGCACAGAGACCCGGCAGAAGCTACGACAGGCCACCGGCAGGACCAGAGAAAAAGCAAAGGGACTGACAGCAAAAGGCCGTGAATATCTTGAATCGAAAAGAGAACAGATCATGGATGCAATCGAGTCGGGACGTCGTGCCGCAGATGAAAAGCGAGAAGAACTGGAACACCAGGTCCAGAAAAGCAATGCCGGAACAACCTGAACAGGGGGAACGTAGGTTTGTTGCCCGTAAACCGGCGGGTAAAAATATTTTGCTATAGTCGTGTCTGTACACAACTCCGTTCCGGGGATTTACCCTCGCGGGATTGATGCAAACGCGAACTAGGAGGGGGTGACCTCATGGCTGATGATAAACCTGGCCCGGAACGAGGTTCCGAGGGAGCTCGGAAAATCGCTGAGGCCCATCGCGGCTCACATGAGCACGATAAAGAAGGTGGATTCGCCGCGAATCCTGAACTGGCAAAAGAAGCAGGCCGGAAAGGCGGCGAAGCCGTTAAGAAGAAATATGGTCCGTCATTCTACCGTCAAATCGGTAAGAAGGGCGGTGAAACGGTCAAACAGGAGCGAGGTTCCGAATTCTATGCCGAAATAGGCAGGCGCGGTGGCGAAATGCGAAGTTCACGCATGAAACAGCGCCGGGAGGAAGAAGCCCAGGAAGAGAAAAAAGGGCAGAAATAGAGAACTCGCTGATAAATAATCGGGCCTGTGTTATTTATATGCAGGCGACTATCTATGGCGTAGAAGGTTGAATGCCTCCTACGCCTTTACTTTTCGGTGCTGCTCACGCCTCAGCCCTATTAGCTGCATGGTTGCGCCGATAAACATGATGCATGCCGCAATCAAAAATGTGTAACGCAGATCCCAATGTTTTCCCGTAAAGATTTCAGCAAGTTTCGCTCCGGCTATTGGCGCAAGAGTTCCTCTTATACCTATGAGAAAAGAAAAAAGCGCCTGGTAATGAGATGTTCTTTTTTCTTCAGAAAAAGCCAGTATGCTGTTAAAATAGGCGAGCTCTATCCCTGCATTTGTTATCCCGGCAATTATATGAGCAGGCAATAGCATCCACCAGTTGGTTGAAATGCAGTATCCTATCGCTACAAATATTGTCAAATAAACATTTACTACTGTTGCTCTGAGCGGGCTTCTTCGGTCTACATAGCGTCCCCAATAGAGATATGCAAACATCCAGGCAACGCTTTGCACATTTGTCAGGACCGCGAGCTGCCAATACTCCATATTAAGTGATTCATTTTGAAATATGGGGTATACCGGCAGGAGCATGATAGTCCCAAACCCAAATACCAGCACAGAAATTGCAAACCACCCGAAACCCTGGTTATGGAACGGTATAGCGAGCGAAGACCGTATGAATTTAGTTATCGAGCGCTTGTTTTCCAATTCCTGCCGGCTCGGACAGGCCGTTTTGATCCTGCTGAAAGCAGCCGAAGACAGCACACCAAGGACTGCGGCTACAGGGAATATCCACCTGTAGCTTATGGATTTCAGAAGCACCCCCACAATAAGAGTCGAGATTATTGTAGTAAATGCAGTAATCACCCGAACATAGCCCATGATCCGCCCACGGTGCTCATCGGGATATACATCCTTCATGATCGCCGCGTAGGCTGGGGACGCAATGGTAGAGAAAAACTGCCCTGTGATAACTATCAAGCTAAAGGCGAGCGATGAGGTCGCAAAGAGCATTGCAATGAAAATAGCGCGCGCAAAATACCACGATCCGACAGCAAACGGCATTTTGGGCTTGCCCTCCATCGCATTTGCCCATAAAAGCGCAAAGCAATTGCCGATGAAGGGTGCGGCTGTCATCATAGCGAGCAAAAATGGACCTGCATGTAGCTCTTTCTTCGCGATAAGCAGTACGAATGTAAATATGCCGCCTGAATAAACACCAACCAGGCATCCACCCCAGGCATCGTAATAATATGATCTGCGTGCCTTCACAGGCACCAATTTTTCGAAAATCACCCGTGTTGTATCTCCAGATAAAAGGCCCCACATATATACAAAGTGGAGCCTGGTGAACCTCACTACTTGTTAATAGGAAAATAGTCAGAAAGTAACCTGTTTTACGCTCTCTATACCATCGATGCACACGATTTCGCGCATCACTTCGTCCGATATCGGGCTATCCACTCCCATTACCATGATTGCGCGGCTTCCGCGTTTCATCCGTCCGACACTCATCCCTGCTATGTTGATCCCACTGCGGCCAAGAGTGCTTCCTACGCTTCCGATGACACCTGGCCTGTCGATGTGTGGAGCGAACAACATCGTCCCTTCAGGTACAACATCGACTCGATAGCCGTCTAGTGACACTATATGAATGTATTCCCTGCCGAATACCGTTCCGCCGATTTGTTTGTTACCCTTGTCAGTAACCGCATCAATCAGAATAAACGAAGTGTATTCCCCTTTGGAAGGGCTGTGACTCTCAGCAACATGGATACCCCTTGATTCTGCAGTTACCAATGCATTTACGAAGTTGACTGTCTCGCTCATTACAGGTTTCAGCAGTCCTACCAGAACCGCACGGGTAATTGTGCCGGTCTCCTCGTCAGCAACTTCCCCCATATAAGAAATGCTGACGGATTCGATCCTTCCTTCTGCTGTATTCGCAAGAATCGATCCCATTCTTTCGGCAAGAGTAAGATACGGCTTGATACGACCTAATACCTCAGCTGAAATTGCAGGCATGTTGACCGCAGCACGAACAGGTTTACCGTTCAAATAATCGACTATCTGCTCTGCCACATCCACAGCCACTTTGCTCTGAGCTTCTTTTGTGGATGCGCCAAGATGAGGGGTTGTAATAATGTTCGGCGCACCCAAGAGCGGATTATTCGGAGAAATAGGTTCACTTGAATAGACATCTATAGCTGCTCCGGCCACTTTTCCGTCTACTAGTGCACCGGCAAGGGCAGCCTCATCAATGATGCCCCCGCGTGCCACATTTATAATGCGTACTCCGTCTTTCATGGCACTAATCTCGGCTGCACTGATAAGCTCCTCTGTTTCCTTGTTCTTTGGAAGGTGAAGAGTGATATAATCACTTACTCTCAAGAGCTGTTCCAAGTCGACCAACTGCACTCCAAGCTTTTTTACTGCCTCAGCCGGAAGAAATGGATCATATCCTATAACTCGCATGCCGAAGGCTAGAGCGCGTTTTGCCACCTCCCGGCCGATTTTACCGAGCCCAAGTATGCCTAATAATTTATTATATACTTCTACACCAACGTACCGCTGCCGGTCCCATTCACCCCGCTTCATTGATTGATCAGCAGCAGGTATATTTCGCGACAGCGCAAGTAAATGCGCCATCGTCAATTCCGCTGCGGCTATCGTGTTTCCTTCAGGGGAGTTTACGACTACAATCCCCCGCTTTGTTGCGGCGGGTACGTCGATATTATCTACCCCCACCCCGGCCCTTCCGATGATGCGGAGCCTGCAGGCCGCATCAATGACATCGGACGTTACCTGTGTCGCGCTTCTTACAACAAGAGCATCATATTTACCTATCGAAGCCAATATCTCCTCTTTTGTAAGAGTAGTTTTCACATCAACTTGCGCTGTGCGCTCCAGGATGTTTACACCTTCTACAGAAATCTTATCAGCCACGAGGATCCTTGCCATAAGAACTAATTCCTTTCGCTTCTCAGGGCTAGCTTCTCACCTTATATAATTATCGACTTAGACGTAAGTATAATGGAAACCTTCAACTCCATATAATTCTAGATATTTTGCCGGAAAACGCATTTCTGGTTCCAATCTTGCAATGAAACATAGAGGAATATCTTTGTGTTGTTGAGGAGGTGAGCATATTTTACATTAATGTTACACGGATGTTGTCATAACGTTGCATAGTTCTGGTAGCGTTTTTTTACAGAAAATTGATTGGTTAAACCAATCAGCGGTTAATGAACCTGCTTTATTGTTTAGCTTGCCGGTAGGATGGGTAGTAGGCTTTATAAAGCATTGTTATGGTTCCATTTAACAGCGCTTTATTAGCAGACTATTATGAACACTCCAGTCACGGCCTCATTATGGCGTCCGTGGAACTGAACCGCCGCAGGACGCGGCGCTCCGACACTTTACAACGTCGATAAGAATCCGAACTAAGTTATTATGGTCAAAATCAACTATAATCGGAGACAGTGTAAGGTAGCGATAGAAAGCGCCACTTTTGTTTAGCTGTTTCCCTGATTATTATCATATATTCTCAGCAGTAAGAGTTTCATGAACTGAAACTCTGCAGGTAGAAGCGATGGAAGATCTGCCCAGATGCAGACTTACCAATCGCCGGAAAAGAAGCAATGTTTAGGGGAAGAATGTTGTGCTATGCCCGATGAAAGGAGGCTGGACACATGGAAGGCGAAACATTAGAACTGTCTGATCGTTATAAGGGCGGTAAGCGCCAGGTTGCTGCCATATCCGATTCCATGGATATGTATTTGAACAGGATCGGAAGGCGGCCTTTGCTTTCACACGCAAAGGAGATGGAAATTGCCAGGCTTGCTGCCGCAGGCGATACTGAAGCTAAGAAAACTCTCATTGAGTGCAATCTCAAGCTTGTTGTCAGCATTGCCAAGATGTATTCCAGATCAGGCATCCCGCTTCCGGACTTGATTCAAGAGGGAAATATCGGTCTCATTAAAGCTGTTGAATCTTTCGATTATACGAGAGGGTTCAGATTCAGCACCTATGCCGTGGCTTGGATCAGGCAGGCTATTACTCGCTCGATTGAGCGGCATGGCCGGACTATACGGGTCCCTAGCTATGTGATTCAGTCGATCAGGAAGCTTCATCGGCTTCAGTCCAGTTTTATGAACGAATACGGTCATGATCCTTCAATAGATGAGCTGTCGCAGCAGGCAGGGCTCACGCAAACACAGATCATGAAGCTTCTGGAATCGTCTGAAGGACTTGTATCGCTCGATGAATGCATCAGCGAAGATGGCAGCACGGCCCTTATCGAAAAGCTGATAGATGCCACGTCCGAAGACCCGGAAGCCAGAGCCTTGAGACAGGAGAACGCAGAGATCGTTACCAAACTCGTAGCAGGGCTGAGCACCCAGGAAAAATTGATAATTGAAAAAAGGTTTGGCTTGGACAACGGAGCCACGTCAACACTGCAGGAAATAGGCCAACAATTGCATATAACAAGAGAAAGAGTACGGCAATTGGAAGCCAGAGCTCTCAAGAAACTTCGCATAGCCGCTACCAGAAACCGGCTGGACGGCTATTTTGTAATATAAAGCAGTTACCCAAATAAACAGGAGAGAGGGTGTGGGTAGAATGGAGGCTTGTACTGCTGTATCGTCGCGTAGTGTCTGCGACGATGAAGTACTTTCTCGACTCACGGAAAGGGAGCGGGAAATATTACGGCTGATCTTCGATGGGAAGTGTTCAAACGAAGTGGCCAGTATATTATGTGTAAGCAAACGTACAGTTGATTTTCATCTTGCGAGAGCTTACGTAAAATTGGGAGTATCGAATAGGTTTCAGGCATTCAAAAAAGCAATTGAGTTAGGGATAATAGAATCTTAACTGCTTTAGATTGTTGTAACTGCTGTAAATTGCCGGGGACTGCCGGCCGGTAAGGGAGTCTCCGGTTATTTTTGTGTGTTCTTCTACAGAGTTCGAATCAAATTCTTTATTTTCGACACGTCAGATGCTGCCACAACCACTTGCTCTGCGCCATCGTTTTCCACAGCATCCGCTACTTCCTCTTCCGATAATGTCGTTGCTTCTTCATCCTGCAAAAAAACGATATGCCCGGCATCTGTAAAACGCTCTGCAATACTGACGAGCCGAATATCAGGATCCACAAGGTGAACCTTCATCGGTTTACCCGCGGAAAGCGCCAGTAGTGTTTCAAACAACTCTACATCCGGGTCCGACAGATCTGCACGCAGTGACTTGGTTTCTGCTTCAACTAAACGCAAAAACAGCACTACCAGAGAATCCGCTCCCTGTGAAATGGCGGTCTCTGCGTCTTGAATAGATGAGACGACAGCGGAAACCAGCACAACCCGTCCGTCTTGTGTCCTGGCAGGAAGATGTGCAGATTCCAGAAACACCCGGCTTACCGGCTGTTGTGTTTGGCTGTTCTGATAGCGGATGACCGTTTCCGCGTTCGGATCGATATAAACAATCCCTTCATTTCCATCGATTATTACCAACTGCTCGCAGTCGAGCGATTGAATGAGATCGCTTACACCCGAAACACATGGAACAGTTATCGGTAGTCCCGGCTGGTCGTCCTTTTCGGATACAATTCCAGCCGTACGTATTCCGGGAATTCTTACAGCGGAGCCTATCGAGAGAAGATCACATATTATTATCGCTTCTGGATAATCATCCGGCCTAAGGCCCATCCTCAATGATTTGAGCCCCTGCTTCATGATGTTTTCCGGCACTCCTGACAGACCATGTTGAACATCGACGGCTGCAGCCATTGCTATAGCTATTCCCGGTACACGGGGCGTTCCTTGAAGCTCACGCATCGGGCGTCACCATCATCGACTGCTGCTTTCCTGAGGCTTGGGAGGGGTTTTCTCCGTTCCTGCCGTCTCATCGTCAAGGTTTACTTCGACAGTTGCACTGCCGTTGTCGGCCTCAATCCATTCAGAGCCTTCTTTGAGCGACGCCTTGACTGTTCCGGGCGAAGTAAACGTCTGCCCCTTCTCATCTGTTGCCTTTACGCCTCCGTTGAGGGTCAGAAGTTCCTGTTTTACGTCGTAAACAGCCTTTTGCGCGACGATCACCCTGTTCTTTTGCGTCACTTTGATGTTTCCATCGGCTGTCGCTATCTTTTTCTTGTATAAATATTCGAGTTTATCGCATGTGATAGTCGAAGGATTGTGAAGCTGCGTCTGGACGGATTCCTCACTCTTTGCTTTGTCGGTTCCTTTTGGTTTTGTGATCATCCTAACATTGCCGTCGACTATACTTTTACGATCTTTAAGGTAAGCTATGCCTTTAGTCCCGGTTATGTCGTTCTCTGGATCGACAATCCTGAAATTGCCCTCAGCAACTACCGTTTCAGTCTTCTTGGTATACACAGCCCTGTCAGATGTCATCGTCATGTCCTGGTATTTCACCACGACGTTTCCGGTTATCGTATAAACCCTGGCGTCATCATCTCCCTGGACCTTCCAATGGTCACCATTGATAGTTGCCGATTCCTTTTTCGGTTTTGCCTGCTGTACTTCATCCGGAGCGCCGATACTTAACGTAACCGCAATAACCGCAAAAGCCATTACCGCGAGGATCGTTATCGTCCATTTCAAAAATCTCGACCCATTGCGGCTTTTCATTGCGTATTACCCTTTCCAATCTCGACAACCATTTTTGCTTTATCCATCCTGATTTCCTGATTATCGATGTTCGCGACCAGATCCCGTCCTACAAGCACACTTCCATTTGTTGCCAAACTTACTTTTCCCGGACACCTAAGTTCTTTCATATAGTTTGACCACCGCGCCTGTTCTGTCTGAGCGGTATATCCTTGGACTGATACGACCCTTACGCCACCAGTCACTTCGACATCGCCTGTCGACGAATCATAAACAGCTCTTCCGGCGTTAAGGGATACCACTTGCTTTCCATCGCTGAATAGTCTGCCGTCGTATATGCCGATCAGCTCAGTCATAAAACGCCCGCGGGATACATTCGCCCGCTTTGCTTCGAAGCTCCAAATCTTTTTACCACCGGAACGGCCTATAACTTCTACGTTCTTTAAGCTCAAAATGATTCTAGGATTACCGACGATTTTATTTGTGGTCTGATAAGGCGAGTATTTCCACAAAAATGCGAGCATGACTATCAGCCCTGCTGTTATAACCATCACAGCTGCGCTTATTAAGTACTTTCGCTTGTTCGCGCTCATTATCATATTGGAAATCCTGCCGCATACAAAGCAAAATCCCCCCGATACGGATGTGTTCAGGGGGAATAGTTAAGCTCGATAAACTAAAGGACTGGTGGCGGAGGTGTCTCGCTATAGCTTATCAGATATATTGTTCCGAGATTCTGTCCTGTTTTGGGCGCGAGTGGAAGCGGAATTGCCTTTGCATTATATACCGTACCGCTTATCTTTGCCCAAAAATCAAAATAACCTTCTCCCGGAGTCGCAGTCTTACCATTTACGGAGTATGTCGTAACTACAGGGACAGTAGAAAGCACCATTTTGAACTTTCCGCTGCTGTCTGTCTGTACCACAGTGGAACCGACTGTGATTTTTGCGCCTACTATCGGCGTAGTTGTGCCGTTCACCAATACGGTCCCGGTAAGGACATACTTACCAGTGGTATCGTTATTATTATCATCACTGCTGCTACTGCCACCACCTCCTCCTCCGCAGCCGATCAATGCAACGGCAAGCAACGCCAGTAAAGAAAACACTGTAATATTTCGAATCATTCTCTCTTGTCTCCTACTAGAGATTCTACCGGTGGAATCGGACCGGAAACCGCTTCTATTTAGCAAGTGTAAGATTGACAGTGACCACTTTAGTCAAGTCACTTATTGTTACCGATTGTTCCTTGGTTATGAAACCTGACTTGGCTGCCCGGAGCTTATACGTCCCGGCAGGAGCCCAAAAGTAGTACTTGCCATCGCTCGATGTAGTCTTTTGTTCGTAAGTAGTAGTGCCGGAGAGCAGTGTTACTGTGACTCCCGATGCATTTGACTCGCCGGTAAGGGTTATTGTTCCTTGCAATGTGCGAGGAGTAACATCCGGCGGGTTGCCGCTAACCAGCGCTATCTTTATAGGGTCAGACAGCGTATTACTGCCTGATGTTATTGTAACAGACACTGAACCGATTTCATAACCCGTCAATTGCGCTGTAAGTGTCCCGCTTCCGGTAGACAGGCCGGTCAGCCTAAATGAACCGTCCGAACCGGTGGTTGTGTTCGAGCCGCCCAGCGCTACACGAACGCCTGGAAGCGCTTTACTGGTTGAGCCGTCAATAACTTTTCCGGTCAGAGTATTTCCGCCGCCCCCACCGCCGCCTCCGCATCCGGCAAGAATAACGGCTGCTGCGGCAACTATTGCTATTATGGTAAACCACTTTTTCATTAATACACTTCCATCCATCATCTTGCTATAAGAACGGGGTGGATTTCCTTGACCATCTCGCCGTCTTCTGTAACTGCTTCGAGGTTGAGAAGATACATTCCTGCAGGAACAGACTCCCCGCTGTCGTCCCTCCTGTCCCAGACCATACTATTGATCCCGGATCTGGTAGGCTGGCCGGAATTAAGCTGCCTTATCATCTGTCCTCCTGGTGCTTTAATCACTGCTTTGACTTGTGCCGCAGCGGAGAGATTATAGCTGAACGATAGACTCGTTCCTCTGGTAGACACGACAGTCAGACCGGTTATCATAAGTCTTGTTGACGGCGATGCATCAGCTGTCACGGTAAGCCTCCTGGGACTTCCATCGCCTGAGTTGAACTTATAGCTGGATGTCGTTCTCATAAATCTGCTGGTCCCTGTTGTCTCGTCAGTCAAAACCAGCCTGCACTTCTTCGGCGCATCGGAAATATCACCCCACTTGACCGTGATATTCTGGTTAGGTTCGGAAGGCGTTACGATCATGTCCCATGAGACCTTGGATGTCCCTGCTGCACGGGTATCTATAGCACATGCAGTCTCTGTCCCGCCCGTTTTTGCAGTTATACTGACTCCGTCGCCATAAGAAGGCGGAGCTTCCGAATCGAATGCGTTGTCGAACCCGTCTGTAGCGCCTGCTGCTACACCCAGCGTCACCCTGCTCGCATCACCATTGCCGGAATTGGCTGAAAGATGTATCGCCCAATCGTTACCGCCGGATATAGCCGCTTTTCCAGCGCCTGTCGATGCACCTATCGATGCCGCACGGCTGGCCGACCTTCCAGGCCCAGGAACTATCAGGACAACACCGTCGGCAACGTTGCATTTTATCCAATAGCCCTCCCAGGGATCAAGAGAGGTCGCCTCTGTGTAGCCTGTCCCCGGAGTATATTTCCAGACTGTTTTACCGACGAGGCCGGTCGACCATGCTGTCGAGAATGAGACCGGATCATCGTTTCCTTTCTCAACCTTGATGCTCGAAACTGAAACGGAGGAATTGAAAGGAGCCCCTATCTGGTTCCAACCGGCTGAGAGCCCAATACGGTAAGATCCTGCCGGATCTGGAACATCTCCTGTGACTGTGACGGTAACTGTGCTCGGGAATTTTGCCCAGTAAGCCCTTCCAGACGCAAAGGGAGGAGTTCTGGGATACATTTCGTATTTGTAATCCCCGCTCAAAAGCGGGTTCCACCTCGCCAGGAGAAGGCTGTTTGCGGAAATCGCCGGAGAGCCGCTTCCGTTGTCGAGAGCGGCTGCCTGGTCCTGTGTATATGTTGTCATCGGAAGAGAAATCATCCTCGTTCCAGCTAAAAATGTATGCACAAGCGTCTTTCCAGCCGAATCAGCGTAAAGAAACGCTATGTAGTTTCCGGGGCCGACATTTACCGTCTTCGTAACCGGGGTACCGCTCGTCGGAGTATACGTGATATGCAGCTTACTGAACCCAAGAACATCTGTCATGGACGACGTGCCGAATGCGCCCTTCGTTACGCTTGTACTCGCTCCTGTGGCCTCTGCATCTACCTTCACAGCAACAGTCCCTGTATCCGCGCCGACTACGACACCCTGGAAACTGTTCGGTAACGCAGAAGTCCCTGCCATCCCCGCCGGAAAATAGACCCTGGTAGTCTCTGTTCCCAGCGTATAATCTATTGCTATACGTTGAGAGCCTCCCAGAGTATCCACAAAGAACGTCGGATCGAAAGAACCTTCTCCACCAGTTATGGCGACCGTCTCATACTGGCCAGACAGAAACAGGTCGTTCTCGTAAAGATAGTCCCAGTATACGGGATATACCGTCCCTGCAAGCGGAGTCTCGTCGCCAGTTGTGGTAGTATTGTAATAGACTAGCACTGTAGGCAGTGAATAGCCTTCAGTGTCCGGGCTCTCAGGTGTATCCGGTGGAAAAGTAAACACATAGAGCTTTTTACCGATAGAAACGCTCGTATCAAATATATACTGTTTGCTGAACCAGTCGTCAAACGCCTGTCCTTCGACTGTTGACGTTATTGAGGATGCAATCCCCTTGAGAGCAGGGACATTTCCTGCGATCCCTGAACTGCCGGACAACTGCAGGTAATATTCATTGTTGAACAGCTTGAAGAACGATTGTCCGTCAGTCCTCAGCCTCTCTATATAGACCTTGAGCCAGGCCGTGGACGACATTCCCAGCCTCGGAATTATCATCCCTCCGAACATATCCCCGCCCTGCAGCGAATCAGTCCAGGATGTAAGGAATTTGTTATTGGAAAGAGCCGGCTGGTTGAGCATCTCGTAGTTAGTCATCAGGTAGTAGAATGCATCACCCAGGGTATGGCCGACGAAGTCCAGTTGCTTCAGACCGCTCGATGGGGTCTGCGCGATCTTCTTGTCGATCTCCTCACCTGCCGCTACTGCAGCGGCACGCGTAAAGCCCTCCTCCCAGGCATCGTAGCTGAATGCAGCCGTATCGTGGAATGCATGGATCATCATATGAAGCATACTCCGCTCAAGACTTATGTCACTGGAGTATCTCCACAGTTTGATCTGCGGCTGAACCCCGCTTCCGGTGACGTATACACCGCCTAAAAGAGAGTCTTTTTCCGTTTGAGTCGTGTCATTTATCACCTGAACAGTTATCGTCCTTGCGGGACTGCCGTATATCTGGACGAGTATCGGGTAAGCGATCTGAACGAACGACTTCAGAAGCGTTTCATCTGCCGCTGTCCATCCTGAGTAAGTAAATGTGATCGTTCCTCCGCCATAAGTTTGCGCAGCACGTGTCGGTGACTCGAAACTGCCGTTCGAGCGGATCAGGACAGTGGTATAGAGCATAGGGTCTACATCTGGCCGTAACATTCCGGCTTTGCGCAACATTGCTATCTGCCTGGACATACCTGTTGCGGCAGCTCTTGACTTTCCGGCGATAGCTTTTGCCACTGCGGAATCCACTTCTGCAGGATCATTCGGATTTGTGACATCGACAACGACGGCGTTCTGCGGCCCGTTCGATACAGTGGCGAACGGCACATTCGATACGTTGTAATAGTCAGCACCGATTGCCGCCACGCAAAACATCGATATGGCAAAAACGGCAGTTAAGGCTATTATTTTCCAGAATTTCATTATTACTCTCGTTACTAATTACGGTAGAGCTGCATTCGAAGTTTCACGCTATTATCTTGTGAATGAACGCAGCTCTGATATGGCAAATGCGTCTCCCTGGTCGAAATCGGAACTGTCAGAAGCCATTACAACCCAGTAATACGTGTGGCCAGCGACAAGAGAGAAGTCCGGGTCAGAGAAGGTCACAGTCGAACCTGTCACCACGTCTGATTCACCCCATGCAGGCAGATGATCGGGCCTTTCCGTGTCACCCTGCGGAGTGAAGAGTGCATCCAATATAGGATAACCTTCATAGACGAACACCTTATAACTGCGCGCCCTGTTCAATGGCACCCACTTAAATGTCGGACTGCCTGTATTGACCTTGGCATTATCCGGTGGTAACTGCACTGTCAGCTTGCCGAGTGGCGTGACAGACGCCGGATAGCTCATATCACTCTCTGCATCAGAGTTGAAATTGTTATATGCATCCAGGTAACTTGTGCTTACAGAAGTCACACCATACCAGTAAGTGTTGCCTGCTGTAAGGCTCGAACTTGTGTCAGTATACGTGACGATAGATGGGTCACGTAT
The DNA here is from genome assembly GCA_039679675.1 of Armatimonadota bacterium. GTDB lineage: Bacteria > Armatimonadota > UBA5829 > UBA5829 > DTLH01 > JBDKSP01. Next base: position 19,897 of record JBDKUN010000059.1, read on the forward strand.
GAAATCCAGCAAATAGTGATCGGACACCTCTATATTCGATGTCTGAGACCTGTAAATTGAGAATCCCGCAAGGTTCGATGGAACATCTATCCCGTATTGTCCGTTCCAGATGGAGTACCAGATCACATCGTTTTCGATAAGTGTGCCTGAAGGCGGAGACCTTCTTGCAATCTTATTCTTAAACGCAACCGCTTTTCTGCTTTTTTCGGAAATACAGGATTTTATGGCATCGTATGCGCTCACTTCTGCGCGGGACGTGATGCTTGTCGGCAGCGTATAAGATATGACGTAAATCGCACCTTCGCTCGTCCAACCTGCCGGTGTAGGCGGGGTTATCACATCGGAAGCTTCCAGCTTGAAGTTCAATGTCGTCACCATGTCAGCGCCTACTGTCGCTGTCTTTGTAACATTCTCGAAACCACCCGGCTGGCCGGACTTACCGGCAAAAGAAGCTATTACATCGTAGACAAGTTCTTCTTTTTTACCGCCAACGGTGATACTTGCGGGAAGATTGTCTATAACATACCGCCCGTATCTGTCTGTTACTGCAACTTTGCTTATGACGGAAGCTTCGTCTACGGCTCTATCCTGAGGATAACGGGCTACAGCTATTACTCTCGCATTCGGCAAAGGATCGTTGTCTACATCGGTTACGGCTCCCTTAACATCGCCAAGCTCGTCCCACGGTCCGATTACGATGTTCATGTTCTGCGTCGGGCCATCTGCATACACATCGACCGCACGGGTACCCGTCCATTTCTTGCCGTCTATGACTGCGGATGCTTCTACATTGACCTCACCGTACGATAAACCAGTGACTTTATACGTTCCGTTCATCAATGATTTAGTCACTTCTCGGCTGTCAATACTTATCGTTGCTCCCGGTATATAGTTGCCTGCAACATCCGTTACAGACCCCGAAAGGCTGCTTTTACTCCCTCCACTGCCGCCGCAGCCTGAGATAAACAGCGCAATTACCGGAAGTAGAACAAGAGGCAGAAAAATCCGTTTCATCACCTTCACCGCTTTCAATATTGTATAGTCTGTAGATGCCTTTAAGCCTGATGGCCTATCAATAAACGACGCGAATATTACCTGAACCTTGCCCCAATCTGAGCATTCAACATGTTTGCACGGTAGTTATTTGCATCATTTTTACTGTCTTTGTAGTCGATCATTCGCCAGTCCACTTTGAGACCGAAGATAGAATTGAGCGGATACTCCATACCGAAAGCAAGGGTATTTTTCCTGCTGGAAGTTATACCAGCCGTAGAAGAGTTGAGAAACTCTGTAAAAAGATAGCGTCCGCCGCCGATCTCTTTTCGCAGATTGCCGCTTATACTCTTAAGATCGACTGCACTATTCTGATAGGCATAAAGCGGGTCATCTGTTGATAAATTGCTCAACTGCGTCCCCGACAGCATCTTTTGATAATTGAGATCGAGCGAATATGTTTTTACCGGCCCTACACTCAGGGTGAGAAAGCCAATGCGGCTCGACATATCACCGCTAGATCCTACGAAACTGCCGTCCTGCTTACTGGAATGAGCGAAAATCTTTATTATCTCAGAGGGGGTGTATGTGAACCCGAAATCTGTCCCCGTAACGGAGGTGTTCGTGCTGTTTTCGCCTTCTGAAGATGTATAGTTGAAGCTGGTATTGAACGAGAAATACTTCGTCGGTGTCCATCCTGCACTCATTATGCGTGTGGCCGACTTGCTGGAGTATGAGTTTACATAAATGTCGTTCACATACCCTTCAGAGTTGGAGATTACACTTGATGTGACACCGCCGGAATCAGTAATTCTGTAACTGGCGGACAGGTTAACTGATGTCGAAGGCATATAAGAGGCTGTCATCTGGTAGTTTTTGGCATCCGAGCCGGATCCGCTGCTGTTTGTAACATTACTCTTTGATATATCCGCAGAAAAGGATACTTTTTCCCCCGGCGTATACCTAAGTCCCAGTCTGGATGTATCGACGGTATTGCTGGTAGTGACCAGCGAATTGTCGGTACTGGACAAATATGTATAGTCTCTGTCTGACCTGCTGAGTTCTCCATTCAAATTCAGCTTTTTCTTTCCCCAGTTCATGGTCAATGCGTCGGTAGAAAGGGAATCTTTCTTATCACTTAGCCCTTCGCTGTCCGATCTCGTGCGGGAGAACTTCAACTCAGGTAGATTTTCCGGTTTCCACTCCAGCACGTTCGTTGTTTGGGTCGATAAAAGTGAAAGTCCGCTTGTTGTGGTGTCGTCGGTACTGCTCGAATCTGCCCTGTGAAACCTTTCGATTTTGGTATTCCAGTATAATTGATCGTTGAACCAGTATTTGACGTTGATGTCCCCACCCCGTTCGTTTCTGAAGAAACCGGCGGATTCGACCGGGGAATAACCTGCGTCTATATCTTTCAGGCCCGCCGAATACTCGAATTTACCGTATTTGCCTGATGCTTTCAGTGAAGATGCGCTGCCGCTGCCATCGGTTCCCGCAGAACCGCTTGAAGACCGTGCAAACTGACCTGTCAGAGTCAATGCATCCGATAATTTCACCTTTGCATCGACCCCCATCACATTTCGGTCTCCGCTGACCGCGTTATCGGGTTTGGGAACATATGTGACGAGGATTGTCGAACTCGATAATATGGCTCTCGTAAACAATATGTAATGCTGTGGGTAATCTATGCTGTAATCCGCCGGAACGGACCCGATAGCAACAGGGGACTGCAGTATCCCATCGACTTTCACTATTACACTGCCTTCGATCGGGATGTAGAGCAGCTCATATTGGAGTCCCAGGCTGTTGTTGCCGTGAAACGACTCCGTGATCTCCTGATATTTGTCTGAGTTACTATCTGATGATTGAGTCAGATACGTAAAACCAACACCGGTATCTTTTTTGATCGGAACATCAGAACGAAATCCGTAAATAGTCCCGGCAGTCGTGTTGTAGCTCTGCGATTCGAAGCTAATATTTATCGTCGAAGTGCTGGGGACTATCAGGTCATCCCTGAACGTCAATATCCCTGAAAAGGCGTCGAGGGTATAGTTAGGCATACCTGTGCTGTCGGAGCGTGTTATTTCCTTTTCGTCTATTTTTACACGTTCACTGCCGTCTACTATCTGCGTAACACCGAGATAATATGGCCCCGGCGTGTTATTTCCCGCGATTGTTACTGTTTTGGTTGCCGCTTTTGTTCGTGAGGCTATAGCGGTTACTGAGCACACTCCAAAGTCCTGAGTGATTGTCGCGCCTTTAAGCTGCTTTGAGAATGGGATAAGATCGTTCCCGGTAAGAGATGCGGATATATCCCCTATGGCCGCGCGTGTCGGGCCTTTGTTGTAATTCAGTACAACTGACCTGTCGCTTGGGTTCCACCTGTTATTGGACAATGCCGCGGTAATCGACAAACCTGACCATATATTTCCTGTTACTGTCAGGTTTGTTTCGTTCAGGTAACGGGAGTTGAAGCCGTAGTTATCATCTAAAAACATATCCTCGCTGCCGTTAACAGAGAGCGACTGCAGGGTATATGTCTTTGTGCCGGACACAGACAGACCACTGCCTATCCTCTGCCAGAACGGATCAGCCAGAGCCGACACAGAGCCAGCAAAGAAAACCAGGACCAGAAAGATAATAAAATTACGTTTATTCATAAAACCAGACAACACGGTTGGAGAGAGGTCTCTGACACTACAATCAGTACTAATATTGACTTTACAGCTTATGCTAATGTTCCTCTTGAGACATAAGGCCACATGCAAGTTCTGCATTCTCTATCGCTGCTGCATGGAGCTTCGGGAGACGTTCGGATATACGCTTGGACAGTTCATTCTTTCTGTTCCAGGCGTCTATTATCCGCGAAGTAACAACGGAAGCCGTCAGTCCGTCCAACTTAATCGGCTCGTCCTGGCCAGCCACGCGCGTAAAAGCTTCTACTTTGGGATCGTAGGCGATTGAAAGAAACGGTATTCCTTCAGATGCTGAAAATATAAGAGAATGAAGCCTCATACCGACGACAAAAGACATCCGGCCGGTTATACTCATAATCTGAGCTGGGGTGTAATGCCCGGACACAACAAATGACGGCACCGTTACCTGCGATGCCACTTGAACACTGATGCCCGTATCCTTTTCCCGCTGCATCGGCAGAAACACGAGGGCAGCGCCGATCTTTGAAGCAGCGTTTTCAAGCCCCTGTGATAGTGCCGGAAGCCAATTAATGTTGTTTTTCCAGGGCCTTAGTGAGATACCGATCAATGGGACATCCTCCGGTACTCCCGTCGCCCTAAGTATCTCTTGCGCATCTTCATCCGGTGCTGGTTTCATGGCAAAAGCCGGGTCGGCTGTAACCAGAATATCCGGGCGGTTAACGCCTATATCCTCAAGGCAGGACTTGGATGCAGCGTCTCGGACTGTTATCAGGTCCACCCTGTTCAGAACATATTTCACGGCATTCCTGGCAGCATAACCTGTCAACGGGCCTATTCCCTGTGCGTAGACCATTACCTTCTTACGAAACCGCTTTGCAAGCCAGATAACGCTCAGGTAGTAACCAAGCGATCTGGCGCTGGTAGTATTCTGCAGAAGGCTTCCGCCGCCTGAAATGAGTAAATCTGCACTCCTTATCGCAGGAAGCAGTTCGCTCGGCTTCATCCTGTCTGCTGCACGAATGCCATGCTGCGCCGTTGTACCGGCTGGGTCCGATGAAAGAGCCAATAGCTCTGCGCCTGGGCATACCTGGCCAAAAGATTCGATTATACCTGACAGCACGGCCTCATCGCCGGTATTACCGAAACCATAATAACCTGATAATATAATCTTCGTAGCTACTTCCGCACCTTCACTCTCTCCTGCGCTGTTTTCTTTTCGGCGGATTCCGACTTATTCCTGTTGAAGCGCGAGAACATAAGCAGAAGCACTATACCTAATGCCAATCCCAACACAGAACCAATAGTGACTCGATATGCTGATATGAAAATCGGCGTGTGGATATGACAGAACGTGTTGACAATGGAAACCTCACCGATTGTCCCTATAACGAGCAACAAGGCAGCCCATCCCCTGCGTCCGCCCAGAGCAGCGGCTATACCAAGGAAGAGTGCAGGATGACCAATTAGAAACTCCTTTGTTCTAGGCCGGACATAAAGGATTTTGTCCAGTATTGACCTGAACCTGAGTTCTATGCCGGATACTCCTACGCCTGAATCATTTCCTGAACGCGCGAGGAGCAGCCCGAGCATCACCAGTAATACAAGAGCAATTGCTGTGTGCCATATCAAAACAGGCTGTGAAGAAAGCCGCTTAAAGGCAGTTTTGATCTTCTCCACCTGCTCATGCCAGCTTGCTGAGCCCCACCCTATCCCGGCGGCGAGCACGAAAGCAGCAATAAGTATTGGCAACAGGTGCGCGAGCTTGACTCCAGCGAACTGATCGGCCCTCATCATAAAGCTTTCTTTGGCTAGTAGGCCGGCTATCATCATTCCTCCGGCTACAGAGATAGCTACAACGCCAATGAACCTTCCGGCAGCCTCCCACATATGTGTCCGAAGCGGCAAACTGTCCGACTTCTCAGGTGTGCCGTAAGCTGCGGTGATCACAGCAAGAGAGGGAAAAACTATAGCCGAGACCAGCCCGATGAGTTTGCCCCCAAGAGGTATTCCTGATGCTGCCATCCCTGCGAAAATCAATGCAATAAGGATAAACGAGGCCCATATTTGCTTCGCGGAAAGCTTAATAACCGACACAGCAAGCAGCATAACGCCTGCCGCCACACCGATTGCCATCATAATCATCGCCGCGACAGGGACTCCGGGGTCTGTAAACGGACGCGATACTTTCAGCCCCATTCCATCTTTAGTGAGCCCTCTGGTAATTTCTCTTATATATTCGATGTTCGACTTAAGAAGCCCGGCATCACCAAAGTCGAACATTCGCACATACAGCAGCCGTATATCCCTCTCCTTGGCTGCTTTGACAAACCGTTCTACTGCTGTCGGCTTGTCGAGTGTGCCCATTTCTGCTGCTGTGATACTGTGTACCTTCAAAACATCCGGCAGCATCTTTTCTGAAAGATGCTGGTCGCCCTTCTGTTTGGAAAACTCGATAGATCCATATACCAGGCCGTGTGCTTTTAACGCATCGGCGACATCGTTTATGGCTCCACGGAACCCCAGCACTTCATCGCCCGAGAATATGACGGTTTTCACGCCTTTCTGTTCGAGCTGACTCAATGTCTTTTCCATGTTCTCGCGGCCTACGCCCGGATAATTGCTCAAACGTGCTACGACTGCTAGGCCGGTTTCCTTTGCAGCATCAAATGCTTCATCAGGAAGGGCTACAGGCATGGTAAGCACATAATCAGGCTCGGCTTTTACCTTCAACTCCCAGGTAGCTAAGCCATCTTTAGAGGGAGTAAACGGACGCGACACCTTTACTGGGATGCTCGATTCGATCAGTGTTTGATAAACGTCTTTCGACGAGCCGGTCAATACTGTATTGCCGTTTGTTTTTCCGATTGCTACCTGGCCTGAGGCGATAAGATCAGACACTATCGGCTGTTCTACAGACAAACTGGTTACACCGGCCCTTTTGAGCTCTGTAAGGGTCTCAGGGACCGTCATATTCGCAGCTCCGGCGAGTTTTGCGACTTCTGAGTAGTCCACAGCTACCTCAACCGTCCGGTTGTGTGTCTCCACCCGGTAACGCAGTGCAAGAGCCCACATGGCTCCGATTACGCCGACTATGAGGAGGATTGTAAGAAATCTATTCCGTCTAAAAATCATTATTCTTCGTACCAATACCTTCTATAATTCCGTCCATTCCGCCGTCTGCGGACCAGGCTCTTTCCACCAAGCAGCAAAATGAGCACTATACCGGTCAGGAATCCTCCGATATGCGCCCAGTAAGCAACACCGCCGCTGCCGGGAGTCATACCTCCGCCAAGCATGGCGCTGATGATCTGTAAAAATATCCATAGCCCCAGTACAACTACGGCTGGAATGGCGGCGGTAGTTACAAATATCCCTACGAATATCAGCGTAGTTACCTTAGTGTTCGGATAAAGGACCATGTAAGCGCCGAGCACTGCTGCAATCGCTCCGCTTGCTCCTACCACCGGAATCTGGGACGCAGGATTGCTCAGTATGTGCGCGAAAGCTGCCATTACTCCGCCAAACAGATAGAAAAGCAAAAACCTTGCGTGTCCCAGCACATCCTCTATGTTATTACCGAATATCCACAGGTAGAGCATGTTCCCGCCCAGGTGCAGCAGACCTCCGTGCAAGAACATCGAAGTTAAGATCGTTATATAGACAGGCGAAGGACTGTCGTGCGGGATTACAGTCGATCCTATTTGCGCTGGAAGATTTTGACCAGTCCAAATATCTCTTGGGATCATGGAAAGGCCCCAGAGACTGCCGACAGGACCGTGCGCGCCGAGTCTATCGATGATAAAAAACACAACGTTGAGTACGACGAGGAAGTAGACGACATAAGGCGTCGACCGCGTCGGGTTCTCATCCCTGATGGGTATCATCTACTCTCCTCCTGCCCAAAATTGAGTTGATTTTAGCACAAAGCCCTCCTACTGTAAATCGCCGCTTTCTCTCTATCTTATTTTTGCTCTTTCATTTGACAGCTGCCTTATTAGTGAAGTACAAATTATTGATAATTCACAGCCAGCATGCTTAGGGAGAGCACGATTTATGATCAAGACTTACCTGTTTACCGGAACTGAAGCTGTACCGGATGTATCGCTCGATAATTGGCAATCTCTCGTGGAAGGAGACAACAAGCTCCTATGGGTCGATATCCGCTCGTATGACCGCAAAGAAATATGTGAAATTGCGAAAAAGTTCGGGCTTCATTCCATTGCCGTCGAATCCTGCCTCGACCATTATCGTCGGCCGCATCTTTATGAGTTCAAGGACCATTTTTACATCAACCTGACTGCACTCAAATCCGGCGGGACCAACGGAGTAAAGGGCACGGAGTTGCATGTCTTTGCAGGCTGTAAATTCATCATTACAGCGTATAAAGATAAGCAGAACAGCGCCATAGACCAGACAATATTGGAGTATCATGAAACCCCGGAACTTACTGAACGAGGCCCTATGCACGCTGTCTATGCCCTCGCTGAAGACTTGATCGAGACTTACTTTCCAGCAGTCGAAAAACTGGACGATGACGCCGACAAGCTTGAAGATGCGATGCTGGACTCCGCTAATCAATACTTGCTCAGGAGACTTTTCGACCTCAAACGGCGCACATTTGAGCTTCGCAAGCTGCTTGGCCCTCAGCGGGACATATTCAACGAACTCGGCCGAAGAGATTTTCCATTTATGGAAAAAGAGCACCTTGTATACTTCCAGGACGCTTATAACCGGATGATTCGCTTGTTTGACATGCTGGACACCATCAGAGAGATTCTCTCCGGCAGCCTTGATATATATCTTTCTGTCGTATCGAACCGCACGAACGATATTATGAAAGTCCTGACAGTTGCGGCTACTGTCTTTCTGGTTCTTTCCTTCATAACAGGGTTCTATGGCATGAACTTCACCCATATTCCTTGGCTGGACGCACCGCACGCATTCCGAAATATGTTGCTCATCATGGGTGGTATCACAATTGCAATGATCTTGTGGTTCCGCCACAAGGGCTGGATGTAATTTAATCTAAAAATAATTTGAAGCTCTCCTAATGCTCAGGTATCTAACATTACTGAAGACATCTTTCAGGAGGTATACGAACTTGAAACGCTTACTAACTATTCTTGCGGTGCTTATGGTTGCGGCAACGACAGCTATGGCCTCGCAGACGGCGACGCCTAAGGGTGTTCAATTGACCGTCTATAACGGAAACTTCGCCCTTGTAAAAGACACTCGCGCAATTAAACTCAACCAGGGGATCAACTCTATCGAAGTTTCGGATGTGGCTTCACAGATCGACCCGACCAGCATACTCATAAAATCACTTACAAGCTCTAGCTCGTTTTCCATTCTGGAGCAGAATTATCAGTATGATCTCATCAACCCAGAGAACATCCTGAACAAATCAGTCGGGCAGCGAGTAACATTTACTAGCTTCGATGCTAACGGTAAGCCGTACACCCAGAGCGGCGTGCTCCTTAGCCCCGTGTCGAACGGCGGCGTAGTTATAAGGACTGATGACGGAAATTTAGTTCTTAGCCCACAGGGACAGATCTCGCTTCTTAAGATGCCGGAAGGACTTCATCCCAAGCCAACTCTGAACTGGCTCCTGACAAGTGATAAAGCAGGTGAACAGCAGGCCGAAATCAGCTATCTGACGGATGGAATTGGCTGGAAAGCGGATTATGTAGTCCTCGTCAACAAAGATGACTCCGCCTTGGATCTTAGCGGATGGGTGACTCTCAATAACCAGTGCGGCGCGACATATAACGACGCAAAATTGACTCTGATAGCCGGAGATGTAAGAAGAATACAAGAAAGCAGACGCGATAAAGGAGCAGTGGTCTATGAAGCTGCCCTTCCTGCGCAATCATCTCAATTTGAGGAAAAAAGCTTCTTCGAATATCACATGTACACGATGGAGCGCCCCACCACTATCCGGGACAACGAAACGAAGCAGCTTTCACTTCTGAATGCAGCCAATGCAAATGTGACAAAGGAGCTGATATATGATGCACGCGGCGACTGGTTCAGAAACTGGTGGTATCCGGGCCGCGCGGACGGCGACCCCGGCAGCGGCTATAATACGTCAAACTATCATAAGGTAAACGTAGTCCTTCAGGTGATGAACTCGAAGCAGAATCACATGGGCATGCCTCTTCCCGCAGGCAAAATCAGGGTCTATAAGCTGGACGACCAGGGAGCGCAGCAATTCATCGGTGAAGACACTATTGACCATACACCGAAGGACGAAAAGATACGCCTCCACCTTGGAGATGCGTTCGATGTAGTCGGCGATTACAAACGGACCGGCTATCAAAAGATCTCGAAGAATACTGTCGAAGAAAGCTTCGAAGTGAAGATCAGAAATCACAAAGAGACCCCGGTTGAAGTCAAAGTAGTAGATCATGTGTGGTCAGACTGGAAGGTCTTAAAATCCAGCAGCAACTACACCAAGAAGGACGCACAGACGATAGAGTTCCCTGTGAAAGTCCCCGCAAACGGCGAAACGACCGTCACATATACAATCAGGACAACCTGGTAGTTTTGGCTATAAATGAGAGTGTGCTTCGAGCCGGTTATTCGTCCCGAAGCACACTCTCAGCACATTACCCCGATAGCTGATAGTCACTCTGAACAGATTTCATAGTTATCCTAAACCTGCCATTCCCGCAGTATGGATTTGGTATGACGTATTTGCTTCAGGCTGCTCCGGTTTATCAATCAAAAGGCTGGAAGATATACCCGTTCCCTTATCTGCTTCATATATCCAGTTAGTCTGTCCCAAGTAACCCTGAAAATCGAAACCTTTATCAAAATCCGCATCGTAAAGCGATTTTGCGCTGTATGGAGCCTTCTCAGATTTGTTCACCGCCTTATAATCACTCACAAACTCATCGACCAAAGCGGTAATGCGGCTGGTCAGGCCCTTAATCTGGCTTGTAGGAGCCATACCGATCAAACTTGTCTCCCATGTGCTCGCAAGGCACTTATTATCCGAATCACGGTCTAGAACAACAGCCTGGTAAAGGTCGAGACTGATCGAGTATATATATCCGCTTCCTCCCGGAGGCTTTATCGAGTTGATATTTATGTACAAATATGGAAACCCCGGCGTTTTCCGCAATTCAGCCTCTGACAGAACTTTAATATTCGCTTTCTTAAGCCTTTCTTCTGCCGTATTCTGGATCATATTTACCGTTACTCCATCAGTAATTATGTCCGGCCTTAAATCCTCAACCAATACCATTACCCCATCGAGCCCACGCAGGCTTCCCCTCTCCGGATCATTGTCGTTCTGCGCTTTTATAGGAACCGCAGCACAAAGCAGTACCAATGCTGCTATCGAAATGTGCCCGGATATCAGCTTATTCATCCGTTTCCCCTCCCCGGTGAAATCCGGCTTTCCGGTTCACACCGCAAAAAGCCTTTCATGTTTGTGATACCCGGTGAGGCACGTAAAGCCACAAGTTGGCATGCACATCCATTTACGGAACTTTGACAATCGTTTACACGTCACATAAAATGTCGAGCTAATACCGGCAATTATCCGTAATAACACAGGAACTATAAATAGCCCCGCAACAAGCAGCCTGCTCATCATAATCAGATCCCCTCAGGCACTGCTATACAAGCAAGCTCAGCAGGAAGCTCGTAATGGATGAGGCAAACACAAGACAGGAGGTCGAAAGTGAACAATCGAATATTCGTGCTCTTTCTCGTTCTGGCGACAGCAATTACAGTCATTGCATCTGCCGCATTCAGTGCTCCAATAAAGATGTCATCCGGGTTCTATTATCCTACCGAACGGACCTGGACAGGTTCAAACGGCGGCAGCACGGGAGATCCGAGGCAGCCCTGGAACGACGGCAGCCCCGGCGGCCGAATCTATGGATACCTTGATCCGGCGGCTCCGAGTGCGCTGGGTAAAAACCACGTCGGAATGGACATCCGCACCCCTTACAGCAGCCCGGTATACGCAATTTGCGCCGGCACTATCCAAAGCTACTACAACACCGGCGATTCGCGCTATTACTGCATTATTGTCAAGCACCGAATGGCAAACGGATCGTATTTTTATGCCGTCTATGGACACTGCAGAATAAAATCCGGCTACTCCGTCGGCAGGAATATAGCAGCGGGTGAAAACTTCGCCTATATTAACGAGAGTGTCAACCAACACATCCATTTCGGTATAAAGATGAATAACAACTTCTCTACCGGATGGGGCCACCTTGCACTCGGTGTTGATGCAAACTCTATCGGCTGGCGTCCGCCAAGGACATGGCTGCTCTCGAACGCGCCTTATGGCAGCAGCGGAGGAGATACTGGCGGCGGTACGGTTAATCCAACTCCCCCTGCGGACACGACGGCACCGACCATTACTACTACCGGCCCGGATTCGAATAGTATTATCACATGGACTGTTACGGATTCCGGCACTGGTGTTGCCACAGTCACCACACAGTGGGATTCCGGCACAATTACCACTGTTGCTGCAAGCGGGAGCGTCCAAGTCCCGTCTGCCGCACAGAAACTCACGATCCGCGCGACGGATAAAGCCGGAAATACTGCGACCAAGACCATAGGGCCTTTCAATACAAACGCACAGGGCATGGTCGTTACAGTTGCTTCAGGCGTGTTCAAAGACGGGTTCTATGCCCAAAAACTGGATGGTTCTGAAGGTATTCGCGTCCGGTACGGTTCCAATGGCGGCCCTGATGTAACAGAAGGCAACCTTATCGTTGTCAATAGTTCCAGCACTGTCACCGCGAACGGCGAGCAGTATCTTTCGAACGCGAATGTCTCTATCACAGGATCAACATCTATCCCTCAACCGATAAAGGTTACCGTTCCTGATCTTAGAGTCTCAGTCGAAGCTGTGGATGTTGGGTTGCTTGTTACCGTTACTGGCAAAGTGACATATCTGAAATCCGACGGCACCGCGTTCTATGTAGACGACGGTACCGCAATAAATGATGGCTTCCATACAGGTATAAGAGTGGTATGTGACGGCTTTGCAGATGGAAGTATGATCCCCATGCCTAAACTTGGCAGTTCTGTCACCGTCACAGGCATTTACTCCAGAGCAACAGTACAAACAAAGATTGTGCCAACTATCAGATTGCGTTACAAAGAAGATATCACGGTCTGGTAATCATCGGAGGCTGGATCATAGATATAATGAGGAAATCGGGAGAGCTTTTTACAGGCCCTCCCGATTTCTTATTCTAATGCTTCAGTCTATAACCAGTTTATTGGTTCACCGGTGGTAAAGGAGCCACTATGCCGGACCCTCTGAATGCAGGGAATAGCGCTGTGCCCGTATCCGTTCGCAGACTGAGTTTATTGTTCCCCTCTTCGACATTTGTCGCGACAATCATTGATTTGTTGCCGATATCTACCTTCGAACCATCCACTGACAGCGTATTACCCATTTCCAAGCTTATATTGTTGCTCGTAAGGAATGACTGAGGCCCAAGAATAACATCATAGAGCTTGCCATTCCCCGCTTCATCCTTGATGTTTGCCACAACAATCGGCATATTGTCTTCAGCTGTCATCATCGTGTAGATATTCTTGATATTACCGCTCACATGCAACATATTGTTGGGGTCGAACTGGATAAGCGGTACCTGCATACTTGGTCCGGCTCCGACCGGCGTCATTGGCGTGAAGAGCGACGCGCCCCAGTTTGTTCGCAGGCTTATAGAGTTTCCGCTTTCCGTAACGTTTGTCGCAACTATCATATCCGTGCCGTTGATATTGACTCTCGATCCATTCACATAGAGTGTATCGCCCTTCTGCAGATTGATACTGTTCTGTGTGAGGAAAGATAGTGGCGCCAGTAAAACATTGTAGTACTTGTCTTTACCGAAATAGCTCTCCTTCTCGATCTTTGCGACCACAATTGGAAGATTATCTTCCGCTGTCTGTATTGTGTAGGTGTCATGCAGCTTTCCGCTCACTCCGACCATATCGTTCGAATTGAATGGAATTCTGGCGTTCTGGAAGACTACATTACCGCCTCCAGCTCCAACCGGAGGATAAGGAGCTACAATCACTCCTGTGCCAATGCCAGTGCCTCCTCCCGCACCAACTGGTGGTGATGCAGCTACTATCGTGGAATAGAAAGGTATACCATCGCTTGAGCGGAAATAGTAAGTTCCGCTGGGGGCCTTGACTGCCTGTGCTACAAGGTAAATGCTGTTGGAAACATTCCTCAGCGACCCTGTAACGGTTATCGAGCTGCCGGGAACAGGTGTGAAACCTATCGTGTTAAGATACGTTCCCGGGCCGAGAAATACATTGTAGATTCGGTTATTGGAAAATACGATAACCGACTTCGGGCCGATTGTCGGGTTGCCCGGATTGTAGTCTACGGTTGTGAGTATTGTTCCGGAAATGGTGGTAACAGACTGCGGGTCATACCTGAGATCGAAATTTGCCTGAGCCAGTACCATTGCCGGAACAATCAACAAGACAACCAATACCACTGAGATAATAATTTTTGTGTTCACTGCCTCTTTACTCCTTTTCATAATAAAGCAGTTCCTGATGGGCACCTTCCCATCAGTCACGTATTACATACCCCATTAGTGGCAGTAGCCAATACGAACACGTTATTTTTATGGTTAACTCATACCATGTATATACAAGCGCATTATATCTGCCTGTTATCATTAACTTTTGGTATTCTCTAGCAATCTGTACAAGCAAAAACCCACCTGAACTCATAAAAGCTCAGATGGGTTTTCATGGTCGGGGCGGCGGGATTTGAACCCACGGTCTCCTGCACCCCATACAGGCGCGTTACCAAGCTACGCCACACCCCGGCGTCGATTGTGATTATACTTCAACCATGCACCTAAGTCAAGCAATAAATCGCGCGAAAATGTGTCAGCGTTGCAGCGTTGGTTGACTGGCATATTTATTAGGGCTAAAATAAGATTAATGTAAGGCAACCGCCTTCCGGCGCTGCAATTAAACAGGAGATTCTCATGGCAACCAAGGAACGACCCTCTACCACTGTGAAGGAGAGCAAGGCAGAACTGCTCGATTATCTCAGGTCTATTTACGAAATCAGGTTCTTTGAAGACAAAGTCTACAGTCTTCTAAGAGAAGGAACCATCAAAGGCGCATCCCACCTCTATGCAGGGGAGGAAGCCGCCGCAGTCGGCGCTGTAGCAGCTATCGAAGACCGCGACCTCATAGCCAGCACACACCGAGGCCACGGACACTGCGGAGCAATCGGAAACAAGCACGCAAAGACCGAAGAAGCCCGCCAGGAACATTGGAACAAGATGATGTCCGAGCTGATGGGCAAATCCACAGGTTATTGCAAAGGACGCGGCGGCTCAATGCACATCGCTGATGTCCAGAAGGGTAACCTCGGCTCGACAGGTATCGTCGGCGGCAACATACCAGTAGCAACAGGAGCTGCCCTTGCGGAATCATTAAAGGGAAGCGGCGCGGTAACACTCTGTTTCTTCGGTGATGGTTCCACTAACACCGGTTCATTCCACGAGGCACTCAATATGGGAAGCACTATATTCTGCGGACTTCCCGTAGTCTACATCTGCGAAAACAACCTTTATGGCATGTCCGTCCCATTCAACCAAAAAAAGGTCGAATGCGCAGGACAAGCCAGTATGATAAGCGATATTTTTGAGCGAGCAGCCGCTTATGGCATGCCCGGAGTTTCGGCTGACGGTATGGATGTGCTTGAAGTCAAAAAGGCGGTATCAAAAGCCGTCGAACGGGCACGCCGTGGCGATGGCCCCACCCTGGTCGAGCTCAAGACATACAGATGGTATGGTCACTCTTCAAGCGACCAGAGAGTTTATAGGACCCGCGAAGAAGAGGCCGAATGGAAAAAACGCGACCCGATTATCGTTCTCAGAAACAAACTGAACGATCTCGGAATGGCGACCGAAAAAGAATTGGACGCAGTTCGCGATAAAGCTGAAGCAACTATCGAGAATGCCACAAAGTTTGCGCTCGACAGCCCATATCCGCATGTGTCCGAACTGCTGGACGATGTCTATGTGCCGGTCGACAAGGCAAAACTGGAGTCTGATAAGGCCGCTGAAGCAAAGGTCCTGCCGAAGATTCACCAGGTAGAAGATGAAATCCGCAAGATAGCGAAAGAAGCAGCCGGCGGTGCTCCTAAGGGCGCAGTGCCGAAGTTGAAAGCTGACCAGTCGAAGGCTATGGAAGCAAAGCATGGCATGCGCATCATAACCTTCGGACAAGCTGTACTTGAAGCCCAGCGCGAAGAGATGCAGCGCGATGAGTCGGTCTTTATCATGGGTGAGGATGTCGGTCTTTATGGCGGTGCATACGCGGCGACTAGAGGCCTGATGGACGAGTTCGGATCAAAGAGAGTCATAGATACAGCAATTTCTGAAGCAGCTATCGTCGGTGCAGCCGCCGGAGCCGCAATGCGGGGTTCAAGACCGATAGCCGAGATCATGTACATCGACTTCTTGACCATCTCTTCCGACCAGTTGATCCATAATGCAGGGTACAACAGGTATATGTTCGGAGGAAAAACAAAAGTCCCATGCGTAGTCAGGACCGAAGGTGGTGTAGGCCGAAGTATCGCAGCCCACCACTCGGAGAGCCTCGAAGCAATGTTCATGAATGCGCCGGGACTCTATATCGTGATGCCTTCCACGCCGTATGACGCGAAGGGACTCTTAAAGGCCGCTATCAGAGATGATAACCCAGTCCTCTACATCGAACACAAAGTGCTTTATTCAGGGACTATGGGCCCGGTACCTGACGGTGATTATATAATCCCCCTCGGCGTAGCAGATATCAAGCGCCCTGGTAAGGATGTGACCGTCGTGGCATACTCCAGACTCCTCCATTTTGCGATGGATGCCGCTCTGGAACTTGAAAAAGAAGGCTACGATGTCGAAGTCATCGACCCAAGGACGTTGAACCCGCTCGATATTAAGACAATCGCCGAATCCGTGCGAAAGACCGGAAAACTCGTAACTGTATCCGAAGGTTTTCCGAGATGCGGAGTCGGAGCCGAGATAGTCCGACAGCTTATCGAGTATAAGTTCGATGATGGCACTACCGGATTCGACTGGCTGGATGCGCAGCCTGTAATGCTCTCTGGCAAGGACTGCCCGATTCCTATGAGCCAGCCATTGGAGGATGCGGTCGTTCCGACAAGAGACGACATCGTTTCCACAGTGAAAGCAATGGTCCAAAAGTAGAACGCTTCCTAAGGGATGAGGGACTGGTGCCCTCATCCCTTTTCATAACCAACCTCTCCCCCTGCCATCTTTTCCAATCTGCTGTATGTTCAGGTATAATTAACAGCAATAATATAGGTAGTTATCAGTCCGATAATAGTATAGATACATCAGCTTATTCCGGAGGGAAATATTCTGGTATGACAAGAATATCCTGCATTATTTTCGCTGTTTTGATATGTGTTTCTGCTGCTTTGGCTGCTGTAGAGCTGCCTTCAACAGAAAATGAAGTCGCAATAGTCCATTTTGACAAACTCAAGGATAAACAGCTTGAAGGGACCGCCCAAAATATAACGCTGAAGCCGGTTACAGGCTCACCCAATCAGACTTCATACTTTGCGCTGGTCAATGAGCTCTATAACCCTAGAAATGTCACTGTTCGGATACTTGGCCTCACTGAACCGGAATATGACCTCTACATGGATGGTAATCTGGCAGGCACAATGAAAAAAGAACAGCTGGAGGAAGGCATACCAGTCGCATTTTCCGGCACGGATATTCCACCGGAACTCAGAGACTATTATTCTCGCCTCAAAGCTAAATCTGCCGCCGGCGCCAAGGAGTGTCCCACGTCTGATGAAGATACCTCACTCTGTCAAGCGGTTATGCGAGACGTTGCGAGTTGGGTGGACAGTATAGAAAGAGGCGATGTCCTTATTCGTACTACTACAGTCATAGTAGTACCTGCCGGAACGCCGCTCTTTCTTCCCGGAGGACGTTATGTGTTTAATAAACCACCGAATTTCCCCAGGTCTGCTAAGCACCTGGGAGAAGCTGTGCAGATCATTCGAGGTGAAGTCCAGAAGAAAACAAAGAATGCGGTTTTGCGCTACGACACACTTTCGTATATAACGCCCGTTGATTTCGACATGACCGCATCCAGCGCTATTTCGCCAGGTACCAAGGTCAAATTGAAGGCAAAATTAACGAATTGGACAGATAGAGGTATCACCGGTAAAATCCGTCTGGATGTTCCGAAGGGTTGGACAGTAAAGCCGCTCTCGCCGGTCAGTGTCAAGACCACTGGGTATTCCCAATCGGCTGAGGCTTTATTTGAAGTAGTTATTCCCAAAACAGCAAAGCCCGACGCAAAAATCAACGCAGTCGCTGACCTGTTGATTGGAGACGTCAGGCTTATGCTCAACGCTTCGATAAAGAAATAGGGTTAAAGTTAGACAAAACTATATTTCTCTTTACGCGAATCCCAGGGTTCCGGCTCTGGGATTCCGAATGTATCCCTCTTGACCTTCAGGTAGTAGAGATAATTCTCGAATGATACATCCGGCGGACAGCGGTGATCAACATGAGGGATAAATCCTCCGTCGTCTACTACCGGTTTCAGCCGTGCAATCTCTTTTCTTATCCCCTCTTTACCAGCAATAAGAGCCGTTTTATCCACTCCGCCGAGCAGCAAGACATTGTGACCGTATTTCTCCCGCAGCTTCACAGAATCGGACCCGCCCCGCATCTCAAGCGGGAACATGCAGTTCACACCGGCATCAAGCCAGAGTGAAACCAACTCGTTGATGTTGCCGTCGCAGTCGACATAGATCACATCGCAGCCGTGCTTTTTCAGGAAGCTTGTGATCCGTTTCAGTCGCGGGACCATCCATTCTTCGAAGTGCTTAGGCTGGAGGATCGGGCCATGGTTGAAGCACATATCTTCCCACATCGCCCCATAATCAAGTTTCATCTCCGTTACAGGCCGCTCTATCATAGCCAGGATAAAGTTCGTCAGATGCTCCATAATATCCTGAATAAGACCGGGGTCGTCCATAACCATATAGCAGATGTTTTCGAACCCCATCCAATCGCGGATCCAGCCGAATAGGCTGCCTATCGGTATCCCAACAGCTTTATCTGATCCTTGAGCTTTTGATTTCCAAGCCTGCCATTCGTTATCCGGTAGATACCGGCTAGCTGTCGATGGATCCAGCCGTTTTTTGAACTCATCCCAGTCCGAATGGGATTCAATGGGGAACTTGAGAAACTTCGGAATAGATGAGCGCCCTGACTTATTGACTATCTTTGTAGTACCATCGTAATCGAGAATAGTGCGATGCTGGTCATCTTCCTCAAGCACCCTGTATTCAAATCCAGGGATTATGCCCAGATTCACCGGCGCATCTAGTCTGGTCTCGAAACCGAAGAAGATATCCGCTTTCCAATCGCAATCTATATACTTTGGAAGACCCTGTTCATGCCATACTGTTAATGTCTCGCTCCAGTAGCCGAATTCCTCATCCGGCACATGGTCCACCGGCTGAAAATGCATCGTTGCCAGCCATCGCTCTCTCTGATTCATCCGATCTCCTCGAATATTTGATATTTTTACAGGCCAGTTTAACAGCTAAAATTGAGGCTGTAAAGGCATTCGTGGAATATTACCCCAGCAGCATAAGAATAACCGGTATTGTAACTATAGAGGCGAGCGTCATGAGGAAGATTACGCCGGAAACGAAGGCGCCGTTCGTGTTGTACCGTCCTGCAATCACACCAGTCATGACTGCTGCAGGCATAGAGGACTCCAGCACTGTTACATCCCTTACCACGCCGTTAATTCCCAGCAATTTGAGGCCCAGAAGCGCGATTATAGGGACTGCAGCCATCTTCAAGACCATTGCTACCGTAAATGGGACGGTGGCTGTTTTAAGGGATGACTTCGAAAGTGACAGGCCTAGAGAAAGCATCGCAAGCGGCACTGTGGCCTGCCCAAGGATGGTCAGCGACGTAACAAGCGGCTGAGGGAGATGTACCGGCTTGAGCAGAATCGCGATAATCGTAGCAGGTAAAAGAGGTGCTTTCATAAATTCGAGTATTTGAGCACGGTTTGTCTTCGCAGCTGCAAAAGATGCGGCTACAACCACTCCGATGGAATAAAGCGGAAGTGCCATTCCGAACTGGTCGCACATAACCGCAGTCGCTATTGCCTGGCCGCTTTTCGGAAACGCAGCCATTGTGACAGGATAACCAAGAAAACCTGTATTTCCAAATGCCGAGACCAGCATAATCGCGCCGGTAGTTTTACGGTCCAGGTGCAGTAATATGCCGGCAATGTACGCGAGTCCCATCACCAGCAACGACGATGTGAAAACGACCATCGGCGCGCCAACCATCTGGAGCGTCAGCGGCTTTCCATATAACGCAGAGAACGCAAAAGCGGGCCCTGTCAGGTTTATCACTATTGAATTAACAACCGCTGCATCACTGCTTTTAAGGACTCCCAGTTTCCTGGCTCCATAACCGGCAAATAAAAGCAGAAACACAGCGGATACAGTCGAAAGTACACTCACAACAAAAAGAATAACAAATGCTGGCGGTAGAAGCAAGGGTTAATGATCAGCTTAAGTAGAGAAGTCCGGCCATTCTATTCTACATTCCCTGCTATTCCGGCTTATTTATCAATAAAAGGCCGGAGGGCACAAATATCCCCCCGGCCTTAGCAATAATCCGCATCTTTTGGGCTTATCTAAGCCGCTCTCGGAACTCACGGATTCGGCTTTCTATTTCACTTTCCATTTCGTGCCGCATCTGTTCCATTTCATGGTCCATTTCATCGTGCATCCGCTGTATTTTGTCCAGCAGATCAAGGATTATCTCTACGCCTGCAAGGTTGACACCCATATCCTGCGTGAGTCTCTGAATCTGCTGCAGCCGGTCTATATCCGCCTGGGAATACATTCTGTTCTTACTTCCCACGCGTTTAGGACGGATTAGCCCTAGACGTTCGTACAATCTCAGCGTCTGCGGATGAACCTCGCAGATTTTCGCGGCTATTCCTATCATATAGACTGGTTCATCTTTATTTACCGGCGGCATAATATCACCTTCAGATTTCCGATTGATCACTAGCCAGATTCAGCCGGAAATCATCCCTGGCTTTCAGGTAATTTCTGAAAGCCTATACGCTGCGAGTTTGAAGCTACAAGAGTTTCAAACT
Organism: Armatimonadota bacterium; assembly: GCA_039679675.1. GTDB lineage: Bacteria > Armatimonadota > UBA5829 > UBA5829 > DTLH01 > JBDKSP01. The sequence goes on from JBDKUN010000059.1 coordinate 40,758, forward strand.
CCTTACTTACCTGTCTGCAGACTTGCAATCTCCTTCAGGAGTTCGCGTTCTCGCTCTGACATGGTTTTCGGCACCATAATTTTGACTCTTGCATACAGGTTGCCTTTACCTGTTCCCTGTATGTGCGGCATACCCTGACCCGCCAGACGGAACGTCTGTCCTGAAGATGTCCCTGCAGGGACTTTCATATTAACTCTTCCCGATAATGTCTGAACCTGAACCTCGCCGCCCAAAGCAGCGGTGGTATAGTTCACAGGCACATCGGTATAAAGATCGTTGTCTTTTCTCTCATACTTAGGATGAGGCCGCATCTTGACTATCAGATACAGGTCGCCGCGCTGGGTTCCCCTGCTCGGTTCACCCTGACCGGCAAGCCTGATCCGTGATCCGTCCTTTACCCCTTTAGGGATTTTTACCTCAATCCTGCGTCCGTTTATAGTAAGAACTTTTGTCGCACCCGAAAAAGCCTCTTCGAGTGTCACTTCTATCTCATATTCAAGGTCACGGCCCCTGGTTGGCGTCCATGTCCTCTGACGTCTGCCTTGTGTCGCAGCCCCGCCCCGCCCTTCTCCAAAGAGCAGGTCAAAGAGGTTGCCAAAGCCACCTTCCTGTCCGCCAGTATCGAAGTCGAACCCGCCAAAACCACCCTCCCAACCAGGTGGGGGTTGTCCAGCTCCCGGTTGACCGGCCTGTCCTGCCTGCTGCCAATACTGGCCGAACTGGTCATATTTTGAGCGCTTTTCTTTGTCCGAAAGCACCTCGTAAGCCTCGCTGATCTCTTTAAACTTCTCCTCAGCGGACTTATCTCCAGGGTTTACATCCGGGTGATACTTCCGGGCGAGACGACGGTACGCCTGTTTGATTTCTTTTTCAGAGGCGCTTCGTTCAACACCCAATATTTTATAGTAGTCTTTATAACCAGTTGCCATCTTAGCAATCAGCTTTCAGTTATCAGCAGTTTTCGCATGCTGCGGGAATGACAGGTACACAGTCATTTTGACAACCACCCAATCAATTCCCGCAGCATTATCTATAGTGTTCGCAAGTTTACTCAGTCTTGAACTCTGCGTCGATTACTTCTTCGCCTTCACCGCCGCTTGTCTTCTGCTCCTGACTTGGGGCTTCTCCTCCCGGTGTCTGAGTACCTGCATACTGCTGCGATGCCTGCTGATAAAGCCTTTCAGAAAGCTTGTAAGACTCCTGCTGCAGTTTTTCCGTAGCAGACTTTATCTTATCGGTATCATCCGACTTGAGCGCTTCACGAAGCTCATTCATCGCTGTTTCGATAGACGATTTTTCGTCTGCCGGGACTTTGTCTCCGAGCTCTTTCAGGTTCTTATCGGTGAGATATATCAACTGCTCCGCTTGGTTGCGGGTTTCCGCAATGTCCTTTGCGCGCTGGTCTTCAGCAGCATGCGCTTCTGCGTCCCGTACCATCTGATCGATGTCACTCTTGTTTAGCCTCGTTGAGCCGGTGATCGTGATCGACTGGCTTCGGTTGGTTGCCAGGTCCTTAGCGGAGACATTCACCATACCGTTCGCATCGATATCAAATGTTACTTCGATCTGCGGAATACCTCTAGGCGCCGGCGGAATCCCCGTAAGATGGAACCTGCCGAGACTCTTGTTGGCCTGGGCCATCTCGCGCTCGCCCTGAAGAACATGAATTTCGACTTCACTCTGTCCGTCAGCTGCGGTAGTGAATGTCTGGCTCTTTCTTGTCGGAATAGTCGTATTCCGGTCGATGAGCTTTGTCATAACTCCGCCCAGGGTCTCAACACCGAGTGAAAGCGGGGTTACGTCGAGAAGAACTACGTCCTTCACTTCGCCGCCCAGAACTCCAGCCTGGATTGCGGCCCCGACTGCAACTACTTCATCAGGGTTGACGCTCTTATTCGGTTCCTTGCCGTTCGAAAGCTTCCTGATAAGGTCTTGGATCATCGGCATTCTTGTAGAACCACCGACGAGGATGATCTCATCCAGGTCTTCCGTTTTGAGTTTTGCATCTTCGATTGCTCTGTTGAACGATGTAACACACCGTTCAGCAAGGTCGCGAGTAATATCTTCGAATTTCGCCCTGGTGAGATTGACATCCAGGTGTTTAGGGCCTTCTGCATCCGCTGTAATGAACGGCAGATTGATATTAGTGCTGACAACAGATGAAAGCTCGATTTTGGCCTTCTCTGCTGCATCGCGAAGGCGCTGCAGAGCCTGGCGGTCCTTGCGAAGATCTATACCATGTGCACGCTTGAACTCGTCAGCGGCGTATTCGACGATCCTCTGGTCCCAGTCGTCACCACCCAGATGTGTGTCACCAGCAGTAGACTTTACTTCGAACACACCTTCGCCGACTTCAAGGACGGAGACATCAAAAGTTCCACCACCAAGGTCCCATACAAGGATAGTCTCGGAACTCTTTTTATCCAGTCCGTAAGCGAGAGACGCTGCAGTCGGCTCGTTGATAATCCTCAGGACATTCAGCCCTGCGATCTCTCCGGCAGTCTTTGTGGCGGTTCTCTGCGCGTCGTTGAAATAAGCCGGAACGGTAATGACCGCGCTTGTAACCGGCTCACCGAGATATGCCTCGGCATCGGTTTTCAGCTTTTGCAGTATCATCGCAGAGATTTCCTCAGGTGTATACTGCTTATCATCTATCTTCGTCTTGTGATCAGTCCCCATTTCGCGTTTGATCGATGCAATCGTGCGCTCAGGGTTCATAATAGCCTGGTTCTTGGCTGTTACTCCAACCAGACGCTCACCGGTCTTTGTAAAAGCGACGACTGAAGGAGTAAGCCTGCCGCCTTCTGCATTCGGTATAACAGTCGGCTCGCCGCCTTCCATAACAGCAACCACCGAGTTGGTGGTCCCCAGATCGATTCCTACGGTTTTGGCCACTTAAATCCACCTCCTGGACCTATCGTTACCCATAAAGCTTATGAGAGTAAATCTATTGCATTATACCCTCAGTCAATGATATATATACCACTTGAGTGTATTATTGTCAAGTAATATTTTAACATTTTTTATAAGCGCAAAGCTTGACACGTCTCAGATTGAATAGGTATAATGCCAACAGACACCATAGGAGGTGAACAACCCTGAGGATCAGATCTAAAGAACTTAATAAAACAAGAAAGCGCACTGAAGAGCGGCACAAAGAGCGGATTCTGGTCGCAAAAGAGCAATCTAAAAAGCGCCAGAAGTAGCTCAAACGCGTAAACGCGGATATATTTTAGGCCCATCGTTTATAACGGTGGGCCTTTGCTTGTACAAAGCCTCCGATATTTCACCAAACCATATACCGCAAATCCTCAAATCCGGCTCACTGATATAACTTTAGGGTAAGAACACAATAAACTATCAAGCATCAGGGAGAAACACAATATGCGGAAGTTTTACCATGAGAATAGCCTTTCAATTATCACTTTCGCAATATTTTTCTTGCTTTGGGCTGCAATGGGAATAGCTGGATTCTTTAGCTATAACAATGAGCAGTTGGAACAAGGGCAGTCGACAGCTTCCTTTATATCTTACTTCACTACAGGACACTTCTGGGAAGCAACTTTCGAAAACTGGGAAAGCGAATTCCTCCAGATGGGCTTCTTCGTGATTCTGACTGCATTTCTCTACCAGAAAGGATCAGCGGAATCAAAAACAAAAGAAGAACATGAAGAAGAACAGCAAGAAGAGGAAAACGAGGAGAAAGGAGAAGGAGAAAGTAAAGACGCCCCACCCTGGCCAGTCAGGCGCGGCGGGTTCATACGGAAACTCTATGAGAACTCACTCAGTATCACACTGCTCTTGATATTCGTTTTATGCTTTATATTCCACGCATTTTCAGGGGTGAGGAATTATAACGCAGAGCAAGCATATTTCGGCCAACCGCCTATTACGATATGGAAATTCTTCATAACATCGGATTTCTGGTTCCAGTCATTTCAAAACTGGCAAAGCGAATTTCTCGCTGTAGGTGCAATGGTCGTCTTGACTATATTTTTACGACAAAAGGGCTCTGCTGAATCAAAAAGTGTTGGTGCACCATCGGGTAAAACCGGAGAAAGCTAAACTGAAAAGATGTGAGGCATAGACCCTCAATCCTTCAGCCCTTTCTTTATCTCTATTACTCTTCTTCGCGCGGCGGCGATGTCTGAGATTAGTGATGTGCGTGTTTTCTCGTATGTTTCGCCGTCCTGCCTTAAGATATAAGCCGGGTGAAGCGCAGCAATGGCGTAGCGGGCATATTTACTCTCGAAAAACCTGCCGCGCTCCTGCGTCATCTTGAAGTCTTTGTGGATGATCGTATTAGCTGACGGAGCACCCAGACAAAGGACCACAAGCGGTTTGATTATCTCCAATTGTCGTTCCAACCAAGGAAGACATGCGGCAACTTCACCGATTCGGGGAGGTCGATTTTTCACGCGGCCATTCTCTGTGATGCATGCACGGCACTTGATAACATTTGCTATGAATATATGCTTTCTGGTGAGTCCGCATTCCCGAAGTGCCTGATCCAGCAGCGTACCTGCCCTGCCGACAAATGGACGTCCAGTCGCATCTTCGTTCTCTCCAGGGCCTTCACCGACTATCACGAGCGGAGTATCAGGGTTTCCTTCGCCGAATACCACATTTGACCTAGTCTCACACAGCTCGCAGTTTCGACAGGCCAGTACTTCCTGCTGCAGTTTCTCTATTTCAGCCGATATCGAAGAGTTTCTTTCTTTCATTGGCTTTTAGCTCCCGATCAGTTTGGAAATTGCCTCGGATATTTGGTCAAATGTGTTCGATAAAGCCTGCGGCATAACCTTCGTATCGGCTATTACCGGCATAAAATTGGTATCGCCGTTCCATCTAGGAACAATATGCACATGGATATGGTCTGCAATCCCAGCCCCTGCTGTTTTTCCCATATTGATACCGATGTTGTAGCCATCCGGCGAGAACGCTTTCGCGAGCGCCTGCTTGCCAAGGCTTACCAGATGCATGATGGAAAGCAGTTCATCATCGGTAAGATCTGATATATCGGCAACATGCCTGTAAGGAGCCACCATCAGGTGTCCGTTATTGTAGGGATAGGCATTCAGCATAAGAAGGGCTTGGTCTCCGCGATGCAGAATATAGTTTTCCTTGTCTTTTTCCTGCTTCGGCTTATCGCAGAAAATACAGCCATCTTCTTTCTCAGCCGATATATACTGCACTCGCCAAGGTGCCCAGATCCGTTCCATATAAACCCTCACATCATCAAATAATATTATACTTTAGCGCATTGCAACGGCACGGTCAATTGTCGAGCAGCCAATATTACTGTTATAATAGTTGTGCCTGCTTTATCAGTCGGAACAAAGTTGCCGAATGTGTAGTCTAGCGTATTAGAGCTGTCTTTTATCTCTTGCCGCCATTTTATGTACATATGATGACGGCATTCCGTATATGCATATTATTGTATTAATCAATGTAATAACAATAAAATAAGGAATATAATTAGGAGTAGGTGTTTCGATGAAGATATGTCCAGTATGCGGTGCTAAAAACAACCGTCATAGTTTGATATGCGGTAATTGTGGAGCATCGTTCGAGTCTGTCCCAGAACAGCAGGAACCAGTCGAAGAAACTTCTGAACCTGAGGCTGTTACTCCCTACAAACCACCTGTAGGTGGCCCCGATATGGTAACAGCATACCACCCACCGGTAGGCGGTCCCGCTTCTGTCGATGACGGTACATTGCAAGCACGCAAACCGCTTGGAGGAGAACCCCAGGGGAGTAATGAGCCTCTTACAATGGTTGGACAGCCTTTAAATGCCAGCAAGGCCCAGGCCAGTGGCGGCCCGCAGACCGATCCTTATGGCACGGTTACTGCTCCGCGTAAGCTCAAGTACCGAGAAAGTGCTGATCTGGCTCCTGTAAAGTCTAACGCGCTGGCATCGACTATCAGTTCGATTATCATGCTCCTTATTTTTCTTGCCGTAGGATGGTATTGTTACCAGAGATTTGTGGCAAAGCCTCGTCCTGTGCTTGAAGCTACACGCAGTTTTATCGATGCAGGTGTCGCAGGCAACTGGCAAGCAATGCAGAGCACAGTGGACCAGAATTCAGCTATTCTTTTGGCTAAAGTCTACAAGAACATGACGATCCGCAAGACCCCTGCCGGAATTGATTTCTTTGGCACCCAGGGACAGGAATTTACTGAGGGCAAGCAATATGAGCTGAAAGTCGTGACCTTGACAGAAACATCTGCGAAGGTTTTGATAAGCCCTGGCGATGCTTCTATCTCGACATTCAAGGCTGGTCAACTCCCACCAAACTTCAAAGACGGCTTCTTTGTCAACCTGACAAAAGTAAATGGCCAGTGGAAAATAAACCTTGTCCAGTTCGTAGTGGATCTGGCTTCTTGCGGCTATCCTTATGACGGCATGGCCAGATATTTCGTGTCTCGCTAACTCATCGCTAAATATCCATATTGAAGCGATTGTAATATCATCGCCGGGATTATTTATTTAATCCCGGCGATTCCATTGTCTTCTGAATGCCTCTTGACTACCTGCCACATATCGGTCATAATTCTTCTTGCGTCAATGTATTCTATGACTGCATCGGGTAAATACCGTCCGGCGCAGCGTCGAATGTATGCTAAAGGAGAATATCAGCCATGAAGAAGTGTCCGAAATGCGGGGCCGATAACAAACCTGATAGTTCAGCTTGTTATAACTGCTTTGCACCACTTGCAGATGTTCAACCTACCGTAACTTCTGGCCCCCTAAACGCTCAACCCCTGACCGGTCCTGAAACGACTCAGCCGATGCAGCCTGAACAGTCTGAACAACAGGCAGAACCTGCCCCACTAACAGGCAGCGACGATTATACACCTCGTTCATCGGGTCCTTTGACAGGTCCCTTGACCGGCCCACCGACCGGCCAGCCAGCACAGGAGGAAAACCAGCAAACAGTAGTTGGACAGCCGCTTGGAGGGCAACAGCAACCGCCGAGCCCATATGGGCCTCCTCCTCAGCAGCGATATCACCGGCATGAAGAGTCCGTAATGACTGAGCCGGTGAAAAGCTCCGGCCCCGGAGCGATAATCGCTGTTGTACTGATTCTTGCGATTATCGGAGGAGCATTTGCATATTGGAAATTCGTTGTTCAGGCAAACGCACCGATCAATGTAGTCCGGAAGTTTATGGTAGCTGCTAAGAAATCCGACGTAAATGAGATGAATAAGTATATTTGCGCCAGTAACAAGAGCTTACCGGGCTTTGAGCAAAACTTTGCCAGCGGCTATTCTCGAGGTATGGATTTATCTGGGGGGAATAAGGAATCTATAGAAGGCAAGCAATATGTACTGGTTCAGGGCCCAATAGAAGGCACAACCGCAACCGTATATATTAAGCCCGGGCCTGACAGTAATTCCGGGCCTGTTCCCGCCGGTTTTGAAAAAGGATTACCGCTGGTATTGGTAAAAGAAGAAGGAAAATGGAAGCTGGATTTCATCCAGACAATCCAAAAGATGATTGGTCCCGGCTTAATGCGGCAATTACAGCAACAAGGCGGACGAAATTCTTTTGGCGGTTCATTTCCAAAGTAGTAATAACCTCCCGATTTGTTAGTACTACCGGCTTCATTAACGTAATATTAAAGCCCCCGCATCAGACGGGGGCTTTACAGATATATTTCCCCGCTAACAACCATAATCTCAGAACAACAACAAACAGGCAGGCTTTTTTGACTCCACTATCCGGTGTGTCGTAGAATACATAAGGCAAACGATACGAAAAGATGAACTGCAGGAGGTAATTCGTTGTCTTTGATGTTGGATGAGATCCGAAGCCAGCCGGAAGTAATTAAAGCCCTGGTATCTTCGGAGAGGGATAATATTAGGTCGCTTGCAAAAGAAATCAATGACCGAGGTGTAAACTTCAGCCTTATAGCTGCTCGTGGAACATCCGACAATGCAGCTACCTATGCAAAATACATGCTGGGGATAATAGCCGGTATGCCTGTAGGACTGGCAGCACCGTCTATATTTACGCTTTACGGCGCGCATCCACGGCTCGATCACTCGCTGGTCATAGGTGTCTCCCAGTCCGGACAGGCTGCGGACGTAATAGAGTATTTGGAAAACTCAAAGAAGTGTGGAGCACTCACAGCTTGTGTTACTAATGAGGAAGACTCTCCGATAACAAAAACCGCCGATTTCACCATGCTCTGCCACGCAGGGCCGGAAAAAAGTGTTGCAGCAACGAAGACTTATACATCAACTCTAGCAGACTTTGCTATGCTCAGTTTCATGCTTGGGAAGAGAGATGATCTCCTGGCATCACTCGCCGGAATTGGAGACAAAATCGAACAGGTTATCAACTCCCTCGAAGATGTAATAGCCCGGCGCGCGGAGCGTTACCGTTATATGAACGAATGCTTCGTCCTGGCGAGAGGCATCAACTACGCAACGGCTTTCGAAGGTGCCCTGAAGCTTGCCGAAACCTGCTATGTTAACGCCGAGCGGTTCTCTTCGGCTGATTTCATGCACGGTCCGATTGCTATGATCAATGAGGATATTCCGTGCTTCCTTTATGCTCCGACAGGTGCGGCGTTCGATTCTATGATGGGCGCAGCGCGTAAGCTGAAGGAAAGAAATGCGGAGCTGATTGTCGTATCGGATAACGATGAGATCCTTTCGATGGCTACAACGCCGTTCAAGATACCGTTTACGGTTGAAGAGGAGCTGTCGCCGATTGTTTATATAGTGGTAGGACAACTGTTTGCTCAGTACCTCGCGACTGCTAAAAAGCATGACCCGGACCATCCGCGAGGGCTGTCAAAAGTGACGATAACGAGGTAAATTGAATCATGATAAATCAGGAAAGGCTGGTAAGCACGTTTCTGGACTTGGTGAAGATCGACAGCCTGTCCAAAAACGAGCGCAAAGTAGCTGATTACCTTCGTCCCAAGCTCGAAGCGTTGGGTTTTGAGGTTAAAGAAGACGATGCCGGATCGAAGATAAACGGGAATTCGGGCAACCTGATCGCTACGAAGATCGGAGGGCTCGAAAAAGGCCCAAGGCTGTTCTTCTCCGCTCATATGGACACAGTGGAGTCCAACGCAGGGTTCGAGCCGATAATCACCGATGGAGTTATCCATACCGACGGAAATACGATACTGGGAGCCGACGACAAAGCTGGAATCGCTGCAATACTTGAGGCAGTTAACGCAGCAATCGAGGACAAGATCCCATTCCGCAGCCTGCAGGTTCTATACTCAATTTCAGAGGAGATAGGCCTTTTCGGTGCGACGTATACAGACCCTGCCGATATCTTGCCTGATTCAATAGGTTATGTATTCGATACCGAGAAACCGGTAGGCGGAATTGTTGTATCAGCCCCCTCGCATGCAACGGTCAATGTAAAAGTAAAAGGGAAGGCAGCCCATGCCGGAATCCATCCTGAAAATGGAATCAGCGCGATAGTTGCAGCGAGCAAGGCTATTTCCAAGATGAAGCTTGGCAGGGTAGACCCGGAAACCACTGCGAACATCGGTATAATCGAGGGCGGGAAAGCAAGAAACATCGTTCCTGATGAGGTGTATGTCAAGGCTGAAGCACGAAGCCGGAATGAGGAGAAACTTGCTGTCCAGATAGATCATATGACAAAGGTATTCGAAGACGCAGCGAGTGAGATGGGCGCAAACGCCGGAGTGGATGTACAGCGCGAGTATGTTACCTACCGCTGGAATGAAGAAGATGAACCGATCAAGCTTGCAAAGCGCGCAGCGGAAGTTCTTGGAATGAAACCTGAATATATTCAGGGTGGCGGCGGAAGCGATGCGAATATCTTCAATGCAAAGGGTATACCTGCAGTCGTCATAGGCTGCGGCTACGAAGGCGCTCACTCCAGGCAGGAAAAAGTGGCTATCGCCGATCTGAAAAAAGCAGCCGAATACGCACTGTCGCTGATCAAGGTTAGCGGCGAAAAGTAGCAGTTAATCCCGAAAGCACGAAATAATAAAAAGGGAACATGTGACAGGGAACAGGGGATAGAATCACGTCACCCTGAACTTGATTCAGGGTCCATTTTCTTCCTGGATGCCGAGTCAAGCTCGGAATGACGTTGTGGTAGTCCAAATGACATACCTTATGCTTCGGGATCGCTTTTCGCCCCGAAGCACGACATCCACTAATTCCTTTCTCCCTTTCGGGCTTTCGTGATAAAAAACTTTTCGTAAGCGTAAAATATCTGATGCTGAAACATAAATTTGGGACTATAACGGAAATACTGGCGGCACGGCCCGGTGCAGTCGAGGTCGAGGTTGAGATCGATGGTGAGAAGTCGAAAGCTATCGCCTATACCTCGCTCGTAACTTCACCTGAAGCCGGTGATCGCGTTGCACTCAATACCACGGCAGTCTCTCTCAGTCTCGGTACAGGCGGTCTGCACTTCATCATTGAAAACCTCTCAAGAGAAGACGAGGTATTAAACGATGGTCCTGGGCATATAATGAAGCTGCGTTATACACCAGAGCAGCACGCTGTCCTTTCAGTCGAAGAGGAAGACAGCCCCCATCGAGATCTGATAGATAGTTTCCAGTCGCTAAACAAAATGCCGGTCATCATAGGCCAGCTTCACAGCCAGGTAGCACCCGCAGCTGCCGCAATAAAGCGATTGACCCAACCGAAGGCAAAAATCGCTTATATCATGACCGATTCAGCTGCTCTTCCCATCGCATTCAGCAGGATTGTCAGCCAGATGAAGGATAAAGGGCTTTTGGACGTTACGATAACCGCAGGGCAGGCATTCGGCGGCGATATTGAGGCAGTAAACGTCTACAGCGCCTTAATTGCTGCAAAAGCTGCTGCGAATGCTGATGTTGCAATAGTCTGCCAGGGCCCTGGAAACGTAGGTACAGGCACAAAATACGGATTTTCAGGAATAGAGCAGGGTGAGATAGTAAACGCAGCTGCCATCCTTGGCGGAACGCCGGTCGCAATCCCCAGAATCAGCTTTGCAGACCCCAGGCCACGACACAGAGGCATCAGCCATCATACAATAACATCACTTTCGGAAATTGCGCTTGCTCAAGCTATCGTTCCGCTTCCTATGATGGAAGAGATGAAACTTCTTACGGTCGAGGAGCAGGTTCGCCAAACATCCATTAACTACAAGCATCGCATGCGGGTAATTGACGGTATGCCGGGTATTAGAGAATGCGCCGAACGGGGGATAAAACTCTCGACGATGGGCCGCGGGTTCAATGAAGATCCGGAATTCTTCCTTGCGGCGGCTGCCGCCGGTGTTTTTGCGACGGAACTCCTCCGTTCGACAGGTATATAAAACCAATTTGCAGATGCAATATCTTGACAGCCATTTGCACTTGGTTTACTATTCCACTAAGAATTGTTGGGATTCTAAGCCAAGGAGATAGTGCATATCATAAGGAGAACATGATGCAGAAAAACTCAAAAATATTCGTTTTATTATTGCTTGTGATAGCTATAATCGCGGTAGTCGCTGTAAAGAGTAAAAAAACGACTGAGAAATCGCAGATTGCAAAAGTTGAAGAGAAATCCGTTGAGCAAAAATCATCACTCAAAAAGGTAGGAGTCTCCGTAGAAGAGCCTGCAGCAAATCTCAAAAAGGAGACAACTGAAACTGCAAAGACTACCGATGAAAAATTGCCTGCAGCGAAAGATAAAACATCTGCGACTTTAGCTAAACCAGTCCCGGCTAACCAAAAGAATGTAAAGCCGATAGATATTAAGCCATTGAATACTACAGCTAAACCTGCCAAGGCCAGTCCTTCCCAGAGTGGAAAGAATATTCGTCCCGTAAAATTGATTGAGCTTGGTGCGCCTGCTTGTGCTCCTTGTAAAAAGATGCTCCCGATCATGGATGAGCTGAAGCGCGATTATGCCGGTAAACTAGAGATAGTTCTCATCAATGTCCAGGAAGATGAGAAAGCGATAGATAAATACAATGTCAACACGATCCCGGCCCAGATATTTCTTGACTCAAAAGGACATGAGATCTTCCGCCATGAAGGTAAATATACCAAAGCCGAAATACTAAACGCCTTCAAATCACATGGAGTAAATCTGAAGAGTTCCAAATAAGCTGTGAACTGTTCTAAAGAGCTTTGCTTGCAGGCATGAGAATCTGGTTCAATCTTTCGAATGCCTGCATCCAACTCCATCCCTCCGGCGGCATCGTTTCAAGCGTCATCGTGGCGTGCGTATTAAACCTTGCCCGAAGTTCTGCGAAAACCGGCCAGTCAATTGTGCCAAAACCTGGGAATTTGTGCTGGTCTGTCAGCCCATCGTTATCATGAAGGTGCATGGTAACAGTATAAGGTAACAGCTTTTTTGTCTGTTCCTTGAAACTGGGCGAAAGGTTGGCATGCCCGGTATCGAAACACACTCCAACTGAGTCTGAGTTTGCAGCTTCGACTAATCTGACTAATTCTTCTTCAGAGCAGCAGAGGTATCCGGGAGGCATATTCTCTACTGCGAGGACAACTCCTGATTCCTTTGCAATTACCGCCAGTTCCCGTATGACACCTGTTGATCTATCAAGCCGCCTGGCTCTGTCATCTAAAACGGTTCCGTTGCCGGGGTGGACTATAGTATATGAGGCTCCAAGAACGTGAGTGAACTCGATAGCTTCTATCAAAGATGCGACACCATGCTCGTGCACGTTGTCGTCGAACGATGAGAAATCAACATTACCGCCAAACGGGGCGTGGACGGAGTTTACACGGAGCCTTGCATTTTGCAGTTTACATAAAAGTTGGTCCATTTCAATCGGTCCAACCTCATCGAGAAAACAACTGCTTCCCATCCCCACCTCAATTGACGATACACCTTGCCCTTCATAGCTTGAAATAGTATCAAATAATTCTGAAATACTCTGGCGCATTGCAAAACCAACGAGTTTCATTTAAATATCCTTGAGAAATTAGAATATATTAACTAACTCTTCTACCTATACCCGCCGTTTTCCTCCTGCGTATCTCTACGTACAAATGCTCCACCGAACACAATCCCGGCTGCGATGATCACCAGATTTTTTACAACAAACTCACCATCTATGGTCAGAAGCAAAGGGTTGCCGTGTTGGAAAGCTGTTTCAGGACGGACTAGAAGGACAAGAAACGTTCCGGCGAGTTGCGCCCACATCAAAAGCAGCGTAAGGCGCATCCATAACTTGAGCAGAAGCAGAGTCCCTATCAGCACTTCCCACACACCCAGCACAGGCACAAAAATATCCGGGGCAATCCAGTATACAGTGCGGGCAACAAGGTCGTTTACCGGGCTTTCACCAACCAGCTTGAGCACACCAAACCAGATAAATACTATGGAGACCGATATACGCAGTATGTCAGTGCCCCAGCGCCGCATAAAACGCGTAAGCGTTATATCAATTTGATCATACACATTCAGCAGCCAATGAATCATATCTATAAGGTTACCAGCTTTAAGTAGTACTAAACATGCTAAAAAATATCGGCAGCTATAATGCGTTCCATTGCTTGGCAATATGGCCTTGATCAAGTATCATGTACTCACGATGACGGAGTTCAGGATAAAATCAGAATTTGAGCCTACGGGAGACCAGCCGGAGGCTATAGATAAGCTGGTTGCGGGGATAAGCAGTGGCCACCGCTACCAGACGCTTGTTGGCGTCACAGGGTCGGGAAAAACCTTTACGATGGCCAATGTGATTGCGCGTGTACAGCGCCCGACTCTTGTCATTGCCCACAACAAAACGCTTGCTGCGCAGCTTGCAGGTGAGTTCAGGGAGTTTTTCCCGGATAACGCCGTCGAATACTTCGTTTCATATTATGACTACTATCAGCCTGAAGCATATATCCCTCAGACGGATACATATATAGAGAAAGATTCAGCGATAAATGATGAGATAGACCGGCTTCGGCATGCTGCAACGCAGGCAGTGCTGGAGCGGCGTGATGTAATAGTGGTCGCGAGTGTTTCTTCCATCTATGGCTTGGGGTCACCGGAAGACTATGCTGCTACCGTGCTCGCAATAGAGCGCGGGAAGGCATACAGCCGGGAGTCGATGCTCCGCCGGTTGATCGACATGCAGTTCAGCCGGAACGATATGGCGCTCTCGCGCGGGACATTCCGTGTGAAGGGCGACATCATGGAGATTCAGCCCGTAGATGAGGAGATAATTACACGGGTAGAGTTCTTCGGCGATGAAGTAGAGAAGATTACCGTCATAGATCCGGTAACAGGAGAAGTGATAACAGGGAAGGACAGGGTAACGATCTTCCCCGCATCACACTTCATTACTCCATGGGACAAGATGGAGCGTGCGCTCAAAGATATCGAAGCCGAGCTTGCCGCACAGATAGAGTATTTCCAGAAGCAGGGAAAGCTCTTGGAAGCCCAGCGGATAGAGCAGCGGACAAATTACGACATGGAGATGATGCGCGAGGTCGGTTACTGCTCTGGAATTGAGAACTATTCTCGCATTCTGGACGACCGCGCGCCCGGTACACCGCCGCACACGCTGCTCGACTACTTCCCGGATGATTTTTTGCTGATGATCGACGAGTCTCACCAGACGATTCCGCAGCTTCATGGGATGTATAACGGCGACCGCTCGCGCAAGACCACACTTGTGGAGTTCGGATTCAGGCTGCCGAGCGCGCTCGACAACAGGCCGCTTAGGTTCGAGGAGTTCAAGGAGCGAATAAATCAGACCGTATTCGTCTCAGCAACGCCTGGGCCGTTCGAAATGGAAAACAGCGGGCAGATGGTCGAGCAGTTGATCCGTCCGACCGGTTTGATCGACCCTGAGATAGAGGTCAGACCGACAAAAGGTCAGATAGACGATCTCATAGAGGAGATTCGGATCCGCGTAGAGAAGAACGAGCGAGTGCTTGTGACGACACTTACGAAACGGATGGCAGAAGACCTGTCGGAATATCTGCTCGATCTTGAGATGAAGGTCCACTATCTGCACTCAGACATAAAAACGCTGGAACGGTTGGAAATACTGCGCGACCTGCGGCTCGGTGTATATGACATCGTGATCGGCATCAACTTGCTGCGTGAAGGACTGGACCTGCCGGAGGTCACACTCGTTGCTATTCTAGACGCAGATAAAGAGGGCTTTCTCAGGTCGGAGACGTCGCTCATCCAGACCATCGGACGCGCCGCGAGAAATGTTAACGGCAAAGTGCTGATGTACGCGGACAACATAACCGACTCCATGCGCCGCGCTATAGATGAGACGAACCGGCGCCGCAAAATACAGATGGACTACAACGAGGAGCACAACATCACTCCGCAGACGATCCAGAAGGCCGTTCGAGATGTAATTGAGTCTAAAACCGCCGCTGTGACGAAGGAATACTATGGCCTGTCCAGGCAGGATGTGAAGAACATCCCTTTGGACGAAGTAATGCTGATGCTTGCCAATCTGGAGCGCGAGATGAAGCAGGCGGCAAAAGCGCTGGACTTCGAACACGCTGCTGAATGCCGCGACGAGATGACCCGTATCAAGAAACTGCTGCCGAACATGAAATGATGAGATATCTATCAGCCATACACGATATTCCAACTGTTTCTTTGGAGTGCGGAAGCATTAGCTTCCGCTTTTCTATCGATATTTTCTTCTGAATTGGTAAATAAACTAGACTTTAACGTTCAATTTATAATTCCGGGAGGATAACCATGCAAGAGATAATAGCAGCCTGTGGTCTGGTGTGCAGTAAATGTGGGGCTTACATTGCGACTAAAGCAAACGATGCCGAGGCCATAGAGAATGTCGCAAAAGAGTGGTCATCGCAGTTTGGGGCGGATATTAAGCCGGAGGTGGTGTGGTGCGACGGATGCATGACCGATGGCAGCCGGAAGTGCGGGCATGTCGGTGAGTGTCAAATTCGCGCATGCGCAATCGAACGTGGATTAGTAAATTGTGCAGGTTGTGCAGACTTCGGGTGCGGGAAGATCAGTGAACTTCTTAACGCAGCCCCAGAAGCATGTGAGACAATGGAGAAACTGCGGAATTCAAACAAATAGTAAATTACTGAGGGGGATGCGTGTTACATCCCCCAACATATTACTATGCAGCTTCAGGTTTCTGTTTTTGATCGCCTTTTTTAGGCTCAGCCGCATTATTGGATTTTACGATTTCCACAAAAAGATCGACCAGTTCAGGGTCGAATTGAGTCCCGGCGCAGCGTTTGATCTCTTCCAGCGCATCTTCCCTGGAAAGCGCATTGCGGTAAGTTCTGTCCGAGATCATGGCGTCATAGGCATCAGCCAGACCTATTATCCGGGCAATCAGCGGGATATTCTTTCCTGAAAGCCCGTTAGGGTATCCCAGCCCATCGTATCTCTCATGATGATGCCTCACTGCAGGGACTATTGAACTCAATTGCTGGACCTTCTCAAGTATTTCTGAACCAATCTTGGGATGCTCCTCTATCATCTGCCATTCGTCCATCTTTAGAGGACCCGGCTTATGAAGTATGGATTCAGGTGTACTGATCTTACCTATGTCATGAAGAAGAGCAGCGGCCTTAAGGTTCTCGATCTCCGTAGGAGATAACCCCAACTTATCGGCAAGTGCAAGCGAATAGCGAGTTACCGCGTCGGAATGACCCTTAGTGAACCGGTCTTTTGCGTCTACTGCGGCTGACAGTGCTTCGATGGCATCCATGGGCTTGTCCACTAAAAGCGCCTTCACTGTATCGGATGTAGTGCGGTATGATTGCTTGAAAGACTCTTCATAGATAAGAGCTTTGTTTTTACCTGTTCGCTTTGCGTAATATAACGCAGTATCGGCGTTAAGTATGATATTATGGCGAGTCTTGCCATGATCGGGATACGCAGCGATACCTGCACTGACCGTAACTGAAGCCACGCCCGGGAATTTGAGCGACGCGTCACGCTCCAATACCCCTCTTATCCTGTCTGCGACAACCTTTGCTTCATCAGCTCCTGCCTCAGGAAGTATTACAACAAATTCTTCGCCGCCATATCGAGCAAGAATATCTATAGTACGTATGTTATCACGGCATATCTCGCCGAACCAACTTAGCAGCCGGTCGCCTTCCTGGTGGCCCCGGCGATCATTGAATGCCTTGAAATCATCGAGATCGAACATAGCAAGAGACAGACGCCTGCCGTAACGCTGCGCCCGCTCTATCTCCGCTGTTAACCTGTCCTGGAAATAGCGGTGATTATAACAGCTTGTCAGTCCATCAACATTCGCTTTCATTTCTGCCCGCTTGCGGAAGTAGACCTGGCGGTCGAACAGGTAGCCGGTAGTGACGGAAAGCCCTGTAATCCCGCAAACCCAGGCAATGAATGTAAATGGATGGCGCGGCAGGATCTGTTCGAGCTGCAGTAATAGACACGGCAGCGGTTTTTGCCCCATCGCAGCAGACTCTGCGGAATATCCCCACACACCAATCGCATAGCTCAATACCGCAAATAGCATTCCCGTGAAGTAGGATATAACCCTGAATGTCATTTTCGGACCATTGTCCATCCCTCGTTCCAAACTATAATCGCTGTTTCGTTTAAATAAATCTGCCAAAAGTACTAAACTCCATCTAAAATGTAGTTGTTTATGGTAGATCAGAGCGCTGAAATATTAATGGAGCCTGTGTCGTTTGTAAAAACCGGCCGCATGAGCATTCTTCTCCACAATCGTAATTATTGGCTGAATGGCTGCTCTCTGCAGGTTAAGTGAGCGATAAAGTAAACGCAAAATATCAGCATAATAATACCGGCGCGGAACCATACACCCAGCCCGGCAGTCAAAAGAACAAGATTCTGCGATGGACATAATAAATACAAGGAGGCGAAAGATGGATACCAGGAATGCCCAGGGGATAAGCATAAAGATGCAGGCTATCCAGGAAAGAGTGAGTACCGTAATAGTCGGAAAAGACGATGTAGTCCAAATGGTTCTGGCTTCTCTTCTGGCTGGGGGACACGTACTCATAGAAGATGTCCCCGGTGTGGGCAAGACCACTCTTGCAAAGGCAGTAGCAAAGGCTATAGGCAGTTCTTTCAGCCGCATACAGTTCACGCCGGACCTTCTTCCATCCGATGTGACCGGAACATCCATCTACAACCAGAAAACAGGGGAGTTCGACTTCCACCCGGGGCCGGTGTTTTCAAGCGTTGTCCTCGCGGATGAGATAAACAGGGCCACACCAAAGACCCAGTCAGCTCTGCTTGAGTGCATGGAGGAGCTTCAGATCACTGTAGACGGTACGACAAGAGCGCTTCCGAGGCCGTTTCTGGTAATAGCAACCCAAAACAACATTGAGCATGGCAGCACCTACCCGCTTCCAGAAGCCCAGCTTGACAGGTTCCTTATCAGAGTCTCTATCGGCTATCCGGACAGACACAGCGAGATCGCAGTGCTTGACGGTCATTTAAAAGAGCATCCTATCAATGCGATTACCCCTGCAATAACGCCGGATGAACTTGCGTCCCTGCAGGAAGAAGTAAAAGACATTTACATAGATGATTCTCTCAAGGACTACATAGTAGATATTGTCACAGCGACCCGTAGCCGCCGGGATGTTCTGGTCGGTGCAAGCCCTCGCGGTTCGCTCGCCTTGATGCGCATAACCCGCGCGCTTGCAGCCGTTTCAGGAAGAGATTTCGTACTTCCTGATGACGTCAAAGCAGCCGCAGTCCCCACGCTTTCACACAGGCTGATAGTATCTCAGAACAGCTGGCGGTCTGATGCCGGAGACAATATAATCCGTGATATCTTATCCTCTATTCCAGTACCGGTGAGATATGGACGCGCGTGACAAGATAAAAAACATCAAAGCGGATACCGGCAGCCTGATTTTGAACCCAAGGTTCATCGGGCCATGTCTCGCGGGCTTGTTCTGCCTCATTGTAGCTACAGTGCTGAATGTGGCGTATCTCTTTACTATGGCTACGATACTTCTCGCGCTGCCTTTCGCCGGTTATATCATCGGTATCATTATACTAAAGAATTGCACGGTCAAACGCGAGCCGCTGGTGGTAACGACACAGGGTGAAAGCGCATCCGTTACTGTTAAGGTCGAATGCCGCCTCGGCAGACTTTCTTCCGAGCTGACAGTGAATGATAAGCTGCCTAAATGGATCGAACCTGAAGAAAACACAGGGTTAGAAATCTTTCATGAGCAATGTGTAGAGATACATTCATCGTTTAAGGCTCTCAGGCGCGGCCGGTATCAGATAGGTCCGGCGAGCTTACAGACCATTGACCCTCTAGGCATGCTCAGATTGCGGTGCAGAGTGCCCGGCAATACTGAATTGATAGTGCATCCAAGGCCTATTCCTTTCAGAATCAATCTGGTAGCAGGCGGAAACATGGAATTCGAGCAATTGAACCTTTCAGGCCGTACTGCAGTCAGAGGAGACTTCGCCGGTGTCCGTGAATACCGCTTCGGAGACGAATTCAAGCGTATACACTGGAAAACAACCGCACGTACGCAGCGTCTGTCTGTTATGGAGTTCGAGGATTCCACCATAGGGTCTGTAACGGTAATGCTTGACCTTTCAAAAGGCTGCGATTACGGAGCAGAGCCGGTAACATCGCTCGATATAGCAGCCGGCGCTGCTGCGTTTGCGCTTAAAGAGTGTTTGAGTCATAAGCGGCAGTCGAGATTAGCCATTCCGAGAGATAATACTGTATTGAACATAGATGTTCACAGACCGGGCAGTATAGACTCCGCGCTCAATGCTCTTTCAGATGCAAAAGCAGACTCAACACTTTCAGCAGTCGATCTGGTCGGGTCATGTCCCAACGGCTCCAGCGCAATATTGATTGCGACTAAAGCCACAAAGGAAACTATAGCAGCGGTACGGGATGCTGCATTGCGTAATATCAGCTTCATTGTGGCATTGGTCGACCCTGAGCCGTTCGGCAGGCATTCTGATGATGAAGTATCGATAGCCGGACTGGAGCAAGCCGGTGCGAATGTCGAGCTTATACGGGAGGTACGGCAATGAGACGCACAACAGGCCCCGACATAAGTTATCCACTGTACCTCGCCGGTCTTGCGACCATGTTATGCGCATTGACGGCGCTTAACTCAGTAGTATCCGACAACTCATTTACCATACTGAGCGGCACGCTCATGTGTTTGGGTTATATCACGAGCGTAATCCTTAGGCGAGTCGGCTACAAAACCCGTATTATCGAGTTTGTAATCGTAATTGCAGCCGTGCTGGTCTATTTGCAGATAATCGGCGGCCGTGCGATCATCCCCATGAATACAACCGGTTCTTCGGAGATGAGACTCGCATCGATGCTGCTATGGCTGGAAGTACTTAGGAGTTTTACTCTCGTCTCGGACGAAGCGGTTGTTTTTACATCAATTCCAGCCGTCGTCCTGATCAGCTTAACGGCGACAAATAACATAAACTCTGAGGTAATGGCGGCCTTTATAGTATATCTGATCCTGGCTACATTTACGCTGGCTCACCGGCCTGAGCAAAACAACAAGTCAGTCAAGCCGGGATTCAGGATGGCTATTGCTATTACAAGCCTCGCGATTGCAATTGGCTGCCTCGCCGTTATCCCGGTCAGATTAGCTTGTACGAAGGCGTTTGCCATTGCAATGCCTCAGTTTACACAACTCAGAGAACGCGCGGGAATGTCCGTCGATAGCGATTCGAGCATGCTGCAGATCTCCCAAGGGCCGGTTCACCTGTCCGATAAAGTTGTGATGTCCATCAAGTCTCGATCATTGAAAACGGGCAAAGCAGTCGGGGCATACTGGAGAAGCAAGGTTTTCGACCGCTACACAGGTCATGGCTGGCAATCAACCGCACAATTTACGACAATGGCGAGCGAAAGGATAGATGAGCCGGGATACGATAAGGGTTGGAGCCGGTACAGCTTTATCCCAGCGGAACACGAAGAGTTGATAGAACAGGTTATATACCCGAGCTTCGCAATCGGAAGAGATGTGATCGCGGCAACTGAGCCGGTAACTATCGAAGGGCCGTTTTCCGAGCTAAAGCGTAACGATTTCAATTGCTGGCACAGCTATACCTCGATTGGCAGCTTATCAAGCTACCGGGTAATCTCCTCCATGCCAGTTACCGATCTGGAAAGATTAAGGAAAGCGTCGACCAACTACAGCAGCGATATCAGAACCTGCTTCCTGCAGACGACAACCAGTACATCAAAAGCCGGAGAACTGGCAAGAAAAATTACCCGTGGAATTAAAAATCCGTATGATAAGGCTGCTACCATCAGCAGATACCTTGGAGAACACTATACCTACGATCTGGATGCACCGCCAGCTCCGTCGGGACAAGATGCGGTCGATTATTTCCTTTTCAAGTCCAAGACCGGATACTGTGATGTATTCGCCAGTGCAATGGTTGTGATGCTTAGGGAGACAGGTGTTCCGGCAAGGCTTGTGGCTGGATATGCGACCGGAGACTATGATGCGGATTCGGGTATGTTCAAAATACGGGACAGAGACCGTCATGCCTGGGTGGAAGCCTACTTCCCGGACTGCGGATGGGCCACTTTTGATCCAACAGAACTGACCAAAACGCGTTCAGAGAGCTTCTTGGGCCGGATATTCGCTATTTTCAACCGATTGTTGCGCGGTATATTGAGCGGGCCGATCATATTGCCGCTGATGGTTGCAGTGCTTATTATCAGCGCGTGTTTCGCATTTGCGCCGGACATAAAGAAACTCCGTCTGTTCAGAAAGCATTCCGGCCCCGGCAAGCTTCATACAGCTTTCGTGGCGAGATACGAATCGATCCTGAGAAGTATGAATGTCAGAAACAAATATCTAACTCCCAGCGAAGCAGCTGTTGCCGGAACAGAATGCGCGCCGGAAGCAAGCGCGATAGCTCTGAAAGCCGCAAATCTATTCGGGTATATACGCTACAGCGGGCGCGAGGTAACTGTTAGCGATATAAAGGAGCTTGAACATCTGCACAGGAAACTGCAAGCCGCTTTGAGGCTTGCAAATGGCAGCCAGTCTCACCTGAAGAATTGTTAACCTTTTAGAATGGATTCCTCCGGAAGGAGCCCACCGCTTTCTTCCGGAGGTTAAAACTTTGATACGGCCGGATCCTATTCCACCTGTCCCACACCAGCCATTACATCAGCCATGTTTGTATATTCCTGGTTAGGAAGTTGTTCCAGGATGTCTATGATTTCTTGTGGCGCATTATTATCCTCGGCATGGTTGACTAATTCGTCTTTGGATGCAGGAAAATCGATTCCTTCAAGAAAATTAGCGATATTTGCAGGCGACCTTCCGCCCATACCTCTCGACATGCAAGACACCTCCTTTGCATTTTTCAGCAAGCGGCGCCGATCTTTGTTGTTAATACCAACAAAAGCCGATAAATATGCCTGCCAAGCAATCTTAGGTGGTACAAGCAAAAGGAGCCCGATAAAATCAGACTCCTTCTACTATGGATGCAATCTGTCCAGGAGTTCGCTGGGAATGCAGGCGCACCTAAACGATACGAATGATAATAGCGATTTGCTGACCTGCATTACCTGATCGAAGACATCCACCGGCACTTGAACGGAAACAACCTGCCCACTGCGGGGGAACACCAGGTCGACGGACCGTGTGAGCTGCATCCCATTCACCTGCCTTTCCTTTTTAAATTGTCAAATCCGGACTTATGCTTCAAATATCGGCATGTGCCGATCAACTCTTCAGTCGAAGAGACTACCTATAGATTTTCGGCTGATTAATTAACAACCAGTCATATATTGGTTGTTGCCGAAAATCCCCCGGAAGAGTTTCAGGTATAAGTGTAAAATCAACAGATATAGCTACATCAGAGAATTGTTTATATAGCTGTAAGGCTGTTACTTTATCTCCTGAAACTCTGTAAGTCCGGTTATTAGACGAACTCACCGCCATCGATGTTCCCTCACCTTGGTGTCGTTTGCAGCGGCATTTGCAGCGGCTGTTGAGGCGCCATTTGCGGCGCCATTTGTGGTACCATTTGTGGTGATATGTGCATTGTCTCAACAATGAGCTTTTTCATCATTTCCTGTGTAGCTTGCTCTGACTGCGCCTCATCAATCTTCCACTTACCGTCTTCTAATACAGTCACCATTGGTATGCCAGCTTGTAATATCTTATCAATAAAATCCATTACGAGTTTCCGCGTCTCAGGGGTCATTGAGATGTCTCTTTTATATATTTCATTCTCGATTTTCTTGCATCCAGCGGGTAGGAACATAAAAGAAACAACAGCTCTCGTATTACTGCTGCTGGTAACCTTTAAGGCATAGTCGACGCCTTCCTTTTCAGTAGTTCGCCCAAAACTTACGTGGCTATTATTTATTACACTGCCAATAATATCGAATGAACTGTAAGCATTGTTATTCTGAGATCCTTTTGTAAGACAATTCCGCATGGCCTTCTTATTACCGGAATCGGATGCTCGTATAAATGCCCTGACTACACCTGCGGGGGTATTGTCCTCAGGTTTGTGGCTTTTCATATAAGCAAAGATTCCTCCACCTATGATCGCCAGAGCCAGTATAATAACAGCAATCATTGCTCCCGGTCCGGAGCTTTTCACCGGCTCAGGCCGTATGAACTCTTCGCGTCGGCGATATTGCTGCTGAGGAGGAGGGCCATAAGGTCCGGGTTGTGGTCCATAAGGACTTGGCGGTTGCGGCCGTTGCCCGCCCAGTGGCTGTCCAACTACTGTTTGCTGATTTGCCTGCGGCGGCTGTCCGGTCGGAGGACCATTAAGCGGACCAGTTAAGGGACCTGTCAATGGGGTAGAGCCGCCCATGGGTTGTTGAGGCTGCACAGGCTGTATCGGTTGAGTTTTTTCAGGACCGGTCAGAGGTTGAGCGTTCAAAGGCCCAGGAGTTACGGTCGGTTGAACATTCGCAAGTGGTGCAAAGCAGTTATAACAAGCCGAACTATCAGGTCTGTTATCAGCACCGCATTTCGGACACTTCTTCATGTCTGAATTCTCCTTAAGTATACATTTGGCGATGCGACGGACCGTAACTACCCGATGCCGTCATATTAAGCAATCATACTATTGAATTATGACCAAATATTAGCAGACAGTCAAGAGGATTTTGTCGGCATTGCATAGAGTTGACACCAATAATCTACTGAATTACAATCAATTCAATGATTAGCAATGATCATGAATCGAGTAGTTAGTCTTGTCATTTTAAATGAGTTAAAAGGAGAAATGCCATGAAACGCAAGATCATTTTCTTAATCATTGCTGTTATGCCGTTTGTCTGCAGTATGCCGAATATCGGTTTTTGCGATCAAGACAATCAGATTCCTGATGAGGCAACCCTAATCCGGGCATTTGATATGGGAAGTACATTTGCTGTTGTGGAAATGCTCGGAGAGCAGCATCTGGACAATGATGGTAGATATCGGATAAAGCTAAAAGTGAAAAAACTTCTTATTCCTGGGGATTTATCGCTGCAGGATGTCAAAGACCCGATAGCCTGTTATAGTGGCATGTGGCATCCAAGGAATTACCCGCCAAAGGACGTTAATGACCCGAAGCCTCCGAAACCCGAACCGAATGAATTATTCAGCAATCTGATACCTGGCCATACCTATGCGCTGTTTTTCATTCGTGAATTTCAAAACGGGTTCGTCTGGTGTTTTAGGGATAATTATTATGAAGTAAGCATAGCTGACCAGCAGGAAATGGCAAAACTCGAATCCTTGGCAGAACAAGCATATAAGTCTTCAACAGTAATAAAATTTCGGAGTGTTAAGCCGAAGGTAGATCATACGCTGCCAAATCTTGATGATCAACTCATCCAAACCTGTAATCGGTTCAGAGCAAATATCAGTAAAAGGTGCAGTGAAGGTGAAGCAATAGCAAGATCAGATCTCGGATCACGTGCAACAATGAGATCTCCAGTCTATTCCTATATATCATTTGACCCACCAAAAATTAAGCTCAGCCGCGGCCAAGTTCTGGGTCTTCTCGGCCAACCAACACAGAAAAACGGTTTTACCTACTCCTGGCACTGTGGTTTAGATCCCATTCCAGATGCCTGGAAACTTAGCCCTACATGTGCAACTATCGACAGATCAAAACAGTATTACGGTGCATTGATCATTACATTCGATGCCGATGAAAATACTCATTACGTGGGTTATGCGATATCTTCAATGGATTCAAAATAGACAACCTGGAATCTGTAGTAGGTAATTGGCCGGGTTTGCACCACCTATTCTCCGCACGCTTGTCCTTGACACTGTTCCTGGTGGATGGTAGGATGAAACTTGGAAAATAGGCTTTTCCGGTAGTAATTCTGCAGGTAACAAGATGAGCGCGCACTCAGAATCATTGGATAATCGAAAGCGAAAAATACTAAAAGCGGTGGTACATGAGCATGTAGAGACTGCCGAGCCTGTTGCATCGGAGTCTCTGGTACAGCACTATGACTTCGGCGTCAGGTCCGCAACTATCCGCAACGAAATGGCTGAGATGGCAGACATGGGTTATCTACGTCAGCCGCATACGTCTTCTGGCCGGGTTCCGTCGGACCTGGGCTATAGGTTCTATGTGGACCAGCTGATGGATGCTCCGCATCTGCCAATGAGCGATGCCGTAAAAGCAAAAGAAAGTCTTGCGTCTGCCGCTGTTGAGTTTGACCGTGCAATCAGCCAGACCTGCCGTATTCTCACAGGGCTTACGCGCTACACATCCATAGCAACACAGATAGTAGGCAAAGAGACGATTATCCGGCACATCAGCCTGTCAAGGATCACAGGCCGGAAACTGCTCCTTGTCGTCGTGCTTTCGGATGGTCGCGTTGAACACAGGATCGTCGATCCAGGTATTTCTGTTCAGGATAGAGATGTAATCCAGGTTTCGAACCTTCTTTCGTCGCATTTCTGCACAGCAAGCATAGGGGCTGTGCTTTCAGCCGATGATATTGACATTCCGCAGCCTGTATCGCAATCTGCCGGTACTATCTATTCAAGAGCGAAATATGTGCTCAAGAATTTGGCTGAATCTTTGTCTTTTTCTGATACGAGTGTTCATATCGAAGGAACTAACTACATCTTGTCTCAGCCCGAATTTCAGGATGTACTCAGGTTGACATCTATACTTTCAGCGCTCGAAGAGCGGACGCGGCTTTACCAACTTCTTTCCAGGCTGGTACTTGGGCCCGACGTTACGGTAATTGTGGGCGCTGAGAACCCATACAACGAGATGCAGGATACCAGCTTTGTAGCAGCAAGCTATAAGATCGGCGACAAGGTTGTCGGCACTATCGGAGTTATAGGCCCGACCAGGATGAACTATCGCCGCGCTGTAGCCGCTGTAGAAGTTATGGCGAGAAACTTGAGCAATCTGCTCACCGATTTAAGCTTGAGCTGATTCGCCAGTTAATATAGTATTCTGAGTATTTTTCATGCTTCGGGACCGCAGTTCGCCCCGAAGCACGCATTCCACCATTTTTTGAAACTCTGAGTTGTTGGGTGCTGTTTACCGGCATCCATATTTTTATGAGAGGTACAATGACGGATAACGTAAAGCAGGTCAGTAAAGGTGCGGAAGTCGATGAGCGTCTCGCCGCGCTTCTCGCAAACGCAGGAGCGATAAGGACTGTCGCTTCCGCTGTCGAAGGGACTATCGGCCCGAAAGGGCTGAACTGCATGCTCGTTGACAGGTTCGGCGATGTCATTATCACCAACGACGGAAGCGCAATTCTCGATAAGATAGATGTGACTCATCCGGCTTCCAGGATGCTCATCAACACGGCAAAAGCACAGGATGATGAGGTCGGAGACGGCACTACCACCGCTACATTGCTCGCGAGCGCGCTTGTGACAGAAGGCGCGAACCATGTGGCCCGCGGCGTGCCTGTGACTAAGGTTATCGACGGGCTGCAGCTTGGGGTCGCTTCTGCGCTTTCATTTATCAAGAACCAGGCGAAGCAGGTCGAAGGGTTCGACGACAAATGGCTCATCAAGACCGCACAGGTCTCTGCAAGAGGGCAAGAAGACCTGGCGGAGCTTGCCGTGAATGCAGCGAAACTCGTCGGGCGGGATAAGCTTGCTGAACCTGCATTCAAACTCTCGGATACTGTCGTGGCAAAAGAAGGTGCAGAAAACGAAGTCTTTTCCGGGCTCGTCATCGACAAGGAACGAATTTCCAGGCAGATGCCGCTCTCCGTTGACGACGTAAAAGTCCTTGTAGTCGATGATGCCATAGAGCCGGAAAAAATAGAGGAAGACGCGCTTGCCACTGAAGCAGGATTCTCCCGATATATGGCTCTCCAGGCTGAGTTTCATGCGAACCTGAAGAAAATAATTGAGCTCGGAGTTCGGTTTGTCGTGGCTGCGAAGTCTATTGATGACACAGCAGAGGAGATATTTACGGATGCCGGAATACTTGCGGTCAGACGGTTGTCGTCCAGAGATATAACCCGGCTTATAGACCACACCGGAGCACGCCCGATTAAGCGGTCAGGACTTAAAAAGGATGCTGCGGAGCTTGAAAAGTTTCTCGGCAAATGCGAGCGGGTATACGAAGATGAGCACCTGGGGCATATCCGTGTAATCGGAGGCGCGGGAAAGCCCGCAGCGACGATTCTGGTCGGCGCATCGACACAGGAAGTCAAGGAAGAGCGCGACAGGATCGCAAGAGACGCAGCTTCGGCGGTCCAGGCTGCAATACTCAGCGGTGTAGTTCCCGGCGGCGGCTCAATTGAGCTTGCAGCTGCCCGTAAAGTCGGTGAACTCCGTCAGGAAGTCCGTGGGATGGCCGCCTACGGAGTAGATTGCGTCGCTGAAGCCCTGAAACGGCCGCTTATGCAGATCGTGGCGAATGCGGGGTTCAATCCACTTGAAAAAGTGGAAGATGCTATCGCTGCTCAGTTAAAAGATAATAAATCGTCGCTTGCCGTTAACTGCGATACGGGTGAGATCGTCGATATGTTCGAACTCGGCGTCGTAGACCCTGCCAGAGTCAAAATTCATGCACTCAAGGCAGCGGGTGAAGTCGCGGAAGCGGTGCTGAGAATAAATATAATCATCAGAAAACGCGAGGACGGCACCGGGCAGAAACCCGATAGCCGTATGTCGGTGTGAGGATAAATATGCGCAGGCAAAAAGATTACGACCAAAAAGAAGTCGAGATAGAAGTTGAAGAAACAGGCGGAGATGAAAGCCTTGAGCCGGAGGCTGAGGCGCTTGCGCCGTCTGTCGATGAGCTCCAGAATGAGATAGAACGTCTTAGAGCCGAGCTTAAAGAAGAGAAAAAGCGCGCGGACGAGGAACATGACCGTCACCTGAGGTCGCTCGCCGACTTCAGCAACTATAAAAGGCGGCATACAGAAGAGTACAAACAGGCGATTCTGTGTGCGTCGCAGGAGTTGATACTAAAGATCCTTCCTGTCATCGACAACTTCCAGCGTGCGCTCGAAGCAGCTGAAAAAACGCAGAGCTTCGATGGTCTTTTGGAAGGTGTCCGCTTGACTCTCAAGCAGTTGGGAGATATTCTCGAACGAGAAGGAATCCAGCAGATCAAAGCCGCCGGTGAACAGTTTGATCCCACATATCATGAGGCTGTCATGCGGGTCGAGACTGACGAATACCCTGAAAATACAGTCATCGATGAGTTTCAACCAGGCTACACTCAACACGACAAGGTAATTCGACCCGCAAAGGTGAGAGTGGCTGTTTTACCGGAGTAAGACAGGTGCTTTAGTATTAGAAGGTCCAGATTAATCAGGGGGAATGGTAATTTTTTACCATTCCCCCCTATTTATTGATGTTTTGGCCTGATCCCCACATACGAAAGCAAAGTCCGGCCGTTATAGAAAATGTGTATTAATCCAAAGACCAAAATAAGGACCCCAGCCAATTTATGCAGCCCCTCCGGGAAAAATCCGCTCCTACCGTGTGATGTTGGTGCAGGTGCAGCAGCCTGACCGGCATTTACAGCAGAAGCTACCGCCGGCCTGCCTCTATGTCTTTCTTGTCCTTCGTGCCCAGACATCATAGACACCACTGTTACGAACATCGCGATAAAGCTGATCGCAAGAATTACCGATGTTACTTTTCTCATAGCATTCGTTTTTCCTTGTCACAAGATTAATAAGGACTTGATGAAAGTCCCTCGACAGTTACGCATCCCCCAACCTATCGCCATTACCCAATTATACAGGTTTTCTTGTACATCTGTAATAAAAAGCACATCCATATTTCCTGCTATTGCCTGTTACGCTAAAGAATATATGAGTATACTCCTATAATTAAGTCGTCATACAAATGCTTTTCACTATATTGTGAACATTTATCATCTATATTTAATCTTACTTGACCTGGAGTCAGTCATGATGCAAAAGATCATTCGCAATGAGGCTTACATCGATACAATCCTAAACTCTATTCAGACTGCTGTCATTACCATAGATGCAGAGACTCACAGAATCGTTGATGTCAATCCTGCCGCCGTAGAGATGATTCAGACTCCTATAGAATCTATAATTGGGTCCGAATGTCATAAATTCATCTGTCCGGCAGAAAAAGGCAAGTGCCCGGTAACAGATTTGGGACATACTATAGACCGCTTATCAGAGCGCGTCTGTCTGAAGTCCGACGGGACCCAAATTCCCATCCTGAAAACAGTTGTGCCCGTCGTAATGGATGGACACAAATATCTGATCGAGAACTTTATAGACATTTCAGAGCAAAAAGAGGCTGAAAATAAGATGCGGCTCGCCAAGGAAGCAGCTGAAGCCGCTAATAAGGCCAAAAGCGAGTTCCTCGCTAACATGAGCCATGAAATCCGCACCCCCATGAACGCTATCATCGGTATGACTTACCTGGCCTTGGGTACTGAACTTAACGATGAACAGCGTGAGTATCTCGAAGATGTACGAATATCGGCAGATTCGCTTCTGTCTCTATTGAATGACATCCTAGACTTTTCTAAGATCGAAGCCATGAAGATCGAGATAAACCCAACTGAGTTCTCTCTCTGCGATACGCTTAAGAATATCATCTCTAATCTTACTGTAAAGGCTCATGAGAAGGGTCTGGAATTGTCGTGCAGGATTTCTCCCGATGTGCCGAACCATATTATTGGAGACTCTCTGCGTCTCAGGCAAGTTCTAGTAAACTTTATTGATAACGGCATCAAATTCACCGAACACGGCAAAGTAAATATAGATGTAGAAATCGAATCCACATCCAGTGATGAGATAATTCTTCATTTCGCGGTATCAGACGACGGTATCGGAATATCTCCTGATAAACATAACCGAATATTCCTTGCATTCGAACAGGCTGACAGCTCCACAACGAGAAAATACGGCGGTACAGGGCTTGGCCTTGCCATAGCATCCAATTTGATACGGATGATGGGCGGACGTGTATGGCTGGAAAGCACTCCCGGAAGCGGCTCCACATTCCATTTCACATCCATATTCAAATTGCCGTATGATAATCCACAAGCTGCAAAGCCTGCCGTCAGTATAAATAATGCTGCACCCATTCCCAATCGCAGTCTTCGAATCCTTTTAGCTGAAGACAACATAATTAATCAAAGGCTTGCTAAGGGCCTACTGGAAAAACGCGGCCATTCAGTAACTATTGCAGGGAACGGACAGGAAGCGCTTATCCTTTTAGGCAGCGGAGAGTTTGACCTGGTCCTTATGGATGTTCAGATGCCGGTAATGGATGGGTTTGAAGCAACCGCGCACATTCGCTCCAGTGAAAAAGACACCGGCAAACATATGCCTATAGTTGCAATGACTGCCAATGCGATGAAAGGTGACAAGGAACGTTGTCTGGAAGCCGGTATGGATGCCTATACCTCAAAGCCTATTGAAGCAGCTGAGCTGATAAAAACAATAGAAGATATGACTACAACTGATACTAATTGTGCGGCTGCGTAGTTTCGAATATTTGGGGAATAGAGAAACTACATGCTTCGGGACGGTAATTCGTCCCGAAGCATGAATTATTTATTCTTATTCGGATGGCTGCGGTACTTGTATTATTTTGATAACCTCAGGATCCATAAAGTCTATTCCTGCTGCCAATGTACTAAGAGCATCGCTCGGAAGGCTGACTGCCAACTGCGGATTATGTGGACCACGCAAATACAATGTCTTTTCTTTTGCATCATAGCTCGATACGGACAGGCTGCGGGTTCCCCCGTCGAAGAGTTGAGCATACTTCGTGAGCGTTTCCTCATTTGGCTCGACTAATGTTACTACACAGGGCCGCTTCGGATGCCCGTTCTGGTTGAAATCTTTGATCAGCC
The DNA here is from genome assembly GCA_039679675.1 of Armatimonadota bacterium. Classification (GTDB taxonomy): domain Bacteria; phylum Armatimonadota; class UBA5829; order UBA5829; family DTLH01; genus JBDKSP01. The sequence continues at coordinate 72,029 of JBDKUN010000059.1, forward strand.
TTGTTATCCCATCCGCAAGCGCTTTACCATTTTCCTGCTGATTATCGTAAATCACCCAGTTGCCGGTACCGACGTACTGCCGGAAATCCGCTTTTCCATAGCTGAGTTTAGCTGTGACTGGATCATAACCTCCGCTCCGCTTGCTGACTGCAAGAGAGAAGATATTTATCAGATTATCCGGTTTCCCAAAGGAAAATCCGTTAGCTATTGATTTGTTCATCTCCGGTTTTGCTACGAATGTCTGCCGGCCGCCTAGCATTACTGCCCAACCACCAGCTCTTGGCGTGATCGCAGCTTTGAACGCTGCCGGATCGGTCTCGGCAAATGCCAGCGTATGCGAATATATAGCTTCAATATCCGATTTAGCCTGTTTGAAACTGCCGGTCATTGCATTGAAGTCCGGTTTCTGGGCAACAACTGAAGCACTCAACAAAAGAACCACAAAAAGCAATCCAATTCCGATACAGATAGTTTTAAGTCTCAAAAGATAACCTCCGTCCGCCGGAAAGCCCGGATAATAACTATATTTATATGACTCAGCTTTACTCGCATTATTGCTCATGCTGCAAATTCTTGACTCTGATACCTATCTGAAGGGATAATCTTTAAAAGATACACGATATGAATTATCCAACTTTACAGAAAAGGGATTTCACCTATGTTCACCCATAAGCTGACTGACGATGCCGAACTGAGACTGATTGAACCGAGAAATGCTGAGGAATTGTTCTTACAGATAGACCGGAACCGTGAGCGTCTCAGCCAGTGGATGACCTTCGTCGACAAGGCAGGATCTGTAGATGCAGAACGAGTTTTCGCCAAAAGAGGATTGCATCAATTTGCAGACGGTGAAGGCTTCCACTGCGATATTATGCTTAAAGGGAAGATTGTGGGCGGCATCGGAATGATGCCAGTGAACGTTTGGAATCGTTCGACTGAGCTTGGTTACTGGCTGGATGCTGATGCGGAAGGGAAAGGGCTTGTCACAGCATCCTGCAGGGCTCTTCTGGACCACTGCTTCAACGAGATGAATATAAATCGTGTTACACTCAGAACAGCCTCAGGAAACACTCGCAGCCAGGCAGTTGCGAAACGCCTTGGCGCCGTTCATGAGTCAACACAACGGCAATCAGCAATACTTCAGAACAAATTGGTTGACATAGAAGTCTTTTCCATACTCAAGAACGAATGGCCTGCAGGTTCTCCTACAGGTCGCGCATTCTTCACGTATAGACTGGACGATAAAACGGAATTAGGGCTCCTTGAACCGATCCATTCGAAGGCTGTTTTCGATCTTGTTGACCGCAATCGTGAACACTTGCGCCGCTGGTTTTCTTGGGTGGACGAAACGCAATCAGAAGACGACGCGCTGGCTACCCGCAAGAAGCAGCTTCATAATTTTGCTAAAAATGGCTCGATGGCAGCAGGTATCTGGCACTTTGGGAGTCTCGCGGGGCTCATCGGGTTTCATACCCACAATGCCAAATGTATGGAGATCGGCTACTGGCTTAGTGAAGAGCACCAAGGCAAGGGGCTTGCCATCTCATCATGCAAGCAACTGATCCGTTATGCATTCGAAGACCTTCATATAAACCGCATCGAGATACGCGCTGAGCCGGGTAATTCCCGCAGTTGGGCCATACCAAGACGGCTTGGATTCACCTATGAGGGAACACTCAGGCAGGCAAGCGTAAGTTCTGATGGAAGCATGGCTGACATGATGGTGTTCTCACTGCTCAAGGATGAATGGGATACCCGACTCGATTAATGCGGGATTTGTTAATAAAAACGAGCAGGCAGCGGTTGACTCAGTATAGCTGGTATGCTATACTATGTCGTTACACGCGTTGCGGGGTAGTTTAGTTGGCAGAACGCCTGACTCTGGATCAGGAGGTCCTAGGTTCGAGTCCTAGCCCCGCAGCCAACAATTTTATATACGCTTTACTGACTTTCTAGCACAATCAACTCCGTCACTCCATTTACCCATTGTCCTCTCTATTAATCCATTAACAAAGGATTATTCTATAATAATGCAAAAGTAGTTAATAATTCGCTATTATCAGCAATGCAATAGGCACAACCAGGACTTAACGAGACCTTTATTGTCCATAGTGCACTGTAATCGGAGGCATGATAAGTATGACAGCAACAGATATTGCAGCATATATTGGGGCTGCAGCATGGCTACCTCCCATCGCCTATGGGATTTACAGATGGTTAACAAAACCTATTGTCCAAATTGCGCCAGAAATGCAATTTGAGCTTGGATTCACTAATTTGGGGCCAATATTCAATATTAGGCTTGCATTATCAGCCTCAAAAATGGATACAATCATCGATAGGATTTGGGTAGAACTCCATCACGAAGGTGGTGATACACATCGTCTTGCTTGGACTGGTATGCGAGAAACATTCAGTGAGATAACTGACTCGGCTGGAAACAAGCAACGGGTAGAGAAAGATCAACCTGCAATTGCCTTGAAACTGGCAACTCCTCTATTAACGGAAAAAATTATACGCTTCCAGGACTTGGACTTCCATAGTAGATTAAGGCCAATTTTGGGTGCTCTAATAGAACATGAAGCATATCTAAAATCGCAAAATGACGATTATCAACAAATCATAATGGCATCAGCGCAAATGTTTAAATTCCTGGAGTTTTACAGAAGTAGTTTCTGGTGGAAAACCGGTAAATACATTATCCAGTTTGTAATCGAAAGTAGAGATAATGCCATACTTAAGAAGGAAGCTTTCAGTTTTGAGTTGGAGCAATATGATGTCGATGCTCTTCAACAAAACGTAAACCTTGTTAAAGTTAATATTGAGAATGCAGTAAAATCCTCGCAACCAGATTTTGAGCCATACAATGTGTCTTGGGCGTGGCGGATTATTCCACTAGTGAAGAGTGAAGACTCACAAAGCGCATAAATAATCGTGATTTTGGGATCCTTCGGTACGCTTTTTTGCACCTTTTCGCCGAAGTGGACTTTCTGTATTAGTAATAACTCGTGCTTCTCCATGTGGTCCAGTGGGACCACATGGTATGTAGGACGAACTTGCGTTCCCGAAGTATTGGGTTCTCGACACCTGCGGTGAATGCTTCGGCAGCAAGCAGTCCGAAGCAAGGTTTCCATTTGCAATATCCGTCAAATCCACGTCTCCGCGTTTCAGAAACTGACTGTTGACGGCTAATAGCTGATACTATCTCCACCTAAAGACCTCCCAATGCTCCTCCAATAATACTAGTAGTTTCACTTGGAAAATATGGATATTATCCAGAGAAAGAATAAGGAGTAGTATATGGGAATACGATTCAAAGTTGCATTTTACCTTTGCCTGACGATCTTGCTTTCATTGTCATTAACCGGTTGCGGCGGCGGCAGTTCATCGTCCTCTACTGGTATCGGTGTTGAAGCAGTCGGCACACTGACCAGTGATAGAAGCCGGGCACTGGACCCTGCTATATGCACTCAATTCAACCCAAACTATCCTGACTGCTACCAAATACCGAGAAGTTATCAGGTCGCGGTGTCGAAGCTGGAACTTCTTAAGGGCGAAAATGATACAACGCCGTACGTCGTATTCGACAAAGGCGGAGTGGATAATGCTGAGCTCATCGATCTTACTGCCGGAAGCGCATCCCTCGGTGCAAACAATGAATATCCGGCAACCGGCACATATACACATGTCCGCATGACCCTGGCATATTCTCAGTTTGAGATCAAGATCGATCTCGGCGGTAACAGCACCTATGACTACCGCAAGTTCAGGTTGTACACAAGCACTGTCGGTAACGTCCATGACGGCGACCTGATCATGCAGGATAACAACGACTGGTGCTGGATGGTCGGCAGTGAAGCAGGTCTTTCTCTGCCTTCTACAACAGGTGATAGACCGGAACAAGTCGTCGCTCAGACATTCGAGACTTCTCTAGGCAAGATCACCGAAGATAACATCATTCACGATTTCTTCTTCTCGAAAGATACATCGGACTCTCCTGACCCTTATATCCAGGTCATACAGCTAACTTCGCCTATAGTCGTCCCAGCGAACCCGACAGGCAAGTTCAGCATCAATGTGAACTTCGATATCACCAAAAGCCCACTTATTTCTGGCTCCACGGGGACTTTCTTCTGGGATGATGTCCAAAACGATGACCACCCTAGCGGTGACGGCATTTTCAGACCCGGCAGAAGCTGGGGACAGACCGATGCAGGCAGCGAGACAGGTACCAGCGGTGATCAGACTCCGCAGCTTGCACCCGCGTATGATTCCTTCGGGACTCCGTTCTGGTGTCCGCTCCCGCCCACCGTTTCGGTGAGTCTGCAATCAGACTAGAAGCAATACCTTTTCAAAGATGCGCCGATGCCAATTAACCTGCACCGGCGCATCCCATACCCCTCTCCAATGCACCAATTCTTGTTCTCTTCTCCCGATCTGTTGCCTCCACGCTTGACATAGCAGCTTCGCTGGGGGAAAATAGACTCTGCCATATTATGATTATTGCGAGATGACAAACTATATGACTGATTATCTTAAAAACGCGACAAATATCCACGGCCCTGTTCCATTCTGGTTTATCAATGGGCACATAACCCAAGATGAAATATCTTCTGAATTCGATGAAATGCGCTCCAAGGGCATGTTTGAAGTAATTGTCCATCCCCGTTATGGATTGACTGTAGATTACCTTTCTGAAGACTGGTTCCGTATCTTCGGCTGGTGCGTCGAGGAAGCAAAAGCCAGAGATATGCATCTCTGGATCTATGACGAGCTGAACTGGCCGAGCGGCACTGCAGGAATGACCGTACAGCTTGCAGACCCGCAGTTTATGGGGAAATATCTGGCCGTTAGCGCAGTCCCTAAGGCCGAGATCGACCTTGCTGCTTTTGAGCCGGGACAATTTCTGATGGCAGCTAAAATGCAGAGCGGAAGAATCACGAAAACCAAGATGCTCGCTGACCGCCATGCCATCAAACTACTGGATGATACATGGCATATCTTCAATTGCCATATCAAGCGGGATAAATATTACATAGACACGCTTTCAAAAGCCGCCGTAGACTTCTTCAAAGAACGCACCCACGAGGAATATTTCAAACGCTTCGGCGATGAGTTCGGCAAAACGATCCGTGCCGCTTTTACTGACGAGCCGAGCATCTACTGGGTCTCCGTTGGTTACGACGACTGGAACCTTCCTTACACAGAGAAACTTTTCCAATCTTTTGAGGATAAATACCACTACTCGGCGATAGGTAATATACCTTACCTGTTCTTCCCAGGTGACGACGCGCCATCATTCAGAGCTGATTTCTGGGAGCATGTAGCTTACCTGTTCAATACCAACTATCACGGTAATCTCGCACAGTGGAGCAGGGAGCATAATCTCATCTATACCGGGCACAATAACTGTGAAGAGCCGCTCAGGTATCAGATCAGGTTCGAAGGCGATATGTTCGGCACTATGAAGACAATGGACATTCCCGGTGTAGACCATCTCCGCAAAGCTACACTCGGCAACTCGTTCATCTCGGTAATCGGGCACAAAATCGCATCCTCCCAAGCACATGCCGCCGGTAAACCGCGCGTCATGTCTGAATCGTTCGGTATTACAGACTGGGATGTGCATTTCATTGATCTCAAGAAAATCGTCGATTGGCAGTTTGCTCTCGGCGTGAACCTGCTTGTCCCGCACGCACTTTTCCACACTGTAGCCGGACCAATGAAGAGGGAAAGCCCTCCATCTTTCTTCTTCCAGTCGCCCATGTGGCAGGATTTCGATGCGTTTTCGGATTATGTAGAACGGCTTTCCCAACTGCTGACCGGCGGCAGGCATATAAGCAAGATACTAATGCTCTACCCGCTGACAGGATTGCACGCGTCGTATCAAACGGATAGAAAGACACCGGAGTTCGAGTGTATTGATAACATCCTGAACTCCATTTGTGTTGAGCTGATAAAACACCATCTCGATTTCGACCTGGTGGACTTCCCCACCCTTTCAACTGCCGGAATGGAAAACGGCAAGCTAACTCTGGGGGATGAACAATATGATCTTTTGATCGTCCCGTATACGCCGTATATGCGTCCTGCCGAGTATCAAGAAATCAGTGACATTGCAAAGCAGGTTGAAACGTATTTCTTCTATCGTTCCGGCGATCCGATGGAAGTAAACAACCCAAGCACCTCGAACGGCGTCAATTTCGTCACTACAGAAGACCTGCCTGCGTTCGTAATGAGGCTCAGGCACTCTATTGACGACGGCATACACCTCCTGGGCGATGACAGGGAAGACATTATGCTCCTTCAGCGGCAGAAAGACGGTAAAAACATCGCTTTTATGATCAACAGATGCGAGAATCCGCGCGATATTACCGCCAGGTTTACCGGAAACGTCGGACTCAGGCAGATCGAGCTGGAGACAGGGGTGTCCAGGACTATAGACAGCAGCTTCGTGGACGGCAAGACCGAGGCTTCGCTTCACTTTGGCCCATACCAATCATTTGTAATCACCGAGGAGGAGCCGTCTAGCCTTCAGAAAGAAGCTAAGTTGACCAAAGCATCAGAGATCACACTGGATAAGCTCGCGTTTGAAACCAGCGAGAACGTCGCACTAATCTTTGATTTCGATTATATCCCTTCCGGGCACAGGATCGACGTCCGCAGGAACGCTAGGTGCATTCCAGTCAATTGGGTGACACCTCCTGATCCCACACGATTTGCCGGTGAATACGCCACAAGCTTTAACGTCGAAGGCGACCCTGGTGAAGTCCGATTTGTGCTCGATATCGACTACGCAGTATGCCAGGTGTACGTAAACGATGCCGAAGTGACGCTCTATCCGACACAGAAGTGGATGACTGACCCGTCAGACCTGTCGGCAAATATCACTTCTCTCATCAAAGAGGGATTGAACACCGTCCGAGTCATCTCCCCCACCCAACTCTCGGAGCCGGTCAGGATGGTCGGGGATTTCGATGTGTTTTTAGGCGATTCGCTTACAATAAAACCGAAAGAAGCACGTGACTCGTTCCATCTGGAAGAAAGAATGCCTTTTTACTCCGGAACAGTCGTTTACACAACGGATTTCGAGCTAAAAGAGCACAACGGCAAAGTTGAGCTTTACCTGGAAGATGTCGCAGATTCTGCAACTGTCTATGTAAACGGTGAATGTGCAGGAAAACGACTCTGGGCTGGATATACCTTCGACATTACGAAGTTCGTAAAGTCTGGAAACAACCAACTTAAGATCGAGACACGCGGCAATCTGGCAAACACCATGATGGGCAGACGTCAACCCCAACCGTTCGGGTTGAGAGTGCAGCCGAAGGTGGTTCTGTGGGATATTGAGTAGTTGAACCGCGGAGACGCGGAGGGTGGAGATTTACAGCATTTGCTTTTATGCTACGAGTCTCCACCAATCTCCTTTCGCGTCTTTCGCGCTCCTTCGCGTAATTCGCGATTCAGAAAATAAAAAAGCCGGGACTCTGCACCCCGGCTGAAGCCATTATTTTATCTTGTCATATACTTTATCGTAATCAGGTGAATTTGTTAAGTGGGTCTCTTCTCTTGACCCGTACGGCCAAAGCGAATATAACTCTTTTGGAACTCTGAGAGGTGAAGGCGCATGAAATTGATCTAGTTCCAGTATATTCCTAAACTCTACTTGAAACTGACTAGTCCCCTGCTCAAGAGTTCTCCACCTACCTCTCAACACTACCGTCTTACCATTATACGGCACATATGTCTGCACAAAAGTCCTATCACTCTTTAACTCGATAGTCTCTGTTCCGTAATCAAGAGTGATCTTGTATTTACCATACAAGTCGGATTCTTTCAGGTCTTTTGCACCATTGCTACATCCTGTCAAAAACGTGCATAGGATGGATACCACTACAAACCACCCCAAAAGGTATTTTCGTATCACTTTATCCTCTTTTCGCCGTATGTGAGCAGATTCTATTGTATCGGGCTCAATACCAGCCTAACTCCGAAGGGTAGATTTCGGGACGATGGCGTCCCGAAATAACAGCAGTTCGATGTAAAACCCCCTCATTCCGACCTCTCCCGCAAGGGGAGAAGGAGCAGTCGCCTATGCTTCGGGACCGCAGTCCGTCCCGAAGCATGACATCCACCAATCCCTTTTTCGATTCTTCGCGTAATTCGCGATTCAGAAGCCCAAGCTCTACCTTGTCGCTACGCTCAAGCCTGAGAACAGGATGTGCGGTATCCATCTTCCGCCGGACTGCCTGTGGCTTATGTTTTCGATTGTGCCGATGTTCTTTAACCCCTCAAAAACATTGCCTGCAACCATGACATCCTTGACCCGTCCGACCAGTTCTCCGTTCTCGATCTTCAGTCCGTAGTGGACATTACCGGAGAAATCGCCGCCTCTGGCATTTCCTGCCCATGCGCCGAGCGTCTGGTCTACCAGAAGGCCGTACTCTACACCTTTTATCATATCTTCAAGCGAAGTATCGCCTGCCTGGATTACCATGCCATTATATCCTGGGTTCGGCAGACTGCCGAGGCCTCTCTGGCCGTTTCCTGTCGGTTTTGCGCCTGCTTTCGCGGCTGTAGCAAGGTCATAGATAAAGTTCTTCACAACACCGTTCTCTACAAGCGGCATGCGGGTCGTCGGAAGCCCCTCGTCATCGAACGGACGGGAAGCGGCCGAGTAATCGATGATACCGTCGTCGTAAATCGAGATGCGCGGGTCCATTGCCTGTTTTCCGAGCTTGTCGGAGACAGGAGTCACACCCTGCAGCACCTCTTTGCCGCTGAACGCTATGGCAAACGGCAGGCTGAGTGTCATCTCAAACCCTTTCGGCGTAAAGATAACCGGCATGGTGCGCGTGTCTATCGGAACGATATTTTTGCCGCGAGCCGCTTTCTCTTTGATCGCGTTTATAACCTCGGCGATTTCGAACTTGCTTCTGGAATCGAGACCATCCCATATCTGGAGCATATCCGTTCCCTGAATAAGCTCCAGGCTTGCTCCAATTCCAAAATAAGTGTCCTTGCTTTCGACATCAAGCCCTTTTGTGTTGACCAGCCTGTGTGTGCCATAGGCTTTTTCTACCCCTACGGCAACCTGAGCATCTGGTTCAGCCTGTCTGATGCCGTCAAGCACCGCCTGGCCTATCTCGACCAATTGCTCGACCGAGACCTTTGCGACTTCCTCATCGTAAACTTTTACCGAAGGAAGTTCTGCAGGCTGAGATGGAAGCTCGAAATTGGCTTCCTGCCCGAACTGAGCCGTCTCGACCGCATGCTGGACCAGATCAGCTGCGCCGTCCGGCTTGGTAGTCGAGGAAAACCCTATTTTTCCGTCTTTCACTATCCTGAGTGCATAACCCTTCACTGAACGGGTGGATGCCGATTTCAGCTTGTTGTTTTCGAACTCTACCGGGGTCTCTTCACTCACGACCTCGAATACTTCCGCATCCTGCGCAACACGCGCGGCCATCTCAAGAATCTTGTCTATCATCTTACTTTCCTCCCACCACGCAGTTGCGGATTCTGAAGTGCGGTCCGGCGAATCCTACGGGAAGCGGAGACTGCCCGCCTTTGCCGCATCCGCCGCCTTTCTTCGGCCATACAATGTCGTTGCCGATGGCATCGATGTTCTCTAGCGTCGTAAAGACGTTACCTGTCAGGTTTACGCCCCTCACCCGCTCGGCTATCTTGCCTTTTCGAATCATGAACGCTTCTCTTGCCGAGAAGGTAAACATTTCGCCGGAAGTCTGCCCACCGAGGCTGTCTATAACGTAAAGCCCCTCGTCCACATCCGAGAGTATATCTTCCATCGTAACATCCTTTGACGGAGCGACGTAGGTATTCGTCATCCTGACTATAGGCGGGAAGGTATAATTCAAGGCACGTGCGTTGCCTGTAGGCTCTTCGCCCATTTTTGCTGCGCTCTCGCGCGAATGGAGCCGCCCGACCAGAACACCTTCTTTTACGAGGTATGTCGGCTTTTTCAGCACGCCTTCATTGTCATACTTGATAGTTCCGCCGCTGCCTGGAATATCAGCACCGTCAAGAATATTCAGGTGCTTGCCACCGAACCGTCTGCCGAGCACCATCAGGTCTCTCATCTGCTGATTTTCAGCCATATCGTCAGCTTCAGAAAGGTGCCCGAAAGCTTCATGCGCGAATATTCCGGCAAGGCTTGGATCGACTATGACTGTATAGCTTCCACCATTGATTCTGGGGGCGGAAAGCATCTCTATCGCAGCTTCTCCCATCTTCTTCACATCGCTGTGCCGGTCTTCGAACACTCCATAGTCCTGCGTAGAGGAAACGCTCGAAGTATTCTGCTGAATGTCGTCTCCCATCCTCGCGACGGCCTGGGTTGATCCAACCACATAGACGCGCTCACTATCAATCCAGGTTCCATCAGTGTTAGCGTAGTAAATCTTGTTCCATGTGTCGCTGTAATTGACGAAACAGGTCTGAATTTTATCGCCAAGCGAGAGTATTACCTCTGCATACTCCTCTACAAGCTTCTTTTTGTCGGATAGAGAGACTGTCCTTGGGTCTTTTATTATCGCAGGCCGGACTTCATCCACAACAGGCTCCACCGGGGCCAACTGGGTCTTGTCTTTGCCGACGAGCTTTGCCTGCAGAACGGCAAGTTTGACCTTGTCCTTCAGATTGTCCAGTGTGTTGAAGGAAACGAACCCCCATCCTCCGTTCACAGCTGCTCTTACGTTGCCGCCGAAACCGGAAAGCCGACTTATGGAGTCCAGGTCTCGCCCACGGTATGACACCGCTGTGCGATCCGACTCTTCCACCCGGATTTCCACATAATCAGCGCCGTGATCTTTCAACGCATCATTTATTAAGTTTCTCATTACCTCACCTTATATTGAGATTTTGTACAACAACTGCCTAAATTCTTTAACGCACTACTACAATATCCTTGGCTGACTTCGTAAGCACCTCTACATCGGAATCAGTCACGGCGATATCGTCCTCTATCCTTACACCGCCCCAGTCTTCAACGTATATTCCAGGCTCGACGGTGATTATCATACCCGGCTCAAGCACAATACTGCTCCTCTGGCTAAATCCATCACCGTCATGCACCGTTAGCCCTATGCTGTGCCCCAACCCATGCCCGAAGTAATCGCCGTAGCCTTCAGATTTTATGTGTTCTCTGGCAACGGTATCTATCTCGCTGCCCTTCATACCAGGCTTAATTGCAGATATTGCAGCCAATTGAGCATCTAGAACGACGTTATATACCTCTCTCTGGCGCTCGTCCGGCTCTCCCATAAAGATTGTGCGGGTCAGATCGGAACAATAACCATCTACTTGCGCACCGAAGTCCATCTTGAGCATCTGCCCTTCTTTCAAGACATCGTCGGTAGGTTGATGATGAGGACACGCAGCATTCGGGCCAGCCGCCACTATCGTATCGAACGACTGCTTCTCTGCGCCGAGCTTCCGCATATATGTGTCTATCTCAAGCGCTATCTCCCGTTCCGTCACCCCCGGTTTGACCCATGAGACGATATGCGCAAAACACTTGTCTGCGACAACTACAGCGCGCTTTATAGTATCTATCTCGCATGAGTCCTTCACCATTCTAAGCTTCTCGACCATTCCTTTTACGCCGATAAGCCTGGTGTTCTTAGACACCAGCCGCCGAATCCTCTGATGTGTGCTGTATGTGACACAGTTCGGCTCGAACCCAAGTTTTGCAGGAGCTACTTCGTTCAGAATCTCTGCCGCAGCCTCTAGTGTGCCGCCGGAATAAAGGGTCACATCGAAATCGGGGCATTCGGCTGACGCTTGAAGAACATATCTGGAATCAACAAGGATAATCGCCTGATCATCAGTGATAATGACAGTCGCGGTGCTTCCGGTAAACCCGCTTATGTATCGGATATTGACGAGATTCGTTATTAGCATGGCGTCCACACGCCGTTTGCCCATCTCTTCTCTTATCCGCTCTAGTCGATTGCTCATAATTTTCTCCTTACAGCTTTTCTTTTATCACGAAATGGAGAAATGAAGAAAGGTAATTGAATGCGGATGTCGATAAAAAAGCGGCGTCAAGCCGCCGCACTCCAAAGCAGTTCATCCTACTATCCCTTCAGTCTCTCCTTCGCGACTAAATCTGAATCTATCCTGCCAGAATTGATTTTAAGGCGTGTAGAGCCAAGATATAACTCTCGGAGCCGAAACCAGAAATTACCCCTTTTGCAACCGGAGCAGTCACGGAAACTTTTCGGAAGTCCTCTCTCGCGTAGATATTGGACATGTGAACCTCCACCACCGGCATGTCTACCGCTGCGAGAGCATCCCTTATTGCATAGCTGTAATGGGTATAAGCGCCGGGGTTGATAATTATGCCTCCGACTGCCGATTTAGCCGCTTGCTGGACAGCATCTATAATCTCACCTTCGCTGTTGGACTGGTAAAACTCGACATTTATCCCAAAATCACCTGCGGCAGCATATATCTTATTATTAACATCATCAATAGTCTGGCAGCCGTAAACATCCGGCTCGCGGGTTCCCAGCATATTCAGGTTTGGGCCATGGATAACAAGTATTTTCATTCCGTCTCCTCGACCAGCATGGCTGGAACGCCGTCTTCTACAGAATACACCCTGCCGCATTTCGCACAGAACAATTTGCCATCTGTCATCTCGACTCTGGGCCGGTCTTCGCAGGCCGGACAGCGTAGCAAATCAAGCAACCTCTGATTAATTTGCTTTTCCGGCATCTTTGTCCTCCTTGCTCTGAGCGGTATCGATAGTATAGGCATTAACAACACTATCAGCCGAGCCTTCCATATGGACCAACCCCTGGTCCAGCCATATGGCTCTCGACGCGACACGGCGAACGGCGGGCAGATCGTGAGAAACAAATATTATCGTCTTCCCGAGTTTCTGAAACTCCTCGATCTTGCTGTAACACTTGGACTGGAACGCCTCGTCTCCTACTGCCAGGACTTCATCCACCAGAAGAATGTCAGGGTCTACCTGCACGGCAACAGAGAACCCAAGCCGCATGACCATTCCCTTGGAGTAGGTTTTGATCGGAGCGTCGATGAACTTCTCAAGCTCGGCAAACTGAACTATCTCGTCAATCTTACCCTTCATATCGCGGGTCCTGATGCCAAGTATAGCCCCGTTCAGGTAAATATTCTCTATCCCGGTCAATTCTGGATGAAAACCTGCTCCAAGTTCGAGCAGAGCGGAGACTCTGCCGTGCACTATCACATTACCACTCGTCGGTTTGTATATACGGCCGATGATCCCCAGCATCGTGCTTTTGCCCGAACCATTTTTGCCGATAACCGCCAGCGTTTCACCTTGCTTGACGGAGATATTTACCCCTTTCAGTGCCTGAAGCTCTTCTGGCTTTCTATTATAGAACGAGAGCACCATCGATTTGAGTGAATTTGACTGTCCGTGCCACAGCTTGAACGTCTTCCTCACATTCTGGATTTCGACTGAGTATTCCATCAAATCTGCTCCGCGAAGCTCCATTTACGAGCGTTGAAGTAAGCATAGCCGAGGATTGCTGTCAAAAGTGATACGGCTCCTGCTATCGCAAGAAACTCGTAGTTGAAAGGCAGGTCTTTTATCTCGAATGCCGTCTTCACTTGCGGCGGGACACTGTATGGCTGCAGAAGCAGCTTTCTGAACGCAATAACGATCGTATTGAGCGGGACTAATTGATACAGCGAAAAGAAAATGCTCCGTGTCGCTGCCGGGAGCTTTGTATAGATCATCTCCGAGAGATAGATCACAGGAGTGAGATAGAACAAAATATTGAGAAGCACTGATACTATGTACTTTATGTCTTCGTAAAACACGTTCAGGCAAGAGATAAAAAACGAAAGCCCTGTTATCAGGAGAAACTCGATCAGGATCAAAACCGGCAGTAAAAGCCATGTAGCCACAATCGGAGTGCCAATAACAAGCAGGTAGATAAAAAACACGATGATCGCAAGCAAAAAGTGAACAAGGTTTGCAATCACCATTGAAAGCGGCAGCACTTCGCGAGGAAAATAGACCTTTTTAAGCAGATCATGATGCATCAGGACTGCCTGGCTCGCGTCCATCAGGGACATTTGGAAAAACATCCATGGAAGATACGCCACCAAAAGATATGCTGAGTAGTTCGGTATCTCCACCCTCATAATATACTTTACTACGAGCGTAATTGTTGCGACCTGCACGAGCGGATTGATGAGCGACCAGAAAAACCCCAGCACTGAGTTTTTGTAGCGCACCTTGAGGTCGCGAACGACAAGTTGCATAAGCAGATCACGATATTTATAGAGTTCCGATAATTCCTTTATCATTTTTGTCCGTTAGAGTATAGATCAACCCCTGCTGCGAGTCAATTTTGTAGAAGGTACTTTCTCTAAAAGTTAATCTTATGCCTTCTCATACCGATTCCGACCAGAATGCCGAGAGCCATCATATTTGCAAGCAGACTGCTTCCACCATAGCTAAAAAGCGGAAGCGGAACACCTGTTACAGGCATAATTCCAAGTGTCATCCCGATATTTACGAATATATGAAACGTAAACATACACACGATTCCGGCGGCTATAAGTCTGCCTATTTCATCCTCAGTCTCCGCCATTATTGTTAAGCCCTTCCACAGCAGGAGGAAATACATCAGTATGAGCGGTGCAGCGCCGACAAACCCCAGCTCTTCTGCTGCCACCGTGAATATGAAATCAGTGTGGTTTTCAGGAATAAATCCTAGTTGGCTCTGTGTCCCGTGAAGCCAGCCTTTGCCTGTTACCTGCCCGGAGCCGATTGCAATCCTTGATTGAACTATATGATACCCGGACCCTCTGGGGTCTGACTTCGGGTTTATAAAACTTGTGAGTCTCGCTTTCTGATAGTCCTCAAGCACTCCGACATTCAACCCGATAGCACCGATTATTACTACACCAAGTACAAATATCGCCAGATGCTTCCAGTTAGCTCCGGCGATAAACGTCATTCCGAACCAGATAGATGTCAAAACAAGCGATGTTCCTAAATCCGGTTGTTTAAAGATGAGGAGCATCGGTACAGCGACGTGGACAAAAGATAGCACGAAAGTCCCGAATTCGTTGATCTTGTCTTTGTGTTTAACCAGGAAAACAGCCAGCGTAATGATAATTGCAATCTTTGCAAACTCCGACGGCTGGATAACAAGGTTGCCGACTCCTATCCAGCGCTGAGAGCCTTTACGCTCGACACCCACAATGAAGACGCTTGCCAGAAGAAACAGGTTTATTCCATAAATCCAATTGGTGATGCGCGGATAGCTCTTATGGTCTATCGATGCGGCGACAGCAAACGCGATGCATCCGGCTACAGCCCACATTAGCTGCTTTCGGACCATCGTCACTTCAAGTCCACTGCCCCTGCTTGCGCTATATATGATCAAAAGACCGTATGTAATAATAGCGAGCATCAGCAGGACAAGACCGATATCAAAATTTCTAAGAAGCCTGCGTTCGACCATTTTGCTACTCTTTTATTATAATGTATAAACGTGTAGACTTTACAGATAGAAACGCATATTACTCAAGATTTTTATTACTGACAGCTCTACAGGAGAACGTCTATTGAAGAATACGACCATAATAACAGCTATGTTAGCGCTGTTTGCCGCAATATCGGTCTCCCCGGCAGTTGGATCGATAAACTCGCCTGTAACATCTACAACACTTGATAACGGACTCAAAGTTCTTGTTCAGGAAGACCACTCGACAGACCTAGTTGCCGTAGATATATGGATAAAAGCCGGCAGCATCGATGAGACAGCAGCAACAAACGGTGTTTCACATTTCATTGAACACCTTCTGTTTAAAGCCACAGAAAAACGCAATCCCGGACAGGTCGATATGGAGATAGAGAGCATCGGTGCCAGTCTCGAAGCAAAGACAGGTAAAGACTGGACTCACTGTTTCACGGTTGTCGCCCGCCGATACCTGGACAAGTCTCTAGATATTATGGCCGATGTCGTTACGGGGCCCAAATTTGATCCGGGAGATATAGAACACGAGCGCCGTATTATCATGGACGAAATAGCCAGGAAGGAGAGTAACCCCACCTCCGTTCTGCAGGACCTTTTGTATTCTGCTGCGTATAAATCACATCCATATGGCATGCCTGTCGAAGGCACCAAAGATTCTGTGTCTAAGGTTACACGTGAAACTATTACAGAATTTTACAACAGACTGTACGTGCCGGAGAACATGGCAGTAGTTCTGGTCGGCGATATATCACCGGATGAAGCCCTCACAGCAGTCAAAAAAGCATTTGTTGGATTTAGGAAGAAGCCTCTCATCGAAAGCCCGATTGCGCAGGAACCGGTAAGGACTGAGCAGGTGCGGAAAACGGTGCACTCAAACACAAAACTAGCTTATTTAGGTATCGCCTTCCCGGCACCGTCTATCAAAAACCGTCCTGATGTGTATGCAATGGACCTTCTTATGTCATATCTAGGCCTCGGTTATCAGAGCTGGCTTTCGACAGAATTGAAAAGCAACCAGCGGCTTGTTGTAGATGCATCCAGCGATTTTTTGACGCAAAGAGATCCAGGACTCGCCATTTTGACAATTTCGTCAGAACCCGACAAGGTCACAAAAGCTGAAGAAGCTATTTTTAGCAAAATAGCTGATCTCAGGACCAATAAAATAGAGGAAACAGACCTTGCCAGGGCAAGAAGATCACTGGAAGGTGGGTTCGCGTTCGATACCGAGACATTCGCTGGCCGGGCCTCTACCATTGGTTTCTATGAAGCCACGGACAAATTCGATCTCGCTCAGTCTTATATCGAAAACATCCGAAAAGTCACACCGGATGATGTCCTTTTCCTGGCAAAGAAGTATCTTGACCCAAATAAAGCTGTCGTCGTGACACTCGGACCGTAATATAAACTGGAGAATTGCTGAATATGTCTACTTACAGGAGTTTTATCCCAATACTAGCGCTTTTTATCCTGAGCTTTGCATTTTCCGCAACTGCAGCCGATTCGCCCAAATTCACCAAAACGGTCCTGCCTAACGGATTGACGGTTATCGTAAAACCGGAAGAAAGCGCAGGAATAGTCGCAATCGAAGTTTTTATTAAGGCGGGTGCTGCCGAGGAACGGGAATCGAATGCAGGAATAGGCAATTTGATTGCGCACACTCTCCTTGCCAGCACCAGGAACAAACGTGCCGAAAAGGTTGCTGCGATTGCAGATGAAGTGGGTGGAAACCTGCAGACCGAGTGGAATCCCGACTATACCGAGATCAAGACTATAACGACAACGCCCGAATTCGATGACGCAGTTATTCTATTGGGCGATATTCTTAATAACGCCAATTTCGAGCAAAAATGGGTAGACCGCGCAAGACAGGAAATGCTTACCGAAATGGCTGCCGAAGACGATGACATTTTTGACGCTACCTGCGAGCAGATCAGGCAGCGGCTTTACAGTGACAACCCATACCATCGTCCTGCAAGCGGCTATGTGAGGACGCTTCAAAGTCTGACACCGGACGACCTTCAAAAGTTCTATAACCAGTATTATGTTCCGAATAATATAGTGATAGCTGTGGTCGGCGATGTTAAGACAGATCATGCGGTGAAAATGTTCTCGATGGCCTTTGCGGGTATCAGTTCGAAGACTCTGCCGAAACAGCGCCCGATCCCTGAAGAATCTCTTGCAGAATCGAAGAGCGACCTGCTGGAACGGCCTATAGGTGCAGCTTATATTCTTTTCGGGTTCCTTGCCCCGTCGATCAAGTCACCGGATTACCCGGCGGCGAGAGTAGCCGCAGTTGCGCTGGGGAGCGGTAAGGGATCAAGAATGTTTCAGAACATCCGCGAGAAGCAGGGGCTTGCCTATGAGCTTGGTACAGTTTATCCGATGATGAAGGAACAGAGCCACATACTCGTCTATCTGGTGACAGACCCTTATAAGCTCACATATCCGGGACTCACAATCGAGATGACCCTTGAAGATGTAAAAAAAGCTGTTCTGGCTGAGATTAACAAAATGCAGAACGAACCGCTTACAAATGAAGAATTGGAACGTGCAAAGCGTTATACTATAGGCACATACGCGCTCTCTCATCAGCGGATTCGTGAGCGGGCGTTCCACCTTGGGTGGACAGAAGCAATTGGACTTGGCTGCGAGTACGATTCAGAGTATTCCTCGGATATAGAGGCCGTGACAGCCGCCGATGTACAGCGTATTGCAAAAAAGTATCTGAATAACTATGCAATGACAATCGTTCTGCCGGAAGCAATAGAAAAGTAGCCTTCTTCTATCATCCAGAGAAGGATTATTGTCATGTAAGCAAGAAAAGGTAAGAAAACACGAAACAGGTAACAGAAATATGGTTCGACGCATAAGGATATTTGATACAACACTCCGCGACGGTGAGCAATCTCCCGGTGCGAGCATGAATATCGAGGAAAAGCTGGAGGTTGCGCGCCAGCTTGCAAGGCTTAAGGTCGATGTGATCGAAGCCGGATTTCCGATATCTTCCCCCGGTGATTTCGAAGCTGTGAAAGCCATCGCTGAAACAATAAAAGGTCCAGCTATCGCCGGTTTGTGCCGTGCGAACAAGGCGGACATCGACCGCGCCTGGGAAGCATTGCAGTTTACCAAAAAACCGGTGATCCATACGTTTATTGCTACGTCTGATATCCATCTTGAAAAGAAACTTAAAAAGTCGCGGGAAGAAGTGCTGGAAATCGCACAGATGGCTGTGAAGCATGCTAAGAGCTATACAGACAATGTGGAGTTCTCCGCAGAAGACGCATCCCGCACAGACTTTGATTATCTCTGCCAGGTGGTGGAAGCTGTAATCGATGCAGGTGCGACTGTAGTGAATATCCCGGATACTGTCGGCTATGCGTTACCAAGCGAATTTGGAGAAATGATCCGAAAGCTCATCAAAAAGGTGCCGAATTCGAAAAATGCTGTTTTCAGCGTCCACTGCCACAATGACCTCGGTCTTGCAACAGCCAATACGCTCTCAGCCGTTATGAGCGGCGCAGGACAGGTCGAGTGTACCATCAATGGCATTGGCGAACGCGCCGGGAATGCTGCGCTCGAAGAAATTGTGATGGCTATCAGCACGCGCGCAGACCTGATGGACATTAAGACCAATATAAACACAAAGGAAATCCATCGCGCGAGCCGCCTTGTTTCCGATGTTACCGGCCTCGCAGTGCAAGTGAACAAAGCTATAGTCGGCGCAAACGCCTTCGCCCATGAAGCAGGTATCCACCAGCACGGCGTAATGCAGGAGAAGCGGACTTACGAGATAATGGATGCCGAGTCTGTAGGTCTCACCGAAAGCAGGTTGATCCTCGGTAAGCATTCCGGCAGGCATGCGTTTGAAGAAAAGCTCAAATCGCTCGGCTATCAACTGAATAAAGCCGAACTTGAAAAGGCATTCGAACGTTTTAAAGGACTCGCTGACAAGAAAAAAGAGATTTTCAACGAGGATATAGAGACGATAGTCGCTCACGAAGTGCGCGCCATCTCAGCTAAATACCTGCTGGAGTGTATGAACGTTATGACCAGCCTGGATGGTATCCCGACTGCGACGATCCGCCTGAAGAGCGATGGTGCGGACATCTTGGATGCGGGTATCGGCATCGGCTCGGTCGACGCTGTCTACAAAACGATCGACAAGATGGTTGATGCCGAGTATACACTGCTCGATTATGTCGTGAAAGCCGTCACCGGCGGCACCGATGCGCTTGGTGAGGTAACAGTGAAACTGTCTGCTCCTGACGGTGAAGTCTACACCGGCCGCGGCGCAAGCCTGGATATAGTTGAGGCGAGCGCTAAGGCGTATCTAAACGCGATCAACAAGCTGGTCTACTATGAAGAAAAACACGGCAGCAGCGGGAAACCGAAAGAAAAGCCGTCATTGTAATCGAAGAGAAATTGTATGAAACAAACTATAACTCAAAAAATACTGGCTGCACATACCGGTAAGGATGTTGTCGAACCTGGCGAGCTGATCAATGCACGGCTCGATCTGGTGCTGGGGAATGACATTACCGCGCCTATCGCTATCCGTGAGTTCGAGAGAATTGGCGCCGAGACGGTATTCGACAACGAGAGAGTCGCGCTCGTACCGGACCACTCTACTCCGAATAAGGACATAAAGTCTGCTGAACTCGTAAAGATAATGCGGGAGTTCGCCCACAAGCACAATATCAAGCACTATTACGAAATCGGCAGGATGGGCATAGAGCACACATTGCTTCCTGACGAGGGGCTTTTAGGTCCCGGGGATGTAATTATCGGTGCAGACTCGCATACCTGCACATACGGCGCACTTGGTGCATTCTCGACAGGCGTCGGCTCTACTGACCTCGGCTGCGCAATGGCGCTCGGTGAGACATGGTTCAAAGTACCCGAGCAGATCAAGTTCGTATATTATGGCAGACTCCCGAAATGGGTCAGCGGCAAAGACTTGATCCTCTACACTATCGGAAAGATAGGTGTAGATGGTGCGTTATATTGTTCAATGGAATTTACCGGAGAGGCAATCTCTGACCTTGATATGGCAGGCCGGTTCACGATGTGCAATATGGCAATCGAGGCCGGGGGCAAGAACGGGATCATCGAACCGGATGAAAAGACTCTGGCTTATGTCCAGGGGCGCGCAATCCGCCCGTATAAAGTCTATAAGAGCGACCAAGACGCGCAGTACAAGGAAATAGTCGAGATCGATTGTTCCAAACTTGAGCCTGTTGTCAGCTTCCCTCACCTGCCGGAGAACGCAAAGCCGGTCAGCGAGTCTACACATGTGAAGATAGACCAGTCCGTCATCGGCTCATGCACGAACGGACGCATTGAAGACTTGCGCATAGCCGCAATGGTTTTGAAAGGCCATAAGGTCCATCCCGATGTGAGGCTGATCGTAATTCCTGCGACGCAGGAGATATATTTGCAGTCGGTCAGAGAAGGCCTTACCGAGGTTTTCGTGGAAGCCGGCGGTGTTGTCAGCACTCCGACCTGCGGGCCATGCCTTGGCGGCCACATGGGCGTTCTCGCAGAAGGTGAGCGTGCTGTCGCGACCACAAACCGCAACTTTGTCGGGCGAATGGGACACGCGAAGTCGGAAGTCTATCTGGCCAGCCCTGCTGTCGCTGCTGCCAGTGCCGTGCTTGGGAGGCTTGGAAGCCCTGAGGAGCTGGATTAAAATGATTAAAGGAACAGTACATAAATACGGATCAGATGTCGACACGGATGTCATCATACCGGCGCGTTACTTAAATACGAGTGATCCAAAGGAACTTGCATCACATTGTCTGGAAGACATTGACTCGAAATTTGTGAAGAAGGTTCAGCCCGGCGATGTAATCGTTGCGGAGGACAATTTCGGCTGCGGATCATCCCGTGAACATGCACCGATTTCGATAAAAGCCTCAGGCGTTTCCTGCGTTATTGCAAACACGTTTGCAAGGATATTCTATCGCAATGCGATCAATATCGGTCTTCCGATTTTTGAGTGTCCTGAAGCGGTCGCAGGGATAGCAAAAGGCGATACCATTGAAGCCGATCTTGAATCAGGCCGCATAATGAATGTTACCACTGGAAAATCGTGGCAGGCGAAGCCGTTTCCACCATTCATGAGGCAGCTGATCGATGCCGGTGGGCTTGTAAACTATGCAAAAACTAAATTTCGGAGCAGATAGATATGCCATATACTATAGCGGTGCTTCCCGGTGATGGAATCGGGGTTGAGATCATTCCGCAGGGAATAAAAGCACTGAATGCAGCTGCCAAGAAGCTTGGACTGGAAATAGAATATCAGGAAGCGCTATTTGGGGGAGCAGCAATTGATGCCACAGGCGTACCACTTCCTGATGACACCCTCAAACTGTGTCTTGAAAGCGATGCGGTCTTTTTGGGAGCTGTCGGCGGCCCTAAATGGGATACTTTCGAACCGGCGCACTTAAGACCGGAACGAGGAGGACTCCTCCGGCTTAGAAAAGCACTCAGCGTGTATGCAAACCTGCGTCCGGTAGCTGTCTTCAGCGCACTTGCAGAAGGATCCTGCTTGAGACCGGAGAAAGTCAAAGATGGGGTCAATCTTTTAATCGTTCGAGAACTCACCGGCGGTATTTACTTCGGCCAGCCGAAGGAACGCCGTATGATTGACGGTGAACAGGTTGCAGTCGATACTTGCATTTACAGCGTTAATGAGATCGAGCGTGTAGCGCATGTCGCATTCAAGCAGGCGATGCACCGCCGAAACAAGGTCACATCCGTCGACAAGCAGAACGCGATGGAGACTTCCCGGCTGTGGCGCGAAGTCGTAAGCAGAGTTGCATCACAGTATCCTAAAGTCGAACTTAATCATATGCTTGCCGATAATTGCGCGATGCAGCTCCTACGCGATCCGAAGCAGTTTGATGTGATTCTCACAGACAATCTTTTTGGAGACATATTGAGTGACGAGGCATCGATGCTTCCCGGTTCACTTGGAGTGTTGCCATCTGCGAGCATCGGAGACGGCAATGCCGGGCTTTATGAGCCGATTCATGGATCCGCGCCGGATATAGCAGGCAAAAACATCGCAAATCCCATAGCGACAATCCTCACCGCTGCAATGATACTGGAACATGCCTGCGATAGCCATGCTGGTGCGGTAATGATCCGACAGGCAGCTGAGAAGGTACTGAATAACGGCTACCGGACAGTTGATATTGCTGCGGATGGGTGTAAGACTATCGGCTGCGAGGAAATGGGCAATCTCATAGCCGAAGCTATATTGGTTTAGAGAATATCACCGATTAAAGAATATTATGCGATTTAGATTGATAGTAGTATGCGCTATAATCGCGCTGATGAATATATTACCTGCTCATGCGGCGGCTAAAGAGGAAGTAGTCTTCTGGTACGGGGCGACCCAGGACGAACAAGCCGCCTACGAGCAGATGATTGCTGAGTTCAACCGCACTCACGCAGATATTTTGGTGCGTGGAATGCTCGTACCGCAGAGATATGTCGAGCGTAAGCTGATGCTCTCCGTCTCAGGCGGCGCCCCGCCGGACGTAGTCCGGTTCTACACCCACCTTGGAGGAGAAATGATGTCGCGCGGCGGACTAGAGCCGCTGAGCGGGCTTGTTGCGCGCGATAAGTTCGATCTTTCCGATTTTTATCCCGTCGGAATCGAGCAAAACACATACAAAGGAAGGCTTTACGGCATACCTTGGATTCTATCGCCGAACGCGCTCTTCTATAACAAAGCGCTGTTCCGTAAAGCCGGTCTGGACCCGAACCACCCTCCGAAAACATGGAAAGAGCTCGAAGAATATGCCATGAAGCTCACGGTTCGGGATAAAAACGGCAATGTGGAACAGGTCGGCTACGCAAACTTCCTGAACAACCCTGCAGACTTCCACATGTACCTCTGGCAGAGCGGTGGAAACCCGCTTTCAGCCGATCTGAAGCATCCGAACTTCACAAGCCCTGAGGGAATCGGGGTGCTGACCTGGATGCAGGACTTTCTCATCAAAGAAATGGGCACTATGAAGCCCGGAATCTCCCATGCTCAGGCATCTGCCGATGCTGTAAGGAAGCTGCAGACTTTTAACAGCTCTTTTGTTGGAGCGACACAAGACCCGTTCGGCCTCGGTAAAGTAGCAATGCGGGTAGACAGCCCGTTCCGCATACCGGCTCTTCTCAAATATTTTCCTAACCTTGATATCGGAGTCGCAGCAGCGCCGTACAGCAAGGTCCGGGCGGTGGAAGTCGTCGGAAACTCGCTTGTCATCCCGAAAGGCAGCAGGCACAAAGAGGCTGCATGGGAGTTCATCAAGTTCGCATCGACCCGCAAGCAGTCACTCGGCATCTGCAAAGTCGCCGGACGCATCCCTGCAAGGATCAGCGCGGCAACATGGCCTGAGTTTTATAACAACCCGCTCGTAAAGCCATTCGTAGACCAAATCAAGTATGGCCGGACAACACCTGTTGCGCCGGGGTACCGTGAAGTAAGCGATGCGCTCGCAGGAAGCATAGAGATGGCACTGAAAGGCCAGCAGACACCTAAAGCAGCGCTTGATAACGCTGCTGAAAAGGGCAGCAAAATACTGTACGAAGCGAACGAGGACCCTAACCTGCATCCCAAAATCCCGTGGAAGGCTACAGCTATCATCTCAGGGTTGGTGCTTCTGCTCGCAATAGCCGCTGTATGCTGCTATACAGCCAGAGAGACACGTCACAGCCGCGCTGCAAGGCGTGAAGCGATGAACTTCTACCTGTTCCTAAGTCCATGGCTGATCGGGTTCATTGTGCTCACATTCGGCTCTATTGCCGCATCATTGGTGTTCAGTTTTTCAAAATGGGACACCCTAAGCCCAGCCAGGTTTATCGGTCTGGATAATTTCATCAACCTGTTTACGAACGACCCCAGGTTCATGAAAGCGCTCGGCAACACGCTTTATTATGCCGCGTTCAGCATACCGCTTGCGATGATCGGAGGGCTCGCTATCTCAGTCCTGATGAACCAGAAACTCCGGGGGATAAGCATTTTCAGGACGATCTATTACCTGCCTGCGGTTGTTTCCGGAGTTGCGACAGCGATCCTCTGGCAGTGGATTTTCAACCCGGGCACAGGGATCTTGAACAAGCTCCTGGCGCTCGTGATGAAGACCCCACCCGGCTGGCTTATCGACCCGGACTGGTCGAAGCCTGCATTCATCATCATGGGGCTCTGGGCTATCGGCGGGACGATGATTATTTACCTCGCAGGGCTTCAGGGAATACCAGGAGAGCTTTATGAAGCGTCCAGGATCGACGGCGCATCGGCCTGGCAGCGGTTCAGGAATGTAACACTGCCGCTCCTTACGCCGACGATCTTTTATCAGCTCATAGTCGGTACAATGGCTGCGTTCCAGTTCTTCCTGCCTGCATACATTATGACGGACGGCGGACCTCAGGACTCGACGCTCTTCTATTCGCTGTATCTGTTCAGAAACGGCTTCGAATGGATGAAGATTGGCTATGCCTCGGCTATGGCGTGGGTGCTGCTTGCAATCGTAATGGTCATCACTATAATCCAGTTCAAATTCGCAAACAGGTGGGTGTATTACGAGGGGGAAAAAGAGAGTTGATATACAATAACGTCATGCTGAACTTGATTCAGCATCCATTTCTCCTATGTCACTCTTGATTCAGGGTCCATCCCTTTCCTGGATTCCGAGTCAAGCTCGGAATGACGTTGTGGCGGTTCGGAATGATGTTGTAGTAGTTCGAAATGATGATTTATCTGAGCTTGAGTTGATGTTGACTTGGGTCATGCCCGGTGGTATAATATCGATGCTTTTGGGGCAGTGGCTCAGCTGGGAGAGCGCCTCCCTCGCACGGAGGAGGTCGGGAGTTCGAATCTCCTCTGCTCCACCAAATAACAACCGGAAGACTATCTATTGTGTGTGGTTTTCCGGTTTTTTTGTATTTATGGGATGAGCTATGACCGACAATGAAATCCGTGACAAGATGAAAGACCTGCCCGATCTGCCCGGGCTTGAAACCATCGAGCCCAGAGACACCTCGATAGTCATTATCTTCATGCTTCTGGTCTTTATGGCTGTTATGCTGACGCCTATTGTCTCAGTAGCAATCCGCTACGGCAAGTTCATAGACCAGCGCGGTAAAGTGCTTATTATTATCTGTGTTGCGCTTTTAGTGTGGGCTATACTCAGGCTTCTGTCAGGTTATTATCGGTTCAAGACTGATGCGAATGGCCTCACGATGATCGGCGTGCTGCACAGAAGGTTCATCCCGTGGATCAACGTGAAAGAAGCACTTATTACGAAAACGAAAATCAGCAATTATAGCCTGGTCCTCAAGACACAGCACGGCACTGTGAAGTTCGAACCAAGAAACTGGGGACTGATAGCATCCACTTGGCAGCATTTAGGGCGCCTTGGACGAGCTGACAGCATGGTCTTACCGCCGCAAGCGCTTGCTTTCTGGGAACCGGTGCCGGACGATGTGCCGCAAGAGCTCGACTGGTCGAAGAAAAGCGCTGCTGGGGATATAATTTCCGCTTCAGTAGTCGTTCTATTCTTCGGTGGCATAGCCATATATTTGTGGTTTTCGGTTAAGACACTGTGGTCTCCTATGGGACTTCTAATAATCTGGCTGACAATATCAATGTTTATAATGCTGAAATGGCTGCTGCTTCCAGAGGCTTTACACAAACCCTGGCGCATCAGAGTGCGGGAAGACTATATCGAAGCAAACCTGCCTTTTTCCAAAGCCTACATCCCATGGTCAGAGATAACATCTGCACATTTCGCTAACAATAATAGCAGCGAGTTAATAATCAAATACGGCAGACGGAAATCAGAAATACGGATTTTCTATATGCAGGGCAAGAAGGAACTGGAAGACCTTGTACTGGCAATCATCCGTAAACTTCGTGCTTCGAGCGGAGTCGCAATAGAAATGCCGGAGTTCTACTCAAGAAATCCCGAAGCACTGTACAAACCGGCATACTCGTCTCAAGAATGTCAGCGGAAGGTACGAGCTTTTCTGAATACCCTCGACCCGCCTGTCAGGAAGAAGGTTTCGAACCTTTACTATGCTCAGTATCTCTCCATCTTTTTGGGATGCGCTGCTGCCTTCGCTGTAATGTTCGGTTCACCATTCGAACGTATTTCGCGTAGATTGCACAGCACGCCGAATATGCAGTTTTTCTTCACTGGCGTAGACATGTGGCTTTTTCTCGCTACGGGCGTTGTATTTGGTACTGTTGTCATTGCTATTATTAATCGAACCGGAATCAAAATGCCCAGTCCTTATCGTGAAGCCTGGATAGAATTACGAAAGGTTCAGTCTCAAGGAAAACTCGACACAATAGCAATTAAAATCTTTCTGATTATTGCAGCAGTGTCACTCCTTGCCAGCGTCCCAGCTTTCGACTCTTACACCCGCATCACCGATAAGGGCATAACCACGAATGGCTTCTGGAGTTTCGGACACGAGGATTTTCACTCTTGGAACCATGTCAAACGGGTAATCGTCCACGAAACCCTTACTTCGAAGTGCGACAATATAACTTACGAAGTGATCTTTACCGACGGCAAGCGTTGGAAAGCCGATCAGGGGAATTTAGGCCTATTGTGCAGCAAAGATCTCGACAACGCTATCAATTATATCGCCGAAAAGTCAGGCAAATATATGGAGTATCCGCAGCAACCCTAACGTCGGCTCATGTCCTTTGTGTAGTTGCATCCGTCGAACGCATCTGAATGGCTATATGGAACGATTGCAACAGCGGTACCAGGAAAACGACAGTATTTCCCCGTTGCATCGGACTGCTTGCTGCCGATGCAGGGCTGACAGACCCGGAAAACAGTGGAAAAGTCAGACGCATGTGCCTCGACACCTCCGGCGTCGGCTTCGGTAGCAAGCGAACCGAAGCAACAAATGCCGTCACTTTTTGCAGGGTGAACACTCCCCCACAACTTCGCCAAATGCGACATGAAATGCCTCCCAAAAACGCTTTTCCGTATCTGTGTTATAATGAACTGCATTGTTACGTTGTTTGGGCATTGGCCTGGTTGTTTGCTGAGATCTTCAGTTCGGCTGGCTCACCCGCCTCAGCCTCGGAGACAATATTATACAACCAGGAGACCATGTATTGACCTATCAGGAACAAAAATGCGTTTGCCGCGACTGCGAACAGGAGTTTATCTTCAGCGCAGAGCTTCAGCAACTGTTTGCGGCGAAGCACTACAACCCGCCGACTAGATGCCCGAAGTGCCACGAAGAGCGAAGCCACCGGCGCAGACACAGCAGGGGCGGCGACAGCAAAATGCACACCGCCAAATGCTCGATTTGCGGCAAGGATGCACAACTGCCTTTCAAGCCCAACCCAGAAAAGCCCATTTATTGTGAAGAGTGCTTCAAGAGTCAGACGGCTTCAAAGGCTGAGCCTGCAGCGAGGCAGTTCACTCTTCGGAAGCAGGAGAAAAACCAGCAGCATGTTGACGAATCTGCCAATGAGATAACATTCGCCAAGTTTAAGCTGGATCAGAGGCTTCATCGTGCAATCGAGGAGGCTGGATATGAGACTCCCACCCCCGTTCAGGCTGCTGCAATTCCATTAGCACTCAAGGGACGCGACCTTATCGGCACAGCCCAGACCGGAACCGGCAAAACCGCTGCGTTTGTGCTGCCGATACTCCAGTATCTGCTTGCCAACCCAACTAAAAAGCGCTGCACCAGAGCGATTGTGCTCACACCGACCATGGAGCTTGCAGAGCAGATCAATAATGCGTTCAAACAGCTGGGCAAGTTCACCAAGATCAAATCCGCGACCGTTTACGGTGGTGTTGGAATGAAACCTCAGGAGCAGGCGCTCCGAGGTGGAGTTGATGTGATTGTTGCCTGCCCCGGCAGGCTGCTCGACCACATGGACCGAGGCAACACAGACTTCTCTCATGTAGCTAAGCTTGTTCTGGATGAGGCTGACCGGATGCTGGACATGGGATTCCTGCCTCCGATCAAACGCATACTCGCCAAGTTGCCGGGCGAACGCCACAGCATGCTCTTTTCAGCCACATTTGCTCAGGAACTGACAGAACTTGCAATGAGCACACTGAAGAACCCTCAGCGTATCGATGTAGGTATGTGCTTGCCGCCAAAGACCATCGCGCATTCCCTATATCCATGCCCTTCACACCTGAAAACATCGCTGCTGTTAAAGTTGCTCGAACAAACAGATACAAACTCTGTTCTGATCTTCACCCGCACAA
Source organism: Armatimonadota bacterium (assembly GCA_039679675.1). Lineage (GTDB taxonomy): Bacteria > Armatimonadota > UBA5829 > UBA5829 > DTLH01 > JBDKSP01. Next base: position 100,800 of record JBDKUN010000059.1, read on the forward strand.
AGCGCCGAGCGAATAGCCTGGTCCAGAAGATCAAAGAGGCAGGATATGGGACCGCTGTACTACATTCCAATAAGTCGCAGAACCAGAGACAGCTTGCGCTTGAAGATTTCCGGTTGGGCCGATGCCAGGTATTAGTTGCCACCGATATCGCAGCCCGCGGGCTGGATGTCGCGACCATATCGCATGTCATGAACTACGACATCCCCGACACAGCCGACACTTACACCCACCGGATCGGTCGCACGGGTAGGATGGAGCGTGAGGGCGATGCGATTACTTTTGTGACCCCGCTCGACGCTGCCATTGTCTTCAGCATTGAAAAAGCCCTGGGTGCTCCTATCGAACGGCGCAGGCTGGATGATTTCGACTATAAGGCCCCAGCGCCGCCCAAAGAGCGTGATACGAAGCCGCAGCGCAGGCCGCAAACAGGATTGTCCCAGGCGAGACTACCTTACAAAGCTCGTCCACAAGCTGCTGCAAAGAAGAAAATAGTAAATGCCTTTAAAGAGCATCGCAATGCCGGCACAAAGCTATCCGAAGGAAAGACTCAGGCAGGCTCCTAGCGCGTCTTTATGCTAAAGTCTGCCGCCGCTCGGTCTACCGCGCAGCGAAGCACATGTCGTTGACCGTTTCGACTACCGTCCTGTTTTTCGACAGCATCACAGCGTTGATTGCGCAGTTCTTCTGCTCTATCTGTTTGTATCTGCCGACCGCTATTCCCATCCAGTGGCAGATCAGCACTCGGTTTACGCTCTTGTGGGCTACAACCGCAATCGTCTGCCCCGGATGCAGCGCGGCAATTCTGGCCATTGCAGCCGATGCGCGGTCTCTTAACTCACCAAAGGTCTCTCCGCCCGGTATTCTGATATTTTCCGGGTCAGCAACCCAAGCTCGGAAGAAATCCTCGCCGTAAGCCTTCTTTACTTCGTCAATGCCTAGACCTTCCCACTCCCCATAGTTGATTTCCCTGATCCCCGGCTCGATATTTACGCTTAATCCGTGTGGTTCGGCTATGATCTCTGCGGTACGCCTTGCACGAACGAGGTCGCTCGAATATACGGCGCTTATGGCGGCATTTCCCAGCCGTTTTGCCGCCATTTTTGCTTCTTTTACACCATGTTCATCTAGAGGCAGGTCAGTCCATCCGGCGTATGCAGATTTTGCGTTCCACTCGACTCTGCCGTGCCTCACGAGAAGAATGCGGGCAGCTTCACCACTTGCGGGAGCGCTCCAAAACATGGCTGTACTGCTACTCTTCAATATCTTCTCCGTCCTCCGGTTTCTGTGGTTCCTCGTTCTTTGCTTCAGAAGGTTTGATGCTTCCTGCTATCTGTATAACGAGCGCCTTGCTCTCATCAATCGCCTTACCAGATGTATCGATGCAGTTTATCATCCAAAGATGCCGCCCCTCTATCATCTGAATGCGGTGAACAACCCTGTTTGCAGAAGGCAGCCCGGCCGTAGTCATAAACGCAGTTCGTCCGCTGATGTTTGTCTGCTGCCAATCCGCCAGGTAAGGAGTGCTTTTGAGATAACTTTCCGGTGTATGCTCCATTTTGAGCATTCTGTGCCTGATATTGACGACGTATACTGCCTGCGCTACCGGGTCCGTCGAGAGGACAAGCCAGTAACCTTCGTCCCAGTCTTTTGAAACACTGATAGACTGGTCTTTTACGGTCCATCCAGCTGGATATACCAGGCTGACCTTGTGCTCCTTGCTCGAATACTGCGCCATCTGAGGTTTGGCGGCAGCAGCCGGTTCGGCTGAGGGTGTTTTCAATCCGTTGTTTGTGACGACTAGAGTTACTTTTCCTGTCTCAATTTCCCGGTTATCGGGTCCGAAGGCCTTCCATACCGCACAGTGCTCGCCGTCGGAAGCTCCGATGCTGTCCCATTCGACACCGTACGGCCGGTGCTCGCACTTGCCGATCTCTTTATCATCCACATAGAAAATAACCGACGATGGCTGAATTCCTGAAGGAGGAAGTGCGATAAGAGTCAGTTTACCTGTTACCGGACGTTTCGATGGTTGTGTCCCTCGCGAAATGGTGATTACTCGCTTAGAAGTCCTTTGAGGTGGTGCTGGATTGGATGGCTCCGCAAAAACAGCCGGTGCGAATGCAAATAATACCGCGATAATTGCCGCAAATCTATACATCAGATATACCTCCGAAGCTCGTGTGCAAGCAGTATTATTGAGATTATACCAGATACTAGCCGGATTGACACAAGGAGTTCTAAATGGTACACTATTCAGGCATTCACCCACATAAATTGGCCGGGTGGCGGAATGGTAGACGCAGCGGACTTAAAATCCGCCGAGGCAACTCATGAGGGTTCGAGTCCCTCCCCGGCCACCATCGTTTTTAAGCTCAAAGGTTATGCGCTTTTTACTAGGTTGGCAAAACAATCAATCTTACTTTTCAAAAGTCAAATATCCATTTGCTGTTGTATTTTAACTAATATCTTTCCAGAAACTGGCTCCAACACATCTCTAGAGAATATTGTATATTCCACCTCGAATGAAGATGTCTTTAAATTGTTATCAAATACAATGTATATTGACGGCAGACGAGTTGGTATTCCATGCATTGCTGTGCCTACACAATAAGAAAAACTCTGTAAGTCATGCTGTTTTGTCTCAGTGTGCCAAACAAAGTTGATATTATTCATCTTAGGAAGCGATCCCTTCAAATGATTAGGACCCAAGGAAATACCCGGCACAAACACTTCGTTAGGTCTTGGCATTTTGGGAGGTTCGGGTTTTCTAGGTAGATCATAATATAACTTAATGTCTAGTTCATTTGGGAGGGTTAACTCTATTCGCACATCATCAGCGGTTGCACTACCAGTATTTGTTAATAATAAATTAAGCGTCACCACAGAGCTTTCATATTCAGATACTTCATTTAGATATTTCTCGTATGAAGCATAATATTTGCGTACATTCAATTCGTACTGATCATCGGTCATAATTGCTGCTAAACCAGCAGGCATCACTCCACGCCCAAGTTTGTAGGTGTTCCACTCCCGGTCCAATTCTGTTTCTTTTTCTTGTTTCGAACGGGGTTTGAGGACAAACTCCTTACACTTCTCATCGTTTTCAAACTTAACTTCGAGCTTGGGCATCCGGTTCTTTAGGAGTGTAATCTCACGCACCAACTCCTCGTTGCGTTTTTCAAGCGGATCTGGATCAGAAGGTAGTTTATATTTATTATCACCCCATAGTATTAACGGCAATTTTCGCCCCATAGCCTTCACTCGTATTCCGGGATCGGTAGTAAGAATGATAGCTGGACCATCGGGATGATTTTCATTCCATTCTATCGCGTGTGCTATTATTCGATCATCTTTTATATCTTTGTCTAATCTATTCAAGTGAAAATCTATTGATGGTTCTGCATCGAGTATGCAAAGGCTGATGCCTTTTCGAATCACTGTTTTAAGGCTGTCATTAGTAATCTGAGAACTGATCCATTTTATGCAATGATTAGCACGGCTTCGTAGCTTCCTACTTTGATTTTGAGCATTATGCTTCTCTATCTCCTCGATTACTACTGGAGTTATGAGCAGTTCAACTTTATCTGCTTCCAATTCCTTACACCAGTCTATCTCATCTGCTTGCCTGTAATGCATGAGAATATTCGTGTCGAGTATGATTGTTTTTTCTGTTCTATTTCCCATTTCAGAACATCCTTATCTGTTTCAAGCCGTTAGCGTAAAGTAAGATTTCTTTATTTCACAAGCACAACAAAAAGAGATATTCGGTCATAAAGACCTCTCAAAATGCTTTCACTGATACACCTCAAAAACAAGCCCGTCCGAGTATCTCCCGGACGGGCTTGTTGATTATTTATCCACGCCAGAGCGATAGATATACTGTCTCGTTATCTTTATTGGGCACGGTGACTTTCTTTGTCACGGTCTCGGATGTCTTGGGGTCCGTTATTTCTGCATCATAGGTCTGCCCGCCTGCAATTATGAAGTCGCGGGAGCCATCAACTGTGTCCTGTGCGACTGTTTTACCGCCGAGCTTCAAAGCCACTTTTGCTTTGAACGATTTGCCATCCCCATTTACCAGGTCGAATTTAACGCTTCGCCTGTGGATATAGAAATCGGTCACGTTTTCAGCATATACATCGCGGACGCTGTATCTCCATGCCGGAGGGAAGCACGTATCCGTCCTTTTAAACGATATGGCAAAAACCGCGTATTCCGGTTTGGTTGGGTCGATTTTGGACACCCTATCGGTAAACCATGCCGTATCAAGATTGTTCGGCTCTCCGGCGCCGATGTATCTCCACTCATGAGTCCAGACTTCAGACCAGCAGTGGTTTTCAGGCTTGCCATCCCAGCAAAGTACGCCAACGACCCTCGATGGAATACCTACAGCACGGCAGGCATCGGTAATCAGGATCGAAAGGCTGGAGCATGACGCATAACCTATCTCGATGGACTCGTAAGGGCTCTGATTAGGCTTGCGGCACTTGGTAGCATGGTATTGTACGTTAAAGGTCTTGAATACCTCTACGTTGAGCTTCTGCACGGCATCTTCCATCGTCTTGCAGTCTTTGACCATTACGCTGAACCGGTCGTAAAAGTCTTTCCGCCAATTGTCCCGCCTCTCGGTGAGGTTTGAATAGGGCAAAACATCGTTCAGGAAGAGGTCTTCGGGAACATCCTTGCCCCAAGGCATCGTTTTGCGGGCTTTGTAGGCGTACTCTACATCATCTACAAGGTAGTCCTTCTTCAGAGATACAAGATCGTCTTTCGCCATGTTGACGATGAGGAACTCCATAGCTTTCCGGTGTTTCGGATTCACAGCCTTAAGCGCTGCTTCGAGCTGGCAGCGATTGTTTCCTGCTTCTTCAAGAGCCTTTTCGAGATTTCTTGTACCTTTACTGGCAGCCACAGCCGCCGACGATTCTTTCTGGTCTATATTCATATTTACTGCTTTTTTCGATGCTGCGGATACAACGCCAGTGATAACAACGCTGAGCACTGTCACGACAACCACAGCGAGAGTAGTGATACGACGCACTCTATTGCCTCCTATTATAATATTTCCGGTCGTATTTATACTTTCTCATTCATTTCTTTAAAAAGACGGCTTCCGATCATAAGGGCTCTCGGCAGGTGGAAACATCCTTTCCACTTTCCGCCCTTCAGGCTCAAATGAGGTTCGCCCTGGCGGTTCAGATAACCGAACCACTCGCCGTACTCTGCGTCCGGGAACCTCTGCCATGCGTAGTCATGGACCTTCTTATACCAGTCCCAGCACTCTTTTCTGCCGGTCAGGTGATAGCCCATCGCCATAGCGATTAGCGTTTCAAGGTGTACCCACCACAGTTTCTGGTCCCATTCCAGCTGCTGGGTCGGCCTGCCCTTCGTGTCCATGAAGTAGAAAATGCCGCCGTATTTCTCATCCCATGCATAGTTCAGGATACTGAGCGCAACATCCGTGCACCTGTTGACGAGAGCAGTGTCATTTCTCTTATGGGCTATGTCCATGATGAACCACATGCCCTCGATGCCATGTCCCGGATTGATGAGCCTGCCATCGAAGCAGTCGATATGCTTTGCATCAGGGGTTACATACTCGAAAATGAGCCCCATGTCCCTATCTACAAAGTCATTCATGACCTCTTCTATTATACCAGTGAGCGTGCTTTTAGTATAATCGGCTGGAAGCATCCATTCCATCTCCGAGAACAAGCTAGAGATCATCATAGGGAGCGCGAATGCCTTCATGGGCCGTGTGCCGGGGTATGCTTTTGTGTATTTGCCTTTAGGATTGTCTTTGCGTCTCAGAACATTATCGAATGCCTGCTTTGCTATTGTTTTTGCTTCCTCATTGCCGCTTGCGAGAGCATACTGGCTGAATGCCATTGCTGCAAAACAGTCGGAAAGCACGTTATACGGCTGTACCAGCGGGTCCCCCGCCCTATCAAGCGCAAAATACCAGTCGCCGTTCTCATCCTTTCCGTGCTTTCTGAGGAAATCCGCGCCATGTCTGGCTGTTTCCAGCCATTCGGACCGTTTTTCGAACCTGTTGTAGAGCACAGAGAACATCCATGTCTCCCGGCACTGAAGCCAGATAAACTTATCCGTATCATACACGCTGCCGTCGCGGTCAAGGCAGGTAAAATAACCTCCGCACTCTTTATCTATAGAGTGGTTCATCCAGAATGGCAGAACATCGTCCAGAAGCGTATCAGTATAGAGCTTCTGCAGCTTTGCAAGCTCGTCTTTCATCCAAATCTCCTGTCGTTTTAACAAAAACTGCTGTATGGTCCCTCGATTACATCAATATGTATAGCACATTCCGGTGGAAAGGTCTATCTGCATGTTCAAGCAAAGCGGCAGGTGGGTAAGAAGCAATCGTACTTACGGCGTTGCAGCCAACCGGCTATTGGCCGGGTATTTCGACTTGCAAGGAGTGAACGGATATGCGCGCGCTCGTTATTCTATTGGTCTTCCTAATCCCGGCGATAATAATCGGATGCGGCAGCAGCGTGGATCAAGATACCGTGGTAAATATAAGAGACAATGCGTTCGATCCAACTACCCTGACTGTCTCTCCCGGCACTACCGTAAGGTTCACCAATTCCGACAACACCACCCACACAATTGTTAGCGGCAGCCTGACTGCTACGAGCAGCCCGCAAACTATATCTGTCAGCTTGCTAGATACTCAGTTTTCGAGAAGCACCCTTACGGTACATCTCAACGATACTGTGAGGTTTGTTAATGCGAGCAACAGCAACAGACAGATAGAAGTGAAAGATAATAGCAACCTTGATGTAGTCTATCTCACGCCTGTGCTGGCGCCGCAGGAATCAAATGACTTTAGAACAACTGCAACCGGAATATTCCAAGTGCGAGACGCTAGTAATGCTGCGGTCCAGATGACTCTTACGGTAGAAGGAGTGCCTAACCCTGATGGGCGTTTTTCCAGCAGCGTTCTCGCCCCAGGAGAGCACTTCGAGTTCCAGTTCAATACAGCGGGTGAGTTCCCGTTCTTCTGCGGGCAGCATAACATAGAACAAGGGACGATAGTCGTAGAATAATGATGTGAAGTTTCGACATTTTGAGATTCTTCACTTTTACAGAGCAGTAGTGGCTGTGTGCGCTTACCACTTATTTGCTTCCACGCAGATAAACAATCTGCACGGTTAATATGTAAGTCAAATCCCCGTCTTTTAACACTATGTCTATACTGCTCCTGGCCAGGCAATTGTTTCTTCAATATTTGAAAGGTCTATAATATGCTGAAAGGGTTGTATATACTCGATAAGGGCTTTATTAATGTTATCTACGGCCCAACCGAGATGGCTGACATCGCCCGGCTGATAAACATCTACATGCCGCCGCTGACTGCACAGGATGTGAAGAATGACCCGTCCGTACTCAAAGATGCGGATGTAATTATGTCCGGCTGGGGCTGCATTCCCATGACAAAAGACATTCTTGACGCAGCGCCGAACTTGAAAGCCGTGTTTTACGGAGCAGGGTCAATAAAAAGTATCACTACTGAAGATTTTTGGGACCGGGGTATTGTGATAACAAGCGGATACGCTGCAAACGGTATCCCAGTAGCCGAGTATACTCTCTCCCAGGTCATATTCTGCCTGAAATCCGGCTGGAGGTTCGCTCAATCCATTCGCGAACAGAAAAACAATAAGGCACAATTCCCAATATACGGCGCATACGGCAGCACTGTGGGGATAATATCGCTCGGAATGGTCGGCAGGAAAGTCTGCGAACTGCTCAAAAATCTCGATGTCAATGTCATCTGCTGCGACCCGTTTGCCGATGACAATACAGCAGCCGAACTCGGAGTCACATTATGCACTCTTGAAGAAGTATTCAGCAAGTCACACGTCGTATCGCTCCACACGCCGCTTCTGGAACAGACCAGAGGGATGATCCGCAGCGAGCATTTCGAAATGATGAAGCCGTATTCAAGTTTCATCAACACTTCGAGAGGCGCAGTCATCCGCGAAAACGAGATGATCGAAGTCCTGAAGAAAAGGCCGGACATACAGGCGGTGCTGGACGTCACTTCACCTGAGCCGCCAGCCCCTGATTCTCCGCTCTATGATCTACCGAATGTGGTTCTAACCCCGCACATCGCCGGATCGAAAGACGATGAATGCAGGCGGATGGGACGTTACATGGTGGAAGAACTGGAACGCTACCTGCGCGACGAAAAGCTCCTATGGGAAATAACCCGGCAGATGGCCGGCACACTTGCTTGAAAGGGCTATGCAGATGCTCTCGACCGGTTTGGTTTCCGTAACTTTCAGACAGCTTTCCCCGTTTGAAATAGTAAACCTGGTAAAGCAGGCGGGACTAGACTCAATCGAATGGGGCGGTGACATACACATTCCTCACGGCGATATAGCGAGAGCTCGTGAAGTCGGCAAAATTACTGCCGATGCCGGACTCAAGGTAGCATGTTACGGTTCTTACTATCGCTTGGGGCAGGACGAGAACACTCCATTCGACGAAATACTAGAAACAGCGCTTGCATGCGGCGCGCCGCTCATAAGAGTCTGGGCAGGAAGCAAAAAGTCCATAGATGCAGATGAATCCTGCAGAGAGTCCGTCATAGCAGACGCTCGCAGGATCTGTGACGCTGCTCAATCGGCAGGAATATCGATTACAGTCGAGCACCACTGTGATACGCTCGCTGACACTGTAGCTTCATCGCTGCGGTTGATGAAGGAAGTGGATCATTCGGCCATCAGGATCAATTGGCAACCGCAGATCGGCGTCTCGACGGATGATTGCGTTGCCGGCCTTAAAAGCATGCTCTCCTGGCTGAGTAATGTCCACGTGTTCCAATGGATAAAGTCCTATTCCGACAGGTACCCGCTTGCGGATGGCGAAGAAGCTTGGAAGCGATGCATAGCTGCTGTGGTATCGAGCGGACGCGGCCACTGTTTTCTTATCGAATTTGTTGCTGGTGACACCCCTGAAGCATTTCTGCGCGATGCTGCGGATCTTCGGCGGTGGGTGACAAAATAAAATAGCCCGGAAGTATATTTCAGCCTCCGGGCTTTTTACTTATCTGGTTTTATTTGACCAGTTCTTCTACAATCTCGTCGGAGGTTTTCTCCGATACAGGATATTTCTTTCGCTTCGTGTATTGCGTGTGCAGAAGTTCATGCGACTTGTGGCCGAGCGGCTTGCCGAGGAACTCCTCGTAAAGCGCGATTACGGCCGGGTTCTCATGCGATTTGCGGATCGGAAGATTCGCGTCCTCGTCGTAGATACCCTTCATACGGGCCTTGCGGACCTCGTCGGTCGTCGGAATCGGTTGTCCGCCTCCTCCAAGACATCCGCCGGGGCAGCACATGATCTCGATGAAGTGGTAATCGGCCTCTCCGGCAGCGATCTTATCCATCAGCTTCCTTGCATTGGAAAGTCCGCTCGCAACAGCTACTTTCACGTCCAGATCGCCGACCTTTACTGTCGCTTCCTTGACTCCTTCGAGCCCGCGGACGTCCATGAAGTCCACGTTTTCGAGAGTTTTGCCGGTTACGACTTCGTATACGGTCCTTAGAGCCGCTTCCATAACGCCGCCGGTCGCTCCGAAGATGACTGCCGCGCCGGTCGATATGCCAAGCGGGTCGTCGAACTTGCCATCCGGCAGTTTCGCGAAGTCGAGGCCCATCTCGCGGATCATTTTGCCCGCTTCACGGGTCGTCAAGACCGCGTCGATGTCCGGTATGCCGTTATTGACCGTCATTTCAGCCCTTCCGGCCTCAAATTTCTTGGCCGTGCAGGGCATGATCGAGACGACATATATGTCTTCCGGTTTGACACCGATCTTATCGGCATAGTAGGTCTTGGCAAGAGCACCGAACATCTGCTGCGGGCTCTTGCAGCTCGATAGATGCGGCAGAAGGTCGGGATAGAAGTGCTCGATGAACTTGATCCATCCCGGCGAGCAGGATGTTATCATCGGGAGCGTTCCACCCGTCTGTAGCCGCTGAAGGAGCTCATTTCCTTCTTCTAAGATCGTAAGGTCCGCAGTGAAGTCGGTGTCGAACACCTTGTCGAACCCCATAGCGCGAAGAGCCGTGACCATTTTGCCCGTCACTCTCGACCCCGGAGCCATTCCGAACTCTTCACCTATCGCAACACGGACGGCAGGAGCGGTCTGGACTACTACGTGCTTGTTCGGGTCGGCGAGTGCCTTCCAGACAGCTTCCGTAGAATCTCGCTCATGTAGCGCGTTCACCGGGCAGACACTTACGCACTGCCCACAGAGGACGCACGCAACGTCGTTCAGGTCTTTTTTGAGCGCCGGGGTTACGACTGTGTCGAATCCGCGTTCCATAGTGAAAAGCGCTCCGACACCCTGCACCTGCTGGCACACGGTCACGCACCTTCGGCACAGGATACACTTGCTGCTGTCGCGGACAATCGCCGGGGATGATGTGTCCACAAGTGACGGCGGCATCTCTCCCTCGAACCTGGACTGCTGGATTCCGAGCTGTTTTGCGACCTGCTGCAGCTCGCAGTTAAGGCTTCGTCCGCAGGTTGTGCATTCCTGCCTGTGGGCAGAAAGCATCAGCTCCACTACGGTCCTTCGTGCAGCCCGGACCCTCGGAGTATTCGTCTTGACGACGATTCCTTCTGCTGCGGGATATACACAGGATGCCTGAAGTCCGCGCGCTTTTTCGATCTCTACGAGGCATACCCTACATGCCCCGATTGCATGCACATCCTTAAGGTAGCACAAGGTCGGAATGCCTATTCCTACGGACCTTGCAGCCTCAAGGACGGTCGTGCCATTCGGCACAGTCACTTGCATACCGTCTATAGTTAAGGTTACGTTCTCCATTGCTTATTTCGCCTCCAAGCTACACGCATCGCAGCGCAGGCATCTGTTGGCCTCTTTAATAGCCTCATCTCTGGAGAATCCAAGCTCCACCTCCGTGGTTCTCGTTCTCTCCGACACCGCAATCACCGGCATCTTGGCCCTCGGTGTCTCGACTATGTCGTCGGCATCCTCAGGAGGGGCCGGAATTGTGATGTCCTCGACATCCGACGGAATCTCGCCGGTCCCGCCCAGGTATTTGTCGATTCCCTGAGCAGCTTTGATACCGGCTCCGATGGCCTCGATTACCGTTGCGGGTCCTGTGACCACATCGCCTCCGGCAAAGATGCCGTTAGCTGAGGTCATTGCGCTCTGCCTGTCGATCCAGACCTTGCCGCGCTTCGTTTCGACGGTATTGCCGCCGAGGTAGCCCAGTTCCGGCTCCTGGCTGATAGCCGAGATGACGGAATCCACTGGAATGTCGATAAATGCGCCTTCGATAGCCTTCGGGCTTCGGCGTCCGCTCTTGTCGAACTCCCTAAGCTCCAGAAGCTGGCATCTGAGCGTCTTGACCTTGCCGTTCTCGCCGACGGCCTCTATCGGAGCAGCCAGGAACTTGATCTTGACTCCCTCGACTTCAGCTTCGTGGATCTCATGCGGATCGGCAGGCATATCTTCCCGCAGTCTTCGATAAACGATGGTGACGTTCTTCGCGCCGAGCCTTACGGCTGTTCTCGCGGCGTCGATGGCAGCGTTTCCGCCGCCGACTACGGCCACGTTCTCGCCGACGTCGATCTTTTCGCCCATCTGAACGTCGCGCAGGAACTTGAGCGAATCGAATACGCCCTTCTGTTCCTCACCGGGAATCTCCAGCGTCCAGCTCTTGTCTGCGCCGGTCCCGATGAAGATTGCATCGAAGTCCTTCTTGATCGTTTCCATCGGAATGTCTTTTCCGACTCTGGTGTTGGTCTTGATCGTGACTCCGAGGTTCTCGATAGCCTTGATCTCCTGCCTGAGCACGGCCTTCGGCAGCCTGTATTCGGGAATTCCCCAAACGAGCATACCGCCGGCTTCAGGAAGTGCCTCAAAAACGGTCGGGCTGTGGCCCATTCTTGCCAGGTGATAAGCAGCCGTAAGTCCTGCAGGCCCGCCGCCGATGATGGCGACCTTCTTGCCGGTCTTTTCAGCTCTCATCTTGACCTGAGGCAGCTTGTGGTCTTTGAACTCCTGGTCCGCAACGTATCTCTTCAGGTTGCGGATAGAGAGCGGCTCGTCGACCTGGCTTCTCCGGCACTTGTCCTCGCACAGAGCGTTGCATACGCGTCCGCACACCGCTGCAAACGGGTTGTGATCGCGGACGATTCTGAGGGCATCGGTGAACCTTCGCTGAGAAATGAGCGCAAGATACTTCGGAACGCTCGTTCCGGCCGGGCATGTGTGGGCACATGGGGCCTCGAAGAGCGAGTTACACACGCACGCAGGGCACTTCTTGTCCCTGATGTGCGCTTCATACTCGTGCCTGAAGTACTTGAGGGTGGAAAGCACCGGGTTCGGAGCTGTCTGACCGAGTCCGCAGAGCGCAGAGTCCTTGATCCTCTGTCCGAGTTCTTCGAGTAGCTCGATATCGCCTTCCTTGCCCTGTCCGTGAGCAATCCGGTCGAGGATCTCAAGCATCCTCTTCGTTCCAACGCGGCACGGGGTGCACTTTCCGCACGATTCATCCTGGATGAAGTCGAGGAAGAACCGTGCAAGGTCGACCATACAGGTCCCCTCGTCCATGATGATAAGTCCGCCTGAACCCATCATTGCGCCGAGTTCGATCAGCGAATCGTAGTCCATCGGGACGTTCAGGTGCTCTTTCGGAATACATCCGCCGGAAGGCCCACCGGCCTGTGCAGCCTTGAACTTCTTCCCGCCTCGGATGCCGCCGCCGATGTCGTAGATGATCGTTCCGAGGTCTGTTCCCATCGGGACTTCCACAAGACCGGTGTTGTTGATATTTCCGGCAAGCGCGAAGATTTTTGTTCCCTTGCTCTTCTCGGTCCCGATCTGTGCGTACTCCTCTGCACCCATTCTGATGATGAGCGGGATGTTTCCGTAGGTCTCGACGTTGTTCAGAACGGTCGGGCTCATCCAGAGTCCTGAATGAGCAGGGAACGGAGGTCTTGGGCGAGGTTCCCCTCGTTTACCTTCGATTGAGGCCATCAGGGCGGTCTCTTCACCGCAGACGAACGCTCCGGCGCCCATCCTTATCTCCAGGCTGAACTTGTGCCCGGTTCCGAGGACGTTATCTCCCAAAATGCCGTATTCTCTGGCCTGTTTGAGCGCATGGCTCAACCGCTCTATGGCAAGCGGATACTCTGCTCTTACATATACATAACCGACGGATGCACCTATCGCGTAGCCGCCGATAATCATCCCCTCGATAACTGCATGAGGATCGCCTTCTAGAAGGCTTCTGTCCATAAACGCGCCGGGGTCGCCCTCGTCAGCGTTGCACAGGATGTATTTTTGTTCGCCTTGTGCGTCGGCTGCGAACTGCCACTTGAGCCCGGTGGGGAATCCACCACCACCGCGACCGCGCAGCCCGCTCTTTTTAATTTCTTCGATGACATCCTTCGGAGTCATCTCCGTTAAGACTTTACCAAGTGCCGAATAGCCGTCCTTTGCTATGTATTCATCGATATTTGCAGGGTCGATGACGCCGCAGTTGCTCAAGACGAGTTTCTTCTGCCTCTTGAAGAACGGCATCTCATCGATTGTGGTAACAGCACCTTCGCCGTGACCGTCATGGTGGAGCAGGTCTGTTACAACTCTACCTTTCAAGAGGTGCTCCTCGACGATCCTTACGGCATCTTCCGGTTTTAACTTCTTATAGAACGTCCCTTCAGGGGAGACGACGATGACAGGTCCGAGATGGCAGGCACCGATACAACCGGTTTGGATCACCTGAATCTCATCCTGCAGATTATGTTTTTCAATCTCTTTTGTGAGGGTCTCTGCAACCGCATGGCAGCCGGATGATACGCAGCCGGCTCCAGCACAGACCAGCACGTGAGATCTATAAAGCTTTTCCATTTGCTTTTGTCTGATCCTCCTGGGTAAATTAGCCGCTACTAGCTGCCATTCTTCTTGTATTTCGCAATTATGCTGGGAATCTTGTCCAGCTTCACCCTGCGGTAGATATCCGCGCCGATGGTGACGACCGGAGCAAGTCCGCAGGCCCCTACACACCTGTTGATCTCAAGCGAGAACTGACGGTCATCCGTAGTTCCGCCGATTCCAATCTTCAGCTCTTTTTCGAGCTGCTCTAATATCTGCTTACCGCCACGCACATAGCAAGCGGTTCCGAGGCATACCCTTATGGTATGCTGACCACGCGGAACAGTGTTAAAGAACGAGTAGAACGTTATTACTCCGTAGACTTCGGAGAGAGAAATGCCAAGTCCCTCGGCGACCTTCACCTGCACCATCTCCGGTAGCCAGCCGAAGAGTTCCTGTGCCTGGTGAAGGACCTGAATCAGGACGCCATCCTGACCCTTATAAGCCTCGATTATCTGATCGAGCTTCTCATAACGTGCCTTCTCGTCAGCTGCCGCTTTCTGTGCATTCAGTTCGCATTCACACGTATGCGCTGACAACAGAATTACCTCCTAGTTTGTTCCTGGGACCACGACGACCCAGTCTTGCTGAACCTTGTTATTGATTACATGCTCGTCAACGATTGTACGAGCCTTTTCCGGTGTCACGAACCCGTAGGTCACCGGGGGCTGCCCTTTTTTGAGGACATCGACCGTAGGTTCACGGTCGCAAAGTCCTTTGCAGCCCGATTGCGTCACCGTAATGTCGGTGACACCCTTTTTCTCAAGCTCGTCGAGGATAGCAGCCATAACTTCCCTCGCACCTGAGGCGATTCCGCACGTGCCCATGGCAACCACGACCTTGCAGTCATGATCGCCTTCGCGCACGTTAAGTGCCTGCTGCGCCTGCTCTCGAATCCGCTTGAGATCATCGAGTGTTTTCATCAGCATCCGCCTTTCCTGTTAGTATTTAGATATTGGGTCAAGAACACCCTGTTCATATGTATAAGATATGCATTATATATTATACTTACTGCGTCACCCTGAACAACAAACACGTCACTCTGAACTTAATTCAGAGTCCATTTTCTTCCTGGATGCTGAGTCAAGCTCAGCATGACGTTGTGGACGTCCAACACGATGTTGTAACTTAAGGGATTGCGCCTGTCTGTGCAATCCCTTGATTCATATAATCTTTAATCCAACCGAGGACCGGCGCGGCTTCTATCGGGACATCGCCAAGCTCTCGTCGGACTTCGTCAGTGTCCAGATGAAACGATTTTCCGTCCACGGCCTGCTCATATCGCATTGAAATGCCGGGATTAGCCGCAATAAGCGTGAGCATCGTGCTCGTTATGTCACCGAACGGCATCCGGTCGATGTGAGAGAGCTTAAATAACGCATCAACCTCCGTCCCTTTGCCTGGTTCGGAGATTATCTTGACACCACCTTCGCACATCTCGGCCGCCGCAGAGAGCATCGGTATCCCAAGCCCGACTTTTCTGGTCGTCCGGGTGGTGCAAAATGGGCTCCTTATCTTTTCGACCATCTCCGGGGTCATACCTCTGCCGTTATCTTTTATACGGATGTTCAAAAGGTCCTGTTTGCCGTCCGCCGTAACAGTTAATTCAATCCTTTTTGCTTCCGCAGCTATCGAATTCTGGACAATATCTAAAATATGTAATGATAGTTCGCGCATTTTTATCTAGGATTCAGGGAATCTACTACATTCCGCTCTACTTTCACTACTAAAGTGCCGCTCCATTTGTCATGCCACCAAACATCGTCCCTATATGTATTGAGTAATCCGGATAATGGTTCAATCGGCACAAATCGGCTCAACGTACGGCCGATAATCTGCCGAATTGTCGGCATGGTATTGTCTACACTGACCACTTTTGTCTTTGTAATGTACTTGGCAGGTGTCCTCTGCGTTATGCTCTCAAACCCAAAATAGTAAATGATATAAAATAGCAGCCAAGTAAAATGGTCCATCCTACCAGGGATACAAATATAAATAAAAAGCATTATATTTAAATCAATGAACCAATTTACCAACCGTCTAAGCGGGCTGTCTGGCTGAATGTTACCTAATATTGGTTCAGAACCGGTTGCCTCCATCAATACCAAAACTCCTTTGCTTCTGATGGACCGGGGGATCCTGCCTCGGTCCTGTTTCTCCTGGGCATCCATGCCCTATCTACATCCACTAATATAGCAATTCTGAACCGCGGAGACGCGGAATGAGGAAATCCATTAACCTCCACTAATCCATTTCCTTTGCTTCGGTTCGCTTGCTACCGAAGCTGACACCGTAGGTGTCGAGAAGTGGGTATGGGGTCCGTCGGCCCGCATCGGCAGCAAGCAGTCCGATGCAACAATACTCCACTAATCTCCATTCGTTTTAGTCCGCTAAATCCGCGCAATTCGCGATTCAAACAACCCCGACGCTTCGCCCGTCTCTGCCTTCGAATGCCAGCATGATCTCGCTCACGCACCTCCGCTCGATATTAAAGGCAGTTCGAGCGCTCCCCAGATCGGCCAGCATGTGAGCATCGGATGAACTTATCACAGCCCGCCCATTTAAGTCAGGATATTTTGCCCTGGCGTCGGTCTCGGTAATGTGTTTCGAGATTTCCACTGCTGGAAAGTTCACATCCTCCGGCAAGAACCCCAATACGCCGTATAGCCCGTAGGCAATCCTGTCTACATGCGCCGGAATTGCTATTCCTGACCTGTCTTCTACAGCCTGCACAATGTCAACAATCTCAAGAGATGTCGAAGCGAGCAGCAGCCGCTCGTTATACCTCACAAACTCCGCATTGTGCGTCACTACCATCTGCTCGCCGAGCTTCTTGCCGTCGTTCGGCAGATTCGGCAGTGCAGAGTAGACCAGTTCCTGCATCGATTCGGCATCATCAGCTCTGTCGAAGAGGCAGACTATGTGCACTCCTTCGACAGATTCGCATTCCAGCCCCGGCAGCACTTTGAGCGGACTTCCCTCCGCCGCTTTCATCACCGCTCTTACGTTTTCGGCCGAGTTATGATCCGATATGGCTATCATATCGAGTCCAAGCTCGATCGCCTGCGCTACGATAAGCGGAGGTATCATCTCCACCTCACCGCACGGCGATAAGAGCGTATGCACATGAAGGTCAGCCAGGTACCTTGCAAGCATGATTAGTTATTAGGGAATAGGTACCAGAGAACAGCTCCGATGCTTCGGGACCGCTGTTTGTCCCGAAGCACGACATCTACAAGCCCCTAAATCCTTCAATCCCGTCCCTTAATACCCATTGCGTAGAGCCTGCCGATTACTTCAAAGGCAGAAAGACCGGTTGTGAAAAGTGGCACATTCTCTTCCTGCGCCTTCTCCAGCGCGTTTTCATCCAGCTCAGTACCGCCTGCCATAATGACTGCTGAAAGCCCCAAAAGCGATGCCACTGCTATGACATTCAAATGCTTCTGGTTCGTGACCCAGATATTGCCCTTTTTGGCCTTCCCCAGCACATCGGACATCAGGTCGGAAGCATATCCGCCTGTAACCTCTATAGAATCGAGGCTTTCGACGCTCAAAGACTTAAAGTTTAGTTCCTTCTTTATCTGTTGAAGTAGCATTCTGCTCTGCACTCTTCCGTCCAGCCCCCATAGACGGAGGGACTGCTGCTGCTGCCTGCAGAAGCTCTTCCGCCAGGAGCTGGACCCTTTCTCTTAGCTTGAATACGCAGTCCATATCGGATGCCAGTCCTCTGACCACATCCTCCGCAAGCGCCCTGCAATTCGGCGCTCCGCACGATCCGCAGTCCAGTCCCGGCAGATCTTCTACGATCTTCTCCAGTTCAGCAAGTTTTTTGATTGCAACTGACATATCGTCATCCAGCTTAAGTGTGGGCCTGGGATATATCGGCCAATTGAAGCAATAAAGCCGGTCATTTGCCAAATCCGCGCGCATCTGAGTTATCTGCTCGGAGTCCATCTCTTGCCGGTCAGTCTCTGATGCAAGCATTCTCTGCCTCCGTCTCGTGATAAACGGATTCTCGACCGTCAGCACCCCGCCGACACAGCCACCGACGCAGGCCTGAGCTTCGATGTAGCTTATCCCTACCAGCTTGCCGCGCTCTATGTCTTCTAATATGTCGCTCACATTGTGTATTCCGTCGACTGCAAGGTGTTTATCAGCCCCTATGGAAAGGTTCTCACCCCCTGCCCTGCCCCAGCCTATTCCAGGGCCGGACCCCTGTCTCATCGGTTTTCTGTCAGGAATATCCATACGCGAGATAATCTCATGCAAGCGTGGATAGATCACACTTATAGGTATTGCGCCGTCTACGCTCCCCTTTTCAAGTGCTGTAGGCTCCTTGACTGCGCTGACCTTTCCTGGACAGGGAGACAGGAAAAACGCACCTATTTCGTCCTCTCTTAACCCGGTCTTCCGAGCTGCTTCCTGTTTTACCAGCCTTCCGGCGATCTCCATCGGGGTCTCTACCTGCGCTATATGGTCCAGCAGGTTCGGGAACCTTACCTGGATGAGCCGTACGACGGCCGGACATGCGGATGAAATTAGTGGACGTATTTTGGAGTTTTGGATTATTTTACGGGTTTTTGCCGCAACGAGGTCTGCGGCGTATGCGACATCGAAGACATCGTCAAATCCGAGCATGAAAAGCGCGGAGATAGCTTTTTCAGGGCTGGTACCTTCACGGAACTGGCTGTAAATTGCAGGGGCGGGCAAAGCTATGACGTAACGATAGTCGCGTATCGCATCAAGGTTATCCGCAAGGACTCCCTTCGCCTTATTCGGGCAGATACGAACGCATTCGCCGCAGTCTATGCACCTTATCTCCAGGATGTCGGCTTTACCATCCCGGACTCTGATGGCCTCTGTCGGACACCGTTTGATGCAGTTAACACAGCCTTTGCACTTATCCTCAATCAGATGGACCGAGTGAAAGAAGCCCATATCACGTCACCGGTTGAAGAAGATCATTCTTACCGTGGTACCCGCGCCTGATTTGGATTTTATCTCCATCTCATCAGCGCAAGCCTGCATGTTCGGCAGGCCCATTCCAGCACCAAAACCCATCTCTCGGACTTCATCGCTCGCTGTCGAGAATCCGGGCTGCATAGCGAGTTCTATGTCCGCTATTCCAGGCCCGTGGTCCTCTACAACGATTACCACGAAGTCAGGCCCGACATCCAGAATCATCTGGCCACCGTTGTCAGTGTGGATAACTAAATTCATCTCGGCTTCATAGCTCGAGACAGCAATTCTCCGAATGGTATCCGGATCGGCTCCAATTTGCTGGAGGATACGCTTTATTTTGCTTGATGCGGCTCCAGCGCTTGCGAAATCGCGGCTTGCCACCACGAATGTTTCGCACAGCCTGCTTTCGGCGGGATTTGTCACTGTCACTACCGGATCCTCCCTACGCAGGATAGTATGGATTTTCGGCCATAGCACGACCAATAAATCTTCCGGAGAGTCTCAGTTGCCTGAAACCCATAAGAACGGTATTTCAACCGCCCTTTTCAGTTCGTCCCTTGATCAATCTCGGCTACCGTTGCAGCCCATCAGACCATTAGTGTAGAGCATACCGCAACTTTCGTAAAGTGGGTGCGGTGACATAAGTATCGGCAGGCCTTTAGACCGGGCAAGCTCTACCGTTGTTTCATCCGGTTGCTTGTCACGAACGATAACAACTGCGGCAAGGTCCAGCATCTCAGCAGTTCTCACAACCTGCTGGTTTGTAAGCCCTGTCAGGAGCACAGAGCCAGGGTGCGTAAACGCAAGCACATCGCTCATAAGATCGCAGCCGCAGGCTGTTCTGATCTCCTGATCGAGTTTATCTTCTCCGCAGATTACTTTTGCATCGAGTATTCTGCAGATATCAGCCAGCGTAAATATCTTCGAAACCTGCCGGTCCGCGCTGTCGCTCATATTCTCGCCCTCAGCTTGTGATGTTTTTCACAAGCGCTTATCCGAAAAAAGCGCCCGAAGACGCTAATACTTATTACCAATCACAGTATATGTGGTTTCAGCCAGCCTGTCAACGCTCGTTTTCGAAATATTTTTATTTCTTTGCTCATTGACTAGGCAATTCGACAGGTGTTACAATCTGCGCGTGAAGATAAGAGAGATAGACGCAGCTGAAAATGCTCGGTTTAATGATTTTATAGCCGGATTTCCAACCGGCGACGCTATGCAGTCCTTTGAATGGGGAGAAGTAAAGTCAAAAAGCGGTGGATGGTCACCGGTACGGATAGTAGGTGAAAACGATTCCGGTGATGTAGTCGCATCCGCGCTTATGCTCTTCCGCCGTATTCCAAAGACCGGCAGAACGATTGCGTACATCCCCCGCGGCCCGGTGATAGACACGACAGATGAAGTTTTGGTCAAAGAATTCGCAGCTGGACTGAGCGAAGCCGCGCAAAGACGCGGTGCGATACTGATCAAGATAGATCCACCTGTACCGGTAGAAGATTCCGTAAGTGCAAAGAATATAGAGCTCGCCGGTTTCAAACTACTGGAAGATTCCACCGGTTTCGGCGGCACGCAGCCAAAATGTGTTATGCAACTCAATCTCGAACCCAGCTTGGATGAGGTTTTCGCAAACTTCAAGCCTAAGTGGCGGTACAACATCCGTCTGGCCGAGAAAAAGGGCGTTATCATTAAAACAGACTGCACCAAGGAAGACCTGCCTGCATTTTATGATTTGCTGAAGGTAACAGCAAAACGCGACAGGTTCTTAGTTCGCGGTTACAGCTACTACGAAACTATGTACGATATGCTGGTGCCCGCAGGGCATGCAAAGCTCTTTCTTTCAATGTATGAAGGAAAACCGCTGGGCGGCGCGCTGGCGTTTGTTATAGGTGACCGCGCTTGGTACGTCTACGGAGCGTCCGGCAACGAACACAGGAACCTCATGCCGAACCATTTGATGCAGTGGGAGATGATCAAATGGGCAAAGTCCCTCAATTGCAGGATTTATGATTTCAGAGGTGTCTCGCCGCGCAGAGGCGCTTCCGAAGATGACGACCACCTGCAGGGCCTGAACAGGTTCAAAGAGGGGTTCTCCGCTTATTACGTTGAGTATCTGGGCGAATACGACATGGTGCTGTCTTCCGCTTGGTACTGGCTCTGGGTGAAAGTGAAGCCGACTTTAATGAGCATCATCAAAAGACGCGCCAGAGCAGCAGAAAACAGTGAGCCCTAGAGGAAATTGGATTCTACCCATAACCCTGTCTATCTAGGCAAACGGGCGCACAGGGTCGAACCCTTCCGGTGGTGTGTACACCCGGCCTTCTTCATCGGCGTGACGCATGAGGCTGTCATGGCGGTTCTCTAAAAACTCTCGTGTCCACTGTTTTACAGAAGGATCAGGGTTCGCCTTGTCTATGCCTAATTGCTCCAGCACTTCATCATCCGTGCTGGTCTGCTCTATAATTTCTGCAAATTCAACTCCGGTCATATTGAACTCGGACAATAGTTCTTTATCTATAGGACAGGGATATATATAATCTCCCAGCGTGCCTTCATTATATGCTCTTGCTTTATCTATCATCCTGGCAAGCCATGGGTAGCCGCCCAGCAACTGCTCACCAGGTCTCGGATAACTATTAGTAAGATCCATTTGCTGCTCCCATAGCATCCGCCGGTTCGGATGTGCTATTATAATAGGGTTAGGTTGATTGTCGCCCGGAACATGGCCCTAATAGGTTTACCCATCCGCAGAGTTTAGCACTCTAAAGACAATATAAAAATGGATAATTGCGGGTAGATACCGGACGGACATAAAGAAATTATGTAAACCAAAGCGCCGCTGTGCCCGTTCTTTATAAATGGCGCTGCGAAGCTCAGTTAAACAGACAGACGCAGCGGAAGGAAAGGCATGGGTAGATGAAAGCCATTGTAAAATCGAATCCCGGCCCTGGTTTGGATGTTCTCCAGGTCAAGGAGCCGAGAATCGGCAGCAGAGATGTCCTGATCAAGGTCAGAGCTGCCGGAATCTGCGGAACCGATCTTCATATTTATTCCTGGGACGAATGGTCAGCAGGAAGAGTCAAACCCCCTGTAATCCTCGGACATGAATTCTGCGGCGATATAGTAGAGATCGGCTCAGATGTTACCAAAGTCTCCGTCGGTGATTATGTAAGCGCCGAATGCCATATGACCTGCGAAAACTGTTACCAGTGCAAGACCAATCAGCGTCATATCTGCGCCAATGTCCAGCTTTGCGGCGTTGATCGCAATGGTGCATTCGCCGAGTATGTTTCCATCCCGGAACAGTATATCTGGAAGCTCGACAAGAGTATCCCCACCGAACTTGCTGCAATCTTTGACCCCATCGGAAACGCTGTACACACCGTTTTTGCGGGAGACGTTGCAGGAATGAACATGGCTGTAGTTGGATGCGGACCTATCGGGCTTGCTTCCATACAGATTGCCCGCGCAGCCGGTGCAACAAAGATCGTCGGGTTCGATGTTTCCGAAGTCAGAATGAAGATGGCGGAACAGATGGGCGCGGACCGTATAGTCGACTCCGCAAAAGAAGATACACTCGCCGTGGCGAAAGACCTTACAGAAGGTATCGGCTTCGATGTAGTCCTTGAGATGTCAGGAAACGCCAAGGGAATCGATAACGCGATCAAAATGACCCGTTCAGGCGGACAGGTCACAGTTCTCGGCCTGCCTAAATCGCCGGTAACAATAGACCTCGCAAACGACGTAGTCATGAGAGGCATCACGATGAAGGGTATCCACGGTCGAAGGATGTATGAGACATGGTACCAAGTGATGAGGCTTATCCAGTCCGGCAGAGTGGACCTGATGCCTGTCGTTACGCACAAGATGAAGTTCGAGGAAGTGGACAAAGCGATGGAGATCATGGCATCCGGTCGCTGCGGAAAAGTCATCCTGTATCCTTAGAGGTAAAAACATGACAGCAAAAGCTATGGAATTCATTGATGGGATTCTCGACTCACTGAAAGAAAAGGGAACCTATCGTGAACTGAGAGTGCTCGAAGGCGAGCAGCTTCCTACAAGTAAGTTCGATGGTAAGACTGTTATAAATCTCTCGTCGAACAACTACCTGGGGCTGACTACTCATCCCAAAATGCGCGAAGCTGCAATTAAGGCGATAAAAGAGTTCGGAGTCGGTTCTGCATCTGTCAGAACAATAGCTGGTACAATGGAGATTCACCAGGAACTGGAGCGAAAACTGGCTGAATTCAAGCATACTGAAGCATCGCTTGTTTTTCAGTCCGGTTTTGCCGCGAACCAGGGTGTTATCGGCTCAGTTCTCGAAGAAGGCGACCTCGTAATAAGTGACGAGTTGAACCATGCGAGCATCATTGACGGTATCAGGCTGACGAAAGCCGCTCGAAAAGTCTACAAGCACAGCGATATGGACAGTTTGAAGGATGTGCTCGAAAATTCGAAGGACATCAAAAAGAAACTGATCGTAACCGACGGCGTTTTCAGCATGGACGGCGACATCGCACTCCTTCCGCAGATTGTAGAGCTTTCGGAGGAGTATGAAGCGATCGTTATGGTGGATGATGCTCATTCCAGCGGCGTTCTGGGCCGTAACGGACGTGGCAGCATCGACCACTTCGACTTGAATGGCAGAGTAGATATCCAGGTAGGAACACTTTCAAAGGCAATAGGCGCGATGGGTGGCTATGTAGCGGGAAGCCAGAAGCTGCGTGATCTTATGATCCATAGAGGAAGAGCGCTTCTCTTCAGTACATCCCATCCGCCATCAGTCGTTGCGTCGTGCATTGCTGCTATTGATGTGCTTCTGAATGAGCCTGAGAGGATCGAGAAGCTCTGGGACAACGCCCGATACTTCAAAACAGGTCTCAACAATCTTGGGTTCGACACGGGACACAGCCAGACACCGATTACACCTGTAATCGTCGGCAAAGGCGCACTCGCGATGAAACTCTCGGACAGACTGTTTGATGAAGGTGTATTCGCTCAGGGAATCGGCTATCCGACCGTGCCTGATGCGAAGTCCAGAGTCCGCACAATTGTGACTGCGACGCACACCAAAGAAGAGCTCGATAAAGCGCTAGAAGCCTTTGAAAAAGTCGGTAAGGAACTGGCGATTATCTAGAAGTAGTGGTTATTTAGACAAGACATACCAAAAGGTCCGAGGCAAAACCCCGGACCTTTATTTTTTGTGATTTGAACAAGCTATTCAGTCTTCGACCCGCCGTGCGACTTTTCTCTTTTTCGTAGGACGGGAACTCTCAACGATCAGAGCCGCTATGCACCCCATTACCAGTCCGAGGAGGCATGCTGCAGCAAGCGTGATCTTAACCTTTGGTTTATAATAGCATTTTTCCGCAACGGCCCAATCCAGGACAGTAAACCCTTCAGGGTCCTTCGCTTCAAGCACTTTTGCCTGGCTCAACTGTGTGAGAAGCGATGTGTAGACCGCCTCAAGCGCTTTAACATCGCGCGTAATCCTGATGTAGCGCATCTCATTTCTGGCATTACCGGCTATCTCGTTCTCAACACGTGTCAGAATCTTATTGAGCGTGTCCAGTCTTGCCTGAACACCGCTCTCCTTGATCTCAAATTGCGCTAACTCCTGGACCAACTCCTGGCGAACTGGGTTTATCTGAAGAGTCTCGCTTGCCGTTATTTTAGGCACTTCGGCTTTTATCTGTTCCTTTATTTTCTCTATATCATGAGTTGCAGCCACAACATCAGGTGATTTTTCCGTCATGTCTTCAAGTAGACTTGCTCTCAGCACCTCAGCATCAGCGAGTTTCGACTTGAGCTGGCTTACAACGGCGTTTTCCTCAACTACCTTCGAAGCTTCTATAACGGTTTCATGGTCCTTTACTGTTGCTTTTGCTTCTTCAATACTCTTTTCAGTCTCTCGGGCTTCTGTCTCAGCCTCGATTTGCATTGTACGAAGAGAGATCAACTGCTCGACCTGCTGGCTTTCGGTCTCAGGAGGAGGTAGAGCAGGATTGGCCTCCTTGAACTTCCTAAGCGTATTCTCAGCGGCGGAAAGCTCCCTGCGCGTCTTATCTACTTCTTTTTCAAGGAACTCCCTCTTCCGATGGCCTGAACTAAACGAGTGATCTTTATCGAACTCCTGCAGTTTTCGGATATATGTGTTCACCATCTCAGCGGAAAGGCTGGCAGTCTTTTCGTCCGCGTTACTGCCTTCCAATTTGATACCGGGATTGCCCTTCTCTACCCATGTAGAAGGAACACTAAAGTAGATCTCCATAGTTCCTTCTTTTGTTTTCAACACTTCGATACCGTTCTGAAGTGATGAATAGTCACCTGCAATCTTGCCAAGTTTAAGCTCTCGTCCTACCTCTTCGCTCAACGTCCGGCTCTTCAGTATCCCCATATACATCTCCGGGCTGTTGCTGCTCGACATATCGAAGTCGCCTATATTGGGGACTCCCATGCTGGAAAGCAATCCTGCGGCTGAAGACTGCTTTGAATTAGGGAATATAAGCACAGCCTTACTCCTGTATGTGTGAGGAGTCAACAGGAGCGTGACGAGAGCGACCAACAAAATGATGATTCCTATTACGATAACCATCATCCGCCGGCGCCATATCACCTGCAAGTAATCGATGAGATTTATATCTTCCATAAGCTAAAAGAGTGCCAATAATCTGATTGTAGATATGATCTGCGATAGATCACGCCAGTCGCTTACTATTTTCTCGGATACGTATACGATGTCACCGGGCTGCATAACAGGATTATCTTTTGCCTTCCCCCTAATCCCTTTTGCAATATCTGCTTTTATCAACTCGTTTTTATTGGAAGTTGCCCGGACTATGACGATAGACGATTTCGCTCTTCCTCCGGGCCCACCGGCCTGCGCTAGATAATCGAGCAGCCGTCCGTCAGGCTCGTAAGAGAACCCGCCGGGTTTCACGACCTCGCCAAACACGTATACCTTGTCCTGCAGGGCGGGCAGAATAAGCGTATCACCGCTTTCAAGGACTACATCCCCTGACTTGTCCTGCCTGGTGATAACCCTGTCCAGATCAAGCGCAATAACTTCGGTCTTGTCGCTGCTCCGACGTTCGATCTTCGCATGTTTGAGATCAGCCTGTGGAGTTGCGCCACCTGTCCTTACTATTACATCACCGGCCGTCTCACCATTCGCCAGACGGTAGACTCCTGATTTGTTTAGTACGTTTCCCGATACCCGCTGATAAACCCCATCGCCCTTAAATTCCCCAACCAGCCTTATCATCGGTTGGTAATCGGCAATAGATGGGATAACAAGCTTATCTCCGGGCTGAAGGGCCGGGTTATCGTTTCCTGAGAGATCAATGTGAATGGCTTTTACACTGCCATCAGGATTATTGCGCCTTATTACGGCGTTCGTACCCGAAGCAGTCGGCAGCAGTCCCTGACAGAGATCCATCACATCACTCACATGGCATTCTTTCCCATCAGCAGGATGAAGCGGTACCATTTCGAACTGCCCCTGCCGTGATACTTCACCGACGACCGTAACCCAGTCGAGTGCCGGTGGAACGTAGATTATATCGCCGCCCTGTAGTGTAACATTTGCTTCCAACTCACCCCGGGATACCATCCTGAAAACATCTACTACGTTGCTCTTGCCATTTCTAGTCAGCTTTACTCTGCGAGTAGAACCCGTAGGCTGAACTACAGCCTTGAGAAGCGCTTCCAGCAATGTCGCGGAAGAAGGAAGTACCTGCGGCCCAGGGTTAGCTATCATCCCGCTTATCCATACTTTTATGGTCGCGGGTTTTGAGACACTTATATCGACATCGAAATGCTTGTAATACGCCGATAACTTGTCTTTGACGATTTCTTTCAGTTCAGGAACGGTTTTCCCTGCAGCATCAACCGGGCCTATGACAGGAAGATTGATTGTCCCATCATACAGCACAGGAAAAGTACTTATCGGACTATCTTTAGATGGAGATAATGTATCAGAGTCGGACTTTTCACGTCCATAGTGCAAATCCACTCTTCCCCTTACATCTACAACGAGCAAATCGCCGGGGCCAATAAGATAATCCGGGGATAAATAATAAGCTGAACGCGTGCTGTCATCAAGTGAAAGGGATTTCAAATCGGATGAGATGCTAATTCTATCGCCTGACAGGTCTACCGGGGCAACCACAGTCGGCTTGCTGGCAGTATCGCCGGAATCCGTCTTCTGAGAAAGCGCAGCCGGAACTGCAACAATGGTTACAAGCAATAAGGCCAAGATATATGCTCTTCCCAAGCTCAATTTCACCTCAGATATCCCTTTTCACATTTTAACCCCGTAATATTACGGGCAACCATGGTGATCATAGTATATCAAGCCGGATAAACCAGGTCAAGCTTGACGATGAACCTGCCTGATGATATACTTTGCCTATTGCGGCGAGTGACGGAGACAGGTATAAAACTCTCCGTCATTTTAATTTATTCGCCATTACGGATCGGGCTTGGGCCCGCATTTGCAGGAGACGAATTTGACGGAAGACGTTGACATCAAGCAGGTCGAAGAACTCGTAAAGCTGGTTGAAGAGCATAACCTTGCTGAACTGACCGTCGAAGAACACGGTACAACTATCACAGTGAAGGGCGTGGTTGAGCACCAGACTCATATCATGCAAATACCGCAGGGATCTGTCCCACATGAACTCGTATACCCGTTCGATGCTGTCGAGCATGAGGAAGCATTCGAAGAGCATTCTACCGAAACGGTTGATTCATCGGACCTCATAACCATTGAATCTCCGATGGTCGGTGTATTTTACCGCGCACAGTCACCGGATATCCCTCCCTTCGTCGAGATAGGCGATATTATCGAAATCGGCCAGACTATCGGACTGATTGAAGCTATGAAGGTCTTCAGTGAGATTCCGGCTGAAGTTGCGGGAGAAGTCGTTGATGTTCCCGTTGATAACGGAAAGCTGGTCCAGCAGGGACAACCTCTTATCGTCATTCGTCCCGTCCCTTAGGAGTTTTTAATCAGATGACAATCGTTCGATCAACCGATTTGCCGGGAGTCCAAAAGTTTATAACAGGAAAAGTCAGAGATGTATACGACTTGGGAGATTCGCTTCTTCTGGTAACATCGGACAGGCTTTCTGCTTTCGATGTCGTACTTCCAGACGGTATCCCCGATAAAGGCAAAGTCCTCACACAGCTCTCTCTTTTCTGGTTCGACATGACTCGTGATATAGTAAATAATCATCTGATTACAGCAGATGCAGATGAGATTACCTCACGGCTGAAAAAATCTGGAATGTCGAATGCTGATGAATATCGCGAGACGCTCCGGGGCAGGTCTATGCTTGGCGTAAAAGCAAAATCCATCCCGATAGAATGCGTCGTCAGAGGCTATCTCGCAGGGTCTGCATGGAGTGGATACAAGAAACTCGTCGGTGAAGCCAAAGGCGCTGATTCCGTCACACTTCACGGCGTAACTCTTCCATCCAACCTTATCGAGTCCGACAGGCTTCCTGAGCCGGTTTTCACGCCATCGACGAAAGAGTCTAACGGTCATGATATAAATATCAGCGCCGCCCAGGCAAGAGATATAGTTGGAAAAGATATTGCAGACGAACTCGAACGACTGAGCCTGACAATCTATAAAAAAGCTTCCGATTACGCTCTTTCTAAGGGCATCATAATCTCCGACACCAAATTCGAGTTCGGCATACTTGACGGCAAGATCATCCTGATCGATGAAGCCCTTACCCCGGACTCTTCACGCTTCTGGGACGCCGCTGATTATGAGCCAGGAAGGTCTCAACTTTCGTTCGACAAGCAGTTTGTCCGCGATTACCTGGAAACTCTTGACTGGAACAAGACATATCCCGGCCCTGAACTGCCTGGGGAGATCATCGAGAAGACCAGCGCCAGATATAGAGAAGCATATCGAAGAATAGTCGGCAAAGAATTGCCTGAGGGTTAGAATTAAAAGCCCCCAGCTGGTTAAATTATCAGACTGGGGGCTTTTTTATCGTTTATTGAGCCATTTTCACCGGCAGAAACTCGTCCGGGTTTTTCTTTCCTGCGATACCACCGCCCCACACTGATTGCTTCAACCCGGAGCCAATATCATTCACAAGGATCGAAACAGCAAACATCTTCTCACCAACGGGAACGAAAGGCGCAACCTCACTCCACGGAATAGCAATCTCATATACGGTTTTTTTATCGTTCGAAATAGAGCAGATTACTCTTGCGCTGCTGGCCCTCGGCTTTCCGAATAGCCTGCTAGCAGCTTGGTTAGTCCCATCTGTCGCAAATACAAACTCATGGTCATCATCACGATACCCGCCCGACGGGGTCAGCGCACCATCCATTAATGGGTCTATTGCAACACGCACGGAGTCCCCTCTCCATATTTCCAACCCAGAATAGGGCTGCATATGGACCGGGTCATCCGTCTCTACGCCGATATAAAACGCTTTATCATCATAGGCAAACCGTGCAGTAGATTTGGGCTCCGTCCCGAATGGTATGGAAGCAGACTTCCACTCTCCAAGACTACCGTCAACCTTTATTTGCTGCTTGTTAGCCACCGCGGGGGCAACAATATCGAAGGTTTTCACTGGCTTGCCATCCATAAGCACCTTCGCCGGGTTCCTGCCGGTTTTGAGGCCGGGAGCTAAAGCTGTAGAAAATGTGAATGTCTCTAGTCCCAAAGGATCGATCTTCGTATCGGCTGATGCAGGACTGATTCGCACGCCGTCAGGAAGATCAAAGGCAATGTGAGCCTCTATTTTCTCCTGGTTATGGTTTATGATGGATATACCAAATTGCGCTGTGCCCGGCATTACCAGGCTCGAAGGCATAACATTGGATTCAACAACCTTACTGGTTCCCATTTCGGTCCGATTGCTTATGCAGTAAGCGCCGCCCTTCCATTTAAATGAGAGTTTGCCTGTAAAGCACACCTGGCTTCCCGCCAGTTCATCAGGAATAGTTACCGTAAAGTCGTGTTTTATGCGTGTAGTCCCGTTCAAGACCGACGGAAGCGTACCGCCATCATCCTTAATGAGAACAGACGGATTGTCCGCCTGGAGCGCTATACTCGGCGCTTCGACCGGCTCATCCATCACATTATAAACCTCTATGGTGAGTTTGTAGGGAATACCGGGCAGATATGTAAGAGCCGTTCCACTACCGCTTACGCTTCCCTCCATCTCTATCTTCAGGTTTGTGCCGAGAAGATCGAGTAGATCACCTTTAGGATTTCCATTGATGTCACACAGGCCGGAATTAAAGAGTGTCCGGTCTATATTTGTATCAGCAGGAAGGCGATAACCGTCGACGAGTATGTAATCTATCTTGCCGTCGCCATCCTCGTCTATCTTTTTTGCATGATCCTTATAGCTCGGCCCGATTTCATAATCACTCATAGAATTGAAAAGAGCTCCGAGCACCCATGAAGGGTCGTAGTTTCCATCAGAAGTTGAAAGCTTTCTATAGCCATTCACGAGATAGTTTCGAAGGATATTCAACTCCCCATTCTGATCGGCGGCACCATCTACGGACTTCGGCCCCCACCCTTCTCCGACGAATATCTGTTTATCGCCATCGCCGTTTCTTTTCATTACCTGGTGGGCCGATATGATCTGATCGATATCTACACCGAGTTCAGGCTTATCTGTATACGGATGGATTTCCAGGACATCGAAGCAGCCTTTTATTCCGGCTCGGTAAAGTGCCTGCACATCTTCATCAGCTCCGCCGTAAAGATTGCCTCCGATCACCACATTACCTTTATTAACGGACTTGATTACCGGATATAGATGCGCGAGTGGCTCGACTACAAGCACCGGCCAATCAGTCCGGTTAAGTCTGTTGTACTCGCTGCCTGCTATGTGGAAATACTTTATTCCCAGCTCATTGCAATGCTTCGTAAGCTCACGAACGAACTTCTCGGCGACAACCCAATATCCATTCGGATCCTGTTGCTTGAGCTTTTCAGCCCATGGACAGGACAAATCGATGCTTATGATCTTCGTCCGGCTGAACTCCATCATCTGATCTGAATCGAGAGCCGACCAGTCATAACTTGACCGAGGGTCCTGTTTCTCTATGTCACCCCATCTGCAGGTGATCTGAGCGCAAGTTGCATGGGAATTCTTATACACACTTACAATTGCCGTCCTTGAAGACGGACTGGCGACGTTTGATGCGACAATCCCGGCGCCTACCATGCTCCGAACATCTACATGGTCTGTTCCGGCCATTACCGGGCCGGAAAAAAGAAGTGAGAGTGCAGTTGCTGCGGTAAGAAGAAAAGGCACTGAATACCCCTCCTATATTTTTTATATCTTACTCAAAACGAT
Organism: Armatimonadota bacterium; assembly: GCA_039679675.1. Taxonomy (GTDB): domain Bacteria; phylum Armatimonadota; class UBA5829; order UBA5829; family DTLH01; genus JBDKSP01. The sequence goes on from JBDKUN010000059.1 coordinate 132,045, forward strand.
CTGATCGGTTAATCTATAATAGCACCTGAAAGTAAATTCATAAAGCTGTTAGGACATTCTTACACATAATCGGTGATTTTTCCTTCCAACATGAGGGGTTTGTAATATGTAAGGAATGGCAGGAGCGTTTTCCACCCCTGCCGGGGAGACTACAATTGCTGTCCACTTTTTTGCCCGGACTGTCCCATCCAGCCTGCAGAATGCTGGTTGTGGGTATACGTATTACAGTCGGCATGGTCCTGATGCAGGTTGACATGCACTGCATCAGCGATACATTTTGTGTTTTCATTGTATGCACAATCACGCGCCGAACAAAGCACTACTTTGCCGGAATTTTCCGTTTCCATTGGCCTATCCATGACATCTCACCTCCTGACCAGTCAACCGTTATATATCGCTAATCCAATCGATAGAGTCGTACCCTCGACCAATTATGATTAAACACAAGCAGTCTGACTGACGTGAACCCTAAATCCGAGATAGTTTCACAAAATTTACAATCTGTGTATTTACAAACTATGCAGTAGCAGTTATAATCCAAAAGGCAGTTGTAACAAGCTGCCATATTGTATCCGTTTAAGTGCAAGCATCTCTGTCGCATTTGGATGGCGTACTGGCATCGCCTTCGACCTTGCTTGAACTTGACGCAGCCGAAGGGGGGTTGGGGTTTGCTAACAGGAACCGTCAAATGGTTCAGCGACGCGAAAGGTTACGGATTCATCTCAACCAGTGATGGGAATGATGTGTTCGTTCACTACTCCGCGATAAACGGCGCTGGACGGAAAAGTCTTTTTGAGGGGCAACAAGTTGAATTCGAGGTAGCCGAAGGTCCTAAAGGCCCACAAGCTGCCAACGTTTCAATAGTGGAATAATCGTTGATATTTACCCCATGAACCCCCGGCCGAATTCGGCGGGGGTTCTCCCTTGTACAGTGTTTTTTCAAATGCTGCGGGCAAGAGTCAGTACATGAACTTCTGCAGCTCCTGCACTTTTCAAAGCACGTGCGGCAGCATCCGAAGTGCTCCCTGTAGTATATACGTCATCGATCAAAAGGACTTTCATCCCACTTATTCTTCCTGCCAATCCCGGTTCTACTTCAAAAGCACCTTCAACGTTGCTGTGCCGATCTTCCCTTTTTAGATTTATCTGCGGACGTGTCGGGCGTGTTCTATTTAGAACATTCATCAACACCGGAAGCCCAAATGCCTTTCCAATCTCTTCTGCAAGTATTTCAGACTGGTTGAACCCACGATAACGTAAACGGGCCGGATGTATCGGAATAGGGATGATACATCCGACCCGTCTTAACTGATCTCTTTTCCCTCTTAAATAATCGACGACAAACGCCGCGAGTATCGGCCCGAGTACGCGTTGACCGGAGTATTTGAACCGATGGATAGCTTCTTTCAGTGTTCCATCATAAGCGGCAACGGACCGTGCGCTGTCAAATGCATATTCTACCCTATTACATTCAAGACACGGCTTTTCGTCTACCGGGTTTCCGCAATATGAGCAAACTGGAGGCTTTATCCAGGCAATACCGGCAAGGCAATCATCGCAAAAATACTTTGGCTGCATTTCCCCGCATACGAGACACTTCGGTGGATAGATCAGGTCGAGTAATCCACCCCAAATATCCTTCAGAAGCTGGTTATTCGCTGATAAGGTGCCGCTGCCTTTCATGAGCCTCTAAAATTGCTATACCGGATCGATTATTGTCTTCTCGACACCCTCGGAATTGCCATATGCAACCGAGAACCCCACTTTACTGGCTGCAGCGCCCCACTCGCCTGCTTTGTTAAGCGCCATCACGCAGGATATTTTGTCTCTCATCCGTGGATCGTCCGTAACAGCCCACAGCATAGTGGAACGGCATGCCTCCATCGGGCTTGCGCCGTGGCGCATCTCCTCGACCACGCGGAAGCTCATAGCATAGCGCATAATATCCTCGCCCTGTCCCGTGGATGCCGCCGCACCTATTTCATTGTCACAGTACAGCCCGCCGCCGCAGAGAGGAGTATCCCCCACTCTACCCGGCAGCTTGTATCTTAGTCCGCTTGTAGACGTACCCGTGCAGATATCGCCGTTGCTGTCGATGGCAATGACGCAGACCGTGTCATGAGACTCCTCCATGTATCCGGTCTCTTTCCATTGTATCCATTTTTTTCTGCTGGTTTCAGTAAGCATATTTCTGGGCTTGAAGCCGTTTTCTATAGCAAATTGTTTTGCGCCTTCTCCTGCCAGGAGACAGTGCGGTGTATTTTCCATCACCAATCTTGCGACAGAGATAGCTTCACCTATGTCTCTCAACGACGCTACGCCCCCTAATCGCCTGCCAGGTCCCCACATCATAGCTGCATCGAGTTCAACTATACCTTCCGAGTTTGGCGCTCCGCCGTAACCGACTGTTTCTACGCTTGTATCTTCCTCGATAATCCTTATGCCGTGCTCTACGGCATCCATTCCATTTGCGCCTGCATGGAGATGTTTCATTGTCTCAGTGCATGCAGCTACTCCGAATCTCCATGTCGCTATTGCTACTGGTTTCAACTCATCTTCCTTTCAAAAACGACCTTCAATTACACATTCATATATGCAGACAGGCATATTCTCATATGCCTGTGCTTGCACATCTATTTTGCATCACGACGGGCACTCATGGCAAGTGTTCAGCGTTGATAAATGCAACGTCTTCCATGCTGCATCAGCTCATGTATTTTAATTTGCACTTAAATATTAACATATTGTCTGTTTTAAACTTGACAGGCAGTTTGCAATGTGGCATATTACAGTTATAAGGAAGTATACGCTTCTGGTCTACGATTTTTTCGTCGCAACCACTAATTTATCTGTGTCATATCGCCATAATTATATAGATCATCCAGCTTACCTCGTGAAACAGCTGAGTGGCCTAATATTGATAACAACTCGATTTTATCTACCATCTATTCTTAAGGATGTAGTGGCCGGAAGGAATTGACTCTGGGGCTGACCGTAACCTAAAACCAGCTATAGCGGTTGGGAAGAGGCAGCCTCGGGGTGGATGGTATCAGATAAAAATAGAAAGAACAATATCCAAAGAGGAGGCGTAAGGAAAATGCGTAGAAGCAGCTATGCAGCATCAGCGATTAAATCACCGCTGGTTGTATTAGCAATAGTGGCACTGATCCTTTGTGCCGGTGTATCATATGCACAGCTTATTGGTACCCCGGTCTGGTCAGACTATCACTATTATGTCAACGTAGACGTAAATACCGGAAACTGTGCAAGAACAGCTACCCCGGTAGAGCTGAAGATTAACTTTACCAATTATTTAAATGGTACTACATTTGATCCGAACTCTGTAAGAGTTGCAGAGTTTGCAACCAAAAATGATAGAACCAGTTCACTGAATCCAGTAGAAATCTGGAGCCAGTTTGACCAGGAATCAGGATTCGATCCAGCTGCAAATGCGGTCGGCGAAGTAGTATGGATCCTTAGAGGGGATTACGGCCATACTAATACCACATTGGATGCATCAATAAACCCTTCAAATAAAACAAGATACTACAGGGTCTATTTCGATAACACCAACAACACCAAAGATGCCACGACCTATCCCACAGACCTCAGTTATAATGTTGATCCGACAAACACTTCATTAGTCGATATTACAAACCATTTCTATACCGCAGGTATTTGGGCTGCGAAAGATTCCATATACAAGTTGTTGAATGCACAAAACGGTGCAAATCTGTGGACTAGCACCACAGATTCCTCAACTGGATGCGGTATGTATTGGTCAAATACCATGTTTAACGCCGCAAGCGGTGAAGCAGCCGCGCAGCAGTGGGCTAATGCAGTATCGCTTGCTACTAGTGCATCCGCTAATAAAGCGATCAGGGTTACTTATAAATCCACCAAGACTGTCAATGTCAATAGCAGTCCATGCACTTTTGATACAGTCCGGAAGTTCTACTCCGGCGTTCCTTATTTCAAGGAAGATACAACCTTTACCGCTCCATCAAACTATAACCTGTGGCATAATCTGCAGCTTCGATGGAACGACAACGGCTCAAACAAAAGGACTCGAGTTATAGAAACAACAGAGCCCAGCCCCATCGATCCTTCCGTAAATATGCCTGCAGGAATGATCTATGACTATGCTACAGACATCACAAACGGCATCGGCGGCATAGGACAATTGTTTGCCGGTTACAGCATGCCGCAGACAATCGGAACTTATTCCAGTACAGATCTCCTGTATTCTGCATATTACAATTACACATATGGCGGCTGCTGGAGAAATATAGGGCCGTATACACCGCTATATCTGAGCCATGCGACGATGGTCAACTCTGGAGCAGATGATGCATCTGCCAAAGCTGAAGTAGAAACAGCCCTTGTAGACTACAGCACTCCTGTCGAAGTAATGATAACAGGAAGCAGCACCAACTCCACAAGCTACGGCGCCATCAAAGGCAAAGTAACTGATGCCAGCAACGCAAACAGAACAGTTAACGGCGCTATGGTAAGACTGTGGGTGAATAACACCTACTTAGGTAAGACTTACACCTCAGCACGCGGTGAATATGCATTCTCCAATGTTCCTGCAGGAACAGCGAAGCTGAGCGTCAAGACTGATGGATACGAAACATTGGTAGTAAGCAACGTGGCAATCACAGCCGGAACAGTAACTACCGATAATATTTCTCTTCCGTCTATCATATTTGATACGACCAAGTCCACGAATCTCTGGGCTGCTTCAACAACCCATAAATGGCAACTTGTCCTTGATGCGGATGTAAAACAGATAAATGCAGATCCTTCAACCACGACTCAGGCTGAGATCAATGCATTTGCCGGTCCTACTACCGAAGCAGCTACTACTGACGTCTCTGTTCCAAACGCTGCAAGTGCAATGGGCTTCTTCCCTTATGGTTGGGATGATCTGCAGACAACAGATAAGGTATATGGCTGGTACAGAACTACAGTCAATATTCCTTCAAGCTGGACAGCAGCGAAGACCCTTAGATTAAGAGACTTTGTGGTATCTGACTCATGTGAAGTCTACTTCAACGGCAACTTAGTCGGAAAAGCAGGCGCTTTTGGCAGTGCTGATATAACCGGCACTCCTTTGAGCTTTGTTATTCCTGCCAGCTATGTCAATACCGGATCTGGTGCGACTAACGTGCTCGCAATCAAAGTATATGACAATACAAGCACCGGCGGAATCTATGCAGGCGGCCCTACCCTTGAGGTTGCTCCTGATGTGGCAAGTGTAACAGTGAATGTCAAGGGGCCTCAGACTTTGGGCGGATCTGCACTTCCCATCCAGGGAGCGGCAGTAACGCTTGCAGGTATCGGTTCAGGTACTACTGACGTAGACGGCAATTGCACATTTGCATCAGTTCCGGGCGATACCTATACAGTGACAGTCAATCATCCCGATTACGGAACAACGACAGCTACCGCAGATGTCCCTGAGTCCGGGTCAACTACTGTTCCTGTCACTTACGATTCATTCCTCTGCACGGTAAAAGGTACGGTCACAAGGTATGGTACACCTCTTGCCTATGCCCGTGTAGTTGTTACCGACAGTGACGGCAATACCAATACTGCTGCTGCGGACGCAACCGGCGCTTATTCTATAAAAGGTAATAAGGTTGGAAGCAGCACGATCACAGTCAACGCATTGAATGCTGTCCCAGTAACTAATCAGCCAATTCAGCTGCAGGCAATGACCGTAACGCTGGATAATATCGATCTGGCTTACGCCACACTTCCTGTATACGATGACTTCTCAGGAACTGATCTTGATACCAGCAAGTGGCAGCTCTACAACGTAGGCACACCTACTGATGGTAGTATTCCAGTAGATTCGACATACTCACTTGCAGATGGTATATTGACGCTCACACCAGCACCTGGTCGCGGCGGTCTCTTGAGCAAGACTTCTATGATCCCTGCGAACGGCGTAGGTGCGTATGAAGTAGCATTCAATCAGAAAGCAACCGGAACAAACCAGGGCTTTGCCCTTTTGGATCCGACATTAGATGATCCTACCAATATCAAATATGTTTCATACGGACATGGCGTCTGCCTTGAACAGCAGAACTGGTTCGTGAAGGCCTTCTTGAACAGCGCCACCAGCCCCAATGGCAACTGGGAAGTTGCAGTTGACACAACTAGTGGCGGCCTTGGATATCCTGCAAGGATCACGATTCTGAGGACTGCTAACTACTACGATGCATACTATAATGGTAAATGGGCATTGACATCTCAATTAGGTTCTAAGCCTTATGGAGATACCGGATTTGTCGGTAAAATGCCTGTAGACACAAATACTGGTAAGCCATATCTCTCAGATAACACATACATTTATCTGAATGGTTACGTTAGCACCACTAATGGCTTAGGTTACACCAAGGGATATTTCGATGAGGTAAGAGCTGGTGATGCAGTTCCTATGCCCGCATCGACAATATCAGATGTAAGAAATAGTGATGCCAGCAGTAATAAACTCTACATTAAGGGTGGAATAGTAACTGCCAGCTTTGATGATTGCTACTTCATTGAGAACTCTGACCGTTCTGCAGGTATCAAGGTTATCTCTACCTCCAAGCCTGCCGTAGGTAAGAGAGTAGAAGTAATAGGAAACGTAGTAAAGGATAATAGAGAAGTAGCTATCAATCAGCAAGATCTGACAGTTAGCACAGATGCAACAGTTCCTCCTACCGTAGCAATAACAGGCAAGGTAGCAGGAGAGCTGGACAAAGCCGGAGCAGCCGCACAGGGACTTTATGTAAAGGTTGCCGGCAGAGTCACTGGAGTTACCTATGACACCACTGACACAACTAAGGTCAATGGATACTTCCTTGATGACGGCTCAGGCCTGGCAGGAGACAACACAAACAAGGGACTCTACGTAAAAGTAGATCCTGTCTGGGGAGTCTCAGGTGCCATCAATGGTACATTCAAGACTGCAGAAGGGGTTCTGACTGTTACAACAGCGGGAGGAAACATTATTCCTTGCGTAAGAACTACAAAATCCGATGTAGCAGAGCCTGCAACATATACAGCCTATAATGACTGTGGATTTAGAATTGGTTTCTCCTCATCACCGGATGACACCAATGTGACACTCTACCACATAGGAACACCTAGTCCGACTGGTGCTCCAGCTTCACCAAAGTATGCTACAAGCGGATATCTTTTCGACTATGACACAGGCAATCAGCTTCCTATACTTGCAACGTTTACCTGCACCAGTGTTAGCGCTACAACTTGGAATGATGGTAGCAATGCTTGCGGAGCTGATGCCGCTGCTGGCACGGATGCTTACAATGTCTTCTATGGCAAAGTTAACCTGCTTGGATTCGTTGCTGTAGCCTACCCGAATACAGTAACCATTACTTTCAGCGGGCTCAATCCTAATGGATTGTATGAGTTTGCAACCACAGGAAACAGAGGTGGTGCTGCTACTGATGCCAACCGACCAACTAAGTACACGATCAGTGGTGCTCTAGCTTACACAAATACCGGTAGTATTACAGGGACAGGCGTTACATACGGTAACGACTGGATCACCTTCGACACAAGGAAGAATGTTACTCAAGGATACATCGCAAGATGGACAAATATCCAGCCTTCCGCTAATGGAACATTCTCCATAACCACGCAATCAACTACTAATACTACTGTCTATCCGTTGAATGCATTCATGCTGAAGAAACTTCAGTAATCGACTACTCAATATGATGCTTTCTTAAGAAGCATCATCTGTTAGAGAAAAGGCCGTTCGGGATAAGTCCCGAGCGGCCTTTTCCGGTATGCTTGGGGTTTTTACTGGCTATTTGCCTGGTTAGGGGTTGAACCTTATGCCGCGCAATGGTAGCATGGGTAAGATAAATACAAAGCTTTATGTGAGGCAAGATCAAATGGCAAAAGACAGGCGTCTGAACCTGGATCAGATAGACGACGATAATAGCAGCCTAATCAATAAAGACCTGCTGAAGGACGTGATGGAAGCAACCGAGCACGCAAAACGCCAGAAAGCTGACGACAAGGCACGCGACCAGAAGCAACAGACCCAGGCCAAAGACCAGAAAACAATGATCGCCATAATTTCCGTGGCGACTATCATCATATTCGCTATAGCCTATTGGATGATCTTTATGAGACAAGCGCCGCAGCAGGCCATCCAGGCGCCTCCACCATCCCACCAACAGGCAGCGCCAGTACAACAATCCGCGCCACCTCAAAACCAGCCGAATATGGGCAACAGCCGGCCTATACCGAATGCGCCAAACAATAATGGCAAAGCGCCTATCGTATCCGACCCTGTCCGCCCTAACGCATCAGATACATATGGAGATCCTCAGGATACAGGCGGGGGACTGTAATCACCTGAATATTTGAAGCAGCGTGTAAAGCATCAATGTGATCTGAGTTGCATTGCCAATCGACATTTTTCGCTTCTGGTGCGTTTGCAATTGCGGTATAAATGCAACATCTCCACATTCGACTTTTGTCGCCTGCCTTATGCTCGCGCTGGATGCATCTACAATTCGTGTAGGCCGGTCTATCCCTTCAAGAGGTGATATTCTGACATTCTTCATGTTGGCTTTTGAGGTAATTCCGCCGGCAGCCTGTATCAGCGCTTCAAGATTATCGGATTTTCCTGTTATGAGGTTGTAAGTGCCGGGTTGATTGATCTCGCCTGTCACCGATGCCTGATATTCCGGGACTGTCACTATATCGTCTGGTTCCAGCGGAAGTGCAGATGACAGCTTATCGAGGTTAGCGCTGATCTTTTTACCGTTTCTGGTGACATATGTGGCTTCACGGGCACCTTTCTCGTCTTCTCCGCCCGCAAGCGTCAGCGCATCAGACGCCGTCATCCCACGATTCAGGTTGTACTCACCAGGAACCTTAACATGGCCTTCGACCCGTATACTTGCGGGCTTTATTATGATCGTATCACCCGCTGAAAGCGTAATGGTCTCTTCACCGGACAGGATTGCCTGCAAATTGATGGCAGTCTTATCGTTTTTTGCACTCACAAGTACTGCGGATGTTTTTTCGTAGCTGTTCTGGAGTCCGCCTGCGAGTTCGATTGCATCTTTTGCCGTCATTCCGGCCTTGAAAGGATATTCACCAGGCTTGTTAACGGAACCCATGACAGATATATGTGCTGATGACGGCTGCTGGGCTGATACAGGTATCGATAACATGGTCAGGAAGACCGCCAGCATAGCTGCTATAACAGTAAAAGATGATATATCACTGGAAATGCGTCTCATAGCTTCCTCCTATAGATTTCGGTATTACCGAAAATCTTCCGGGTCTGAAACTTATTCAGGCCAAATCGCACTGTTTCTTTATAGCACAACTTACCCTGCAATTGGAAGCAAACAGGCGTATTATTCCACGCTTATCACCCGTATGAGACTCGTGTTTCCCGGAACTCCTACAGGCACTCCGGCTGTCACGACTACTGTGTCCCCCGGACGGACTACCCCGGCTTTTCTGGCAGACCTCACCGCGACATAGATAAGGTCGTCTGTACTGTCCGATGCAGGGACAGAGAGCGGCATAACGCCCCACGAAAGTGTCAACTGCCCAACTGCTTCAGGTCTCGATACGGCGGCCACGATCAGCGAAGAAGTCCTGTATTTGGATACAAGCCGTGCGGTAGTCCCTGTAGCGGTGCATGTAACGACTGCAGCTACTTTTAGGTCAGCAGCGAGCTCAGCGCTTGCCTGGCCTATCGCCTCAGTCACACTCCTTGCAGGCATAGCGGTCCTCTCTCTCAGTTCCTCGGTATATGAGATCGACCGCTCTGCGCGCCTTGCGATTCTGGCCATCATTCTTACCGATTCTACCGGATAATCACCTGCTGCTGTTTCTCCTGAGAGCATTGTCGCATCTGTACCATCTAGAATCGCATTAGCGACATCCGATGCTTCGGCTCTTGTCGGCCTGGGGTTGGATATCATCGAGTCCAACATCTGTGTTGCAGTAATTACAGGTTTTCCTGCTGCATTACACTTCTTGATAATAGACTTTTGGATGATCGGCACATCATAAATGGCGAGTTCTATGCCCAGATCGCCTCGCGCGACCATTATCCCATCAAACGCATCGATAATCTCATCAATTGCAGCTACTGCTTCAGGGCGCTCTATCTTCGCTATAAGCGGCCTTTTGATCCCTACACGGCTCATCACTTCATCCGCTGCTGCTCTATCATTCGGAGTCCTTACGAAAGATACAGCCACCCAGTCCACGCCATGCTTCAACCCGAACTCCAGGTCCGATATGTCCTTCTCAGTGAGTGCGGCTGCGCAAAGCCTGGTACCTGGAACGCTTACGCCTTTTCTCGAGCTAAGTTCCCCGCCTATCACCACTCTCGTGACTATGTCTGTATCAGTTTTTGAGATAACCCTGAACTGCAGCCTCGCGTCATCGACAAAGATCGTGCTGCCCTTCTTTACCTGCTCGACAAACTCCGGGTAAGGAAGCGTGACTTCTTTTTCGTTCCCTTCAACCTCGTGAGTTGTGAATACAAACTTCCGGCCTTCGACCATGTTAACGCTCTTAGCGGCAATCTTCCCCAGCCTGATCTTTGGGCCTGACAAATCCTGCAATATCCCCACAGGCTGGCCGAGCGATGCTGAAAGTGAGCGTATCATCTCTATACGTTCGGCATGCTCTTCCTGTGTCCCATGCGAGAAATTAAGCCGGGCGACGTTCATCCCGGCCTTTATCAGGTTTTTCAAGCACTCTTCAGAGGAGCACGCTGGTCCGATTGTGCAAACGATCTTTGTTTTTCTCATGGATTTTTAGTCTTCCTAAAACGCGAAGGGAGCCACATGGCTCTTTTATTCACTCCATTGTGGCTCCCATACATTAATATAAGCTTAATTCGGGCTTACTATTTGCCTAAATTGTAGAACGCTGCGTGTCCGGGATACCGGGCAGCACCGAGAAGCTCGTCTTCGATTCTGAGCAACTGGTTATATTTGGCTACACGGTCTGTGCGTGACGGGGCGCCGGTCTTTATCTGTCCTGCATTCGTCGCTACGACGATGTCAGCGATGGTCGAGTCTTCCGTCTCGCCTGATCTATGGGATACGACAGCCGTAAACCTCGCTCTCTTTGCCATCTCTATTGCTGCAAGAGTTTCTGTCAGTGTACCGATTTGGTTCAGCTTAATGAGGATCGAATTCGATGCCTTTTTCTGGATGCCTTTCGCCAGTCTTTCTGTATTGGTAACATAAAGGTCGTCACCGACAAGCTGAACCTTGCTTCCGATCCGCTCGGTCAGAGCGGTCCAACCGTCCCAGTCGTCTTCAGCAAGCCCGTCTTCGATTGAGATAATCGGGTATTTGCTGGACAGCCCCTCATAATAGTCGATCATATCGGCACTTGAGCGGACAACACCCTCTCCCACGAAGTGATAATTCCCGTCTTTGTAAATTTCGCTCGCGGCAGGGTCCAGCGCTATGAAAACATGCTCGCCAGGAACGTAACCGGCTTTATCTATTGCTTCAATGATAACCTGAATCGCTTCTTCGCTCGATGCGAGGTTCGGAGCAAATCCACCTTCATCACCGACTGCGGTATTCAGCCCGCGAGCCTGGAGAACTTTTTTCAATGAATGAAAAACTTCGGCTCCCATCCTTAGTGCATCAGCAAAACTGCCTGCACCGACCGGCATGACCATAAACTCCTGCAGGTCTACGTTATTGTCAGCATGCTTGCCGCCGTTAAGGATGTTCATCATAGGCACCGGCAAATCGCGGGCCGCTACGCCGCCGATGTATCTGAATAATGGAAGACCTACGGACTGAGCGGCTGCTCTTGCTACTGCAAGCGAAACACCAAGGATTGCATTAGCACCCAGATTGCCTTTGTTCGGGGTTCCGTCGATCTCTATCATATGATTATCGATACCGACCTGGTCTGTTGCGTCGAGCGCGATCAGTTCCGGGGCTATGATCTCGTTCACATTGTCCACAGCCTTTGTAACGCCCTTGCCACCGTAGCGGGACTCGTCACCGTCTCGAAGCTCTACAGCCTCATGTGTTCCGGTTGATGCGCCGGAGGGGACAGACGCCCTACCCTCGGAACCATCGTCCAGGAATACCTCTACCTCTACAGTAGGGTTACCTCTTGAGTCTAGTATTTCACGAGCGTATACTTCTTCGATTGCAGCACTATCGTACATTGTTATTCTCCCAAATCCGCATTAATAAAAAGTGCATCCCTGATTATGGATACACTAAACTTTATCCTGCCCAAAAGTTATTCGATTATAACAGACGAGAGGGCTTAAAGTAAACCGCAGTTTAGAACAATAAAGATTAGTTCAACCACTTTATTTATATGCTAATATATAGCAACTGAACTTATATAATCCACTTTGGAGCTTAAATATGCGCGTTATAATCAAAGAAGAACCCTTTATTGATCCCGCCAAACACTGGGCTCAAAGAGGCTATTGGCCTGCCAGGGTTATCTCTCATCCCGAAGTAACTACTGATAAATCATCCGTAATGGCATACCGCCGGTGCTTCAACCTGCCACAGAACACGAAATTGCGGATTCATGTTACTGCAGATGAGCGGTACGAACTGTTTCTCGACGGCAATCGAATAGGCCGCGGCCCGGAGCGCGGTGACAGAGATAACTGGTTCTACGAGACATACGATCTGGTTCTCTCTGCAGGAAAACACATGCTGGTTGCACGCACCTGGTGGCTAAGCCCTGACAGTCCAGCACCGTATGCACAAGTGATGGTCCAGCCGGGGTTCGTCCTTGCTGCAGAAGGAGTCGAACCGGATATTCTAAACACAGGTGTTGCCGAATGGAACACTAAGATCATCGGCGGATATTCAACTGTTTGCCCTGAAGGCGCAGCCTGGGGAGCCGGTGCAAAGGTACATATAAGAGGCAATGAGTTCGCCTGGGGGTTCGAAAATGGCGACGGTGACGGTTGGGTCTCTGCAAAAACAATATGCCGTGTAGCTGCAGCATCGTATGCAAACGAATATCCCCATATCTGGATGCTTCGCCCGGCGGTACTTCCACCGATGATGGAAGAACCCCGAAAAGTAGGAGTAGTGAGGCATATTCAGAAAGTCGATACCGAAGATACTTCCCATATCTGTGTTACAAGTGCCGACAACATTCCATCTGAAGCAGAAGACTGGAATAAACTTCTTAAGGGCGCAGGCACGGTTATTATTCCGAATAACACCATGCGCCGCGTTATAATCGACCTGGAAAACTACTATACAGCCTATCCTGAGATTACCGTATCGGAAGGAAAAGGCTCAAAAATCAGGATACTCTGGGCTGAGGCGCTATACCTCGACATAGACAATAGAAGTCTAGGAAAAGGGAACCGCAACGAGGTAGAAGGAAAATACTTCTTCGGAATGGGTGACACTTTCGAACCGGACGGAGGTAAATCCCGAAGGTTCGACACCCTCTGGTGGGAAGCCGGGCGCTACCTGGAGATTTTCATATCGACGGCTGATCAGCCGCTTGTAATCGAGGACTTTACGCTCCGCGAGACTCATTATCCTTACGATTTTAAGAGTAAATTTGACGCAAGTGACAACAGACTTGCCGAGGTTGTTCCAATTGCATTGAGAACCCTTGAAATGTGCTCTCACGAGACCTATATGGACTGTCCGTATTACGAACAGTTGATGTATGTGGGCGATACCAGACTTGAAGTGCTGACTTCGTATGCTACGACCCGCGATGACCGCCTTCCAAAGAAAGCACTTTTGATGTTCGACCGCTCTCGAAGGTTATCCGGGCTTACGCAGTCCCGCTATCCGAGCAGGGTGACGCAGATAATCCCGCCGTTTTCGCTCTGGTGGGTCGGGATGGTCCACGATTTTGCGATGTGGAGAGACGACCCTGAGTTCGTCAAAAGCCTTATCCCCGGCATAAGGACTGTAATTGACGCATTTATCGGTTATATCAACGCAGACGGGCTTGTAGAAGGCCCCAGAGGATGGAACTTCACGGACTGGGTGCCGAACTGGTGGGATGGTATCCCGCCGGACGGACACCTGGGAGTGAGCGGGATTCTCAACTGGCAGACCGCGCTGATACTCGGCCTTGCTGCGGAGTTGGAGAACACCTTCGGGGACCCGGAAATCGCCCAGAGGAACCTTAGGATGCGGGACAGGATATCCGCAACATCCAAAGAGGTATTCTGGGACAATGACCGAGGTATATTCGCCGACGATCTTTCGAAGGAGCACTACAGCGAGCATTCTCAGTGCCTCGCACTCCTTGGGGGAACTGTAGATGGCTACAAACGCGACAGAATGATCGAGGGACTCCTGACTGACCCTAATCTGGAGCGGACGACCATCTATTTCAGCCATTATCTCTTCGAGACTTACCGGCTGATAGGAAGAATAGATAAACTCTTTGAGCGTATGGGCCTATGGTTCGATCTAAAGGGTCAAGGCTTCAAGACAACGCTTGAAAAACCGGAGCCGAGCCGCTCTGATTGCCACGCATGGGGCGCACATCCGGTATATCACTACTTCGCCTCAGTGCTTGGAATCCGGCCTGCATCGCCAGGGTTCAAGACGGTCAAAATAGAGCCGCAGCTAGGGCATCTGAGCTATGCGAAAGGCGAGATGGTGCATCCTAAAGGGATGATCAAGGTGGAAGTCGAGCAGAAAGACGGTAAGATTTCGAGCAATATAGCACTACCTGATGGGATCGAACTGGTATCAAATACTTAAGGCTGAAAAGTTGTCGAAAACTCGTGGGTATATGGGGCGAACTGCGATCCCGGAAGATACGAACAGATAGCAAGGGGCATGGATGCCCTGGAGAATGGGGACCGGGGGATCATGCCCCGGTCCATCAAGATCGCCGAAAGCTAATAGCTATCTCGGCACTTCGACTGCTGCGAGGATATTCGTGACTATCCTGTCGGCTGTAAGGCCTTCTATTTCTGCTTCCGGGCGAAGAATCAGCCTGTGGCGAAGAACTGCGGGCGCTAAGGACTTTATATCATCCGGTATCACGAAGTTCCTGCCTCTCATTGCAGCTAGAGATTTCCCTGCAAGAAGAAGTGTGATGGATGCGCGCGGGCTGGCTCCCAGAATCAAATTCCTGTCCTGCCTTGTCCGATATACAATCTCCCCGATGTAGCGGATAATCGGCTCATCCACGACAACTTTGCTGATTTCCTCGCGGCAGGCGGCAAGATCTGCCTCGCTCACGACAGCGTGGACACCTGCATCTTCGATTTTTATCGGCCTGAACCCTGCATTGTAGTTCTGGAGGATTTTATGCTCTTCGGCTGAATCGGGGTAATCCACCAGAACCTTCATCATAAACCTGTCGAGCTGAGCTTCGGGAAGCGGATAAGTTCCCTCATATTCTATAGGGTTTTGCGTTGCCAGCACCATAAAAAGCGGTGGAAGCGGATACGGCTCTCCGTCTATCGTCACTTTCCGCTCTTCCATTGCCTCCAGAAGCGCTGCCTGTGTCTTAGGCGGCGTCCTGTTGATCTCATCGGCAAGGAGAACGTTCGTAAACACCGGCCCGCGCCGCATCCTGAACTCTCCCTGTGTAGGGTCGTATACATTCGTCCCGATTACATCCGACGGCATCAGGTCCGGGGTGAACTGCACCCGTTTGAAGTCTGCCGAGACAACATGCGAAAGGGTTCTGACGAGCAATGTCTTAGCTATCCCCGGAACACCCTCCAGAAGGACGTGGCCTTCCGCAAAAAGAGCAACTATCACCTGCTCGATTATGTCTTCCTGACCCACAACAACTTTCCGAAGCTCCTCGCGAATACTATCGGCGGTCGCTGCTACTTTATTATTTGCTTGTGTTTGATCGGGCAATTCCAAGCTCCCTTCTTAACTCTTCAATTGATCTTATCAACAATATTGTTTCGCTGTCTGAGACTTCATAGCCCCCCATGACGCGCTCGCATCGTTTTATAACCGATTCCAATTTAGATTTATCTACCGATGCAAACCTGAGCACTGCTTCCACGACTTCATTGGGGGGTTCGTGCTGCTTCACACCAAACTTCATCACAAGCTCTCGCCTGAACGAACTATAAATAGCGGCAAACGCATGCTGCCGCGCATTTGCCCTGTAATACAGTCCTGCCATAGCGCGGACAAGCTCCCAACCCCTCCGCTGCTCCTTTGCTTCCTTCAGCGGATGGATCTCCCCAAAACGCCGTCCGGCGCTTATCATCACAAGAAGCACGACCAGAAGCAGGTTAAATAGCACAAGTTTACCGCCAATTCCAAGCATGGGCGGCATCTCTTCGTCACTCAACGGGTCAGACTTATACTCCGAGAAGAGCACACGATCGTTCTTGCCCGCATTTTCGTATATCATATTGGTAGCCAAAACGATATTATCTGTCTTTTTTATGTTGGCGTTTGCGAAGATCATTGGATCACCGACAAAGATGATCCTTCCCCTGCCGCTTGGATATTCCGCTGCTATTATAAAACCGTTATTTTCCAGAATAACAGACATTCCGCTTTTACGCCGTGCATACATGGGAGTATAGTCTGTGAACACTGTCTTCACATTCGATGTATATCGCCCCGGTTTCGGATGCATTGTATAATAAGGCCGACTTCCGAAATACCTGTTGGCTTTTATCCCCAGAACATCCATCTGTTTTAGCGGCTTACTGAGCGAGATTATCAGGGTATTTCCTTTTTCGACCCACCTTCTGAGTGTATTTGCATCACGTTTGGAGAGCATATCCGGGTCCATCATCAGAAGTACCCGTGCGTCGTCTGGAATTTCGGCAAAAGACCTCTTATGCCTGCTCACTTTGAATTTCAGATCCTCCAGCAGAAGATAAAACGCCTTTGTGCCGTGGGGGCCGGTAGAATAACTGCTTGGCGAATCCATTTTGCCTGCTCTTTTCATCGCAGCCCAGCAGGAGAATATTCCTAGCAGAATTATAATCAGAATCAGCGTCCGGGCGTCACGTGAAAGCCTCATCACTTCGCCTCCGCTGCTTCTACCGACTCATACGCGCGTATGAATGACTGGTAGTCACCGTCACAGGCAGACTCATGCCCATACCATTTGCGGTCAAACACCATAGTTACCGGCTTCAGCGTATCGTGGACCTGATGGTATTTTCTGAGCATAGAAAGGTACTCCCAGTTGGTGCCGGTACGGTCGAACCGAATGAGGTCACGTTCATCCAACCGAAGCAGGATTGCAAGATAGACCAGTCTGAGTGCTGCGCGGTAATCTCCGCTCACTGCCATCTTCTGAGCTTCATCCAGCGCATTTCGGGGAATAGTGGGGCCTGAATATATGCTGTTATCTTCGTCTTTTTCTCTGACTTTAGCTGTACGCCTGATATTGATAACATTTGAGGTAATGAGAGCAAGAATACCGATCAGTAGAACTATAGCAATTACAGTGACAATTACCCCGAATCCATTAGGGACTCCTATCGGTCCTATTCCACTTCCAAATATCCCTCCTAATATCTTATCTATCGCCCTTCCGAACCATTTCAGAAATCTTTCCGAAAGTGAATAATCGGCACCCGCGAACTCACTCCGCGAGAGAATGGTGTTCAGTTTATCTTTTCGTACCTTTGGGGATGCCTGGACAATCGGGTCCTTTACTCGTATGGCTTTTGAGGCAGCGCTGTGCTTAACCGGAGGCTGCACAGGCATAAGTAACTGCCTTGCAGCACCTACCGGCAATACTAAAACTGCCGTTAAAGCCAATATAGTGATTAGTAGCTTTTTGTTCATTGCTGCGCGGGAGTATTTTGTTCAGGAGAAGCGGGACAGCCTGGTGTAGTGCATCCTCCGTGTTGGTTCCAACAGCTTCTATGCAGAACAGATTTGCACGAGGGGCACATCACCCCGTCTTCAAGAGAACGAATCGGATAGTGGCAATGGGCACATACAGGCTCCTGTGCAATTGCGGGCTGATATTGCACTTGGCCCACATTAGCTGGACTCGGCTTAGGCAGATCGGCTGCATTTCCGGTTCGTGATGCCAGATCGTATGCAAGCATCTGAAGGTCGAACCCTTCCTTGCGGATTCTAATATCATAGTAGAGTAAAACAGTTACAATCGGAGATACAGGAGCCACAAGTACTCCAACAATGCCGCAAATCACCCCTGAAAACAGGCCCATTGCTGTTGTATTATCCCGACCTATGATCGGATAAGCTATGCCAAGGACTCCATATTGGACCATGCTTGAAATGATTGAGACTATAATGCCAGCGACAAAAGTATAACCCACTATTCTTCCAACATGTCTATCGGCTAAGCGCCAGCTTCTGATAATTGCTTCCTTTTTCGCAACTCCTTCTACAATAAGCGCCGTATAGCAAAGTGGCAATACTCTCAGTGAGAAACAAGTCACTGCAACAATGGCAGCGATTGTCAACGGTATTCCAATAATCAAACCTACCGCTTTATACGTAAACATTAGAGCACAGCCAATTACCCCTATCACGACTAATCCTAAATATACAAGACCTATTAATAATATCGTTAGAAAAACAGAGCCCAGCCTTTGAAAAACATACTTATACGCATCGCCTATACTGGTAGATACATTCATGTAGCGTTGAGATATTGCATATGTAAATGCACATATGACGATTGGGTATGCCAGCATGCAAAGAACATAAACACAGACAATTAAAATGCCTGTAGTTAGTCCTGCATTCGATAAAAACGGGGTAGCTCCTGGACTTGGATTGCCGCCATGCTGCATATTACCAAGAGTATTGGCGAAATTATTCGCTAGACCGGCGAGGAAGTTCAATGGGAAGAATACCAATGCTCCTATGCCAGCAAGAAGCGCGAAGTTGTTTTTGTACAGATCGAATGTCTCATCCAGAATATCGCCTAACCCCATCGGCCTAAACCGATTCTTCCGAATTGCCAACTTAGTCCTCCGTATATCGGCGCCCGCACTGAACTGACGGCAAGGTCTGCCTGCATCAAATTATTAAGTATTAATTTGATGCGGACAGCCATAACTCCTTCATTGTTTCAAGAATTTGGCATGGTATGTGGGAATGAGGTGATACCTGTCAATTATTGTCAGTTTATAGCAGAAACGACCGTATGAGCCGAGACGAAGCGCGGGGCTTCATCGGTTCATTTCCGTTTTCCCGCGCATACGCTCTAGACTATGCCGACATTTACTGCCTGTGGGCCCTTCGATCCATCTACAAGCTCAAACTCAACACACTGCCCTTCACTTAGAGATTTATATCCATCCTTCCGTATTGCAGTGTAATGGACAAATACATCTCTATTTCCATCCACCTCAATGAAACCATATCCCTTGGCATCATTGAACCATTTGACCTTCCCGGTCATCATACTGCTCGATTCCATACTCTATTGCTTCCTCCGTTACATGCCAAGCAAGCAGGCTTGTAATGTCACTTATTGTAACATCAGTCAGCCCGCCTGTCAACCATATTTGGAAGAAATCTAGCGTTATTCGTTATAACATTAGGTGTTTTTCATATTCTGCTCGTATTTAAGAGTGGGACGTGAGCATAAGTGTTCAGATATAATCTTGTTTCTGTATATCTTCGGACATTAACTGAGGTATTCTGCGATTCTATCGTTGCTTCAACAATCTTGCCAAAGCGAGAATGCGTAACGCCAAGGTGGTAACTTATATCGGCATTTGTAGGACGTATTTATGTTGTTCTATTAAGCGAACGGAGGACGTTATGAGGTTCTATTCGTCTTTTGTATTAGCGAGAGCGCGTATTTCACCGCAGGTTACGGCGGCTACACCGACTTTTCTTACTGCAGCGCCGCCTGCCAGGTTGCCGATCTTTGCCGCGGCCACCGGTGATGCTCCTGCCGCAAGGGCAAGACTGATTGCGCTGATTACAGTGTCCCCCGCGCCGGTGACATCATATACTTCTATAGGGACTGCAGGAAGCGTTGCGTCGAAGTCTTTGCTGAATATAGTAAGTCCAACAGAGCCGCGGGTTACTACCAGGCAATCAAGCGAAAGTTCCGATAACATGCTCCGCCCTGAGGCCTTGATAATCTCTTCGTCCTTAAATTTCAACCCGGCAACGGTTTCCGCCTCAGACTGGTTGAGTGCAACCAGCCTTGCACCCTGGAACCCGCGAATATTGACCGGTTTTGCGTTTGCAGTGCATATCTTCCCCATTCCACTTGCAAGCGCGACAACTCTTGAGGCAACTTCCGGCTTCAGCACGCCTTTGTTATAATCAGAGAGCACCAGAACATCACAGTCTTTCAGTTTTTCGCGAATATTTTCCAGTATTTCCTCGATAACGGCTTCATCTACGGGATCCTGTGTCTCTCTATCGACCCTTACAACCTGCTGCCTGTGAGAAACCCATATCCGAGTCTTGCGCGTGGTCACGCGTGACTGGTCAACCACCAACCCGCTTGTGTCAACACCTGCATTAGAGAGTTTCTTCGCCAGCTCTTCTCCATACGGATCGTTACCGACCACGCCGACTACTGCCACGCTTCCGCCAAGTGCTCTGATGTTATTTGCAACATTTGCAGCACCGCCGGGAAGCACTTCAGAGTCGCCATTTGCGTCTACCACGAGCACTGGCGCTTCAGGTGACACGCGGCTGGTTGTCCCCCAGATGTGCTCATCCACCATCAAATCACCGACGACAAGAGCCCTCAACTGGCCAAATCGTTCGAGAATGTGAGACAAGCTATCCAAAGACCTAACCCTCCTGTGACTCTATTACCGCAGCCGCGATTAGCGGCAGCATGATCTCATGATGCCCCACCAGCGATACCGACCTTCCTCCAAGCGCGCGTACCCGCCTAACAATCTGTTCTTCTGATCGGTATTGGCGTATAAAGTCTAGGTTTACCGCAAATACTTTATCCATATTGCACCC
Source organism: Armatimonadota bacterium (assembly GCA_039679675.1). GTDB lineage: Bacteria > Armatimonadota > UBA5829 > UBA5829 > DTLH01 > JBDKSP01. The sequence continues at coordinate 152,978 of JBDKUN010000059.1, forward strand.
GATGTTCGTTGCCATTGCAAATGACTTCAATGCTACTTCGGGAAGTATTACGGCGGAGCCTACATTAAGGAGCACCCCACCCAACTGCATTAAATCTTCAATTTCGGCTGCGAATATCCTGAAGTCACGTAGCGAACAATCGCCTATGGCTGAACCATCGGCTCCCGGATGCATATGGACTATGTCCGTACCTATTCCGACATGCACCGTCACCGGAATTTCTGCTCTACTTGCCGCAACAAGCAGACTTGAGCCTATACCCGGCGCATTTGACTTTATAAGCCTTTCGCCAAGAGATTCACCAAATCCCCGTTTCGATTCCAGACCGGCTACAGCCGCAGAGTTCACAAACTGAGCGGTCTCCATGCCCATGCCGAACTTGCCTTCCTTCAGGCCGGCCACTACATCCTCTGATGTACGGCCGTAGAGCGCCATTTCCGTGTCATGTATCGCGCCTGCGCCGTTCATGGCAAGCCCAGTGATGATCCCTCTGGCAATAAGGTCTGCTATAACCGGAGACAGCCCGCATTTGATGACATGAGCTCCGATTGAAAGGATAACCGGGCGCTTCTCGTGGGCCGCATCCGAGATGGCTGTTACTGCTGCTTTAATATCCCTGCCTGCCAGAATATCAGGAAAAGATGAAATAAGGTCGGTTATCTTACCGCCCGCTCGCCATGCAGACGCCGCACTTCCAATCTCGACCTTTCTATGCTGTTTTCCGACCTCATGAGCCTTTATCCGGCTGCAATCAAATTCTCTAAACTTCGATGACATCTTTATCTTTCCCTAGAAGCGGTCAGCTTTTCTGCCAACTACCGAACAACTTTACATACAACCAACTTTCGCGCTTTGGCCTGCCCAATATATACCAGAGAGCAACCAACCCATTTACAACTACCTTTCGGCGGTAATGCTCAGCAAGACCGAGTGTCACTACAACACCCAACGCATTCAACAGGGCCTGTATCAGCGCATTAGTAAACTGACAGCACCCTACCATCAGCTCAGGGACGATACCGAAATGCTTACGCATGTAATAACAACGGCCCCGATTTCGTTCAATATAGGATGCTATACGTTTACACCTTACCGAAACCCCAATAAAATGTATGATCTTCGCTTCAGGTACATATTCCATCTGCCAACCGGCATCAGCGATCATCTTGGAGAGGTCCGGGTCTTCGCAATAGAAGAAATATGACTCGTCAAAACCGCCAGCCTCTTTAAATGCTGCCTGTCTGACCATAATAGCTGCTGCGCAAAAATATGCAATTCCTGCAAGCTGCTCTTTCCGCTCCACCATACTGGCAATTTTATGTCTGACACTCTTCCTGGCGCTCGAAAAAAGCACCGTTTTGGGAGTCATCAGCAGTGCCACAACTTCCTGATCCTTGTCATCAGCGTCCACAATCCGAGGCGAAGCTATACCTGCTTTTGGGTTAGATTCCAGAGCTGATGCAAGACGTTCAACTGCGTTTGGACATACCAGGGTATCGCTGTTTAGAATGAACAGAAACTCACCCTGTGCCTCTTTTGCGCCAAGATTATTCGCCCGCCCAAACCCAAGATTTTTACTGCACTTTATTACCTTGACCGATGGAAACCGCTCACAAATAGCCTCAGCAGACCCATCGGATGATGCATTGTCTACAACGATTATCTCGTAAGGCCTTGGGGGAACCGTCTTCTCAAGAGATGCTATGCAATCAATTACATGCTGTTTTGTATTATGATTGACTATGATAACGCTAATATCCAATTTATTTCTGCTAATAACTACTGTCTATTCAATTTTTCTTTGCAGTTGTTGCTTTGTAATTCCCACATAATGGAGTAATGCACCAACCTGAAAAAAACGGGCATTGCTGAAAATACCAACCCCGGCACTCCGTGCATAAACCCCCGCCACAGGATGTAACGCCTGAAAAAGAGGTTCGGAAGCTCTGCAAAGTGACGGAATCCTACACGTTTTCCCTTAGCGAAATCGTCTTCTGCGCAGGCTCTTGCATACCGAAGGTTCTTCTCATACCACTCTTTAAGCTCTGTTATATTATAATGTTCAAGATACCCCTTGACCCAGCCGCATTTGCCACCGTAAACAAGCTTTGCATGAGTCGAACGGTCGATAAACTTCACTCTATCCCTGCGGAATAGCCTTATCTCAGGCTTGGGGTGCATAACCCCGTATTCAGCCGGTTTATCTCTGTAATAATTTCTTCTGAGCATCTTGTAAACATCATACTCAGGCTCAGTTTTCAGCAGAGACTGTATGTTCTTCGCAAGCTCAGGAGATACAGCCTCGTCTGCATCTATAAAGACCGTCCAGCGGTTCGAACACTTGTCTGCAGCAAGCTGCCTCTGCCTGTTGGAACCCGGCCACTCGTTATAGAAAAACTTATCTGTGTATTCCCGGCATATATCTTCGGTTTTGTCAGTGCTGCCGGAGTCGACAATAACTATCTCATCCGCCCATTTGACCGATTCCAGGCACTCACGTATGCAATTCTCTTCATTCTTCGTAATGATGATAACTGAAAGCTTTTCTATTTCTCTTTCCTCCGCTGGGAGATGAGTTCAGATGCAGCATCGAATGCACGATCAACCGTAATAGCCTGAAGACATTTAAAATCTCCGCATGTAGGCTTATGTCCGCACGGAGCACATGAAAGTTGCTCCCAGAGCACTTTCGACTTATCGCAGTACGGCCCGGTTATCCTCGGATCAGTCGGCCCAAAGATCGCAACCACCGGAGTTCCCACTGAAACCGCGAGATGCATCGGCCCTGTATCATTACTGACTACCGCATCGCATTTTTCGAGGACCGCCGCAAGCTGACCGATCTTCGTGCGCCCAGCAATATCAATCGGCGGGTTCTTTGCCTTCCGCATCACTTCATCTACTGTTTCGCGCTCGGATGCCGACCCTACTATTAGCACATTTAGGCCATCTGAGGCAAGCCTGTCCGCCAATGCTGCATACCGGTCAGGGAACCACTGCTTCGCAGCAACACTCGATCCGGGACTGATAGCTACAGTCGGTCTGTCTTTCGTTATTCCGACGGATTCGAGCAGGTCTGCTGCAAATTCACGTTCCTCTTTCGATGTAAACATCTCCATTTTGGGGTTTCGGACATCCGCGCCGATCGTCCGCACAAGATCGAGATACCAATCCACCCTGTGGCAGCCGGGCCTGCGTGAAACTGGATGCGTCAGAAACCTTGTCAGCCCAGGCTCATCGAACCCGACTCTTGTGGTCGCACCGGCCCACTTTCCGAGCGCGGCCATTCTGACGGAACTGAAGGTAAAGAGCACGCTCGTATCGCACCCGCCGGCGCGCACCTTGGGAATCATCTTGATGATCGAAAGGGGCCCTCTTTTTCGCGTCAGAACCTCATCAACGCATGGATTATGATTGAGAAGGTCCTCCATACCGGAAAGGACGACATTGCGAATGCGCGCATCAGGAAAATTTTCTTTCAGTGCCCTTATCGCCGGTGTAGTGAAGAGGATATCACCAATGTGGTTTAGGTTGAGCAGAAGCAGGCAGCCATGATTGTTATGCAAATCAGGCAACCTCTTTTCGTGTATTTGGTTGAAGCGCGTTCTGCAAAACATCGCGATATACGCGCAGATTGCCATCGACCATCTGATCTACGCTGAATTCAGACTGTACTAACCGGCGGCCGTTTTCACCGAACCGTTTTCCCAGCTCTCTATCACGGAATAACTTAAGCACTGATTGCTTAATCGCCTCTGTGTCTTCGGGCTGGATCAAAAACCCGGTTTCCCCATCTCTGACTATCTCAGGAATACCGCCGACAGCCGATGCAACTATCGGAACACCGGCATACGCAGCCTGCAGCAGCGATACACCAAGCCCTTCACGAAGAGCCGGATGCACTACTACATCCAGATTAGTAAGAATCCTGTTCATATCTTCTCTGAATCCCGCAAACTGCACTTCTTCCGATATTCCCAGTTCCTGCACCCGGCTTTCAAGTTGAGCTCTGAGCGGGCCTTTACCAAATATCAGAAACCGAGCATCGGGAAACTCCTTCAATATATCCGGTATGACTGAAAAGAAATACCTGTGGCCCTTGCGCTCAATAAGTTGAGCTATTACACCTGCTACTGGAGCATCCTGAGAAATACCGAATTCTGACTCAAACCACTTTCTATCCCTATCGCACTGAGGTTTTGCCGTTATGATAGCACTGTGGACTAGCTCAAGCCGTTCTTCATCGATACCACAGTCACTGAGCACTTTTTTTATCCCACCGGAGATAGCTATGATCTTGTCCGGGATCACATTATATTTGAGACGCCCAAGAGCTCCCAGGCTGATACGGTCATCGACTCGGCGGGACAATACCACTGCGGGGACTCGCGCCATCCTTGCAGCTACCCCGCCCAAAATCTCTGCGCCTCTCCGGCTGTGGAGATGCACTACATCAGGCTTTACCTTCCGCACCTCACTATAGACTCTCAACACAAGCGAGGGATCACAGTCGCACCATACACTTACGGGATGAACGGGTATGCCCGACCGGCGAGCCTCAGTCTCGATAGCGCTTCCCTTCGCGCATACAAGATCGACACCATGCCCTCTCTCGGCCAAGCCGCGCATAAGATAGACGACCTGCAGAGCTCCGCCGTACATATGCCTGCCGAACTCGATATGCACTGTATTTATACGGCCTTTCAACTCTCTGCTCCCTCAAAACTGTGCGGAAATATGGCTGACTGCGCCGCCGATAAAACTTCCTCCGGCGTTACATCCGTTATGCACTCAAAACGTTCGCATGTCGGCTTTTTAAAGCATGGTACACAGTCCATATCTTTTCTGACAACTGCGAAATTATCCCGATTAATATGGTTCTGCCAGGCGGTTGTCGGACCGAATATTCCTATAGATTGCTTTCCGATTGCAACGCCGGTGTGAAGAAGCCCTGTGTCGACCGCAACTACCAGAGAGCAACTGTCCTGAACTGCCACAGCCTGTTTAAGCGTTGTGCAGCCTGCTATATTAATCGCAGGGGCCTCTATTTTTGCCAAGATCCTATCGATCATCTCGCGGTCTTTTTTCACGCCAAGGAATATACTCCTCATGCCCATCTCATTCCACAAAAGATCCGCAAGTTTCGACCATCCTTCTTCAGACCAATGCTTGTTAGCCCTTGTAGTCGCAGGACAAAGGGCTGCCGCCTTTTCTCCTACGTTCAATCCAGCTTCTATTAATATCTTCGATGCTGACTCTCGTTCCTCATCACTGATAACCACCCGCATATCCCCGTCCTGGTCATCAGGAATGATCCCAAGCGGTTCAAGAAGCCTCATATAGCAGGCCATACCGTGACGGCAACGGCGTTTCGGAGCAGTTTTTTCGCAAGCTACGGTCTCATTGTAGGCTACTCCGCTGAACTCTCTGCTGTCAGCATAACCTATCCGGCGTTTTGCTCCCGATGCCGCAGTTACGAGGGCGCTCCGCGCTAATCCCTGGAAATCAAGAGCCACATCAAACTGGCGTTTTCTCAACACTTGCGTGAGTTTCAGAAAAGATGCCGGGCCGCTCCTGTCAAAGTTAATCGTCTCATCCACATCCGGATTGCCCTCAAGGATTCCAGCCGATTTAGACTCGACTACCCAGGTAATCCTGGCATCCGGTATACGCCGTCTGAGCATGCGTACAGCAGCCGTAGTCATAACTACGTCCCCTATCGCACTCAGTCTGACGATCAATATGGATAAGTTGTTTGACATAATAAGGATTCAACCGGTTACTTAATCGAACTCTTTCTGCTCCACTCCCGTATTAACAGTGATATCCTTTGTTTCTGTTGTCGCTGCCAGTTTTCCTTCACTGTTGTATACCTCAGCCTTGCATGGAGTCCAAATCCCGTTTACCTTGATATGGTTGAAGTATAGCGTCTTCACCTTGAGCGAGTCATCTCCGAACATCCTGTCGCGCCTCAACAATTTATAATCCTTACCGTCAATCCAGATCAATTGATACTTGCTGCTCTTGGCTGTCTTCAGCTTCAGAACATAAGCAAGTGAACCGTCTTCGTTCTTTTCAGTCCGGACCAGGCTGATATTGTAAATATCCCAGATGACATCAGATACTACGCCCACATCCAGCGGGCTCATTCGTTTTTCCTGCTCTTTCGATATATCTTCACGTTTTTTGTATCTCATAGACGGGATTCTAATGTGCCGGACATTACCTGCGGTGATGAATTCAACCTTCATCATACCCAGCACACCGTTTATCTTGAGGCTATCGGGGGCCTTAAACACTACTTTGGCGCTTTTAAACTCATAAAGCTCCGCGAAGACTTTGCCCATTTTCTGAAGCTCTCGCTGGTTGGAATTGACAACGACCAGATTGCAGCTAAGATCTTTCAGTCCACCTGCAGCCTTATGGACATGAGTCTTGAGACTTTCCAGCTCATCTGCTGCGAAAAGCGTGGATGATATTGTTATCAAAGCTATAATTACTGCGAATCCGAATAACTTTTTCAACTACTTGTCTCCATCGATTCCTTGACTGCTTCCGATGCCCGTTTCCATCTGTCGTGGAGCCACAGCCACTGAGACGGGTCTTTTCTGATCTCATCTTCTATTGCCGTGGTTATTGCCTGCGTCAGCATGTGAATATCTTCTTTTTCATTACCTGTATGAGTTACAGTAATAGGCGGGTATATTCTTGCCCTAAACCGGCCTTCTTCATCCCTGCGCGCAAACCCACAGACAACTGGAGCGCCTGTTCTAAGTGCAAATACGGCAGGGCCTGTTGCAGTAGCACAGGGTTTGCCGAAAAAGTCTACAAATATACCGGTGAACGTGTTCTGGTCCGGCAGTATTCCCAAAACCTCATTTCTCTTAAGCGACCTGACAGCCGGAAGTGCTGAGTTGTCCCTGTCCAGCACGTGATATCCGGCTGTCTCACGCATTTTGTTGGCAATGCCGGTCATCGCCGGGTCGTCGCTATTGCGGGCTATCACGTTCACTTTATAGCCGGATAGAACCAGTTTTCGGGCAAATATCTCCCAGTTGCCCAGATGAGCCGTTATAAGAATAACGCCATGTCCCTTGGCAAGAGCTTCATCCATATATTCTTTTCCATCAAGATCAATCCAGGCATCAAGTTCCTCAGGCGGCAGGTGCAGAATATGCAAGAACTCCAGCATGCCTTTTGCAAAGTGCCTGCAGGTGTTTCTGGCAGTTGCGCGGACCTTCTCACTGCTCCATTCTGGATATGCCGCTGTGAGATTTTTTATAGCTACCCGCCTGTATCTTCGGGACATAAGAAACATAAAGTCTCCAAGTCTCCTGCCCCACCGGCCTATATTCGATTTGTTCAACCTGCTCGAAAAGCGAAGGAAAACCCATGCAGCTATCCTTCCGCCCAGAAATTCCAGTCTTTTTCTCAGCTTTCGGCGCGTCATAAACCAATCACCCTATCCAAAAGCCGATCCATGTTATCTATCATAAGTTCAATGTCCAACACATACATGTTCTCTAGACGCAGTTTTACGGCATCTTTTGCCGTTGTGACTATAGCTTGTGCACCACTTGACTCAAATGCCCGCTGAACAGCATTCACCCTCTCTTGAGAATACGAACAGTGGTCTCCAAAGCTTATTCTTTCCTTTATATCCGCGCCGCACTCTCTGAGTAGTATATCGAATGATTCAGGGCTTGCAATGCCGGATACCGCCACTATCGCCATTCCCTGAAGCCTAGATGTATCAAGTCGCTCGCCCGTTTCACAGTCGATCAAAGCGCTCGGAACTTTACCTGCGGTAAATATTTCCGCATCAGGCGCACGATAAGCCAACTCAGCCTTAAGACCGGCTGCGCGGTCGGAATCAACCAGTTCTTTACCAGTGATCATGACCGCGTCGGCTCGTTTAATCCCGCTTACGGGTTCCCGAAGATCCCCAGCAGGCAATAACATGTTCATTCCATACGGTTTGTCCGCTCGCACAAGTATTATTTCGACATCTCGGTGAAGCTGCCAATACTGCATTCCGTCATCGAGCACTATCACATCCGGGCTGAACCTTTCCATCAGAATCAGCCCCATTTTGCGCCTGTCTTTTCCGATTGCTACAGGCACTCCGGGGAGCGCATTAGCAAGAAGCGCCGGTTCATCCCCGCATTCATGTGCATCCAGATACCGTGTAATGCCGTCCGACACTACAGCACCAACCTTACACAGACTTCCACCATGCCCCCGGCTGAGTATTGCGGGTTTCAGTCCACGGCGCAATAAACCTTCACATATTGACCGTACCGCAGGGGATTTCCCTGTTCCTCCGAACGTCAGGTTCCCAACGCTCACGACACGGCAGGGGAGTTTATATCGCAGCCTTAGTCCAGTTTTATAGGGCAATAAATACACCCACAGTCCAAGCCCATAGAGCCAGGAAAAGGGCAAAAGCAGGATACTGGGGGATAGCAAGTGTTCAGATACTCCGCGATCCTTCTGTTCTCTGTTCCCTGCTCCCTGTTTACTCGCCTCTACTATCTTCTCCGCATATCTCCTTGACGCGCCCCTGTTTGCATTCATCATCTCAAGAGCATATTTTCGTATATCATCCAGTGCAGGACCGTGTGTTTGCAGATTTGTTATGTGTTTCGCAAGCTCTTCTTTATCCTTGACTTCAAAACCAACTCCAGCATCCACAGCCTGTCTGACCAGATCGCGCGCTTTAAAAGTGTAAGGACCGAAAAGGACAGGTTTTCCCTGCGCTATCGGCTGGAGGATATTGTGGCCACCTTTCGGGATCAGGCTTCCCCCGACGAACGCCGCGTAACCAACCGCATAGACAGTGGCAAGCTCACCGAAGGTATCAAGGATGATAATATCCTCTTTTCCTGATATGTTCTCAGACTGGCTTCTTCTGCCACAGGACAGACCGCGAGCACTCGCCATTTCGACTATTTCATCGGCGCGTTCTATCTGCCTTGGTGCCAATATCATTCTGAGATCGGGAACAGACTGCCGCGCTAGCTTAAATGCATCCAAAACCGGCTCATCTTCGCCTGGATTAATGCTTCCTGCTACAAACACACTCTGGCCTTTTATTAATCCGAAGCGCTTTCTTATTTCATCGATCTCCGGTTTAGTAAGCGGGTCGGACTCCTGATCAAACTTACAGTTACCGATGACCTCTACACGCTTTTCTGAAGCTCCAAGCCCGATTATCCGCTCGGCATCGGTATCTGTCTGCATGAGCATCGTCTGAACGTTGGAAAGAGCCCACTTATAGAACGGCTTTATCTTTCTACCATTCTTTACGGTGCGGTCGGAGACAATCCCATTTACTATCAGCGTTCGGACACCGATTCTTCTTGCAAATTCGAGGAAATTCGGCCAAATCTCGCTTTCCATGCTTACAAAGACATCAGGATCGACTACATCCAGCGACTTTATCACGGAAAATGCAGTATCCAGCGGAAAATATATGATATGATCCGCCTCAGGAAGAGATTTCCGGGCCATTTCCTGGCCTGTAATGGTCGTGGTGGAAACTATAATTTCCGCATCAGGGCAAATAGCTTTTATCTCGCGGAGTATCGGTGCGCTTGCGACTACTTCGCCGACAGATACAGCTTGAATCCAGATACGCGGCCGTGTTTTTGATCTTCTGTGGACACTTTCGGGGAAAATACCCAGCTGCTGCCGCCATGCATTGCGGGATTTCCCTGACCCCAAGACTCTCCAGATGTAATATACGGCTAGAACCGGACTGAGCAGAAGGAGCAGGAGATTATAAACAATCGGCATCCTGCTTTCCCTTTCCAAACAGTTCCTCAGCGGCTCTTTCATCCGCCGCGCTTATAGCTTTTCCTATCATTTCAGACCACTTAGTCCGGTCTTCATCCGTCTCACATTTCCCGACATGTATCGGATCACCGAATACGATACATGCCTTTGAAAACGGCTTTGGAACCTCGTGTTTATCCCATGAGTTGAACTGCCACACTCGTGAGCAAGCAATACCTACTGGCAAAATGCTGCAACCTGACCGTTCAGCCATCAGGACTATTCCAGGCTGCACCACCTTTGCCGGACCACGTGGCCCGTCCGGTGTAATAGTTATAATTCCGTCGTCTTTTATGCGCTTCACTGATTCGAGCAGCGCTTTTGCGCCGTGTGCACGGCTGGAACCATGGACTATCCTATATCCGCGAGATTGAAGAAGCCTTGACTGCAGCTCACCGTCTTTTGACACCGAAACAATCGCCCAAAACCCCATATGACGGCAAAAGTATATCGGGAGTATAGTCGTTCCATGCCATGTAGCTATTACGCCACCATGTCCTGAACTGCGCATATCTTCAAGCCGGTCTATTCCTACCGGCTTGATTCTCACAGTGCAGGCGATACCGGTGGAAACAAGCCACAAAAGCCGCCAGATTATCTCAGTTCTGAGTTTTTTCCAGATGTCCTTCACTGGAAGCAACTACCTCTTCTTTTTTTAAATCGAACTGTGTGTGATACAACCTAGCAAAAGCGCCTTCATGCTGCATCAGTTCATCAAAACTTCCCTGCTCGACTATTCTGCCGTCTCCAAGGACGATAATCAGATCAGCCTGCTTTATGGTAGACAACCTGTGTGCTATTACAAGCGTCGTTCTCCCTACCATGAGCTTATCCAGCGCTTCCTGCACCAGTCGCTCGGAAGTGGCATCGAGAGAACTCGTGGCCTCATCGAGGATCAATATGCGTGGGTCTTTCAGAATCGCTCTTGCGATGGCAATCCGTTGTCTTTCACCACCCGAAAGCCTTGCGCCCCGTTCGCCGATCACCGTCTTATAGCCGTCTTCGAACTGGCTGACAAACATATGAGCATTTGCAGCGCGAGCAGCCTGTTCAACTTCCTCGTCCGTAGCATCCGGCCTTCCGTAAGCGATGTTGTCCCTTATTGTCCCGCTGAACAGTATCGTTTCTTGCGGAACTATACCTATGTGCTTCCTAAGCGACTCCAAAGTCACACAACGAATATCATGGTCATCGACCAATACCGCACCGCCTGAAACCTCGTAGAACCTTGGTACTAGATTCGCAACAGTAGACTTTCCGGCGCCGCTCGGCCCTACAACGGCGACCGCTTTGCCCGGTTCCATCGTGAAAGAAATGTTTTTCAGAACCTGTTCGCCGGTCTGATAAGAGAATGAGACATTTTTGAACGCGACGTGGCCGGTTATTTCGCCAAGGTCAACAGCATCAGGAGAATCAGCAATGTCCGGTTCTTCATCAAGAACCTCGAAAATGCGATCAATACCGGCCATTGTCTGATGGTATGTAACATTCAATCGCCCGATCTTCTTTGCGGAACTGGCGACATAAAACGCTATGCCTCCGAACTCGACTATTGAACCGTATGGAATCTGGTGCGACGTTACCAGATAGCCACCGAGCAGCATTATCGCTACTACAACGATTGTGCCAAAGAACTCTGTTATCGGAGTAACTAATGCGCTTCTCCGAGCGCTCTTTAGGGCAGCCTTCAGGCTGGCCAAGTTCTGCTCAAAAAATCGCTGTATTTCATTTTTCTCCATGCCAAACGATTTGACTACTCTGATCCCAACAATTGTCTCCTCGAGGACAGCAATCACATCGGCCAGCTTCAATTGAAGGTTTATCGTCAGTTTCCGCATTTTGCGTGTAATTCTACTGATCAAAACGCCCATACCCGGCACAAAAAGTATAAATATACCTGCCAGGACCCAATTGATCATAAACATCCTGGCAATTCCACCGATAACAGTCAGAGGAGCATTGATGACATCCGTAATAGCACCGGAACCATTTTGTATGAGGCCTACATCATTGGTCATCCGCGACATCAGGTGCCCAACCTTATTCCGCTCGAAAAAGCTCAAGGTCATTGAATGCAGGTGAGCATATATGCGGTTTCTGATATCTGTAGCAATACGATTTGTTGCAGATGCAATTAGGTAGGATTGCCCATAATTCGCCACACCCTTCGGCAACTGTACAATGACAAACGCCAAGGCAATCATTTTGATCATGTTCCAGTTGTCCAGCTTGACTGCATTGAGGAATTTGCCGGCCAGAAACGGCGTCAGTAGATCACCACAAGTAACAACTCCGCCTAATATTGATCCTAAGATAAACTGCCACTTATACGCTAATATGTATTGGACGAGTTTTTTACGATTATCCAAAGTTGTTTCCTAACTGCTTAAAGAGTTTCGGGTAATGATTGTAACAATCCTACGGACACATAACCAGTCAATGATAATGCTGCATCTGTTGTTTTTCGCTTACACCCGAAACTCTCCCGGAAGGAGTTTTGGCTGAAACGATATCTACTACTCGCTACATCAGCTACCAAAACTCTGTAGCACCATTTTTATGGCGAAAGCAATCACTATGACTACTGTTCCCATAATCGTTTTGACTTCTTTGTTCAGCTTGGCCTGCTTGAATGAGAACTTGTGGGTATCTGAAGTGATCCTGGCAGATAGACTGGGTATTATTCTCGGCACTCTTTTGCAGTACACTTTGAAATCATCCCCAAACTGCTCGATCAGGAACCGTTCTTCCCATATCACAGCTGCGCCATGGAATGCAAAGAAAAGCGGTATCACGATAGCCCAGACCAGCCATCCGCCGGTCATTGTAGAGTAGCCGCACGTTATGAAAAAGCTGCCGATGTAAAGCGGATTTCTGACATGGGCGAAAGGGCCTGAAACCGTCAGCACTTCTGATTTAACAAGATGTCCTGCTGACCATACTCTGATTGCCTCGCCAAATACAACCAAAACAAACCCTGCAAGTAAAGTCGAAAGCACGGGTTTTCCGAATACGAACATTATTATGGGCGCAACTAACAAGAAGAAAGTCCTGCGTCTGAAAAGAAAGAAGCTCAGGCTCTTGGCTGCAGGCCCGCCGCCGCCAATACCACTTTCGCGGCTCTGCCTGTCCCTCCAGGTGCGCCAAGTACCTCCCGCGCGGACTGGAGTGCCACCCTCATTCTCTGAAGCTCCACCGGTTCCTTCAGATACTTTACAGCAAGCTCCGCTATCTTCTCGGGTGACGCCTGGTCCCCTAGTAATTCCGGACATATTTCCCTCCCAGCAACAATGTTGGGCATCCCAATAAATTGCTCAAGTATACTTTTTCGAAAAAGATATTCCAATTTCATAAGTGAGGAACCACGGTAAACGATGATCATCGGGGTTGTCAGTATCATCGCCTCAAGAGTCGCGGTCCCCGAACAACTGATTAAAAGGTCTGAATTGGCCATCACATCGTATGTTCGGCCTCGTGAAACATAAATATTCTCTGTAATTAAATCTGCACCGGCTTCGAAATCATTCAGTATCTGATTTATCTTTCGAGTGGCTTTATCGGACCCGGCAGCGATTATAAAGCAGCACTTGTAAGGAACTTCATCTTCAATAATCGACGCGGCTTCCAGCATTGCGGGCAGTATGTTGTCGATTTCATGCGTTCTACTCCCAGGCAATATCCCAACTATCCGCGCACCTTTGGGTATCTCATATTTTGGATCAAGAACATCGATCAACTGATCTACATCCATCGAAGGCACTACCTGGTCCAAAAGTGGATGTCCTAAAAAAAGAGCATCCGCACCCACTTTGGTCAGTATTTCAGCAGACCACGGGAACGGTGTAATAATCCTGTCCGATGCTGCCAGAAGACTGGAATTTTTACCGGGCCGTTTTCGCCATGAACCGGGCGGAAAATAGTAAACTGTAGGAATCCCCTGTTCTCTTACGAACCTGCCGAGTTTTACGTTAAAAGCGCCGAAATCTATCGGCACGAATACATCAGGTTGCCGTTTGCAGAACTCTTTCTTTAGTCTTGCCAGTTCGCATAGGAGCCTTGGGACCATTTTCAGCGATTCTACTATCCCTATTGCGCCAACACTCGAAAAGTCCGAGACTAGTTCGACACCAGCGGCACGCATCTTTGGTCCGCCTGCTCCCCAGATAGTAATATCCGGGCAAAGCTTCCGAAGTTCAACGGCTAAAGCACTGCCGCTCGCATCTCCGGAGGCTTCACCGGCTACTATTGCTATCGATGGTGTAGTGACCTTAGCCACGGTGCTCTGTTTGCCTGCCATTATGGCCGCACTTTATTTGCTTGACGAAGTTAAGGAGATACTGCAACTCTTCGCAGGGCTCCACTTCGGCCTCAATCCTCTCCACCGCTTGGGTTATATTGAGCGATGATCTGTAAAGCAGCTTGTAGCTCTGCCTTAACGACGCACGCGATCTTGGTGCTACGCCGTTCCTACGCAGTCCGATCACATTGAGATCGTAGACTTTGATAGGCCTTCCATCCGCCAGCATAAACGGCGGAACATCCTGCACTACTTTTGACATTCCACCGACCATGGCAAGTTTCCCTATGCGCACATTCTGATGTACGCCAGCCATACCGCTCAAGATCACCTTATCTTCGACCTGGACATGACCGCTGATTCCTGCCATATTCGCCATTGTGATGTTGTTGGCAAGTTTGCAGTTATGAGCAACATGACAGTATGCCATCAGCATATTGTTGTTACCTATAATCGTGCTGGTTCCTTCTCCGCTTGCGCGGTGGATCGTGCAGAATTCCCTTATGATATTTTCATCGCCGATTGTTAGAAAACTTTTTTCTCCGTGGAACTTATAGTCCTGAGGTGCGCCACCAAGCACTGCACTTACACCGATATGGCAATTTCGGCCAATCGTCGTATTGCACTCTATCACGGCATGGTGCTCAATCCTGGTCCCATCGCCTATTTTCACGTCAGGACCGATGACGCAGTATGATCCAATTACGACACCCTCACCGATCTCCGCTGATGGATCGATTATCGCTGTTGGATGTATCCCGGTCGCAACTTCCGGATTCATCATTCCATTCCTCACTCATGCACACTGCCGACTGCATTGTCGACCTGTTGTTTATTCTTTTTTCTTTCAACAAGAGCGAAGATAAACTCACCTTCAGCTACGACTTCATT
Organism: Armatimonadota bacterium; assembly: GCA_039679675.1. Taxonomy (GTDB): domain Bacteria; phylum Armatimonadota; class UBA5829; order UBA5829; family DTLH01; genus JBDKSP01. The sequence goes on from JBDKUN010000059.1 coordinate 168,003, forward strand.
GTCGACGCTGGAAACTGCTTTAACTCTTCCGATGGTTCCACGAGTCTTGAGTAGTTCTACTTCGGTGATAAGAGTATCTCCAGGCAAAACCGGCTTTCGGAACCGCATATTATCCACACCACCAAGGTATGCGAGCTTGCCGACATTTCCGGTAAGTGATAAAAGGAGGACTCCCCCAACCTGTGCCATAGCCTCTATTACCAGTACACCAGGCATAACAGCATGTCCTGGAAAATGTCCCTGGAAGAACTCCTCGTTAATAGTTACATTTTTTAATCCGACAATCTTCTTGGTGCCTTCGACTTTCAAAATCTTGTCAACTAAAAGAAACGGATATCTGTGTGGCAGAATACCTCTGATTTCCTCGATCTCGATCAACGCTCTCGCCCCCTGTTTACTATCTTTACGCCGCTTGTTTGCTCTCTCCACCGGCAAAGTGCCTCATCAGCTCTTGCGCAAACACGACATTTAAAGCATGTCCGGATTTCACTGCTAGAATTTCGGCATTCATCCGCCCGCCAATCAGTGCCAGATCACCGATTATGTCCAATATCTTATGCCTGGACAACTCATCTTTAAATCGCAAATCCGATGAATATCTGTCCTGCCATATCACTATTGCATTATCTATACTGCCGCCGCGGGCAAGATGCTGTGACAGAAGAGCTGCTATCTCTTCATACATCACAAATGTCCGCGCAGGAGCTATTTCTTTCGTAAATCCTTCCTCGCTGAGCTCGAATGTTGAAGTTTGCAGCCCTATCATAGGATGATCGTATTTGAGCACATAAGTAATCTTCATACGGTCCGACGGTACTGCCAGAATGAAGCTGTCATTTCGGCTCGCATAGACGGGCTCAGTCAATTTGAAGATATTTCGCGGTTTATGAAGAGTAACGGTACCAGCAGAGAGGATAGCCTCGACATACGGCATAGAGCTGCCGTCCAGAGCAGGCATCTCGGGGCCAAGGACTTCGACAAGGCTGTTGTCTACGCCCAGGCCGTTAAGTGCGGCCATAAGGTGCTCTATTGTCCGATATTTCGTCCCATTATACCCAAGAGTCGTGCCTCTAGCCGTCTCAACAACATTCGTTGCAAGTCCTGCGACCTGTTCTCCGTTCCCGATAAATACAATACCTGTGTCTTCTTCAGCCGGATGCAGAATTACCTCGCACCTGTCTCCGCTGTGGAGGCCGGTACCGCGTATATTCACCTTCTTGCTAAGTGTCCGCTGTAGATTACTTTGCTTACGACTCAAATATCTTCACCGCCCAACTGAGCTAACCGTCGAGTCAACTGCTCGACTTCTTTCTTCAGCATTTCAACAGTCTTTTGTAATTCCGGCAGCCTTAACTGCGCTGCCTGCGCCCTTAATGCATCTTTATGGGGCCTGGCCGGATATCCCGAATACATACCACCCGGCTGCAGATCACCGAAAACACCGGCTTGACCAGCAACTGCAGCACCATCGCCTATCTTAACGTGGTTCTTTACTCCAGCTTGCCCAGCAAGCGTTGCTCCGTTTCCTATCTCAACGCTACCTGCTATTCCGACCTGCGCAACAATAACGGAGGACTTACCGATCTTTACGTTATGCGCGATCTGCACAAGGTTGTCGATCTTGGTTCCCCGTCCGATTCTTGTCGATCCTGTTTTTGCGCGGTCTATGGTAGTGCATGAGCCTATTTCTACGTCATCTTCGATAACGACGTTACCGATCTGCGGGACCTTGCTCAATCCACCGTCTACGGGAATATAACCGAACCCGTCACTACCTATCACAGTACCTGCATGCACGATAACATTCGACCCCAGCACACAGCCAGGGTATATCGTAACATTCGGGTGTATTATGCAGCCGGCTCCGATACTAACACCATCTCCCAGGAATACAAGCGGCTGGATGACCGTACCATCGCCTATAGATACATCATCACCGATGAAAGACCCGTACCCGACAGATACGCCTTCGCCTACAGTGGCCCGATCCCCTACCCTGCAGCTTGGATCAATCCCGGCTTTTGGTGCAGTGCTGACCGGTTCGAATGCTTTGAGAATCTCGACAAAAGCTTTTCGAGGATTATTTACATGGATAACAGATTTCCCCTCACAGGTCCCGCTTTCAGCCAGAATAGCCGAAGCGCTGCACCTGATCGCAGAATCAAAGTATCTTCCGTTCTCCGCGAGAACGATATCACCCTGTACCGCATCTGTTATACTCGCAGCACCTGTAATCGGTATATCATCCGGTCCTTCGACCGATCCGCCGACTATCTCTGCAAGCTCATGAACTCTAATGCCTGTCATCCTTTTTCACCCGGCTCGGAAGATACGGGAGTCTCTCCCGAAACCAGTCGGTCCTATCCTCTACCTCTCCAGTATTTTTGAACACCACATTCATGCCGTTCTGCCGTGCAATTCTCCGCACAACGGTTTCAAGCTCAGAATGGATTCTACAGCGAAGCGATTTCTCCAGAGCGCTCGCTTCATCACCGCCCTTAATAGCGGAATATTTCAATACAAGCTCCGCCGGAGCACAGCTCACTACTGCATTTTCTCTGCCATATTCAGTAGAGCACGAACCAATCAACTGCATTCTAGCATCGTTGAAGTTGTTTTTCACCAACTCATATCTGAACCGTTCGCGCTTTTTCCTAATTAAATCGTTTATCCTCCGCGTTTCGTCATCGCGGATAGATTCCAGTTCATTTTCAGCTGATTTCCGGCGTTCTTCTCCTACTTTTAATGACTTCGCAGCCATCCTAGAAACAAGATCATTCTCATTCTGAGTCAGCTTTGCCTTTATACTGTCAAACTCACTCTCTCTTGAAGCAATAGACTGTTTTACTGCATCAGAAGAAAGGCCCTCTACTGAAAGCTGCGCTTTCAATGCGTACAACTTTATTGCTGTATCTACACGCTCATATTGCTGTTCTTCATTCAGGGCGCGCAGGTCAACCGCAAGCTTCTGCTCGGATTTTCGTCTTTCTTCAGCCTCGGCGGCACTTGCCTGAGCTTCAAGATCCTGCCGCCGCTCGTTCAGCCTCTTTTCAAGAGCATTTTCTAGCTGTAAACGTATTAACTGCATCTCCTGCTGAGACCTTTTTTCAAGCCTCGACTGCAGAGATGCCCTCGACTCCGATAACACAGCCGGTTCCCGGAACTCGAAATCCATGCCGCGAGATAGAGATGCGTTGCCGTTTTTGAACCGGACACTCCGCTCATTACGCAACATCATCTCTCGGACCAGAACTAACTGTTTCCACGCAGGATGGCTTGATACTAACTCATCCAGGTTGCAATAAACCTGTTTTTTTGCGACTTCAGGCGCTCTCTGACTTTCAATATACCAGCCGAAGCCAGCAATAGTCAGAGCGATTATGCAAACAACACCCAGTGATCCATACAGAACTCGTAGATTCACGGGTAACCTGTCCAGTCTAGTTCTTTTTGCCGTTTAGCTTGTCAATCACCGGCTGTGTCAGATCGACACCACCATAGTAAACAGCTACTTTATCTATGACAACGTCTATTTTCTTCTGCTTCGCGACTTCCTCAATGACTTTCATAATATCGTTGCGGAGATCAGTGAACACGCTGTCTCTCTTTGCTGTGAAATCTGTTTCTGCCGACTGGCTCATTTTTTTGCAATTATCTTCAGATTTGGACGCCATATCCATCAGTTCCTTCTGCCGGGCTTTTTCCTGGTCAGTAGGTTCTGTTTTAGCCTGGAGAGATTTAAGTTCGGCATCAAGGGTCTTCTCTTTATCCTGAAGTTCCTTTATCCGTGCTTTTTCGCTCTCAGTCGGGTTTTGCTTGATGACGAGCGCTAAAAGCTCCTTTGAATCGTTATCATCCAGCATCTTGTTCGCATCAAGGGTCTTCAACTGCAGATCAAGCTGCTTGGCAAATGCTTCGAGATCTGCTTTTGCCTTTTCAGTCTTCGTATACTTCTCGAAAACCGTTGCAGCATCCACATATCCCAGGGATGCAGAAGTATCTGCTGCCTTTGCAGGCGTAAAAGACAACGCTACCATTGCTAATACAGCGGCGATTACCAGTTCGAATGATCGTTTTACCATTTCTGGTTGATTCCCCTTTTAAATAATCAATGACGGAGGACGACCGATGCCTTTCGCGCTCGATTACCGCCTCCGCCGTCTGCATTATAACAGAAACGGCAGGGCTGGGACAAGCGCAGTTGGGTCGACCGCGTCTCCGTCTATAGATAGACGAGTCATCAAGACAAGCATTGCCGGGATGGAATCAGGTTTGAGGATTTGTGATACAGAATTTGAAAAGGCCCTGAATTTGTAGATCAGGGCCTTGTGAATATCTCAGTCAATGTTAAGTAAGTATAAGATTAGAACGCCTGGCCTATACTGAAATGGGTCCTGGCTCCGTCGCTTCCTATTCCGTAATCGAAACGAAGGTTTCCTATAGGTGTATTTACTCGAAGACCTATGCCTGTTCCGATACTCGGGCTGAACCCTGAGTGCTGGTCAAGATCATCGGATATACTGTATGTTCTTGGAGCACCCCAGGCATCCCCATAATCCAAGAACAAAACGCCGGTCAACCCCTGGGATACCGGATGGCGGTATTCAATGCTCAAAACAGCCATCTTATCACCCCAGAATCTGTCTTCCCTGTAACCCCTAAGGCTTTCAGCACCTCCGACAAAGAATTGCTCGAAGAACGGAAGGTCTCCGTTCGATACGCCGGCAAGCAGCCTCGCTGCGAGGGTAACTCGTTTGTCAGTCGGGGCTTCTTTACGGCCGCCCTTGCTCCAGTAATGTCTGATATCGATCTGCAGTTTCTGGAACGGCCCTTTGATATTCGCTTCATTTACAACCAAGCCGTTTTCGTTTGCAGGCGGAACATTCAGATCCTTCGCAGTATACTGCTCAACCACATCCGCATTACCGGCTTCAAACGACACGGACCTATACCAACCTACTGCCGGGTCACTATCAAAATCCCTTGTATTATTAACAATTCTGCTCGTTGCACTGTGCACGGGGCCACTCTGTGCGACAAACCTGTTCACATCACTCGGCTGCAAACTGCTTATATTAAGGGTTGTAGTGTCTACAGTTTCCGTCCTTAGTGTAATATAACCTCTTGTATAATCACTGATAGGCCTGCTCAAACCAAGGGTGCCACCCTTACGCCGTTCATCATATGTCTGGCCGTCTACATCGCCGTCATTTCCGAAAAGCGCGGATGAAAACCTGTAAAGCAGCTTGTCGAACACGTTCACTGAAAGCGAAGTATGATATTTGTCGATCCACGGTTCGTGGAACCCGACCTCGTAACTGTTCGAGCCGCCAATCCCGTCACTTGTGCCGGTCTCCCACAGAAGTGTCAGGCCCTGTCCAAGCCCACGGAAGTTGGTTTCCGTCATTTCAGCCCGTCCTACTAACCTGCTTCGTGAGTTGTAACCTACACCAACCGATACATTTCCGGTCTTCTTTTCAGTCACCGGTATCGCAACACCGATTTTGCCTATTGAAGAACCTGGTTCTATCTTTGGGGCCTGCACATCCTCTAAAATGTCCAGATTCCAGATTCGAGCGATGTCGTCTCGAAGAGTCTTCATATTAAAGTAATCACCCGGCTTCTCTTTCATTTCGCGGGTGAACACTTCTATCCTGGTTTTCTTGTTTCCGACTATATCTATCTTCTCGACCGTGCTCACAAGTATTGCGATTGTCAATGTCCCGGTCTTCGGATCTATACCACTATCTTCCGTAACGTGCGCAACATATCCCAGGTCGCGATAGTAGTCCTGAATAGCTGATATATCTATATCGACAGTGTTTGTGTTCAACACCTGGTTCGGCTTCGTCCTCATGATGTTGAGGATTGTATCTTTCCCAACCGGTTCCGAACCGACTATGTTTATCTCTTTGACCAATGGGTTTTCCACAACATCAAAGATCACCCTTACTCCCTCAGGAGTGTCCTCTGTCCGTACAGGGACCGCGCTGAAGTAACCAAGCGCGCTTATAGCCTCACGATCCTTCTCTACAGCCTCCTTTGTGTATGTCGCGCCCGGAGCCAGTTTGATAACGTTTTCAACCGTTTCCTTGTTGATATTCCGGTTACCTGTGATGACTATCTGAGTCACCTTAGCCCCTTCCTGCGCAAAGGCGGAAAGGCTCAGAGAGAAGATCAGTGCCGTGGTCACTGCCAGAACCAGTACCAGGGCCGATTTCCGTCCGATTTGAGATTTACTGCATAACATTGGTCAACGCACCTCCAGCGTATTATCCATCATATCCTGAACCATAACAAAAAGAAACCTATTTTTGCAGACGTTCGCATCGAATAGATATAGCCAACTGATCAGCCATAAGTTCACAATCAGAATCTCCGGTTGTACGACATTTCCAGCACACCCAGGCGGCGGGAGTCAGTTACGTATGAAAATTCCAGCCAGTCACGAATCCTGTAACTCAGAGTCAACGAATACGTCGCTCCGGTTATCGTCTGAGCGCCGGTCACAATCCTCCAGTATGAAAGATAGAAATTATCGAACAATTCCCTCGATAAAAATACGGCAAGTGGCTGCTCAAAACCGTATTCAATAGAAAAATCTTCAAGACCAAGAGCTTCTATGAACGTTGTTTCCAACGGGTCGAACAGGCGGGGAGATACCGCCACGCTGAACAACTCTCTAAGCTGGTCTCTTAACTCGGTCTCTCCCGTTCCGAAAATGTCTTCAAAGTGGCCCAGCGCTGCCAATATCTGCGTTCTGGTCAATCCTGCCGGATCACTCTTGAGTGAGATATTTTCAGGCTCAAGCTTGTCCAGTGGGCCTGAAACATCAAGGGTAATCTTATATCGCTGCTGTGTTCCCAGCCCTGAGGTCGCTGTAATGGTTGTCTGAGCATGCAGATCAACAGTCACGCCTGCTGTCTGTCTGCCAGGAGTCCAATTGACATTGATATTTCCGCGTGTAATCCTCATTCTCGTTGTCGGGAATCGCAGAGTCCCGCTATCAATACGTATTCCTGCTGTTATGAGCGGCTTCTCCAAAGAACCCGCGACCTGCCCGCTTCCGCGTAAAAGCGCGATAATACTTGGGTTTCTGAACCAGACATTATCTCCTATGTTAAACCCGATATTAAACTTCGGATTTATAACATACCTGGCAATCCCTGTTGGGCTGACTGCTGGAACGCGGGATAGGATAACCGATGCATCGCTTAATGCAACCTGTCCTGAAATCAGAGGCTCCGTAACGGATCCTGAAACAGCAAGCCCGTTTACCGTTGAGAATGTGCTTGTCACGCGCTCCTGATAACCCAGCAGGTTCTGCTCAACAAGTTTCAGATTGTTGAGGTTCAGAACCAGGTTTATAGCTCCTCGCTGACTGCCGGAAGCGGGCTTGAATAAATTATGCAGCGATATTGTACCGCCTGGAACCGCATCGAATGTCCCGCCGCCGCTCGATCCGCCAGACAGTGTCTCCACTCGGACCAAATCCTGATCGAATACAAGATTTGCCTGTATATTTGTAAACTCCGTCTGAAAATTCCTGACGTTGATGTTGCCGTCCTTAATAACCATCTGCCCGCCAAGATTTGGATTACTTATTGAACCAGTGAGGTCCAGCGTCGCAGAAATAAGCCCAGGGTTCTTTGTGTCAGCAGTGACAGCATCCGATAACAGGGTAAGCACTTCTAGCGTCTGCTCTTCCAGTGCCGCGTGGAACGCAATCGGCTGGTCTGTAGGTATGGTGAATGTCTGCCAGTTCCAGGGAAGTGTTCCGAAGAATGCCGCGGATTGCGAGTCCCTCGTCACAAGTGCCCGGCTGATTTCAATAGTATTGCGCCCGATAGTTATCTGGCTGGCACGAAGCCTGTCAAATGAAATACCGGAGATTACCGGGTTTACGACTTCAGCTGATGCCGTAACGAGCGGTGCATCAATAGGCCCTTTCACTGTTGCACGGACAGTAGCTGTGCCGCTGATGTGCGTCGGCCCGGCAGCGGGAGTAAGTGCATCCAAGTCCACGTTGTAAGCATCTATTTCAAGATCAGTCTGTCCGTTGGCGATCAAAGTACCTTGTGCTGATACGCTCAGAGCCTCAGCTGTAGCTTCGAACGACTCCAGTATGAGCTCGCCCCGGCGCGAAACCGCAGAAAGATCGATTCGAGCGTTTTTAATCTCCGAAATGTCAACATCCTGAGCTGTAAGGCTGAACTTGGCTTCCGGCTCATCTATCGGCCCTGATGCGGAAAATGATGCTGAAAGAATTCCTGTATCTGGACGCCTTAACTTCGCGAGAAGCGATCTCAATCCCTCGCCTCCGGGCTGACCGATATATGGACTCTCCGACACAGCCGTGTAGATAACGGGATATGAGAAGTTTTTCAATACGCCGCCATCTATCTGCACTGTTCTTTTTTCAGTATCCAATGACGCGCGCTCTACAGAAAGGACACCGCTCGCCGACTGAAGGTTAACATCCGCGATAACAAGTGATTTTCCACTCCATTTGACCTCAGATGCGAACCTGTCGAATTTCACTGTGTTGATTACAGGATTATTTGAGACAACAGTTGCCTCCACCCTTGGATTACCTACCGTACCGGCTATACGGCCTTTTGCGTCCACTGTCCCAGAGAGAAGCGCATACGGTTTTGTGTACTGGCTCAATTGAACAAGGGCGATGTTGTTTGCAATAAAGTTGAAGGAGATATTGCCTTTAGCGTCTATCACTCCATCAGCGCTGAATACCGCGTTATCGCTTTGAGCCAGAAGACCGGTTAACCGAAGCTGCTTGTCGGAATAAGAAAATCCTGCGCGAGCCTGTGTGACCGGATACCCGGCGAATGAACCATCCGACAGTCTCAATGTCCCCGCTGCTGTTATGTTCGGAGCAGTGCCTCGTATTACTACGCTCCCTGTAACACTGCCGGTAATATCTGCTTTAACCTGCAGTAGTGAGAGTATTCGCTCAGCCGGAGCTTCTGAGACATCGATATTGAAATTAATGGTCGGTGAGGGTGTGCCTATTCCGCCTATTTTACCGTGGAGCGCTACTTCAGCAGGTAAAACACGGATAACCGCATCTTCCAGGGTAATACCGGACGATGTTGCTACGAGTCGGCCTCTTGCATAATCAAACGCAAAACGCTGGAAGCGGCCGTTGAACACTTCCGCTCTTCCCGTTACTACCGGATTACTGAAAGGCCCTTTAACACTGCCGTTAAAATCAACTATTCCTTTATAACCCGTCAGACCGAAAGGTTTCTGCAAGATACTCAGGTCTACTCCCACGGCAGACACGCGTAGATCCATCTTCGCCGGAGTTATCTCTCCTGATGCCCTTATGACCCCGCTTGCAACGGAACCCGCCATGCTCTTTATACTTACATGGCTGTCCCTGATCGTCAGCTGTGCTACGGCATCCCTATATGCAACATTGTCCAGGGTTCCACGTGAAACTTGAACATTAGCACCAAGTACCGGACTTGATGATAGCCCGATCACAGTAAAATGCCCCGTTGCGGTACCTCTCAGCCCGGATTTTCGCAATTGAGGTATCCGGCTGAGCTCCACACCGGCACCTGTACCGGAAAGCGCCAATCTTGCGGCTCCATTAATGATCGTAACAGAGCCGGACGCTGTTATTCTTCCATTCAGCGCCCGCGCGGACGCGCTTTGCACAAGTATTGATCTCTCTGCATAAGTGGCTCTAATGTTAATACCTGCCGCATGGTAGCCGTTGAATCCTACCGATGGGATTTTGCCTCTTACAGCTATGACGATATGTTTGCTGGGCCCGATAATATCGAGAGAAAGCGGGCCATGGCCTGAAATCATGATTCTGTTCAGATTGGCTGGGGATTTAAAATCTTCGATAACCCTGGAATAATCGAAGCTGCCGGATGTAATGCGTAAATCGAACCGGGGATTCGCAAACCCTGCCATTGTGCCGTTCATGCGCATCTGAGAACCCGTAATAGAGCCTGCAAGATTGAAATCCAGTGTCTGATTTACCAGCCTTATCCTGCCTTTGATGCTAGTAGCAGGTTTTCTCAGACCTGAAACAACCGCCTGAGCGTTCCTGATATCCGCTGATCCCGCATAACTCCAGATTCTTCTGCCCTTTACCAACCGTCCGGTCACGCTCAACCGTGCATCGCCGCGCCCGCTTCGGACTCTAACCGCTCCCTGCTTTATGAAATAGTCCATCCAGTAGGAAGCCGCCGCATTTTCGGCTGTTATATCCGTTGCTACCACGCCTGCAGTGTTGTCAATGGAGCCAGATATTCTGACTATATTAAAGAGCTTCATACCCGGCCCTTTAGCAGAGAGGTTATATTCATAAAAAGGAGCATTTGACGCATCGAACGTCCCATTGATATTGACAGCTTTTGTAACTGCCGGTTTCGGGCCCGGTGTACGCGCCAGCCAGTCTCTGAACACGAGTGTGCCGTCCGTAATATCGACTACACCAATGAATGGAGGGCGGCGAGGGCCAGGCTTTCTTTTAAAGAGATCGCTGATATTGAGGCGTCCGTTTCTGAAGCGCTCCAGCAGAATAGTTGGGGAAATGAGTTTGATAGAATCCACGCTTTGTATGGCCGGGACTCGTCTGAACACAATGTCTCTCAGGCGGAAGTTGACGATAACCTGCTTGGTTTCGAGCAGCGTGCCTTTTTTGAATGATTCACCATTAGCGATTCGCAGGCCGTGTATGGTAGCAGTGCCTTTTAATGGAGATACGTCCACTTTGCCAACTTCGACTGCGCGGTTTGTCTGCTGCTCTATCTGTTCGACGAGTATTACATCTATATGCCGGATCGTATACCTGACCTGGTTTATTATGTAGAACACAGCGGCGGCGAGAAACACCGTGAGCGGGATCACGATAAGCAAAAAGATTGTCAGGCGCCGCCGTCTTGAATTCATTGCAGGTTATTATCCTAACCCATCCTTGAGGTTCAGAAAATTTGTAAAATGAGCCACAATCCGTTCTTTCACTGTTTTCATATCCGGCGCGGGCTCAAGAAGCCGTTTGAGCGAGGTAATCTGCTCGGATTGAAGCCCACACGGATTGATAAAACCGAAGTGACTCAGGTTCGGATCGACGTTGAATGCGAAACCGTGATAGGTTACGCCTCCACGAATTGCGATTCCTATGGAACATACCTTCTTGCCGCATGTCCAAACCCCTGCAAGGCCATTGTTGCATCCTTCCAGACCGAAATCGGCAAGTGTCGAGATGATTATACTTTCTATAAGACGCAGAAAGCTGTGTACATCGCTCTTTATAAGGCGAAGATCGATTATAAGATAGCCGGTAAGCTGCCCTGGGCCGTGATATGTAACGTCTCCGCCTCGGTCTGTCTTTACTATTTCTATCCCATTTTTCTTGAGTATACTCTCAGAAACCAGAAGATTTTCAGCATGGGTGCTGACTCCGAGGGTCATCACGGGATAATGCTCCAGGAGCACCAACGCGCCGCCGATTTTTTTGGCTTTGACATCCGCATGAAGCGACAACTGCAGATCAAGCGCATCTCTGTATCTCATCAGTCCTGCATCTATGACTTTAAACTGGGAATTTCCGGCATCTGACTGGCGGATATAAGATCTTTCCAAAAACTTGTTCAAGTGGGTTTTCTCCGAGCGCAATCATTATCGCATTAATAACGACCTACCTAGTATACCCAGCAGTATGAGGCTGGTCAACCAAACAGGCGATTTTGGGCAGTCTCTCGTTTGACACAATAAGGCATTTTGGCTAATATCATGTGGAGGAGCAATAAATAAAATGACCAGGTTCAGTGCGCCGCGGGGAACGCAGGATGTCTTACCGTCTGCAACCCCGCGTTGGCAGTTTATTGAGAATAAATTCAGAGAAATATGCAGGCTTTTCGACTTCAGGGAGATACGGACTCCGACATTCGAAGAGACTGAACTTTTCACACGCCACACGGGCAAGACTACGGACATCGTCACGAAGCAGATGTATACCTTCACCGATCAGGGAGGTCGAAGCCTGACACTTAAACCGGAAGGTACGCCTCCCACAGTAAGGGCTTATCTCGAACACAACCTCGGTGCAGAGCTTCCCGTATCTAAACTTTATTATTTCAGCCGGATTTTCCGCTACGAGCGGCCTCAGTCCGGGCGTTATAGAGAGCACAACCAGATGGGACTTGAAATGATCGGCGCTTCCGACCCATCAGCGGATGTTGAAGTCATCTCTCTTGCTTGGAAGTTCTTCAAAGACCTCGGAATAACCGGCGTGGAGCTGCGGCTGAACTCTATCGGCGGCCCTGAAGACCGCCCGACTTACAGAGAGGCGCTCCGCAAGTTCGCAGCCCCTTTCGTTCATGAGCTTTGCCCGACATGCCAGGTGAGATATGAGCAAAACCCGCTAAGAATGCTTGACTGCAAGGATGAACATTGTAAGGAACTCCTCGCCGATGCTCCTGCGATTGTAGATATTATCTGCGATGACTGCAAGGCACACTTCGAGACGGTAAAGAGCTATCTGAAGGCGCTGGATATCCCGTACGTACTCGACCCGCACCTTGTTCGAGGATTGGATTACTACACGAGGACGATTTTCGAGTTTCAGACTCCTCACCTCGGCGCGCAGAACACTATCTGCGGCGGCGGGCGGTACGATATGATGATAGAGGAAATGGGCGGCTCCCCCACTCCATCGCTCGGCTTCGGGCTAGGAATGGAAAGGCTCCTCCTTACCCTCGAAAAGCTCGGAATCGAGCTTGAGGTAGATACAAGACCGGGTATTTTCCTCGCTGTTATGGGAAGCGAAGCGCGTGAAGCGGCAATCAGGCTTATTTACGACCTGAGAGATAATGGTATATCGGCTGAAACCGATTTCACCGGAAGGAGCCTCAAGTCGCAGATGAAACTTGCTGACAAACTTGGCGCGAAGTTCGTATTGATAATCGGTGAAGATGAGATCAAAAAGGGCGTAGTATCCTTGAGAGACATGCTCGCTAAAGAGCAGCGGGAAGTCCCTATCGATAAAGTTGTGGAGGCAGTATGCTAAAAAGAACGGTGTGGTGCGGTGAAGTTACAGCCGATCAGACAGGCCAGGAAGTGCGGCTTAACGGCTGGGTACAGCGAATTCGTGACCATGGAGGACTGATATTCATCGACCTCCGCGACAGGACAGGAATCATCCAGACGGTCATCGACCCCGTAAAGACTCCTGATGCATTTAAAGTCGCAGAAGGCGTGCGCGGCGAATATGTTCTGGAAATCACCGGTAAAGTAAGGCCCAGGCCGGAAGGGACTGAGAACCCGCACTTGAAGACAGGCGAAGTCGAGGTGGAAGTAACCGCTATCGAGGTGCTAAACGTCGCCAAGACGCCGCCGTTCCCTATTTCCGACCAGATCGACGTGGACGAGATGATCAGACTGAAGTACCGTTATCTCGACCTGCGCCGTTCCAGTATGCAGCACAAGATATTCCTCCGCCACAAGATCGTAAAGCTCATCAGGGACTTCATGGACGAGCACGAGTTTATCGAAGTCGAGACACCTGTTCTCATCAAGAGCACACCTGAGGGTGCACGTGACTATCTCGTACCTGCAAGGCTCTATCCGGGTTCGTTCTACGCGCTTCCGCAGTCTCCACAGCAGCTCAAACAGCTTCTGATGGTTGCAGGGTTCGAGCGCTACTTCCAGATAGCCAGATGTTTCAGGGATGAGGACCCAAGGGCAGACCGCCAGCCTGAGTTCACACAGCTCGACCTTGAGATGAGTTTCATCAAGCAGGAAGATGTTTTCGAGCTTATGGACGATCTTTATTCTCAGATGGTCGAAAAGCTCTCTGATAAGAAGCTCAAGTTCCCTATTCCGTTCCCTAGATATTCTTATAACGAAGTAATGGAGCGCTACGGCTCGGATAAACCAGACCTCAGGTTCGGGATGGAGCTTTATAACCTTACGGATATTGCTGCTACAACCGATTTTCAAGTATTCAAGAGCACTGCAGAGTCCGGCGGACAGGTCAAAGGCATTACTCTCCCCGGCTGCGCCGGCTACAGCCGAAAAGAGATAGATGAGCTTACCCAGTTTGCAAAGACATTCGGCGCAAAGGGTCTTGTTACGATTGCGGTCCTTGAAGACGGCGTCAAATCATCTATTGCCAAGTTCCTGACGGATGAGCAGATGGATGCTATCATCGAGCGGGCACAGGCAAAGACCGGCGATCTCTTGGCAATCGTTGCCGACAAGCCTGATGTTGTCGCTGCTGCACTCGGACGGTTGAGGGCTGAGATGGGCAAGCGGCTCGGACTTGCCAGCAAGGACGAAATGGCGTTCTGCTGGGTAGTAGACTTCCCGCTGGTCGAGTGGGACGAGGATGGGAAACGCTGGGATGCTATGCACCATCCGTTCACATCGCCGCATGAGGACGATATGCAGTATCTCGACACCGACCCGGCGAGAGTCCGGGCGTGGTGTTATGATTTGGTCTGCAACGGTTTCGAGCTCGGTTCAGGCAGCATAAGAATACACAGACGGGATGTTCAGACGAAGGTCTTCGAGCTTATGAACTACAGCGAAGAGGCTGCACAGGAGAGATTTGGGCATATGCTGGAAGCTTTCGAATACGGCGCGCCGCCGCACGGGGGGTTCGCGTCGGGAATCGACCGGACAGTGACGCTATTCACGGACGACGATAGCATCCGGGAGGTAATCGCCTTCCCGAAGACATCTACTGGAATCGATCCAATGACCGCTGCCCCAGCGCCTGTTGACGATGCACAGCTTGAAGAACTGCATATACAGGTTGTTGAAGAAGAGGAATAGTTAGCAAATCTAAAAAAATAGAGAAGGCCGGGGCAAATCCTGGCCTTCTTTTTTATGGGATTTACTTCTGTTTTTTCACCCGATCCTTTATTCTGGCAAAGAGTGACGGCTTTTTCGGCTTTTCTTCCTCCTTCGGGCCTCTCAGTGGCGGATAGAACTCCAAAACAAGTATCTGGATGCTCGCCGCGACCGGAACGGAGATTATCATGCCGACAAACCCGAACATTCTCGCACCGATCAGAAGAGAAATTATCGAAAGTGCAGGATGAAGTCCTACAGCTTTGCCGACGATCTTGGGAGTAACGGCGTTATCGAAAGCCTGGTTCATAACAAGAATGGCAAGAGCAGCCCATATGCCCATCATAGGGTTCCCGCTTGCTACCATCGCAACGGTACCGGCCAAAATCACAGTGCTTATCGTGCCTATGTATGGAACGAGCGACAAAACACCCGCTGCAGCTCCTAAAATCACAGCATACGGCACACCCAAAATCCGAATAACAACGCCACAGGCTATGCCGTACAGGACTGCTACAGTTAAAAGCCCCCGGATGTAAGCTCCAAACACACGGCCCACAGAGTTTGCAAGTGAAGCTGTCCGTTCCCTATGCCGCTCCGGCGCAAGAAGCAGCGCCTTTGCCTTGATCTTGTCGATGTCTATCAGAAGGAAAATCGTGACGATAGGGATAATCACCAGCCATACGATGCTGGATAACAGTCCTCCGAGCCACGTCCCGACTCGCGAAAATGATGCAGCAGCAATATTTTCGATCTGGCTTCCATAACGGGTTGAAATATCTTCCATAGAGGTCGGCAGATGGACGCGCTCAAGCAGGCTGCGATGATTTGACATGAACCCATTAATATAAGTTCCGGCCTCGCGTGTATATGTCGGCGCATTTTTCGCCAGTTCTTTCGCCTGATCGATCAGTGCAGGTATCAGAAAAACTGCTGATATAACGATTACGGCTACGAAAGCAAGCGCTACAATCCCTACGGCTGCGCCGCGGGATATACCTCGCCGCTGTATCCGGTCGATAGTGGAATCAAGAAGAAGTGCCAGCGCAAATGCGAAAGAAAGAGGCAGCAGTACATCGAGGACAGGCTTGATGACCGGCAGATATAGTATTTGAATGATGTGAAGCGCTGCTGCGACTGCCAGAAGCACGGCAGCCCATGAAGTAATACGAAGCCAACTGCGTGTAGTCATAGTGTGAGATACCAATTAATGGCGGAGGGCATTTATGTACCCTCCGCCCTATTGTGAATGCGGTCTTTTATTCGCTTAACAGGTCTTTCAACCGTTTCAGTGCTTTTTGCTGAAGTCTGGAAACATGCATCTGAGAGATGTTCAGCCTCCGCGCGACCTCAGTCTGAGACATATCCTTAAAGAAGCGATAGTAAATAATCGCCTTTTCTCTTGGTTCAAGGCATTCCATCGCCTGTTTCAAGTCACCGTAAGTATCTATATTCTGCAGCGACCCATCCATCCCGCCGACGAACTCTGCGAGAGTGAGCGGTGCGGATTCTCCCTCATGAGACAGCTTGCTGTCCAGAGAAACTGTGTCATAGGCGTTTCCCAGCTCTATTGCTTCGAGCGTCTCTTCTTCCGTCGCTCCTACTTCTTTGGCAATGTCCTGGATGGTGGGTGGGCGGCCGAGTGATTGACTCAGCCTCTCCGCGGCCTTATTTGCAGCAAGGTTCAACTCCTGCAGGCGGCGGGGCACTTTCAAACTCCATGCTTTGTCGCGGAAATGGCGTCTGATTTCACCTACAATTGTTGGGGTCGCATAAGTCGAGAACTTGGTTCCCCGTTCAGGATCGAACCTGTCAATCGCGTTTATAAGCCCGATGACACCGACCTGAACGAGGTCTTCAAGCGCCTCGCCCCTGTTCGCAAACTTGCCCGCCAAAAAGCGCACCAGGTTCTGGTGCATTATGACAAGCTGATCGCGAATTTCAGGGTCTCGCGTCCTGGTATAACGACGAAACAATTGCTCAGTTTCTTCGTCTGTCCATTCCGCAACGCTACCCTTTCTTCGCGTTGCCATAGCATTAACCCGCATACTTTACCATCTTGACATGTGTTCCGCCGTTAAGCGGTGTCACAGTAACCTCGTCAACGAGCAGCGTTATAAGAAGCGCGCCAAGACTTTCAGGTTCGTTTTCGTTATCCTGATCATCAGACACTTCCCGCCGCTCACCTGAACTGTCGATGATATCCACTGTCAGCTTCGTATCAGCGATACTGCTTCTGACAACGATATCAGTATCTGCCCGATTATTCTTTGTGGCCCACTCAACCGATGTCGTGCAGGCCTCACCGACAGCAAGCCTGACATCTTCCACCTGGTCGTATGAGAATTTCATTCTGCTTGCAACGCCAAGTAATGCCAGTCTTGCGACGCCGACATATTCAGGTCTGCAAGGTATCCTTAGCTCGACAACAGCGGGCTCACTTTGAGCTTCCACCGAACCACGCTCCCTTCTCTCGTACTGCAAACCGCCGGGACGCAATGCCCCCGCCGGATATGCCGATCCTCTGTATTGATCACGGAACCAATTGGATAGCAATTTTTGCTTCATCTGCGCTATTGTAGATATCAAAAATCTTGTCCAGTCCGGTTATCTCAAAAACCCGGCGGATTCTTGGGTTCGGACATATCAGCGACAAGTTGCCGTCACGTTCCCTCATCCGTTTGAGGCCCCCGATCAGCACGCCGAGCGCAGTGCTGTCGAAATACTCGACTTCAGTAAGATCAATGAGAATCTGATTTGCGCCTGCTTCAAGCATTCCGATCATCTGCTGCTTGAGCTGCGGCGCGGTATAAACATCGACTTCACCGGTCAGTTTTATAACCGGCACACCACTTTCCATATTGTATGTGTCTATACTGAAATTCACTTTGATATCACTCCATTCTGCCCAAAAATGGACCACAGCACGGTAGTGAATCCTACTCTAATCATTCCCCTGAAAGCCTACGTATATCCCAAATGCAAACGTTCCATTTGGCGGAGTTTTCAGACTTTATTTTAAGCCTCTCCTGACTCTTCTTCGGCTCGTCTTTTATTTATAGTCTCCTGAACCTTGGCCTTTGCGGATTCGACCATCTCTGCGCTCTTTCTGCGAAAGTCTTCAGTCGATTTCGATAGTTCATGCATTGCGCTTTTGATGTCTTCGCGAGTCTCGGTACCTGATTTTGGAGCAAACAGCAGCGCTACTCCCGCGCCGATTATTGCACCTATGCCAATTCCTGCCAGAAAGTTCAGAGCAACGCCCTTTTCCTCATTATTACTCATTTATCCCTAATCCTCCTTTGTTTTGCCTGCGAATGAATGAAATACCCGCAGAGCCTCCTTGATTCCGGCCAGTACACCGGCGGCTGTGGAATGTGTACCTTTGACCACCTTTATAGCGGCGTCTGCGACAGTTGCGCCCCTAAGAAGCCTGTCCATCGATGACAGAATATCATCCACCCTGTAAAGCTCCTCAGTGGTCCTGTCTGCCAGCCTGTCTACTGACCTCAGCGTACTCTGGGCTGCCCGCAGCGTATCGTTCGCTGTCTGAATTGTTGACGGCAGCTCATCACGAACACTATTTATCGAATCTTCCGCTGCATCCGCAGCTCTGCTGATCCTTTTCGCGATCAGAATTCCTGCTATGACCATAACCAGCAGGACCAGGCTGTTTATTACTACAGCGGCAACTAACAAACCTTGCAGCACTTGCCAATGCCTCCAAATGAAAGAAGAAAACAGAATTTAGATGAATTAGCGAAGATTTCTGCTTCAGACTGCCGAAGCATATCTGCACTATTCTCCATAAATCTTTTCTTTCGCCCTTTATTCCCTGTTTCCTATCTCTTCTTTCGTGTTTTCTCCCTTGCGTGCGTTCGTGAGAGAAATTATCTCCCCGGCTTCCCGTTCGTCGGCGATTGTCCCGCCTCCGACCACGATCTCACCCTGATACATCACGACAGCCTGCCCCGGAGTTACCGCTCTTTGCGGTTGCTCGAATACAACTTCGGCCATATTTTTGAACAGCCCGCGAACGACTGCCGGCGAATCTTTCGTATTATATCTGATCTTTGCGGTAACGGCAAGGGTAGCAGGCAGACTCTCAATCGAGATCAGATTCAGATCTTTTGCTATAAGTGTTCCAGCAAACAGGTCCTCGTTCGCCCCGACTACGACTGTATTCGTATTACTGTCCACCCTCACTACGTATCTTGGTTCGTGCGAACTGATACCAAGCCGCTTACGCTGCCCGACAGTATAAAAAGCTATACCCTGGTGCTGGCCAAGCACTTTGCCGTCCATATCGACAACGGGACCCGGCTGTACCAACTCAGGAGCAACGGTTCTCAGGAAAGCCGGATAGTCCCTACCCGGCACAAAGCAAATCTCCTGACTGTCGGGCTTGTCGGCCACTCTCAGTCCGAGTTCTGCCGCATACTTTCGCGTATCGGCTTTCTTCATCCCGCCAAGCGGAAATAAAACCCTCTCCAATTGCGGCTGCGTAAGCGCGTAAAGTGCGTAAGCCTGGTCCTTCGACCTGTCCTTACCGCGCAAAAGCAGCCACCTGCCGAGTTCTTCGTCATATCTGACTCCGGCATAATGCCCGGTTGCTATCCTGTCCGCCCCGACCGATTTTGCCCAATCAATCAGCACATCAAATTTAAGAAACCTGTTGCACCTTATGCATGGGTTCGGGGTATGGCCCCGCTTGTATTCCTCTATGAAATTATTTATAACGAATTTATCGAACTGTTCCTGCATCGGAATGACGTAATGGCTGATCCCGAGCTTGGCAGCGACTCTTCTCGCATCTTCAACTGACTCCGGCGTGCAGCATGCGCCTGTAGACCGTTCCAAATTCCCTTTAAGCAGGCACATCGTGACACCGATTACTTCATAACCCTGCTCGACAAGGAGTGCCGCGGCAACGGAGCTATCGACTCCGCCGCTCATGGCTATTGCTACTCGATTGTTCATTGCCCCTCGACTTCCTCTGTTCCCTTTCTTATTGCTTCAAGCCGCTTTTTGAACTTTGCCTCATGGCCTCTTTCCGTCGGTTCATAATACCTGCCGCTTTTAGCATCGTCAGGAACGTACTCCTGAGGAGCGTATCCGCCTGGGAAATCGTGAGGATACTTGTAGCCCTTGCCATGCCCCAATTTTTTCGCCCCCGGATAGTTCGCATCCCGTAAATGTATCGGAACCGGAGCCGGACGCATATCAACAACATCCGTCATAGCCCGGTTGATCCCCATATAGCTTGCGTTGCTCTTCGGCGCGCAGGCCAGATAAATCGCAGCCTGTGCCAGCGGTATCTTCGCTTCCGGCATACCGACATACTCAACCGCCTGAGCCGCCGCAGTAGCAACTACAAGTGCCATCGGGTCTGCGTTACCTATGTCTTCCGCGGATTGGATGACTATCCTCCTGGCGATAAACCTCGGATCTTCGCCCGCATGCAGCATCCGTGCAAGCCAGTAAAGGGCCGCGTCCGGGTCGGAGCCTCTCATCGATTTTATAAATGCAGAGATCGTATCATAATGGTTATCCCCATTTTTGTCGTAGTTCAACACTCTCTGCTGTATAGCTTCCTCAGCAATTTGCAAAGTTACCCGCCGCGTGCCGGCTTCACCCGGAGTCGTCGTCATAACTGCAAGTTCAAGCGCGTTCAGCGCGTTCCTGGCATCTCCGGCAGCCACATTTACGATATGATCCAGCGCATCCTGATCAATCTCTACTTTCAGACTGCCAAGCCCTCTTTCGGTGTCCGAAACGGCAGTTGATATGATCTTTTTGATGTGGTCATCCTTAAGCTGTTCGAATTTAAATATGCGTGAACGCGATATGAGCGGTGAATTGACCTCAAAGTAAGGGTTTTCCGTAGTCGCGCCTATCAGGACTATTGTGCCGCTTTCCACATGCGGCAAAAACGCGTCCTGCTGCGCTTTGTTGAAGCGATGTATCTCATCGACGAATAAAATCGTTTTCTGCCCGTAGGCTTTGCGGCGTTCTTCGGCTTTTGCTACGGCTTTCCTAACGTCCGCGATCCCGGATATGACCGCGCTGAAGTTTTCGAACACCGACTGGCTCGTATTTGCAATGATGCCCGCCAGTGTGCTCTTTCCGCAGCCTGGAGGCCCCCAAAATATAACCGAAGTAAGCTCGTCACGCTCTATGGCACGCCTGAGCAGTTTGTCCGGGCCGAGTATATGCTCCTGCCCCAGGAATTCATTCAGAGTCCTCGGACGCATCCTTGCTGCAAGCGGCGCACCTGAATCAATCTTGTCTGCCTGATCATCAAATAACGGCATTTTTGCACTGCTTTCCATAAACAACGGGAAAGCGTACCACAATTCCGGTAAAACATCAAGCAGATCTCTTTTTCACTTTCTGCTCCGCAGTGTGAAGACAGTCACTTCGGGCCTGCATAGGAACCGGACCGGTACGACAGCCATACCGATTCCTCTGTTCACATACATTTGAGCGTTGCCTTCCCGGTACCATCCGCTGATGTAGGGCGAACCTCTAAGCCCAGGAAGCTTGTTTCTGGGGATAAACGGGATAGTGTACTGCCCGCCATGAGTATGGCCTGTCAGTGCAAGGCAGTTTTTATCTCTGAAGAGAGGCATGGCAAGCGGCGAATGAGAGAGAAGTATCTGACCTGCATTTTCGTCAACGCCGGACCATGCGCGATTAACATCGGGATGTCCCGTCCAGACGTCATCAATTCCAATAACATATAATCCGGGTGCTATACGGTGGTTTTTATTGGTCAGAACATGAATCCCTTTTGATTCGAGCGCGCGAGTCACCTTATCAGCCCCGTACCAGCAATCATGGTTGCCCATCACTGCATATACGCCCTTAGGTGCTTTCAGTTTTGACAGCATCTCCGCACAAGGCTTCGCGTTTTCGATACCTTTGTTGATAAAATCTCCGGTTATGACGACTATATCGGGAGATTCTCTGTTGGCCAGCTTTACAGCTTTCTTAATGATGGAGTCGGGTGTTTTGTGGTTTCTATGTGTATCACTGAGCTGCACCACTTTGAGCCCATCGAGCGAACTCGGCAACCCGTTAAGCTGCACATCATACCGTGTCACCTGTATCCAGCGCGGCTCTATCTTCCTTGCATAAACATGAAGGACAGCCGCAAGTATCAGCAGGGCAATTACTACCCGCCCTCTCGTGATGAATCGCCCTTTTCGCCTGTTTAATAGCAATGTCCGGTTCTCCTCAGATGTTGTGTACGATTATATCAGGAATAGCTTGCCGATAGCTATTTCCCCTGTAAAGATTTACAGGTGCCCCGCCGATAATTACAAACAGCTAAGCCCGGCAATATTACCGGCTTCGGAACTCGCGTCATTGACACGAATTTTCAGTCCGTCTAGTAAAGGCGGTACTGTAAGGAGGCGCATATCATTGCAAGCAGTGATTCTGGCAGGAGGTAACGGTACACGGTTGCATCCGCTCACCATGAGTGCACCCAAACCGCTGCTTCCACTATTCAGCAAGCCCGTCATGGAGCACTCTATTGACCTATTGTGCAGGCATGGGATTCAAGACATCATTGTTGCGCTCTCCGCAGAATCCCAGGAGATCGCAGAACACTTCGGCGATGGCTCCAAATGGGGTGTAAATATCCGTTATTCCCTTGAGGATGAACCAAAAGGCACAGCAGGTGCAGTCAAGCTCGTTCAGCCTTACATAGATGATACATTCATTGTCGTTTCCGGAGATGCCGTCACAGATTTCGATCTTACAGCGGCGCTCGATTTCCATAAACGCAAGTCAGCCATTGCAACAATGCTTCTTCATCAAGTGGAAGACCCTACCGACTTCGGTATCGTCCAGCATGAGCCTGACGGCAGGATTACCAGGTTCCTCGAAAAGCCGAGGTCCAGTGAAGTTTTTTCTTCCACTATCAATGCAGGAATTTATATACTTGAGCCTGAAGCATTGAGCTGCATTCCATACTTTACGGTATATGATTTTGCGCGCGACCTGTTCCCCAGGATGCTCCGCAATATGGAGCCCGTTTATGGCTGCCATCTTCCGGGTTACTGGTGTGACGTCGGTAACCTTAACCAGTACAGAAACGCCCACTTCGATGCATTGACGGGCAAAGCGCAACTGGATATAACAGGTTCCGAAGTAGAACCCGGTGTCTGGATCGGCGAAGATGCAGAGGTGCATCAGACCGCTGAGCTGGTGGGACCGCTTTTCCTCGGCACAGGCGCTGAAGTAAGGAAAAACGCGACGCTGAAACCGTTCGCCGTAATCGGTGAAAACAGCCTCGTGGACGAGGCAGCAAGTGTCGCAAGAAGCATAGTGGGAAGCGGCGCGCTGATCGGCAAAGGAACGAGGATTACCGACTGCGTTATCGGCTGCGGTCTAAAGGTAAATGAATTGCAGAGGATGACAAATAGAGTTGTTCATGAGGATTCCCAGATAGCAATACTTGGCGCCGAACCGATCAATCAGCCGTTAGACTTGAAAATCCCGGCATATTAACAGATATACTCCCAGGGCCCGATCGTCTCCCTCCCCCTTCGACCGGGCCTTCCTTTTACATTACTAAAACTTCATTCCCAGCTTTGCTGTTGCTTTGCATTCCCCATCCGGTAAAAGTGAGTCCTGTGTAGAATGCATCAGCTCACCGGTTATGGACAGATTGAAACGTGAACCAAGATCGTGCGTGTAACCTATCGAGTAGGTCTTCGTCAATTGGTCCAGGTCAGCGATAGCTTCAGAGAACTTGAAACCTGTGTTCAGCTTTCCGTTTCCGAAAAGCGGAATGTGCAGTCCAAACTCTTTTTCGATCTGCATATTCCCGCCTAAGTAGTCCTCTTTCGTTGAGTATCCGCCTGTTATGCCAAGTATACCGATCTTCATCTCCAGACCGAGAGTCGAGCTCGACAACCGCTGCACATTGCCCTTGTTATCTTCGGGATTATACGAATACTGTCCGGTAACCTTGAAGGATTCGGACGCCCCAAGCGCGAGCTTAAGCGATTTTGTGTCGATATTATCGGTCAACGGGTTCTCACGGTCTTTATAAGCGCCTGATACTTCCAGAAAGTCCATCGGCTTAACCGTGCCTGAATAGTTCTTCTCGGTCGTAACATTTTGACCGTTATCGCACTCCTTATAAGAAGATGCGATCTTCAACTTATCACTCGGAGTAAGTTCGACACCAGCCTCTTTGCTCGTCTGAAGCTGAACATCCACTTCTTTTTCGCCGAGTCCTGCTGTTATCTTCATAGAATTGGTAGGCTTCGCTTCTACCTTCACCGAACGCTGCTGCTCGTCATTTCCCTGGTCTACCTGCTTGCCGGAATACGCACCTTCAATCTTCATCTGATCGATAGGCCTAGCCGCGACAGAAACACCAGTAGTGGTTTGGTCTGCATTATCAGCATTATAAAGTGAAACACCCGCAGACAGGTCTACCTTGTCAAGAGGATTACTCGTGACTTTTACATCTGTCTTTGAGACCTGCCCATTTCCATCGGAATCGGTGTTCGAATATCCGGCGTCCAGCGAAAGCCGCTTACTCGGTGTTGCCTTCAACCCCAAATCAAGACCGGTCTCTCCGCCCGCCTTATCGGAATCTTTCCACGACATTTTACTCTGCAGCCGCATCCAGTCGAACGGATCAGCCATCATTCCTAAAACGGTTCTGGTTTCGGCCCCGGAGGCATCCGAGTCACGGCTCAGATAAGATGCATCCATATTCAGCCTGCGCCCCAGAACAGCCTTCGCACCGAAATCGAACCCTGTTTCCTCACCGCTCTTATCGGAGTCTTTCTTAGTGAGTGAGCTCTGTAACTGCAGATTATCCAGAACAGTAGTATTTACCCCGAATCTTGTAGTCCGGGTCTCTTCACTTGATTGGCCGTTATCAACTTCTGACGTCTGCATCATCGCTGTAACGGCTGTTTTCTGCCCGAAACTCTTGTCCAGCTGAAGGCTTTCTACGGTAGTGCCGGTTTTTGTGCCACCGGACTGTTCCTTCTCTGTTGTTGCGCGGGAGATCGTCATTTTGGGAGCATTCTCCAGGTTCAGCACCACTTTCTGCTCGCCGTTAGTCTGAACCGCGCCCTTTTTGTCACCGCCCAGTTCTTCCTGCTCCTTATAACTGAACGATGCATAGACCGCATCAGTCTGTTTGCCGAATACGCCGGAAAGATCGGTCATCTCCTTTGCGCTCTGGAACCCATATTCTTTCGCTGAAGCAAACTGTTCACCTGCTCTTGCAAACGAGCCTTTCAGTGAAAGCCCACCAAGCGCGGTAGCAGCCGAAAACTGCATTGCTGAACGATCATACAAACCTATATCTTTACCGCTCTCAGTGCTCTGCTGGCCTACTATGAATTTCGATGATATATCCGAGCTTCCGCCCAGTTTCATCCCGCCGCTCAGTCCATAGACCGACATCCCTGTCCCGTTATTCTTGCTGTCGCCTGAACTGTAGAGGCCGATAACATCAAGACTGCCGCTGTCACGGTCGAAAAGCCTCATACTTATCGGAAGGCTCGTTCCACCGTTTGCCTGCGATTTCCCGATTATACGCTTGTAACTTACCCTTGCGATCTTGTCCTTGGAAAGAGGCGATTGAAGCGTCAAAACCCCTGAAGAATAGTTGATATTGTAATCCCGGTTGGCTGAAAGGACTTGTCCATCAATCGTAACCGTTTCGCTTCCCTCTTCGATGTTCGTCCAACTCGTAACATACGGGCCGACAGTTCCCTTGCCGATGAAGAGGTCGCTTACCAACTCCGAATTATTGAGAGAGGTTACTGTATTAGGATTTGATGAAGAAAGAGCCTGTGCTGCAGCCTGCCAGGAGACGAGCAAACACAAACATGCCAGAGACAGCACCAGGCAGATCATCTGTCTGTTGACTCTCATTCCCTTTCCATCCTCCGAAAACCATACGCCAAGCATAATGTGCGGCTACATGTGTATACTACCACATAAATTTGCAGACAACACACCAATTGCAATCTTAACGTATCAAGACGGCATAATGACCGAATTATTACCCTTACAACGATTTCTGCTTAATCCGGGTCGGATAAATCTATACTCAATCCATCGTATGCAAGCTCTATTCCGGGCGGAAGCTCGTTGTTCGTGCTTTCATGCTCAAGACGGTGGGACATATGCACAAAGCGTGTCATCCGAGGAGCAAGCTCGGATGATATTTCAACACCTTCACCCAGTGAAAGGTGCGTTTCATGAGGAATTCGCCGGACTACACCAATTACAAGGAGTTCCAACCCGCGAAGGAGTTCCTTCGATTCATCCGGGATATAGCTGCAATCCGTGACATAAGCGAGTTTTCCAATCCTGTAGCCGTATACCGGCATCACGCCGTGCATTACAGGGATCGGTGTTATCTTTATCCCGCCGAACTCGAATGGACAGTCTATTTGGTTCAACTCGATCTTCGGCTTTCCCCCACCCTCCTGAGTCTCGATGAAAATATATTCGAATGACCGCCTGATGGCATCGAGTGTGTCCTGTGATCCGAAGCATGGGATCGATTTCTTTTGCAATTCATTGAACGCACGGACATCGTCCAGGCCGAAGATGTGGTCTGCATGTGCATGCGTAAACAGCACTCCATCGAGATAATCTACATTGTTTTTAAGGCATTGGAGCCTGAACTCAGGCGTTGTATCTATGATTATGTGCTTTTCCCCACACGATACCAGCGCGGAAGTCCTTGTCCGGCGGTTGCGGGGGTCTGATGATGTACAGACCGGGCATTTACAGCCTATCATGGGCACGCCGTGCGATGTTCCTGTGCCGAGAAATGTTATACGCGTTTTTCTACCCCCATAAAAAAGAGACGTAAGCAGTATACTCGCTACGTCTCTTAATCTTCAATATATTATCAGTCTAGCTGCCGCCAAGATCCTGCCAACTCTTGATAGTAATAGTGACTATCCAGATCGGTTTTGAGCCGGGCAAGCCAGGCGGCAGGTTGTCCGAAAGCTTAGGAACCTGGTAGATATGCGGAACATTCTTCATTGAGAAGAAGCTCGTAACGCATGTTCCGGCTATTTCACACTGCTTGCCTATGTCTATACGATACTGTGCATACATGGCAAGCGCCATTGTGAGTTGCGAATCACCGCTGCCGGTAGCAATCCCCATGTCATGGGCGGCAATAATACCAAGACGGTCGGTCAATGGGAATCCGGTCTTCGGAAGCACATTACAGTGTATATTCGCGTCATCCGTAGAAAACAGAGTCCCATCGCCTTCATATATAAGGGTGCCGCCCTTCCCATTGATCTCAAGATCACCATTGATCATTACGATGCCTGTGGTCTTGAGTAGGCCGGTCGTACTGTCATAAGAAATACTGCCGAACAGATTACTCACATTGAAAGATGTATCACCGATTGCGAGAGAGCCCGGAATTGAGAGCGAATTCAAGGCAAGATATGCTTTATATGAAGGGTACGGCGGATAAGGATCCATCAATGATGGGAACTGTACCAGGTCATCACCCAGATCATATCCGTGCGTATATCCGTTGTCCGAATGGACAGCAACCGTTCCTGCATTTCCGCCGTATCCATCGCTCACATAGGTTCCATCCATCGTCTCTTTGATGCCATTGCCTGAAGCGTTTGGATAACCTACAACCGCTGAACCGGAAATATTTACCCGGCCATGCTTGACTCTGAGCTTTGCCGACAGTGAACTGACGGTTTCGCCTCCGAATGTCTTAGTCGGAAGGCTGGGCAGCTTGTTCTGTAGGTTCACCGGCATCCCATCGTAGTTATTGCCGACATCAGCAGTTCCGCCTGTCTCTGTGGCAATGTCCGTAACCGTCAGTGCAGGGTCTCTTGTTCCGTTACCGTTGACATCTATGAATGGTTCACGTGCGTCACGATGGCCGTCACCATCCACATCAGTGTACGTCTCACCAATATCATATTGCCCATTGAAATTTTCATCGGTATATGTTTCGTTGTCGTCCCAGTGCTTGTCTCCATCTATGTCCGTATATTTTTCGCCGTCTCCCAGAAGATGCACCGAACCGCGCATTCTGACATTGCCGTTAATGCTCTTTCCTGCCTGGCCGACACCTCCGAAGATAACGTTGCTCCATGGGTTGACATTTTCAGCCTTTCGCTCGATTAGGACCTTCAGCGTTCTTGATGTTGCAGAAGAGCCATATGTCGCCGTCCCGACACTCGTTATCACAATCTTTGTTGAATCTCCGCCCCCCGCCGTGCGGACACACACCTTGAACGATTCGCCGGGTGAAATGGTTTCCGTATACCACGTATCTCCGTTGTGATTGTCCGGGTTGGTGGACGGATGTATGGTACGCCATGAGCCATTGGTTGTACCATCAGGAGCAGTCCCTTTCAAAAGCGATATGGCTCGCTCTACACCTGCTTCCGCCAGCTCAAGCGCTCTTGCTCTCTGGTAATCAGCTTTGGCTACGGTCAAAGATGACATGCTCATCGTCAAAAACGATATTCCAAATGCCAGAATGATCAACAGCGCAAAGAAACCGATGACCATCCCACCGCCTTTATTATTTTTAAGGACCGAATGCTTAAACATTATCAACCCTTACCTTACTCTTGCCCTTGGAAGTTTCTCATCACGATCTGATATGAATCGATTGTCTCTTCAGGATTATCACTTTTATGGACATTTACAGTAACAGTGTTGCCTGTAACGGAAAATGTGATCCCTCTGTCCGACGCGCATGAGGCAAATGATCTCGCCGGGGATGTGCCGATCTGCTGATAGATCTTTCCATTTTGCAGATAATACCTGTAGGTAGTCGGAGTCGCGGTCAAGTCGTAGTATTTTTCTCCGTTTGAGTCCGTTATTAGCGGAGGTATGCTCAATCTCAACTCGTTTTCTGCGACCGTGGCTGCTGAGGCTTCGCGCACATCGAGCTGCAGTTTTTGAAAAAGCACATCAGCGTCAGTGACGGTATCATTCCTGTCGTAGCCTGACGACCAGGCTCCCAGAGTATGAAGAATGAGCGATGTCAGGCTGAAACCGACCATCGCAAGGATCAGCATTGTGACCATAATCTCCACAAGGGTAAAACCGCCGGTATTCTTTATCTTGAATCTGACAAACATGGCTACGCCCCCCATGGCCGCTTATCCGCGATCAGTGTCTGGACTTTGACACTGCGGGCAACACCGCTGGAATTCCAACTTACTGTTGCAACAACCTTCTTTATGCCTGCAGCGTAATTCGTAATCTCAAGTGTGCCGGAAGAAGAAGCAAGCGACTTCGCCAGATTATCCACCGACGTAAAATTATATGGAGATGATGTCTGGTCCTCATCTATTGCATTAGCGGCTCGCAGGTTCGTGTATGACAATGACTCGTAGCCCAATGCCTTGACCTGTTCCAGCTTCTTCTGCGCCAACTCCACAGCTTTTTTCGTATCTTCAGCCTGGTTCAGGGCCGAATGCCCTGTTGGAAATGTTGCAGTGAAGATTACACCGGCCATTCCAAGAAGCATAACCGTAATCATTACATCTATCAGACCGACTCCACGGTTGCTGCGCATCCTTATCCCTCCACAATATGAGTCATGTAACTTTATTCCATATTGTAAGTTTAAACTGATAAGCTCTAAATATCTTTCCTGAAGAGCAGGCGCAATTACTGTCTGATTTTCAGACTAAAGTGGAACTTATTTTTACTTATGACAGTCATATAATTAGACACTCCCTTTCTCTCCTTTCCTAAGAGAACGGCCCGGAGATATTCTCCGAGCCGTTCATGTTTTTTTCTTCAGTTATAGTTTGCCATCCTGGGTAGAAATGATGTATTATCCCAACCAGCCGTAGTGTGATGAGCAGACCCTATGAAAATCCCTGAATGGCTGAAACCAGCGCTAGATTTCGGAAAACAACTGATAAAAAAGTTCAATGACGACAACAGTTCTATTGTTGCCGCCGCAATCTCTTTTTTCATCTTTATGTCGCTGGTCCCGCTGCTTCTCCTGGCAGTCGCAAGCCTCGGTTTCTTCTTCCGTTCAGAGCAGCATGCCTACGAGTTTGTCACGAACCTGGTGCGTTCATATTCACCTGCGATTGCCAATGAAAGCGGCCCAGGCATCCGGTTTATTCTTGAAGATATTATCAGAGGAAGCGGCGCAGCTACCGGAATCGGAATAATATTCCTGTTTTGGAGCGGCAGTCAGGCTTTCATGAACCTTGAAAAGATCATTAATCTATCATGGAATACCACTCCTCGCGGATACTTGAAAAGCTTGCTGGTCGCTATACTGCTTCTCATCGCTGTCGGGGTGCTGCTTCTTCTTTCATTCCTGATTACCACCGCTGCTAACGCGCTCCTGGCTCATAGCATTACAATATTCGGCCATGATTTCAACAGGGTTTTTGGTACAGCTTGGAGATTTCTGTCCCTTCTTCTTCCGCTCGCACTGAGCATCGGCACATTCACTTTGATTTATAAAGTCATGCCTAATACCTGTGTTCCTCTCAGAACAGCATTTGTTGGTGGACTTGTCGCGGGGCTTCTATGGGAGCTTGCAAAGCAGGTATTCAGCTGGTATGTCACCAACTTCGCCAATTACAGTGCAGTATACGGTTCGCTTGCCAGCCTGATGCTTCTTCTGCTGTGGATCTATTACTCGTCTATAGTTACTCTTCTGGGAGCACATCTGTCGACTATATACCATAGCTACAGGGGTCAGGGATCAGGGAATGGGGGTTAGCAGGGATTCGAACTGTTCCTGATCAGTGCCGGACTTTACTTTGATCTTACTGGTCCTCGATACCTCATCGTAATCTACACAAATGCAGTTATCCACCGAATCATGGATCGATTCTACGTGAGTGATGAGGATTATCTGCTCGAACCGGCACTTCAATACCTGCAGAAGCGCTACCACGTTATCCCGCCGTATATCGTCCAGCGAACCGAACACCTCGTCCAGGACAAGCAGAGACAAGTCCTGCCCGGCGCGGTCCGCGATCATTCTGGACACAGCAAGCCTCAGCGCCAGGTTGACGATGTCTTCCTCACCGCCGGAGATGATCGGTTTCAGTTCCCCATCGTCTCTTATCATCGCTTCGTAGTCCTCGTTGACTTCGAGTGAGGTGTAGCGTCCATCCGTCATCTCTGCCAGCAAATCGCTCGCGGCAGCAGCCAGTTCCGGAGCTGCGCGGTTGTTCAGATCGACTCGAAGGTTATCGAATGCCTCGGCAAGCGTCTGAAGTTCGGCGCGTTCTCTCCGTTTACCTGCGAGTTCTGTCTCTTTCGATTTATATGATTTTTCATCCGTTTCTGCAGCGGAAAGAGCAGCTTGTGCAGCTCTCAAGTCCCCTTTTGCGCGTTCAGCTTCGATACTTACCGTGTTCAGCGCACCTGCAGCCTCTTCGAAAAGTGAAACGAGCTTTTCATGTTCTTTCTGCGAGAAATTCAGCTCATTCGATGCAGTCCTTGTTGCTTCCAGCTCCGATTTCACCCGCGAGAGCGCTTCTTCTTCGCGTTTCAAGTCCGTTTCGATGCTGCCACGGCGGTTGATTGCTGCCTTCAGCTCAAGCGACCGGTCTCGTACAGGCTTCAGCCTCTCCCCAATGCTCCGCAGCATCTCGAACTTCTCCTGGTCGAAGCCGGAAGGCAGCTTTTCCATTTCCGACTTGAGCGCATTTACAGTCTCACTCTTCGATTTCTGCTCTCGGAGACATCTGTCCAGCTCGGATTTTCTAGATGCAGCTTCAGTGCGCTCAGCATACTTGGCGTCGCGCTCTCTTTCCAGCGCCTGCTTTAAGGTCAAAAGCCCCGAAAGTGTCTCCGGTTCTGCCTCCAGCCCAGCGATGGTCGAACGCAGCTTCTCGATCTTTGAATCGAGTTTGGAAATCTGGCCGTCAAACCCGGCAAGCACCTTCGGCAGTTCCTCTGCAAGCGGGCGCTCACATGTCGGGCATTTACCGTTTTGCCCTTTCTCCTCGATAGTACGTTTCTTAGCTGCTATCTCATCTCTTTGCGCCGCTGCCTGTTCCATTTCAAGTTCAGCCCTATGCCGTGCGGACGTAAGTGCGTTTCTCTCGCTTTCGATCCGTGCACTCACTTCAGTAAGCTGTTTGGCAAGATCGGAGGATTCCTTATCGATCTTTTCGACCTCACCCGTCGCACCGGCCAGCGTATCTATGCGTTTCTTGAGCGTTTCCAGATCCTTTTCATTCGCTGCGAGCTGCCCCTGTATGGCCGCCCGCCTTGACTCATGCTTCTGCAGTTCAGCGAGTACGCGGTACTCTTCCCCAGCCTTTTTATACTCCTCAAGCTGCGGAGCGAGCGATTCCAATTCTTTCGTTTTCTCTGAAAGGTCCTCTACCTCAGCCGACAACTCTTTGACGCGCGATGCAGCCCGTTTCTCTTCAGCGGTATCGAGTTCCAGCCTGCGGGACAGCTCCGCTGCGCGCTTCGACTTCTCCTCGGAGAGTTCTCGGAGTGGTTTCAACCGGATAACTTCGGCTTTTGCGGCGTCCTCCCGCTTTATTACGGATTTCAACACCTTTTCCGACTCAGTTTTAGCCAACTCCGCCTCGGACTTACGCCTTTTGATCTCTTCCGGGTCTCCAAGGCCTCGTTCCAGACCGTCTATCTGGTGCTGCAGGCCAAGCCTGTCCTGGTTTGCCTTTTCTCTTGCGCGGACAAGGCGCTCGTAACCAAGCATGCGGGTGACAGCGGCGGCGCGCTGCCGTCCATCCATCCCGCGCATGAAATCTATCTCTTTCTGGGCTGTGAAGAAACTGGTGAAGAACGCCTGGTAGTCCATACCGAGCAGCTTTGTTATAGATTCTGTCACTTCCTTAAACCCTGTGCGGGCGGAAAGACCGTCTATGAGCAGGTTGGCCGATGTTCTACCGGATGCTTCCAACCTGCGGGTGACTTTGTATTCATGAGCGCCAAGGCCGAAAGCCAATGCAACCTCAGCCGGAGCATTTCCTTCTGCGGACTTGCTGCGGACCGTCTCGTTTTTACCACGAAGCGCTGACCCTCCGTAAAGCGCCCAGGCAATCGCCTCAAGGACAGTCGATTTTCCCGATCCGTTCTTGCCGATTATACCTGTAACTCCCGGAAGAAAGTCCAGCCGGGTATCCATATGCTGTCTAAAATTGGTCAAATCAAGTGATATTAGCTGCATTTACTCAGCACCGCCAATATATTCGAGCCCCTTCGATACGAGGCTTTCTCTGTCGATGCCGCCGGGGAGTTCATAGATCTTTGCAAATTGACGCCATTCCTCCTCAAGCGGAAGAGCTGTCCGAGATTCCCCATTCGCAGTTGCAATAGGCTTTATCTTACGTGGCCTCAGCTGCACATCGAAATGTACAGCTTCGCTTCGTATCCGGCGGATCGATTGGTAGTCCAAGTCCGGGATGACGGATTTCGGCACATTATCTACCACAAGCCGCACTACTTTTTCTTTGTGTCCGCCAGGAATGCCCTCGACCCTCATCTGTATCAACTGGTTTATCTCCGCGGCGGTAAGGCCTTCAGCGTCCACAGCCCGCAGGTCAATGACTTCTCTTGGACTCGTCTTGTGAAACTTTACCAGCTTGCGCTCATCCAGATCGAACTCGATAAACCCTTTCGGTTTGTTCGTTTCTTCCCAGATATTGAAGCTCGTATATTCGAGCGAGCCTGAATAATATGAATTATCGGCCAGCTTCTCATACAGGTGGTAATGTCCTAGGGCAATATAGTCCCAGCCGTCATGCATGATCTGCGCACGGGTTATCGGCTGGGTGACATCGTAGAAGTTCCGTGATATTCCTTCCAGTGTGCCGTGTACTGCCAATACGTTGTAATGGCTTGCCGGATCAGGTTCTATTTTGAGGCCGGAGAGTCCCGCGAGGGCACGGTGGCAGAGGCAAAAGACTGTCGTATCTATTTCGGGAATCGATATTCCTCTGTAATCGTTATTTGCCACATATACCCCAGGAACATTAAGAAGCAGGTCCAGAATACAGCCGGTATCCGTGGAACGTGGAGAATCGTGGTTTCCTCCGATAAGCACTACCGGAGCCTTCGTCTCGGACCGGAGCTTCATAAACTCCTTGAATGTAGTCTCTATGCACAGGTTCGACGGACGAACGACGTGGAAAAGGTCTCCGGCAATGACGATCAAGTCGGGTTGTATTTCCACGACTTTCCTCATCGCCTGCCGGAATACGTTGAACACGTCCGCCTCTCGCAGGTTCACACCCTGGCGGGTCACTCTGTTGTACGCGCGATACCCAAGGTGGACATCCGCGAGATGTGCTACTCTCATAATCTAATATATGGACTAATCGTCTTCGTCATCATCGATAGGTTCTATGGGGATCGGCTCACCTGTCGGGGACATCCTTATTTTCCGCCCGCAAATATCGCAGGCGAACTCCTGTCTGCTTACAAATAGATCGTTCTTACTCGCACAGTAAGGACAATAAACAGTCCTGGTAGGCTCTTTCTGAATCTTCATCATCAGTATCATACCGAAGAAAAATATCCCTGCTCCTACTACGATCAACCCAATCCCTAAAATCGATAAAAAAGTACCGGACCCGAACAGAGTAAGCACCAGGCCTATCAGCCCTGTAATCCCTGCCTTCTTGAACAACCCAAGGTGCTGTCCTTCCAGGTCGCGAATAGTATCATATTTATTCTTGCTCAAAGGTTCCTAATTCCTCCAACTACGGGAATACTCATCATATAGCTGTACTCGGAAATCTTACTTCCAAACCGCATCTGTGTCAACTAGGCAGCCTACCGGCTGCCAGGCGGCCAATAGGCTGCCAGGCCGGACTTGCCGATTCCAGCCTGGTCGGTTAGAATACATCATTAGTCATTAATTGGATAAGGAAAGGACTAGAAAGTTGGATAATCTTGGAATGATAGCCGATGATATACGGTCAGAACTCGACCTCAAAAACTCTGCGCGCGAGCAAGCGCTGAAACTCTCCCGCGAAATCATCCGAAACTCCGCAAATGCGATCCGGGCGATTCATAGGGATGAATTCGACGACGCGAAACAGCTTATCGGCGAAGCCAGAAAGAAAGTAATCGAAACCAAAGAACTGCTTCAGGAACATCTGGACATTTATTACACAGGTTATGTTCAGGACGCACAAAAGGAGCACGCCGAGTCGATACTCACGATGGCAATCGTCCTGAACGACCGGCTGCCCAGCCACCAGGAGATAGGTGTCGAGTGCGCTCCTTACCTGAATGGACTCGGCGAAGCCGTCGGTGAATGCCGCAGGCGCGTGCTGGACATCATCCGGCTCGGCGAATATGAGCGAGGAGAACAGATACTTCAGGTTATGGATGAAGCATACTATACTCTTGTAACGTTCGACTACCCTGATGCAATCACAGGAGGGCTTCGGCGCACCACTGATATGGTCCGCGGCATACTGGAACGGACCAGAGGCGACCTCACCGTTACTATCCGGCAGCAGGAACTCGAACAAGCCATCAACACTGCCATAGGTCACCTTACCAATGGCTGATGTCCTTGACCGGCTGAGGGACGCAACCAGGGGAGCAAATTATGAGGGCAGGCTGTATCTTGTCGGTGGTATCGTGCGCGATAAGATACTCGGCCTGCCTATTTCCGAGGATATAGACATAGTCCTGGAAGATGATGCCGCCGCTCTGGCCGCTTTTCTCTTCGATAAAGGGATAACCGATTATAAACCGGTCATTTTCCCCAGGTTCGGAACGGCTATGGTATCTATCTGCGGACAGCAAGTGGAGCTTGTAAGCGCCAGGAGCGAGTCATACGCGCCGGAGAGCCGCAAGCCGGATGTCGTGCCTGCATCCCTTACGGCAGATGCGTATAGAAGGGATTTCACCATCAATACACTGATGGAAAACCTTCACACAGGCAAAGTGCTGGACCTCACAGGCCGGGGAATGATCGACCTGAAGGACGGTATTATCCAGACCCCCACGGACCCGCTCCTGACTTTCGAAGATGACCCGCTGCGGATGCTGAGAGCTATACGGTTCGCCGTCAGGTTTGGTTTCAAGATAGATGAAGAGACATACCGGGCAATCCACAAGAAATACCGCAGACTGGAGATTATCAGCAAAGAACGCATAAGGGATGAGTTCTCTAAGATGCTTATGACACGGGAACGGGCCAGAGCTGTCGAGATGCTCCGCGAGACCGGGCTCTTGTCGGAGTTTGCGCCTGAGCTTGAGGAAATGTACGGCGTCACACAAAACATCTACCATATATATGATGTATGGACACATACGCTAAAGTCGCTCGAACTCCTACCGGAAGACTCTGATCTTTCACTGAGACTTGCAGCGCTGTTTCATGACATCGGAAAACCGGCAACCCGCTCTATCGATGACAATGGCCAGGTGCATTTTTACACACACCAGCACGTCGGGGCGCATATAACAAGAAAAGTGCTGAACCGCCTCCGTTATCCTAAGGAAGTGACCGCCCGTGTCGTTAAAATAATCGATATGCATCTGAGAGTAGGCGAATACGACGAGGAATGGAAAGACGCAGCCGTCCGCAGGTTGGCACGTGACGCTGGACCGGACCTCGACGCGCTGATAACACTGACCAATGCAGATAAATCTGCCGCAAATCTGGCGATGCCGTCCGTAGATCTCGATAAGCTCCGCCAACATATCGAAAAGGTGAAAGCCGAGACGGATGTTGAGGCGATGGCAAGCCCGCTCTCTGGCCGGGAGATAATGGATATTCTGGGGATCGAGCCTGGAACTCTGATCGGTGAGATCAAAGATTACCTCACAAACGAAGTGATAGAAGGCCGCCTCAAGCAAGAGGACAAAGACCAGGCAAAAATGATTGTAATTGAACGCTGGAGTCCTTAAGCCATTAAAGAGTTTTGGCTGTAATAATGTTCCTTATTCATTATATTAACTGGAAGAACTCTGTGGGTAATAGCTGTAATGCGAATACGTCTATATATGCTGTAACGACGCAGGCTGTCTGTTTAAAATCCATTTAGAAACTGGTAAGTCAGCCTGGCAAGATAGTGTTTATCACTGCGTCTTCCGATAATCAAGAACAGACGTATTACAGGCTATTAAAATGCAGTGCTTTAACGACAAACAACTGAAGCTGTATATGCATGGCGCGATTCCGGCTAAAGATATACCCGGCGCGGCTGAGCATATCCGTTCGTGTCCGGCTTGCCGCGAGAAACTCGCTGCTCTTACTGAGTATACCCGCGCTGCATGGTCTATCGGTGACGCTGTTCTCGCTGCCGAAGGATGCCCCGAATATGAAGAATTGTCCGCTTATGTAGATGAGACTCTTTCGCATGAGACCCACCAGTGGATTGAGCGGCACATCGGCAT
This sequence comes from Armatimonadota bacterium, assembly GCA_039679675.1. Lineage (GTDB taxonomy): Bacteria > Armatimonadota > UBA5829 > UBA5829 > DTLH01 > JBDKSP01. The sequence goes on from JBDKUN010000059.1 coordinate 205,227, forward strand.
GTGCGAATACTGCTCAAGAGATGTCGAGACTCTTCAGGCGGCGAGGTCGAGAGCTTCGCTTGCGCCTCAGATAACGGTCCGTCCTGGGTTCTATGCCAAACCACGTCAGCATTGGAATGTCTTTAGCTGGAAGAGTGTCACAGCCACGGCTGCTGGCATTGCAGCGATCACGGCTATATTCATCATGTCTCAAACAGGCCCTATCGCAAATAACCCGATAGTTGCGAAGCAGCATGTTAAAGTCGATAGAGTTGCAGTTGTGCCGAACAATGTTAGCGTGAAAGCGCGGCCTGATATAAAGTTAAATACATCTGCAAATTCGAGTGTCAAATCCGGCCCGAAAGCTGGCAGCCTTGTCAAAGAGCATATTACCCATCATGCCAGACCTGTTGCTGCTCCCATGACACCTGAAAAGCCCGAATTCGTTGCTGAAGTGCATGACGGCGGCATAACGGTAGGAAAAAGCGGCGGAAACATCATCATCAAGACCAACGGCAAGGATCTGGAAGCCCAAATTGCTGCCCTTGTCGAGAAAAAGGTCAAGACAGGCTCCGCTCCTTCAAGTTTTCAGATAGCGATGGCGCCGACCGGAGCTCTTAGGGGTTACTGGGACCCTATCGATCTCAAGATGTCCCCTGCCCCGGATATGATTGTGGAACCGGATGCAGCATTTAGCTGGGAACCTGTAGACGGCGCATCGAAATACAGGGTAGAGATCTACAAATATGACGGCACGCCTGTCGTCCATGCCGAAACTGAAGACCCAAGCTACCAGCCGGAGAAAAAACTCCCTGGCGGTTTCTATAAATGGCGGATTATGGCACGAAGAGGCGAAATGGCGGAATGGGAGTCTTCCAGAGCTGCCGGTTTCCGCGTTCTCACCAACAAAGAGACCAGTCTCATCAACCATGCAGAGCGCGAGTATCATAACTCGCATCTCGTTCTCGGCACTGTTTACGAATCAGTCGGTTTGAACAAGCAGGCTGTCGACGAGTTCCAGGCTCTCAGAAACGAGAACCCTAAATCGGAAATTGCGACAAAGATGCTTAATGGGGCTCAATCAAAGCTCGCAAACCATTAGCTTGGAATATTTGCTGCAATATTGTTGACACCAGATCAGTCATTTGGTATAATTCCCGTGTTACGATACGCTCCCCTGTAGCTCAATCGGCAGAGCGGCTGGCTGTTAACCAGTAGGTTCGTGGTTCGAGTCCACGCGGGGGAGCCAATTTTGTCTGTAGCAAGAACTCTTCTCTTAATGGTTAACCCATCAGATAGTTCTATCGGAATCGTATACTCCATCTCCCCACCCATTGAGTCCACTTCGATCTTCAATACGAATGTTTTGATAAATATCTTCTGTTCGTGGAGTGAGCCGTTGCTCAGTATGTCTCTCAGGTTCTGGATGTAAACGGGCGATGTGAGAGATTCGAGTAAAGCCCGGTTAGGCCCATGCAGTTCTTCTGTAATCGCTCTGCGTGTGTTTTCCAAGTCGTCGATCCTGTTCTTTAGCTCACGTATACGAGGGGCGAGGAGATCTATATCGAGTTGTCCGGTTTCCAGTGTGTCGTATAGTTTTGCCAAACGCATCTGTGCATTTTCTACCTGTGCGTCTATGGTTGCGAGCTGTGATCGATGATCTTCCTGGCACAGGCGCATTTCTTCCTCTGCGAGCTCAATCAGCGACTTGATATTGTCCTCACTGAGCACGTCTTCTCTAATACACCTCAAGACCTCATATTCGAGTGCCTCTCTTGGAATCATTCCGGCATCACACACGTGCTTGCCGCGCTTCAGATAGTTCTGACATGCATAATAGCAGTAGCGATGGGATTTCGCGGCGCTTCCAACCATTTTCGCACCACACTTCCGGCAGTACACAAGCCCACTTAAGAGGTAGGCGCTACTATGGCTATGGGGATGGGACTTCTTGGGGCTCCTGAGGTCGAGGGCTTTCTGGGCGCATTCGTAGGTTTCTATGTCGATGATCGCGGGATGATTATCCTCTATTCGGATTACCTCATCATCGCTATTTGCGATCGAGACGCCGTCCTTCTTACTCTGACGGTTCCAAATCAATACTCCGGTATAAACAGAGTTCTTGAGGATGTTATAGACAGTTTGTTTACTCCACGGCCTACCGCGATTTGTCTTCAGCCCTTCGGCATTGAGAATGTTCACGATATCCTTAGCACCCATGCCGTCACAGCATAGCCTGAACATACGCTGTACAACAGGAGCGAATACCTCATCCGGTACAAGCCTTGTCTTGGTGTGCTGTCCTACAACAACCTTTTCGGCTCTGTAACCGATAGGCGTAGTCCCCCCGTTGTGGTAGCCTCGACTAGCATTCTCCTTCATTCCTCGGATCGTGTCCTGAGCAAGGTTCAGGCTGTAAAACTCATCGATAACCTCAAGGAAACCTTCCATAAGCCTTCCTGTAGGAGAATCGTCAATAGGTTCGTTGATACTGATAACTTGAACGCCATGTTTGCGAAGTAGGCTTTTGTAAACAATAGAGTCTTCCCGGTTTCGAGCAAAGCGAGATAGCTTCCAGACTAGGATAGTATCGAAGGGCCTGTTCTTGTGCTTGGCGAGCGTGATCATTTCTTGAAAAGCAGGTCTGTTGGTCGACCTTGCGCTCTCCGCTTCATCTATGAATTCCTGAACAATCATCCAGCTCCTGTCGTTGGCATACTTCCGGAGCGCTTTGAGCTGTGCTGAGATCGAGAGGTCCTTCTCAACTTGCTTTTCGGAACTCACTCGGGCATACAAGACCGCCTTCATGCTGGAGTCTTCTCCGTTTCATCAGTTATATCGGATACCTTTTCTTCGCGTAGATCGATACCCAAAGCCTTGACCAAAGACTTATACTCATCTGCCAAAGAGGAATTAAACCAAGGCTCCTGTGAGCGTGGTCCCGAAGGCCATTTAAGGACAAAAGTGTTGTCAAGATGCTGAGTGAAGAGAAGTGAAATTAGCATTGTCAAAAGATGCATTTTGGACTGTTCAGGTAAGACCTTCCAGATTTTCAGCAAGATAGCTAGTGCTTTGTCATCAGTCTGAAGTATATCGTCGAGACGAGGTTCATCAGATTCAGACACCAGGTAGTCGACTTTTACACGAAGAGCAGTCGCCAGACGCTTCATTGTGTCCGACCTCAGCTCTTTTACCTGGCCGCTTTCAATCCTAGAGATAGTCGCCTGTGTAATCGCTGATCTGTCCGCCAGTTCTTTCTGATTCATGCCCCACTTTTCTCTTAGGTATTTGACTTTATCCCCAAACTTCATATAATCCCCTCCAATTCAGAACAAAGATATGATACGGCATCTGCAAATCCAGGTCAAGCTGAACAGGCACAATTGCTCTGTAGAAAAATAGTCAGTTTGGGAACCTCTAGAAAATCGCCAACGTAATGAAAGTGTTGTAGGAAAAACGCCGGGCTTGATTGGTGACTTGATGACCCTATCATGATCTGGCTATTTTTTCCAACTGAGATATTCATTCGATGAAAACACACTATACCCTCAATGAAAACGCGCCTGATCCGCAACAGACGATCAAGAACGGACTTCGCATCCTGGCAAGAATCATTGCTAGGCAGGCACTAAAAATTCAGAAGGAACAAAATGATAATATCGATCGGGCAACTCTTCCGGCATCAGCCGATGACGTTGATACTGCCAAAGATGACATCATTTGTTAGATCCCACCTTGCGTGCGCGAGAAACGGTACGTAGGTGGTGCGGTAGGCTGATGCAGCGGAGGTTGAAAACCAACTAGCTAGATTATGAGTTCTTTAGAAAGAAGGCATTTAATAATGCGACTTACCCCGATCAGAGCGATCAGAACTAAATGTTTGGATTGTTGCTGTGGCAAGAGGACTGAAGTAACCAATTGTCCGATTGTACGCTGTTCGCTTCATCCTTACAGACACGGGATACGACCTGAAACACGCGCGAGACATGCTGCTAAGCGAAAACAGATATCGTAGGTAGCATAAAGCAGGTGGCCGGTGTGCGCATCGACGGCACCGGTAATTAGCCAAAAGTATTCTCGGCTCCGATGGACCGAATAAATGTGCCTGCAAAATGCAAGCACTAATAGAAAGGAACATAAACATGCAACAAAATCGAACCAGTAATGGCCAGGAGATTGATTTCCAGTCTCAGAGAACGAATGGGGCTTACCAAAGCAATAGTGGTAAGCCAAAAGATATCAAACTGTTTGCTATCGCATCGGTGAGTAATGGTTTCAACTTTAAGGCAGAAGTTGAACTTCATTTTTACCGAACAGGACGCACTGTGCCAATAGGTCCATACGAATTATTGTCAATAGGCATTGAAAATTGACCCACCATCGGCGTCGAAAATTGACCCACCTCCAGTGGCTATTTTGTTGTAGAATTCCTGGTCTTTATCCTCCAGCTATCATTGCCGGTCTCGATGATTTCG
>JBDKUN010000060.1:0-22946 GCA_039679675.1 Armatimonadota bacterium
CACTTTCAAGTAAGAAGAATGGCTTTACACTGATCGAGTTATTGGTTGTAATAGCCATCATCGCGGTCTTGGCGGCGATACTGTTCCCGATCTTCGAGACCGCAAGAGAAGCAGCGCGTTTGACCAGATGCTTGAGCGGCATTAAGCAGGTAAACAATGCAGCTCTCCAGTATTCCGACGACAACAACGGCAGGTTTATCGCCCTTAACTGCTATGATGCAAGACCAAGGGACGCAAATGGCCAGCCACCGAAAACTAGTTGGCTCCAGGAGTCGGACTGGAGAGAGTCAGGTCTCTATAAGTATGTAGCCAAGTCGAAAGAGGTTATTGCGTGTCCTTCGGACACAAGAAAAGCCAGGATATCTGGAATGAATACCCCTTCAGCAAACAGGTATACATACAGCTATTCCATTAACTTCTGGCTGACATGGATCTGTCCTCACCTTCCTGACCTTCCGCTAGATGCATCCGGCGGCTACTCTGACACTTCCTATTACGGCCGGTTTGACCGCTCGAACCATGAAGGGTTCCCTGTGAGCTGGTTCAGGCGGCCATCCAAGACTATCTGCATAGTTGAGGAGAACACAGACCCAAGGCAGAATCCTACCGGTATGCTAAATGATGCGGTATTTATCGGCGGCGACATGGTTGCTTACAGGCATAATGGAGCTGGAACTATAGCGTATCTTGACGGTCATGTGGGGAAACTTACCGGCAAGAGCAACACTGCTTATTGGGGAACAGACTCAAAAGGAAAGCTGCTATTCTATAACGACGGCTATTACAACGATAAATAGCAGGTTTCCGGCATGATATTCAATGTCATGCAATCTTGAAAAGGCCGGGAGACTATCTTCTGGCCTTTTTGTGCGTACTTCCACTACTTTTTCCTGGATTCCGCGACAAGCCTGTATTTTCATGGCATAATGAACATGGTGTATATACTAGGCATAGTTTGCCCAATGTGCATGGAGTTAATAAGTGAAGTATCTTTTTTTACCTGTACTGCTGATCAGCATGATCTGCAATATAGCATTTGCAGGACCATCTATCCATCTCAATCATTCTTCCTTCGATCCGTTGTTGACCACCCAGCAGTCACATACTGCTTCCGATGAAGGGCCGGACGGCAAGCATTACTACATCGTCCAGTTTCAGGGCCCCATTGAAGCCTCATGGAAAGCAGAAGCAGAAGCCGCTGGAGCGGAAATCCTTGATTATACCCCTGATTTCGCGTTTGTTGTACGCGCACCGCAGTCAGCAGTGGAAAAACTTCGAGCTATCTCGTCCATCCGCTGGGTTGGGGATTATGCCACAGAATATAGATTATCGCCCAAGCTACAAAAAGACGGGACTGCCGAAGTAAACATCAGGGTCTTCCCCGGAGCAGATAATTTTTATGTAAGAAAAAAGCTGGTTGAGGCAGGCGGAAGCGTCATTACTCCCCAAGAAGAGCTCGGCCACAGTTTGCATGCATCGATCCCCGCATCCAAGCTCCTGCAAGCCGCACATACCGCCGGAGTTGCCTGGATAGAGCCTAAGCCAGACTACAAGCTGAGTAATAATACAGCCAGGGGCATCATGAACACCGGCACAGTCTGGACTAATCTGGGACTTTACGGTTCCGGACAAATCGCGGCCATCGCCGACACCGGGCTCGATACGGGAAACACCTCGACACTGCTATCTGATTTCAGCGGCAGGGTAATCAAAACCTATTCGCTTGGACGCAGAAAGAACTGGAGCGATCCAAACGGCCATGGAACACATGTTGCCGGATCGCTTCTCGGCAATGGAGCGCTTTCAGGCAGCAACGCATCTACTCACCAGTATGAAGGATCTTTTGCGGGAGTTGCCCCAGAAGCATCGCTCGTTTTCCAATCAGTCATGGATAGTAGAGGTTATCTCACCGGGATTCCTACCGATCTAAACAATCTATTTATCAGCCCGTATAACGACGGCGCGCGCATCCATTCAAATAGTTGGGGAGACAGTTCTAATCCCGGATACTATGCCTCGGATTCTTATTACACCGATCAGTTTATCTGGAACCACAAGGATATGGTCATTCTATTCGCTGCAGGAAACGAGGGTGTAGATACCAACCCGGCAGACGGGAAGGTAGACGTGGACAGTATAAACTATCCAGCAACAGCGAAGAACATAATCTGCGTTGGTGCAACGGAATCAATTACCCCTGCATCAACAACCACGTGGGGAAGCGCCGGTTACACCACAGAACCGCTATACTCTGACAAAGTTGCGAATAACTCAAGCGGAATGGCAGCATTCAGCTCAAGGGGACCGTGTGATGACGGGCGGATCAAACCTGATATTTGCGCACCTGGCATCTTTGTTATCTCTGATCACTCACAATACCCTGGAGCCGGCACACTTTCAGGTTCATATAACTCATATTATGCTTATGGCGCGGGAACAAGCATGGCTACACCGCTTGTCGCTGGAGCCTGTGTGCTGACCAGAGAATATTACGTCAAAAAGGGAATATCCTCCCCATCCGCAGCGCTGATCAAAGCAACACTTTTGAACGGCGCTTTCGATATGGCACCAGGCCAATATACATCTCCGCAGGAGATACCTGCCAGGCCGAACAGCGTTGAAGGCTGGGGTAGACTGGATCTCAAAAATTCGCTTATTCCGGCATCACCAAAAGCAATCTATTCTTACGATGTTTCCACGGGCCTATCTACAGGCGGATCGTCCACATACCACATTTATAACGTATCGGGTGCAAGTCCGCTCCGTGTAACGCTCGCCTGGACGGATTATCCTGCTTCTGCAGGTGCATCAATAGCCCTTGTAAACGATCTTGACCTCAAGGTAACCACACCATCCGGTGTTACTTATTACGGTAACGGCACAATCGACAGGCGTAACAACGTGGAAGGTGTGGATTTCACCGCTAATCCTGCGGTCGGAATGTACACAATCACCGTGACCGGTTATAACATCCCATACGGGCCGCAGCCGTATGCACTGATAGTCTCCGGCGCGGCGCTTCCTGCACAACCAAACAGCACTCCCACCGCAACAGCGGCAAAAGCGCTTCCTGACGGCTCACTTGTGCGCCTTCAGGGCAAGATAGTGAGCGCGGGGACAGATCAGTTCAATAACTTCTTCTATATCCAGGAGCCTGACAGGTCATCCGGTATACGGGTTCAATATGGGCTCGGAGGCGGGCCATCCGTCACGGCAGGTATGACGGTCAGTGTAGCAGGTACAATGTCAACGGCTGCCGGACAAAGAGTAATAAAGGACCCTATCGTAACCTTTTAGGGATTTGCGGCTATACAGAGAGTGATGTTCCTTTGGGAATAGCGTTTTTCAGTGGAATATGCATGTCAGCGCGCGAATTCTTGCCTAACACTCATTAAAAAGAGGCTGCCCTTTTGGGACAGCCTCTTTTTAGAGTCACAATCGATATATGACCCTTTAGCTCTCTTTCTCTATCTCTACCTCTTTTGATGGGCCCTGGGTAGTTAGCCAGTTGTCGCAATCCAGCCGGGAACAGTAGAACATTTTCTTACGCTTGCTGTTCTCCATGACCACATCCGCAATATAGGCGAAATCGCACCGAACACAAAGGATCGGGTCAATGATCTTAATTACGCGTAATTTGCTTTTCCCAGCCATTTTGCCTCCAATATCTATGCGATACAACGCACCTAAAACTCTGTAGTTGGTCATGTTCCTACACAAAGATTATCGGCAGTTGAATAAAAGATTAGCAGGCATAGAGATACGGGTTTTATCACAAAACCACAGGGGTAGTGATAATCAGGGCAACTACCACTGGAGGGCATACAGTATGATTAACAAAGAATCAAAGGAGCAGGTGCTGCAGCACTTCCTTGAACTCGGCTACCATGACAGAGTTGATGTGCTGGAGCGGATCGCCGGTGATGAGGAAGGCGAGCCTATCGATATGTTCGTCGAAGCCAACCTGGTGATGTCCGAAGACCAGTTCCGCGAAGCGAAGCTGCGACTTTCGGAGCGGGGATACTCTGTTGACTTCGTTGGAATATGAGAGGAGTTGATCCGATGGCAGAGACAGTAGAAAAGGTGCTTTACGATTTCCTGCAACTGGACGAAGATGACCGAAATTGGGTGCTGGAGCAGATAGCTACGAGGGACGACGGTAATCCGGTAGATATGTACGTAGCTGCAGCGGCTGTTTTCTCACCTGAGCAGTTCGATGAAGCCCGCGAGCGGTTAAAACTGCGGGGTTATGTCCCGCTTGCCAACGCATAGCACAGATAACACTGATATTCGGAATAGGTGTCCTCAAAAAACGAAAAAGGTGGTCCGAAAATGTATTTCAGGCCACCTTTTTCTGCTATCAGCAATTATTGTCTGCAATTACGCGCCGAATTTATCCTGCACCATCATAAGCTGAGTGATTATGTTCATCACATCGACGCCCTTAATCCTGTGGACCCCGCCTTTCGTGACTGAGCGCTCATCGAACTTCATGCATTCATCCACGCGGACGCCGGGCCCCCGAAATACAACCGGTACCGGGTCGCCGGAGTGGTCTTTCACGGAAACAGGCGTCGAATGGTCCGCAGTCACCACAATATAGGTCTCGGAATCGATGTTATCCATAAGATATTTGATCATTACGTCCATCTGGCCTATCAGGTCTATCTTCGCCTGGGAAATTCCATCGTGCCCGCCGATGTCCGCGCCTTTCACATTGCACAAGACGAAGTTGTGGTCCTTGAGCGCGTCGATTATCGCGCGTGCCATAGCCAAAAGGTCTGAATCCAGCCCGCCGGTCGCCTCTGGCACGTCGATGATCTTCATACCGACGTATTTCGCGACTCCCTTTATAAGGCCGGTCTCGGCAACGCATGCACTTTCGATGTGGAAGCGGTCGTTGATCGGCGTCAGATGAGGAGCAAGCCCCGCGCCGCGCGGGAGGATTACATTCGCAGGTTCCTCACCCCTGGCACGCCTGGCCTGGTTTACCGGATGGTCCTTTAAAGCCTCGTAAGACCTGCGGACGAACTCATTTACTATCCGGGCAGTCTTTGCGCTTGCAGCGTCAGACGGATCGACGGGTTCACAATTGTGGACCTTGGCTCCTGCAACGTGGGGATCGGTATCCGTGATATTCGCACCGAGTCCGGGGCCGCGCAGCACAAGCGCCCCTCTGTGAGCAACGGACTCTTTGAACAGGCAAACCACATCCTCGATCTGCATATTGTTCACGGCGGCTGCAAGCTGGTCCGTTCCTTCGGTAATTCTGCCCGCGCGGCGGTCAGTGACTACCATGTTGCTGTCTACCGTCGTAAAGTTGCAGCGAAACGCGACATCACCATGCTTTACGTCCATGCCGATACCGGCAGCCTCGAACGGTCCTCTGCCAGTGTAGTGTTCGTAAGGATCATAACCGAGGATAGCGAGGTGCGAGGTATCACTTCCGGCTCTCACGCCCGGGGCTATCGGGTCCATTAACCCGCACTCTCCCTCAGCCGCAAGTTTGTCCAGGTTCGGTTTTTCCGCCACTTCAAGTGGTGTCTTATTCCCCAGTTCGGGTACGGGCCTGTCCCCCAGCCCATCTCCGATAAGTAAAATCGCTTTTGGTCCTTCCATCCTGTTCCTCCTGAATTCCTTCTTATCTCACAAGTCCTGCTGCCGGTATCGAACGCCGCTCACCGGACGGTAGATCGACAATCAAACTGCCGTCTTCATCTACGCCCGCCGCGACACCCTCGATACATTCGCAACCAACGGTTATAGCTACCTGCCTGCCGGTAGTATTCTCAAGCTCACGCCAGTCCTCCAGCGTCCGCTTAAAACCCCTGGCACGGTAGACACCGTACGCAATATCCAATTCTTCTAAAAATGACTTCAGAATGCAGCCTGTATCTATCGGTCTTCCCAACTCCAGAGCAGCGCTGGTCGCAGTAGATGCTATCTCTTCCGGCAAATCCGTCCAATTGACGTTTATCCCGACGCCAAGAATTGCCGCGCCCTTTGCCGTCTCCACGATCATACCCGATATCTTCTTATCTCCGACACGGACATCGTTAGGCCACTTGATAGCGGCATCGAGCCCGCATGAGTTCCGAAGTGCCTCAGCAACGGCAATGGCTGCAACAAATGCGAGTTCGCCCATCCTGTCAAGCGGCAGATTGGGTCTGAGGATGACTGATGCAAGCATGTTCAAACCCGGTGGAGAAAACCATTTTCTTCCCCGGCTGCCCCGTCCAACTGTCTGCTCCAATGCCACCACGACCGTTCCTTCATCCGCGCCGTCTTCGGCCAGTTTACGTGCTGCATCGTTAGTGGAACTTACGGTGTCGTAACGGTGGATCACCGAACCGATCATTTTTCGAAGTCCATCCCTATGTCGAGAGCCTTGACCGAATGAGTCAGCGCGCCGACGGATATAATATCGACACCGGTTGCCGCAATTTCAGCGATAGTATCCTCATTCACTCCGCCGGAGGCTTCGAGAACAGCTCTTCCAGAAGTAGTTTCCACTGCCCGGCGCATCGTCTCGACGTCCATGTTGTCCAGCATGATAATATCTGCATCTGCTGCGATTGCTTCGTTGAGTTCATCGAGATTGCGGACCTCAACTTCGATCTTCAGCGTGTGCGGCGCATTTTTTCTGGCCGATTCCACGGCGTTGGTGATGCCGCCTGCGGCCACGATGTGATTGTCCTTGATCAAAATACCGTCAGAGAGCCCGAACCGGTGGTTCCGCCCGCCGCCCACTCGAACTGCGTACTTCTCAAGCACTCTTAGGCCGGGAGTCGTCTTCCTGGTATCGACCACACTCGCGTGAGTGCCTCGAACAAGCTCGACAAACCTGGCTGTCCTTGTGGCAATACCGGAGAGCCGCTGCATGAAGTTCAGTGCAACCCGCTCTCCAGATAGAAGCGACCTGCTGCGGCCCTCTATTACAGCAAGCGGCTGGCCGCCCGTGACCCTGTCACCGTCAGCGGCCTTTCTTTCGAACTTCAAAATGGGATCGACGGCGGTGAATACCATCGCCGCCACATCCATACCTGCAACGATGCCATCCTCCCGCGCAGAGATGACCGCACGGGACATAGCCTGCTCCGGTACGGTAAATATAGTCGTAATATCACCGGAACCAATGTCCTCTTCAAGAGCCGATTCGACTATAGCCCGAAGAAATATGGCATCAGCAAGTATCATCATCATACTATCTCTACGGCAAAGCCGCCCCACTAGGAGAAGTCTTCTTGAATGTCTTCTCGACATCCTTCAACCCCGGCTCGGATATGGTCAGCTTGGCATCCTTACGGGCGTTTTCAAGCATCTTGTTGTAGTCACCGCTAGCTATTGCGCTCTTCATTACAAGCTGCGCATAGATAAGGGGTTTTGCCTCTTCCAGCGTAATCTTGACAGCCGGCATCTTGTCGCCAGGGACCATAACCAGCCACTGCTCGGAACCGGTCATACCGCCGAGAGATATTGGTTTGGTCGGCTTGCCCTTCGGGGTGCTGAAGAGCGGCTTGGTTATTTGTTCAGGAAGACCTGTTCCCTGTTTCGGGATTGCCTGATGCTCAACCTTAAGACCGGCCTCGTCAGCAACTTGCTGAATGGAAGAACCGGACGACAGTTTTTTTACTGCACTGTCAGCGGCAGCTTTGTTCGGGAAAATAACAGCTTCCATCTTGACACGTTCAGGGATGGAAAATGCAGTATTTTTCCGCTGATCATATTCCTTCTTAACGTCCTCATCCTTGATCTTTGTCTTCAAGGTCGTTTCAGCCAGGTTGATTCTTGCCTGCTCAATCATAAGCCTGTGCTTGTATTCATCAAGTGTCAGTCCCGATTCTTTAAGATACGCGTCCAGATCCTCGGCCTTCTTTATCGGGGCCAGTCTCGCATTTACCTGTTCGTCGGTCGGAGTAACCTTTTTCTCCGCTGCCAGGCTGAGTACGAGTTCTTCATCGAGCATCTGCGACAGTGCGGCTGATACCTGCTCTTTGGTCATAGGATTGCGGCTCATATAATTGACAAGATCATTACTGGTGATCTTTTTGCCGTTGATCTCTGCGATTGAGGATGATGATCCTCCTCCGCTGCGTCCACAGCCTGTCAGAACCACTGCGGCTGCCACCGCCAGTATTACGAAGACTGATGCATACCTTCTTAACAATAAATTGCTCCTCTCGAGTTATAGCATAACCTACCGCACTATAGCGACAGCTTTGCTTCTGATGTTGTTACCTTCCCGGTAAAATCGCCACTTTGACTACGGCTGCCCTATAGGGAAAGTTACAAAAGAAATATCTCAACAATTATAGGGCTTGTCCTCCAACTGCGCAACTAATTATCTGCCTGTAAAAACTGCTGTTAAGGCTTTTTGATCCACGCCATGCATAATTGCGAATCGAGGTCCCAATTGTATTTTCCGGCGCTGCCCTCGTAAAGCAGCACGAAGGCATCATCCGTCTCGATGAGCGCTGGACCCCATATTGCTCCGCCGTCAGGGGAACCTTTCATATTGCATCCAAAAATCGGGTTTCCAGGATGCTGTTCCCAATTTATCATATCTTTCGATCTTGCCAGACCGAAATAATCCGGCTCATCCGCAAGGTATGAGCTGCCAGCGTACATCATATATACATATTCCCCGGCGTCAAAGACGCGCATGGTTGCTATGGAAAGGCTGGACCAGCCGCCTTTTGTCATAAGGCCGGTTACGGGCTGGTCTTCCCTCTTGAAGTTCATCCCGTCGGTAGAAGTGGCAAGGTACGGCAGGTATTTGCCGTCCGCATCTGCTATCTGGTAGATCATGTGGATTTTCCCGTCCCGCACGAGCACATCCGGGGCACGTCCGACCATTACCTGTCCGAGCTTCGTGAAGTTGATTCCGTCGTCACTTACTGCAGCACCTATGCTGTCCGGGCAGTCCTCGCCGATTGCTGAATAGTAAAGCCGAATTTGCCCGTTATAAATAGTGACGGCAGGGTCGAGCGCTTCTTTTGCATCGAACTCGCCGGGCTTGCCGCAGTCCACAGCGACTGTGTTCTCAAAAAGGTCTCTTATTTTCAATCTGCCGTGGCCGATTTCCAGGACTTCCGCAGCAACTATCCTGTCGTGAAGCTCCCCCGTTCTGTCCGGCAGTTCACCGTTCCCGCGATAATACAGAAGCAGCTTTCCGCCGAGCTTCAGAAAGTGGGGATTCGCCGTCCACCTGCTCTTCCAGATCTTCGTGCCAGGAGGAATTATGGGATTATCAGGATGACGAGCCCAGGACAGGCAGTTTTCTTTATAATTATCACTAAACAAGTTCCAGAACTTCTCGTTCATTCTTTCATATCCTCAATTAAAGCGTTGTTACGATATATCATAAAGCCTGAGGCTGCAGAAAGACAAGGGATTGGGAAGGATTTAGGATGTACGGATGAGATTTGACTTGATGGCCTAGGGGAACCATGCCCTGGGCCTATTTCTCCGGGGCATCCATGCCCCTTGCTATCTCTCATATCTCCGCGGATTAGTGAATGTCGTGCTTCGGGAAGAAAGGAATCCCGAAGCATACGGTATGGCTTATCCGACCTCTGCGAGGTCGATGGAACTGCGGTCCCGAAACATAAACCGCCGATACGCCCGCGCGTCGTCGACCTCTGGGAGATTGTCGCCGCAGAGGCCCTGTCCTGCTCCCTCAGTCGACCGTCTCGCTACCGTATGAGTAAGTGGTGAGAATCGTGATGCTCTGCGGCAGCAGCGTAATCGTCGTGGCGCCTGAAGCCATCGTTTCGCCGCTGTTGATGCGGTCGTGCGAGTCGTTGGTCACATAGTGCTGGCACAGGTGCCGCTTTCCCTCTAAGCCTTTCAGTTTCACCGTCGCAGAGGACTCCGAGTCGTTGACGAGGAGGATCGTCACGTCCTTGCCGAGCGTTGCGGTGGTGGCGAAGACCCGTGGGACACCATTCTCATCCGTGAGACCGTTGACCTCTGTGCTGACGATGTCGGAACCTCGCTTTATGTACTTCATCAGGAGGGCAAGCGGGTAGTAGTTGGTCTTGTCCGGCACGAAGTGGCTGGGGTTCTTCTCGTCGAATGTCACCATTCGCCAATGCTTGTGGTAGTTCCCGTTGTACGTCCAGAACGCGATCGCCTTTGCACCGTTATTGAGCGCTTGCGCCGCGCCCTCCGCACTGTGCAGTCTCTGCAGATACTTGGCCTCTGCGCCCGCGTCGCCGTTCTCGCCCATGATCAAGCTAGAGCCGAACTCGCCCAGAATCACCGGCGTCTCTCTACCCGGCCGCGCCTTCGCTGCCTGCTCAATTGCAGGAATCACATTACTCCTGATGGTCAGATCCGGTATGGAGCTCTTCTTGGGTCCGCTGGCGTACTCCAGAGTCGTGTTGTAGTCGTGGATCGAGATAATGTCTAGGTCATTCGCCGTCAGGCGCATCATCCGCGTCACCGCGTCGTCGTTCTGCCCGCACTCTCTGTTCCAGAACACTGCGCCGTCGAACGCCTGGATCTTCACGTCGTCGCGGATCCCATGGCGTCGGAGCTGATCAGAGAGCGACCGGTATACCCGGCTCATCGTTCCGAAATAGTCCGTCATCTGTTCGGGCTCGTTCCAGACGGAGATTCCCTGCACGCACGAGTAATGTTTCTCCCTCTTCAGGTGATACATAATGGCGGTGAGTGACTCCGTGAACTCATCCACATTGGCCAGATTCATCGTAGTGCGGTCCTTCGGCTCGAGCGGGTGCCCGGACTCATCCTTGACAACCATCCAGTTCTGGTTCCTGGGGCAGAAGTTCGTGGAACTGACACCCCAGTTGGCTAGGACGACGTACAGGTCGCGCTTCTCCCAGTGGTCGAGAAGCCTGTGCATTTGGTCCATATATATGATAGCGTTCTTCTTTACCTCAGGATGAGCGTTCTTGAACCCCGGTGAAAAGACGAACCCATCGGTCAGGTTCAGGTGATACGGGTCGGTATCGTCGTTCACCGGCTCCCACTGCATCAGTCCGACGCAGAACCGGACGTACTGGAAGCCCATGTAGTCCATCAGCCGATTGAAGCTCGCCCACTCTTTCTTGTCGTTAGGGTATGGGATCTGCTGGCTGTGGATGTTCGTCCACTCGGCTCCATTCTCGAAGTCGATGTACTCATAGTCACTGAATGCAAAGTTCACCCCGCAGCCTATGATGTTGGGGTTCACCACCTTCTTCAGGTCTATGTCGACCGATCCACTGAGCGGCTCTGCCCGTGCGACCGTGGTTAGGACTAAAAGCCAACCAAGTGCGAGCACCAGTATCGAGCGGTTCATTTAAGCCTCCTGCGACGAGTGTGTCACACAGGATTATTTATACATCACAGGAGTCGATTCCTCTCTTGGCTGCTTGGATGCTTCGGCGCGCGTAGTTTGCGCCGAAGCCATCCTTTCGAGTTAGTGGAATGTGTGCTTCGGGATGAACTGCGATCCCGAAGCATAAGGTTTGGTTGTTTACATGATGGCCCAGGGGATTCATGCCCTGGGCCTATTTCTCCTGGGCATCCATGCCCCCAGATGAAGGGTATGTCTTTCGCCATGTTGAACTAACGAGTTTCTGGGTGATGTGCATCAGCATTCCGCATCCTCCTCTGTTCCCCACCTCCCGTTTGCACACGCCATCGCAAGGGTAATTCGTTGAATATGTGATAAACGGGCGGTTGAGGGGATATCGAGCTTTCTGGTGGGGCTGCCCGCAAGGAGGTTTCGAAAATGCGCAGTTTGAAAGCCTTACTATGGGTAATCCCGATCCTGTCACTATCGCTTTGGGCAGGGCTTACAGCGATAAACGCCCAGACTCCCAAAACAAAGACACTCGCCCCGCAGGACCGGCTGATCGTCCAGAACTCACAGACGAAGCTCATCGAAGGACGCAATATCTTCCGCTATGACACATTCGGCGATGAAGATTTCTGGGGAGGACAACTAAAACTTCACCAGACGGTAGCAAAGCTGACGCCAAAGCAGGCGCTTGGGCTTGGGCTGAAGGTTGATATGGACGCACTCCCTGCCAACCTGGTTGCGAGCGCTAAAGCAGGCAAGGTCAATATGAACGATCCCGCCACTACCCTTGCGCTCCTCAAGCTGAATGCCGTAGTCGGCGTCAGAGGGTTCTTCGACAGCCGGGGCAACCTGAGCTCCATCGGAATCACCTGTGCGATATGCCACTCTAGAGTGGACGACGCATTCGCGCCGGGTATAGGGCACAGACTGGACGGCTGGCCAAACCAGGACTTGAACGTCGGCGCGATCATTGCATCCGCCCCTGATCTGAGCCCGATAACTAACCTTCTTGGAGTCGACCGAGCGACGGCTCTGAAGGTGCTGAACAGCTGGGGACCCGGAAAATTCGATGCGCAGCTCATTCTGGACGGCAAAGGTTTTCGACCGGACGGAAAACCTGCGGCTACGCTCATTCCACCGGCGTTCGGACTCGCCGGTGTGAATCAACATGCCTGGACGGGATCATGGGGAACTGTCACCTACTGGAACGCCTTCGTTGGAAACCTTGAGATGCACGGCAAGGGTAGGTTTTACGACCCCAGGTTGAATAACCCAAGCCAGTATCCGATAGCCGTCAAAGCACATCTGTACGATGTTCGAAGCGCCCCTGATCTTCTGACAAACAAGCTCCCGGCGCTTCACACCTATCAATTGGCTATCCCTGCGCCCACCCCGCCTAAAGGCAGCTTCAATGCCGCTGCTGCTGACCGGGGCGAGCGATTATTTATGGGGAAAGCGGGTTGCGTGCGGTGCCACCAGCCTCCAACATACACGGAGCCGGGATGGAACCTGCATCTGCCGTCGGAAATAGGCATAGACTCGTTCCAGGCAGACAGAGCGCCCGACCACAGATACCGGACTCAGCCACTATCCGGCCTGTGGACGCACCAGAAGAGAGGTTTTTACCATGACGGGCGGTTTCCTACCCTTATGGACGTAGTAAACCATTATGATTCGTTCTTCAGGCTGGGGCTGACGCCTTCTGAGAAAACCGACTTGGTCGAATACCTGAAATCGCTTCCACGACCGTCTTCGCCCACAGCAGCAAGGTAGAGGCTGTAAATTCAAGTGCAGCCGGTCTGAATAACACGGTTCTTCTCTCACGAAAGGAGAAGAAAGAACACCAAAATAAACATCGAGCACCATTTGGCTTTTACAGGAGGAAAAAATGAAGACAATCTTGGTTATAGCAGCATTTCTGGTGATGTTTGCATCAGACAGCACGATCTATGCTCAATACGGGCATCAATACCCGCCACCGGCAGGGGTTGTAGCTCCACCTCCGCCCGCTCAGACACAGGTTCCGCCAGCGGTAACAATGTCGCCTGCACTGGGACAGATGGGCGCAGGACAGGAAGGCGGAATGCCCGATATGATGAGCATGATGAATATGATGGGGTCGATGATGCACCCGGCGATAGCGGTCGATGGCAACGCCGTATATGTCGTGCAGGGCAACCGGATATTCAAACTGAATAAAACCACTCTCAAAATACTCGCTGTTGCCACCCTCCCCATGCCGGAAAACATAATGAAGATGGGCGGTATAAAGGAAATGAAAGGGATGAGGGGAACGCCGGAAGCGGGCATGACCGGCAGGGGACCATCGATGACGATGAGGCCGGAGATGGAGCAGACCATGGAACAGATGCGACAGATGCAGCCATCCCAATTCGAGCAGAGTTTCCTTCAGAACATGATCCAACACCATCAAGGCGCGATAGAGATGTCGCAACTGGCGCTTACCCGGGCAACGCACCCCGAACTGCGCCAGTTTGCAGAGAAGATAATAAGTGATCAGAGGCGCGAGCAGCAGCAGTTTGCATCCTGGCTAAAGAACTGGTACCAGGTTTCCACTGTAAGGCAGCAGACTCCGATGGACACTCAAATGACAGCACAATTAAGAAATTTGAGCGGCCGTGACTTTGAAATCCGGTATATGCAAGATATGATTATTCATCACTCCGAAGCAGTGCAGATGGCAAGCGATGCGGAACAGAAGACTTTGCACCCGGAAGTGAAGGATGTAGCCCTAAAAATAATAACGGAGCAGTCCCAGGAGATCACCCAGCTGAAAAACTGGCTTATGTTATGGTATGGAGTCGATAACACGGAGAACTGATCCATATTTTGTTATTGAGTTTCAAGAGCTAAAGTAACAGCCTTATAGTTATATAAACAGTTCTCTGATATAGCTTTATCTGTTGATTTTACACTTACACCTGAAACTCTTCCGGAAGATTTTCGGCAACAACCAATATATGACTGGTCGTTGCCGAAAATCTATAGATAAGTTCCTGATCCCGGCTGTTCCCACATGCTATAATATCTCCATGCATAAACCTATTATAGCAATAGACGGACCGGCCGGTTCAGGGAAAAGCACGGTTGCAAAAATAGTAGCCGAGAGGCTCGGCTACACCTACATAGATACCGGAGCGATGTACAGAGCCGTTGCGGTGAAGGCCATCGAGTCTGGTATACCTCTTGACGAGCCCGAAAGAATTGTCGAGCTGGCAAATAAGCTCGATATAAGCTTCAGGGTTATCGACGGCAAGCAGCATGTGTATGCCGACGGCGACGATGTCACCGATGAAATCCGAACCCCTGAGGCAACGAAGCTTTCGAGCCCCGTTTCGGCTATTCCAGGCGTAAGACACAGGCTGGTGGACATTCAGCGTAAAATGGGGGCCGAAGGCGGTGTCGTAATGGAAGGCCGGGACATAGGCACCTATGTTTTCCCTGGTGCTGAAGTGAAAGCATTTGTAACGGCATCCCCTGAAGAACGCGCGAGAAGAAGAACGAAAGACCTTGCGTTTGCCGGGATTGAGGCCGACATAGCCAAAGTGGCCGCCGACATAAGAGAACGGGATGAGAGAGACAGTTCCCGCGCGATGGCCCCGCTCAAGCAGGCGGATGATGCCGAACTTATCATGACGGACGGTATGAGCATAGAAGAAGTCGTGAATGCTGTAATCGAGCTTCATAATAGAAGGATGAACTGATGCTTTATTGGATAGGCTGGAGCCTGTTTCGTTTTATTTTAATCACATTCGGAAGGTGGAGAGTGTCCGGGCAGGAAAATGTGCCAATGGAAGGCGCGGTAATCCTCGCGCCGAACCATGTCAGCTACGCGGACCCGCCTGCGGCAGGCTGCGGGATATTCCGACAGGTCCATTATATGGCGAAGATCGAGCTTTTCAAGATTCCGATACTCGGTGCTTTGATTAGGGGCGTCGGGACCTTTCCGGTGAAGCAAAATACAGCGGACAGAGCTGCAATCAGGCAAGCACTTGAGCTTCTGGGCAAAGGGAAAGTCGTCTGCATCTTTCCTGAAGGCGCCAGAAGCCTGGACGGGAAGTTGATGAAAGCACAGGCTGGACTTGGAATGATCGCGCTCAAGTCGAAAGCCCCCGTAGTGCCCGTCGCGCTCATCGGAACGGACAAACTGCTCCCGCGTCACTCGCCGTTCATCCACTTCGCCAGAGTCAAAATACGCTACGGCAAGCCGATGACGTTCGACGAGTTGTATGATCGCGGCATGGACCGCGAAGCGATAGAACAGGTCGGAGACCGCGTCATGGCAGCCATTGCAGAGATGCAAGAGTAGCTATCAGCCGTCAGTTATAATGTAACGTGGGCTGCAAGCCACTTGGATTTGCAGCCCGTCAAGCTGATTGGAGCAATACCAGCGGAATGGCAGGAGCAGATGGAAAGATGGGGGATTCAATGGGCATGAGTTAACCGCGCTGTGGCTGAAACATGATATACAGCATTAGCCTGGCCACCAAACCGCCGACAAGCATCCCGGCCCAGTGTCGAATATCTTCTTTCCGGTGCGGCCACCCGACACATCGAATGTCCAGAACACAAACCGGTCTCTTCGGTTGTCCACGACGGCCTCACCTCCCCAAATAGCTTGTCCCCGAAGCACTACCTTGGATATGTCCCCTAACCAGCCTGCCGTTTCCATAAGCATGATGGAACCACCGTTAGGCTGGATGCTCAGATAGGACGTGCTCCATTTTGCGATGCGCTGGAACGCGCTGCCGTTGAAACGGAAAACATACAGAGCCTTGTCATCGTTGATGTGCGGTTCGCCGTATGAGTATGATGAGAGCGCAGCCATCCACGACCCATTTAGCTGAGGCTGGAGTATAACGTCCCAAGGGTCATTGTGCGAGCGGTTGACAGACAATCTCTTGGTCATTCCACCGGGCTTGTATAATAGGACTCCTATGCCATCGCACAGGGCGTAGCCGGAGTTATTCCCAAACTCGGCTATCTCATCAATACTGTCGTGCCACTTGAAGAGAACCCGACGTCGTCCGATCACCGGCTGAGCGTATACTACCGACCCTTTCTCTGCTGGTAATACTAAGATGATCTCATCACGTTTTGCCGACCAAGCCACACAGGTGAGTTCTGAATACCCTGAGTAAGCCCTCATACGACCAGCGACAGCATCATAGATTCGCACCGGCCCTTCAGAGTAAGGGTCTATGATTGCAAGATACCTGTCTGAACCAGACCACAGCAATTGGTCGTTTGTGAAGCCAGAGTATATAACTTTAACCTGTCTGGTCTTCCTATCCCACAGTCGAAGACCCTTCGGTATCCTCGTAATTGTCGGCTCACCCGGTGAGTCACCTTCTGATATTGTAATCGTCGAGTTCTGACCTATTGCGATGTAGCGCCCATCGTGTGAGACTGCTATGCTTGCATCGCTGAAATCCTCAAGCGCTCCATTGAAGAACCCGTTTATGAGAATCGACCGTTTGCCCAACGACAGATCGGTCTCCACAAGATCCACGCGACCTGAGCGTGGGGCAAGTGCTCCATCGGCGCTGCTCTTCGCAAGATCGGCGGAATGTAGATAAACCACTCTTCCAAGGCCGGCCTGAGCAGCCGAAACAGACATAACCGAAAGCACAAGGCATATCAGCACAAGATTTCGCATAGCCATCACGCTCCTCGCAGTCATTACACATGATAGCCAGACGGGTAATAAGGCACTGGATTGCGCGTATTCATACCAGCGGATTTTCTCTGCCCGATGCCAGGGTTACGAACTCGCACCGAATGCAGATTCGAACCCCTGATCCTGCATTACTTTCCACCCATACCTGAGAGTTTGATGCCTTCGACGAAGTATCTCTGGTTGAAGATGAAGAGGAGCAGCACCGGGATAAGTGCGATCACCGATCCTGCCATCAACTGTGTATAGTTCGTGGAGTGCTGGCCGACGAACTCGCGGAGCCCGATGGGCAGTGTCCTCATTTCAGCGGTGATCGTTACGACCAACGGCCACATGTATGAGCCCCAGAACCCCATGAACGTGAATGTCGTGAGCGTCGCAAGCGCCGGTTTCGAAAGCGGCAGGATAACACGCGCCCATATTCCAAGATGTCCTGAACCGTCGATCTTTGCAGCGTCTTCAAGCTCGGTCGGAAGCCCCATGAAGAACTGCCGGAGCATGAACGTCCCGTAAGCGCTGAAAAGTCCGGGGATGATGAGCGCCTGATATGTGTTGACCCAGCCGAATGTCCTCATAATCACGAACACAGGGATCATTGTGACCGAGCCTGGGATCATCATAGTGGCGAGGTACGCGAAAAACAGCTTGTCCCTGCCGGGGAATTTCAATCGGGAGAATGCGTAGGCTGCCATCGCGCTCGTCATGACCTGGCCGAACGTTCCGACTATCGCGACAAATATGCTGGTCAGATAAAGCCTGAAAAAGTTGATCTCATGCCAAGCATCGGGGTAATTCCCCCACCAGGCGCGGATCGCTTCGCCGTTCACCTTGGTGTCATGCCAGGAAAAATACTTCGGCATCAGGTTTATGCCGCCCCCCGGCGCGAACACTTCGCTCGGCTGTTTGATAGAGGTGCTTATCATCCATAACAGCGGTATCAGCATACTCACAGCACCGATAGTCAATATCGCATAAAGGGCAATCTTCTTGCCCAGGCTCAGTCTAGTCATACGTTACCACTCTTCCGCCCAGTTTCCACGTAATCAGCGTAAGTATAAAGATCACCGCGAACAGGAACCACGCAATCGCAGAGGCGTATCCCATGTTGAACTTCTGGAACGCTGTCTGGTAAAGGTAATACTCGACAGTTGTCGTCGAACCCGCAGGGCCGCCGCCAGTCATCACATCAGCCGTCATGAACCCGCCCTGGAAGCCTCCGATCACACTCATGATGAGGACAAAAAACGTGGTCGGGCTGATCATCGGCCATGTGACCGACCAGAACTTGCCCCACGGACCGGCTCCGTCGATTTCTGCGGCTTCGTAGTATGAGCTTGGCACTCCCTGAAGTGCCGCGAGATACAGGATCATATTGAAACCGCCGAGGCCGCCCCATACACCCATTATGATGAGCGATGGTTTTGCCCACTGGACCGTGTCGAGCCATTTTGGCGGGGTCATCATGAATGCGTTCAGTGCTCCGTAAAGGCTGCGTCCATACGCGCCTATAAGTATGAAGATTGCCGCACCCGCGATTACTACAAGCACTTTGAACAGAGCATCGGCCCCTCCATAATCGAGCTTGTCGAGTATCCACCGCAGAAGTGAAAGCAACATGGCGATGACTGCCGTCACTATCGCCCCAATTATAACTGCACACAGGATAGTAAACCCTATCGCGAGCAGCTTATTGGAGTAGATGGTCTCTCCTGCCAGCCGCAGGCTCTTATTGATAAGCCCGATATCCGCGTTGAACAGATACTTCCAGAGGATCAATAGCGCCACGCCGGAACATACCGTAGGTAAAAAGTAGATTGTCCGAAAAACTGCGATTCCCTTCAGCTTCTGGTTCATCAACAGCGCCACAATCAGGCTTCCAGCCATACCGACAGGTATGCCTATCATCAGAAAGACCGTGTTATATACATACTGCCAGAAGAACGGGTCGTTTGCGATCAGCTTGCCTGCTTCTCTGTGAAAGCCCAGAAGGTTGGTGAAGTTATCGAACCCTACCCAGGTTGGCGGTTTGAAAATATTCCAGTGGCAGAATGCCATAGCGAGCGATACGATGACTGGCACCGAGGTGAATAAAAGAAACCCCAGCAAGTTCGGAGCCAGGAATCCGAGTGCCGCGAGTGTTTCGCGCCTCCGGCTGGACATATCGCGGGTCTTTTTTGCTTGTCTCTTATGTTTGGACATATTTTTACTCAGTTCAGGAAGTTCGGGTTTGCTATGTTGCGGCATATAATGGCGTTTATACGCTTGGCGATCTTGTCACAGGCTTGATCGGGTGTCTGTGCCTGCAGCCACATATTGTCCAGTTCCCTGCCAACCACAGCTCCAACGTCCATGGAATTGATATATGGAGAGAACTCCGGCGCATGGGCGTATTTCATCTCATTCATATGGAGTTGATTGTTCTTCTCGTTAGGATACTCCGGGTTGTAACTGAAAGCTTTTTGAACCTCAGGAGTATTCAAAGTAGGAATTCCATCACCGTAGTTAGCCAGGAGCATCTGGTTGTCCTTGCTCAGGAGGTGCCGGATGAAGGTTAAGGCGGCCTTCTTGTTGCGGCACGACTTCGGGATAGCGTAGGACTTGCTCGCAAGAAGAGTGATCCGGTTCGGGCCATGCGGTACGCTTACCACATCCCAGTCCAAGTCTTTCTGTTCTCGATACTGGATGCTGAGCCAGCGTCCTGAGATAGTCATAGCGACCATAGACTCTCTAAAGAGCAGTGCATCGGTCCCCCATGCGCCTGTCGGAGCCATACTCTGCGCCTCACTGGAGGTCGGAAGCACGTGATATTTGAGCCTGAGATCAGCCCAATACCGAATGCCCCTTTTGACCTCTGGCGAGTCCATCGTGCAGGTCTTGCCATCAGGGCTGAACATATGTCCGCCATACATCCAGATGAAGAACCACCAATCGGTGTTATTGACGTAAAGTCCTTTGCGGATTGGCACCTCTCGGCCGTCCACAATCTTATATTTTGTAAGTTTTTTCGCGACAGCAAGACACTCGTCCCAGGTCCAGTTGGGCTTAGGGTAAGGAATACCGGCCTCACGGAATAGCTTTTTGTTGTAGAAGAGCACAAAAGGCCCGCAGTTTTCGGGAATTCCGACTATTTTGCCCTGGTAGTAGATGTAAGGCTTCAGGCATGGATACAGCTTGTCTACGGGCAGGCCATATTCCTTTACGTATGGTGTCAAATCCTCAAGTACATCATTCCTGGCGAAAAGCCGGATGGACTGTGGTTCATAAAGCGCCATCACATCCGGCGGCACGTCCCCAGCGAGCTGTGTTAGAAGCCTTTGGCCATCCGCGCCTGGGTCGTTGATGACGTCTATGTCAGGATGCTCTGCTTCGAAGAGTTTTATCTGCTCTTTGCGCGCAGGGCTTGGGTCAACGCACCAGCGGATGATGGTCTTACCCTTGACCGTAGGATATGCCGTGGCGTAGAGGTAGATGCCCATAACGACTACGGCTGCAACAGCCGCAGCAATACCTGCGACCCTTAATACATTCTTAAAATTGCTATTCTTTTCCACGAGTACATTCTAGCTTAACTGTTATAGCACGTGCAAGCGGCGTTTAGGTCCTGCTTTGCTGCGGCTTTCCGACGTTCATTCCGAATACTGCCAGCACCGACATAGCCACAACGACCGCGCCGCCGTAGAAGGCCACGGCATAACCGTATTTCGCCCAAAGCAGGCCGCCGACCAGTGGCACGGCCACCGCTGCGGCGTGGTTAAATGACACACCCATGGCAAGTGTCGGGTGCAGGTCCTGAGGTTTTGCAATCTTTTGCAGATATGTCGTCGAGCCGATGCTGCCGATATAAAACAGGTTGTCCAGACAGTAGAGTATGTATAAAACCAGTGGAATTCCAACAGATGCATAGCCGATAAACACTGGAATAGCCGCGGAGTAGCAGACGAGGAGCACTTTCTTCTCTCCGAACCTGTCCACCATCTTTCCGATCCATTCTGATGTGCCGAAATTGATGATGTTGTTGACTATCATCAGCCCTGCGACCACCGGAAGCGGCGTGTGGTAGTTCCGCACAAGAAGAAATACTGCAAAAGTCATAAATACCTGTTTGCGGCAGCCTTCCAGCAGAGTCAGAACGTAGTAAAGTCCATATTTAGGGTTGAAGACCATCCTGGGCTTCTCTGCCTGTCCGATATTCTTCGATATGGCAAGGATAGCGAATGCACCGGCGAGGATCGTGAGCCCTGCAATAAGAAAAATGTTGCGGAAACCGATTTTATTGCCTGCGAAAAGCACAAGGACCATTCCGAGGATTGTTCCGAGTGCAGAAATAGCCATCAACTGTCCGAGCCGCCGTCCTTTGCTGTTTTCTTCGGCGAGAGCAAGGGTCATCGATGGTTGGAGCGTCATCCATGCGTGAAGCCCCACGCTCCACACAAGCGACCAGATTATGAGCGACGGAAGGCTACCGACACCGTAAAAGGCTCCGATTCCTACTGCAAAGAGTATGAGCGCGCCTGCTGCCACAATAGGTTCGGCAATCCGCATCGTAAGCGCCGCAATGAAAACGATCAGAAATCCGGGAGTCTCCCGGATAGATTCCACAATTCCCAACTCTCCCGGTTTCAGGTTCAATACCTGCACGATGAAGTTGTTATAAGCGGCGTTGAACGCGCCGAACCCGAACATCGCCCAGAACAATCCGAATGATAAAAGCCTGAGGTCTCTTGTTCCGCGTTTTTTGAGTGAGCTGATCCAGCGGGGGAAGGTGTCTTTGGGGTTGAGTTCCATTATTTAGATAATCTCCTAAGTTTCAACCCTAATTATACAAAAAAGCAGAGCATATAATAAACTGCTCTGCTTTCAATATTTACCGTTCAGCTTTTGAATCGCGAAATGCGCGAAGAAGCACGAAAAACGCAAAACTCAACACCTGCAGTGTCGGCTTCGGCAGCAAGCAGTCCGAAGCAACTAAAACTACATACTTATAGATGCCCTAATCTGGCCAAGAGCTTCTTCAACCCATTCCTTGAAAATTTGGCCATCTTTTTCCTTATCGAATTGCCGATCCCTCGCCTTTTCAAGCGCCGCGAGCGCTTCATTACAGGGCATCGATACCAGCCCGTCCAGAACTGATTTCCAGACTTGGGGATCATTATCAGCAAGAGCTTGTGAAAGAAAGGGAATTGTCTCAGGTAATCCGAATTGCCATACGACTTTAACCAGCGTTGCTCTCATATTTGGGCACGATTCAGTATTAAATGCTTCTATCAGCTCTGGCAGTACCGCTGGACCAGCTTCGACAAGTGAATGGTAAGCATTTTCAGCATCACCTTCCCTGAGCTCGCGAAGGTAGTGTTCGAGATAGTTGTTATTGCTACAGGTCATAAGATGAGCCCCCATACTGTCACCAGATATGTTAGTCATTGTTAACAGATATAAAAGTCACAGCAGCCTACTTCTTCCTGAAAAAGTATACAAAAGCATCAGGTTTAGTAAGAAGCACAATAAAACCGAAATAGGAGATAATATAAAACAGCATAAATGGAGAAACAAATAGGCTCTTCCTAACGATAAATATTGTTATAATTCGGAGTGGCCACACGACTAAGATCAGAATCCGCCCCCATCTAAGCCCTTTTAGAATACCAAAGCCGGATATTGCCATAAGCAGGCTAAAAATCAATATAGTAGCATGGGTCTGACCGGATGTATGAAGCGCTTGTAACATCTCATAATCATGTATTGGTAATGCAATCAGCCCGTTAATAAACTCCAGAGAACCTGCGACTGCTAAAAGGATTCCGACTGATCTAAGTAGCCTCCGTTGGTTTCAGTAGGCTTCCATAGGGAAAGAGATATCGGAGGTACTATTCCGATGGATGTCTTTCCTCTTGCTACTGAAGACCGACAATATCTTGAATATGTATTTCGGACAAC
>JBDKUN010000061.1:0-25561 GCA_039679675.1 Armatimonadota bacterium
CAGCCAATTCGGAAGAGTCGGCAAGTGCTGCAGAGGAGCTTTCAAGCCAGGCAGAAGAGATGAGAAGCCTGGTGGCAAGGTTCAAGTTAAGCAATGCCTCTAACAGCTACTCCAGCCCAAGAGCAGCACAGAGTGCAAACTATCAGCTGCCTGCTCAGCCAAAGAAACAACCCGAGAAGGTGCTCGTCGGGGCCGGCGCAGGCCGGAAGAATGGCAAGAATGGATCTCACCCCATAGATCCAAGGAAAGCCATCCCATTTGACGACGACCAAACGCTACAGGAGTTCTAGTAGACTCCAATAAACTGAGGGCACCCAGGGTGACGGGTGCCCTCAGTTATTCATCAGCATTCGTTCCCTCTAGAGTTTCAGGAGATAAAGTAACAGCCTTACAGCTATATAGACAGTTCTCTGATATAGCTTTATCTGTTGATTTTACACTTACACCTGAAACTCTCCCGGAGGATTTTCGGCAACAGATAATATATGATTGGCCGTTAATCAATCAGCCGAAAATCTATAGTTGTTGGGTATAATCTCCAAAACTCCCTGCGGAGGCGCATTGTGACGAAGATTAGAAACCTTTTCGAGCTGGTAGAGTTTCCGAAGGAAGGAATTCTGAGCAAAACCATTACAGAGAAGCCTTCCGGCGAGGTCAGCATCTTTATGGTGCCTAAAGGCGAGAAGATTTCCAGCCACACTTCATCGCGGGATGCGACGGTTCAGATTATCCGCGGCGAAGCGGACTGGCAGCTTGGAGATGACTGGAGCCGGGTCAAACCGGGGGACTGGTTTTTTATGCCCGCCGGACTACTGCATGCCATAAACGCTGTGGAAGACCTGGTATTCCTACTCACTCTATTTGGGCAGTGAGGTAACTTATGCGCGTATCAACTGCCATCTTGGCCATACTGCTGTTAGCCAGTCTTCTTGGATGCAGGGGACAGGCTCCAAAGAAGAACACCGGCGCTGCATCGTCTTCAAGCAATACTAATGCAGATCTGCCTCCACCTGGCCAACCGGAAGTCGGAAGAACGCCTCCCATGCCAAGCCCCGTACGCAGGCCGGTTGTGAACGAATTCAAGGTCGAGGTATTCGCTTCCGGTTTGGTCGTGCCATGGGACATGGCGTTCGCGCCGGACGGACGGGTTTACGTTACGGAACGCCCCGGTAGAGTCAGGTTGATCGAAAATGGCGTGCTCCGCCAGCAGCCTTACGCAGTTATAAACGTCTCCGCTGAAGGTGAAGGCGGGCTAATGGGGATAGCACTTCATCCCCATTACCCAAACCCCCGCACAGTCTACCTGATGTATACTTACACAAGTGGAGGAGCCACATATAACCGCATAAGCCGGTTTACGGACACAGGAAGCGGGCTGACTGATGAGCAGTCAGTCGTAACAGGTATTCCCGGAGCAAGTGTCCACAACGGCGGAATAATTCGCTTCGGCCCGGACGGCATGCTCTACGCCGGAACCGGAGACGCAAGAAAGCCTGAGCTTGCACAGGACAGGTCATCACTCGCAGGTAAAATCCTCAGAATGACACCGGAAGGCAGGCCTCCTGGTGATAATCCGTTTCATAACTCGCTGGTCTACGCTTACGGCTTTCGCAATGTTCAGGGACTCGCATGGAACCCGAAAAACAACGATTTATGGGTTACGAACCACGGCCCGACAGGTGAATTCGGCCTTAGAGCTAAGGATTCGGTCTATATCGTTCAAAAAGGTGGGAATCACGGATGGCCGCGTGTTCTGGGCGTCACAAATAGGCGCGGCGTAGTAAACCCGATACTCTTTTTTCCGAATACAGCTGTTGCACCTGGACGGGCGACGTTCTATGATGCGGACCTGATGCCGGGACTCAAGAGGAATTTCTTCTTCACGACGCTTATAGGAGAACATCTTGAGCGCATAATCCTGTCCGGGCCAAGAAAGATAGAGAGAATAGAGCGGTGGTGGGAAACGGGCACTCAGGCTGGCCGGTATGGGCGGCTGCGTGCAGTGGTCCAGGGCACAGATGGGCGGCTTTACGTCTCCACCAGCAACCGCGACGGGCGCGGCAGCGTACAACCGGGGGACGATAAGATACTTCGAATCGGGCCAAAGTAGTTTTCAGCTATCAGCTTTCAGGCCACCACTTAGGTTGATTTTCAACACAGCCAGGATCAGCAGAGAATTACAGATCACTGCTTGGCAGGTTTTCCTAGATCCTGTATCTTTATCCCCGCGCTCTCACCGGCGACCCAACCGGTCGAAAAAGCTGCCTGGAGGTTATAACCGCCTGTTATCGCATCGATATCTATGACTTCACCGACGAAATACAGCCCTGATACCAGCCGGGACTCCATCGTTTTGGGGTTTATCTCGCGAATATACACGCCGCCTGCCGTTACAATCGCCTCGTCTGGCGGGCGAAGTGACTTTATGGTCAGGCTCAGGCTGCGAAGCAGTTCCACCATCCGCCTGCGCTCTTTGGCCGTGATCTTGTTGACCGGTTGGTGCTCCGGGATTCCAGATAATCTGATAAATACCGGGATGAGTCCCCTCGGCAGAAGCTCCGGCAGGTAGTTTACAAAGTGCTTCGTGCCGGTGAAGTCCCGGATAAGCCGCTGGTCGAGCTGTTCGTCCGAAAGCGCCGGTTTCAGGTCTATGGAAAGCTTCAGCTTGACCTTCCCGACGAGGTCGATGATTTTCCGGCTCAAGGTGAGAATGATCGGGCCGGAGACACCGAAATGGGTGAATAGCATCTCTCCGAACTGCCTTCCGATCAGCTTATGTTTGCCGGTATCTTCGACTTTATAAAGCTTTGCCTCGACATTTTTCAAGCTCAAGCCCTGAAGCTCGCGCACCCAGGGTTCCGCCGCGACCATCGCCGTAAGCGACGGCCTTGGGTTTATCACATTATGCCCTGCTTCCGCCGCCATTTTATAGCCATCACCGGTCGAGCCCGTCTTTGGATATGTAATCCCCCCTGTCGCAAGGATAACCGAATCCCCTCTGACCGGGCCTGAGTAAGTATCGACACCTGCTGCCCGGCCGTCTTCTACGATGATCGATTTTGCCCGCACATTCCGCTTGATCTCGACTCCAAGACTGCGTATCCAGCCCTCAAGCGCATCGGCAACATCGTCCGCATCATCCGAGACGGGAAATACCCTACCGCCTCGCTCGACCTTGGTCTCGACTTTAAGCCGTTTGAGTAACGCAATCAGGTCATCGCGAAAGAACCTCGAAAATACACCGTAGAGGAATTTGCCGTTTTCTCCGAAAGCTGCAATGAACTCGTTTTTGTCAGCCGTATTGGTGATGTTTGCGCGTCCCTTGCCAGCGATTCGGAGCTTTCTCGCGGCGCGCGGGCCGCGCTCGATGAGCACTACCTTCGCGCCGCACTCAGCCGCCCGTCCAGCAGCGACAAGCCCGCCTGCGCCAGCACCAATTACTATGATTTTATGGTCTTCAGTCATCTTTCCTAAAACCAAAAACGGGTGACGAGGAAATCCCCATCACCCGTTATCTATTGCTTATTTTCGAGAATTATCTTCTTCGAAGGAAGGCGGGAATGTCCAGCTCGCTTTCGCCGACTATCGAAGGAATGGTTTCCTCGACAGGTATCTGCTGGCCACGTTCTGCGCCTCGCTCGTCTCTTTGCTCCGGCTGAGTTCGAGCAGCTCTCTCCGCGGGAACAGGTTCGGCTTTCGCCTCCTGCTTCTGCGCCGGTTTCTCAGGTCTCGTCGCGTCGAACCCGGTAGCCAGAACGGTGATTCTCACTTCTCCGACCATCGACTCATCCACTACGGTTCCGAAGATGATGTTTACATGCTCCTCATCGGTCGCTTTGTAGATGATCTCAGCTGCTTCGTAGACTTCCGAAAGCGTAAGATCGGGTCCGCCGGTGATATTTAACAGCACACCCCTCGCGCCGTCTATCGAAGTCTCAAGAAGTGGGCTCGCTGTGGCGGCCTGCGCTGCCTGGATGGCTCTCTGTTCGCCGCTTCCGTGGCCAATGCCCATCAGTGCCGATCCCTGGTTCTGCATGATCGCCTTCACATCGGCGAAGTCCACATTGATCATACCAGGGATTGTAATGATGTCCGAAATCCCCTGGACTCCCTGGCGAAGAACGTCGTCAGCCACACGGAACGCATCCGTGAGCGTCGCGCGCTTGTCCACAACGGACAGGATTCTATCGTTCGGGATGGTGATAAGCGTATCGACCTTATCCCGCAGGTCTTCGACTCCGATTTCAGCGGATTTAGCCCGCTTTGCACCCTCGAAGCTGAACGGCCTGGTAACGACAGCCACTGTAAGAGCGCCGAGTTCTTTCGACATCTCGGCTATCACCCCGGCCGATCCGGTACCGGTCCCGCCGCCCATACCGGCGGTTATGAAGACCATATCTGCTCCTTCGAGCACTTTTCTTATGTCCTGACGGGACTCCTCAGCCGATCTGCGGCCCACGTCCGGGTCGCCTCCAGCTCCAAGCCCCTTTGTAAGATTCTCACCTAGTTGGAGTTTATGCTCCGCCGCCGACAGGTTGAGCACCTGCATGTCGGTGTTCATCGCGACGAAATCGACACCAGCTACGCCGGCTTCGATCATCCGATTAACGGCGTTACTTCCTCCTCCGCCAACTCCGATAACTTTTATCCTGGCGTAGCGATCGTCGCCATTTACCATCACTATACCGCTCCCCTCTCTTGTCGGTCACATGTCTGATATATCAAATACTGCTAAATGCTATTTTCTGTAATATACTTCCTACTTAGGCATCTATGCCCTGGAAGCCTCTGTAAATTGCAAACGACTATTAAAAAAGATTAATTACCTAAACAACCGTCTGATGCCGGTGACTACATTGGCAATAAGGCTGGGCGATTTCCCGTTGTCCTTCGCATTTGCACTGTGTCTTGCAACGAACTTTACAAGCCCCACAGCAGTCGAGAAAATCGGACTGGCAACTGAATCGACCATCCCGCCGACTCCTCTTGGCGACTCGATCCGCGAAGGAGTCTCAAGTATTTTGGTCGACATCTCCATTATACCCGGAAGAAGCGCCGTGCCTCCCGTGAGGGCTATTCCCATCGGCAGAAGCCCCAGATAGCCGGACCGGTCTATCTCCCGCTTCGCCATTTCGAATATCTCTTCCACGCGCGGCTCTATCAACTGCGCAAGAACATGCTGCGGCAGGCTCTTCGGCTCTGTCGATCCGAGCGCAGCCACCTCGAACATCGCGCCGGGCTCGACCATATCTTCACTGGCCCGTCCAAACTCTTTCTTTACCCGTTCGGCTTCGTCATGAGCGGTCTGGAGCCCGACAGCTATGTCATGGGTGATGTGGGTACCGCCTACCGGGAGCACAGCCGTATAATAGACCTCTCCATCTACAAATATCGCAATATCCGTAGTCCCGCCGCCTATATCGATGACCGCGACCCCAAGGTCTCTTTCTTCCTGGCTCGTTACAGCCAGCCCGGAAGCGATAGAAGCCAGCACTGTCTCTTCCACTTCGACGCCGGCCTTGGTCACGCTCTTAACGACGTTCTGAAGGAAGCTCGTGGACCCTGTAACTATATGGGTCTCGACCTCCAGGCGGCGCCCGGACATACCAATTGGGTCCTTGATGCCGGTCTGGCCGTCGATTGTGAACCCTCTGGGAATAGCGTGGATAATCTCCCGCTCCGGGGGAAGGACGATGACGCGGGATGCGTCCAGCACCCGTTCTACATGCTCGCGCCGGACCTCATGGTCCTCCTGGGTGACTGCGACTCTGCCGGGGCTGTTAAGTGAGGAGACATGCTCGCCGGTGACGCCGACGATGGCAGTGTGGATCTCAACGCCAGAAATTCTCTGCGCCAGGCCCACTGCTTCCCGTATTCCAGCTGATGTCGCGTCCATGTCAACGACAACCCCGCGCTTAAGCCCCGCGCAGGGCACTGTGCCGACACCTATGACGTCTACACGCCCGTCGTCGAATACTTCAGCGACTGTCGCGCATATTTTCGTCGATCCTATATCTAATCCGGCAAATATCTCACTTTTAGCCACGGTTACCTCCGAGACGCATTAAACGCCCGCCCAAAATATTATGTATAGAATATCAACAACCCGTGGCAGGTGTTGCATATCCTAGTCATTTATACGGTCGAGATGACCCAAAGTGTTCCTAGAAGCCTATCCTTGCCCCTTTATCTGTCTCGTTTCTTTCCGAGGGCCGCTTTCGTCAGCCAGTATCTGCGTATCAGCGAAAGGTTCAGGAACACCCGCCCACCAAGTACTACGACGGCAGCCAGAAACAGGTTGACCCCTATCTGGTCTCCGAAATAGGCCAGCGCCGCCGCAAGAATCGTATTGACGGCAAAACCGGAGATGAATATATCTCCATGGAACTTGCCTTCGAGCCCCGCCCGAATTCCGCCGAAAAACGAATCAAGTCCAGCCAGCGTGCCAAGAGACAGATAGCTCGCCAGGTAGCTTGGCACCCTAATATCCTGCGTGTATATCGCTAAAAACCCTGCAATAAGACCCACCAGGGGAAGCCAAGCCATATTCAGATTTCCTCTTCCATTGTTACAATATTATCAAAACAAGCCCTTATGCAAATCATCGACTTGATTCCATAGGCTTTGCCCATCTATACGATGTTAATTCCGCAGGTTTTACCATAATGTGGTTTTCCTGCTTTATCGTGACCATTTTAGAATCAGGGAAGCTGTCTACAATTCCCTGAGGCATCCTGAGAGCACCTTCCAACGTCTTCGGGTCGCCTACGGCCTTGATCTCATATGGAGCAACCAGCGGCCAGTTGTTGATCTGTATGTTATTCCCGGCGCATCTGATGGCTGATCTTGAAGTTACACGCTGATCGTTGACCGATATAGCTTCAGCTCCAGCATTAACCAACTCGTTTATAAAGTTTCTTATATCGGAATCGTGTATAATCAGGTCGATGGGAGCGGTCCCGCTCGACGGTTTCTCCGGACTGTCTCTCAGCTGCAGGACTATCCCTGCACCTTCAACCGGAGTCAGTCCTGCCCTGAACTTTGCATCCTGCAGTTCTTTGATGATGGCACCTGCTCTAGGTGAACCCTCTCCGACCTGCTTTTCGTACGTAGTAATCTTTTCCTGCAGGAGCCCAACCTGATCCTTGAGCATCTTGTTCTGCTGCTTGGAGTCCCTTAAAGCATCGATCAAGGCACGGAGGTTGGTCGGCACATTGTTTTCAACGCCTACCTGCTGCTGCGTCTTTAGCGACACCGCAAGCAGCATGCCGAGTATTACGCTCATTATAGTAATTTTAGTAATCCACGAATCGTTACGCACAGAATATACTCTTATTTATGAGTTTTAAAACTCTCCCGGAAGATATTTATAATAAACTGTGAAAATTTCAGTCCTTGGCCCCGTCCCCGACCGGCACATTGATTTTTCGCTTCCAGACGGGTTTATCATAGCAACTTATGTCTACATATAGCAGGCTTTCGCCCCTGTCTCTGAGCGCCGGAAGCATCTTCTGAAGAGTTTCCAATTTCTTAGGAATTTCAACCGGCTGGCCCAGTTTTATATAGAAGTTACTTCCAATATTTAAACACAGATTCCCTGCTGGGTCAACGGATATTTTGTCAATACTGCACTTAGCACTCCTGCAGTCGGAAATACAAGCCAAAGCGCTCAAAAGCAGCGTATTTTCGGATTTTTTTCCGAGAGAAAGCTCCGAATAATGTTCACCGGAAAGTTCGACGACCGGAACAGCCATTGAAAGTTTGTCGGATTTATGAAATGGTATTCCCTCCGGATCAACGAGCAGGTAACTTTGAGGCTGCGATTTCGATTCGGGGGCTAAAAGTGGTGTAATAGCTGCGTACGGCGTCCGTTCCTTCACCCGCACGACGACTGTTTTGGGCAAAATCCTCCCGATGCCGACCTGGCTGATCTCTGGTCTATTTTTCATCACTCGCTCAGTGATGCGTCCCCTTGAGATAAGCAGGATGTTTTTTCCTACGACCGCTGACCGAACATCGAGTTCTACAGAACCGGCATCCACAAGCCGGGTCCCGATAATTTTCACCTGTTTGACACTGAGTTTGGGAGTAGTGAGGAGCTGGTAACACCCGTATCCGATGCCCGCAAGGCCGATCACGATGACGAGCGGCCACAACAACCGGCGGAGCTTGAACCGCCGCCGGTTTCTTAACGGCCTGCGCTTATATGCGCGTCTTGTCGTCGTCGATCTACGGGTAGACCGAGCGGACCTGGTCCTTCGCAAGGGTTACTCCTCTTCAAGTGCTAGCTGGATCAACCTGTCCAGAAGGCCGGGGAACTCGATCCCCGCTGCTTTGGCTGCCGTCGGAAGAAGGCTCGTCGGCGTCATTCCGGGGATGGTGTTTACTTCCAGCACAACGATCTCACCGTCCGGTTTTACTATCATATCGACTCTCGACATCCCGCGGCATCCGAGCGCCTTGTGGGATGCGAGCGCAAGTTTTCTCGCTTTTTCTGCGGTCTGTCCGGGTATCCGCGCCGGGACTATCTCTTCTGTCGCGCCCGGCGTGTACTTCGCTTCGTAGTCGTAGAACCCCTTGGCGGGAACTATTTCTATGATAGGCAGCACCTCAGGATCGCTGTTTCCGAGCACGCCTACGGTGATTTCTGTTCCACATATGAACTGCTCTATCAGCACATGGCTGTCGTATCTGAACGCTTCTTCGACAGCGGACTCAAGCTCGTTTTCGGACTCCACCTTCCTCATACCGATGGTCGAACCCTGCCTGCTCGGTTTGACGATGACAGGATAGCCGAGCGGCGCGACCGCGTCTTTCAGGCATATATTCTCAAGCTCGGCCTTTCTGGTAAAGTCGACTGAAACAGGAGCCGGGACTCCCGCTGCCATAAGCACCCGCTTCGACATTATCTTGTCCATCGCCAGTGCGCTCGCGAGCACTCCGGAGCCGGTATAAGGTATGCCGAGCAGTTCGAGCATCCCCTGAACAGCGCCGTCCTCGCCGTATTTGCCATGCAGTGCGATAAACGCCACATCCGCCCGCCCAGCTACGTCGGTGATGGAATACATGGGGCTTATACTTGCAAGCCCTTTCTC
The DNA here is from genome assembly GCA_039679675.1 of Armatimonadota bacterium. Lineage (GTDB taxonomy): Bacteria > Armatimonadota > UBA5829 > UBA5829 > DTLH01 > JBDKSP01. Next base: position 9,096 of record JBDKUN010000061.1, read on the forward strand.
CACCTCGGCTATGGCGGCGACTTCCGTCTCGCTTCCGGGAAGTATCCGCCTGACGCTTCCCGCAAAGATCGCCGGATCGACCGGCATTACATCGTATTTAGTCTTGTCCAGCGACTCCAGGATCATCTTACCTGTAGAAAGAGAAACGGCCCGTTCAGATGATAGGCCGCCCATCAGTACCGCAACTCTCAGCTTACTCACGCTCTACCAATCTCCTACTATCCTTACTTCATAAATGAGATCGACATCGAACTCTTTTTTAACTTTCTCACGCACCTGCTCGGCAAGCGCACGAATATCAGCCGCGCTGGCTGACCCCATGTTCATAATGAAATTGCCGTGTTTATCGGCAACGGCCGCATCACCGACACGAACTGCCTTGAGTCCGGCCTGGTCGATCAACTTTCCAGCGCTCTGGCCGTCAGGGTTCTTGAACATACACCCGGCACTCCGGCCTATCGTGGGCAGATTGACATTTCTGCGGGCTCTGATGGCCTCAGCAGTCCGAACAAGTTCGTCTTTATCCCCCGGTTCCAGGTGCAAACTCGCTTCCGTGATGATCTTGCTCTTATCCGTCTGAAACACACTCCAGCGGTATTTGAACTGAATGTCATCAGGAGTCAGTTCGAGCTGCTCACCTTTATCTGTTACTACGCGCACAAGCTCGACGACGTTTCCGATCTCTCCCCGGTAAGTCCCGGCGTTCATTACGATCGCCCCACCGATTGTACCGGGAATTCCAGCGATGTTCTCCATCCCTGCAAGCCCTGCATCGACGGCTGCCGATACGGCTTTATCGAGTTTTGCCCCGCTTCCAGCTGTGATGCGTTCTTTATCGACTGAAATCTTCGTGAAAGGCTTTCCCATCCTGATGACGACGCCCCGGATGCCTTTGTCCGCCACGAGCAGGTTCGCGCCGTCGCCGAAGACGAACCATGGTATCTGCTGCCTGTTCACCCAAGCCATAATCGCCGCGAGGTCGGCGGCGTCTGCCGGTTCCACGAAGATATCAGCCGGGCCGCCGATACCGAAGGTAGTATGTTTCGCCATCGGCTCATCGGTCTTCACTGTTCCACGGATAATCCGTTCTAGTTCTTTGCTTGCTTCAGTATTCAAAGCCGTAATACCACTCACTATTTCTTAACGTGCCGGACGCTGTAAAAGATACAGCAAAGTTCAACTACTTTCGGTTTATCAGTCCGCGTTCGATCATGCATTCCGCTATCTGGACGGCGTTTAAGGCAGCTCCCTTGCGGATGTTGTCGGCTACTACCCACATATCGAGCGTGTTCGGACATGAGGAGTCCTGCCGAATACGGCCAACGTAAACAGGGTCCGTGCCGTCGGCAAGAAGCGGCATCGGATATTTGCCGTTTTCGGGGTCGTCGATCACTTCTATCCCCGGTGAAGATGAGAGGATCGCGCGGGCCTCGTCTGCTGTAATCGGATGCTCAAATTGCACGTTCACAGTCTCGGAATGAGCCCGTATTACCGGCACGCGCACGCATGTAGCCGACACGGCAAGGTCAGAACACCCGAATATCTTCCGTGTCTCCTTGATCATCTTGATCTCTTCGCCGTAATATCCGGGAAACTCGTCCTTAAGCTTGGAAATCTGCGGGATCAGGTTGCCATGGATCTGGTAAGGGTACTCCTTGACCTCTGCATCACAGCCGGAGGCGCAGGCTTTTACCTGCTGCTGAAGTTCCCGTATCGCAGCACCCCCGGAACCGGACACAGACTGATAGGTTGAGACGACAATCCGCTTCATCACTGCCTTTTTGTGAAGCGGAGCGAGAGCAGCGACCATCTGGATAGTGCTGCAGTTGGGGTTTGCAATAATCCCCTGATGGCTGTCCAGTGCTTCGGGGTTTACTTCAGGGACAACGAGCGGTACTCGCGGGTCCATCCTGAAGTCGTCACCGTTATCGACTACGACCGCGCCCCTCTTAACGGCTTCCCAGCCGTAAAGTTGAGATGCGCCCTTTTCGCCTTCGGTCCCGGCAAAAAACGCTATGTCGATACCGTCGAAAGCGTCTTCCGTAGTAGGGATGACGTCGAACTCGCGTTCATCGAGAACCTGCCGCCGCGCGGAACGGGCCATTACTTTGAGGTTTGAGATCGGAAAATTTCTCTGCCGAAGCACCTTCAGCATCTCTTCGCCGACAGCCCCGGCTCCTACTACAGCAACATTATAACCAGCCACTTAATCTTGCACCTTTCTAGTCTTCACTTGGTTTTTCAATTCTGTTAATGCCCTCGACCGATGACAACTTGCGGTCGAAAGAAAACAACCTGCCACCGCAGTTTTCCAACGCGGCAGCACAAGCACAGGCATCGCCGAAATGCGCCTGAGTAGTAGCAAAAATCTCCAAAGCGCGAATATATCTAGGCTTGTCAGTCATTAGGACATAATCCGATTGCAGAATCGGGTCGAGTGCTACAAACACTTCAGATCTTGATCTGCCATAATGTTTTGTGAGGACAAAAACAGCTTCAGATAGTATGACTGGATCGCAGCTAATTGTTAATTCGCCTTGCGACACACGGTCCATTATGGCTTCGGCTTTGGCAAAGAGTTCCTCATTGTCTGGAATCAAATAGCGCAGAATGACATTCGTATCGATAGCAAACACCTTACCGGACATCTTCATGTGCTACCTCTCCTGCAATCGCTTTCTCTGTTTTCTGTCGTATTTTCTCCCAGTCCTCGGCATTACCCATCTTAAGCCCGCGAAAAATACCCTTAACATCCATAATCGATCTTACAGGCTTAAGAACAACTTCATTATCTCTGACTTCGATCTCCATCTTGGACTTCGGAATAATTCCTAGTTTCTTACGTATATCAGCGGGTAAGGTAACCTGCCCTTTGTCGGAAACATATATTGCAGCCATAACACAACCTCCATGTATACATTATGCCCTAATTCGTAATCACATGCAACATCCGACTACAATATATTATCCAACCCGTAGACCACGCCGTTTAATCCTCTCACCCTGCGGATAGCCAGAAGCACGCCGGGCATGAAACTCGTGCGGTCGATGCTGTCGTGCCGGATCGTGAGCGTCTGTCCCTGCCCACCGAAGATGACTTCCTGGTGCGCGACGAACCCTGGGAGCCTCACGCTGTGGATCTGGACCCCAAAATGTTCGTCACCCCGCGCTGCTGGAACTGTTCCCTGTTCCCTTTTCTCTGTTCCCTTCGCTTTCGCTATCATTTCCGCAGTCTTTATGGACGTACCGGATGGAGCATCAAGCTTTTTGTCGTGGTGAAGCTCGATTATCTCGACGGAGGGCATATACTTCGCCGCTTCGGCAGCAAATTTCATCATGAGCACTGCGCCGATTGCGAAGTTTGGGACGATAAGTGCCGGAGTGGCATTTTTCGCGCTCAAATCCATCAACTCGGCGAGGTCTTCCTGAGTTATGCCTGTCGTGCCTACTACTGCAGGGATTTTGCACTCCATCGCAGTCCTCAAGTTGCCCATGACAACAGATGGCGCGGTAAAATCAACCATTACATCCGGCTTTACTGCATCTATCGCGGCTGTAAGGTCACCGATGACTTCAGCATCACTGTCTATACCCGAAATAACTTCAGAAAGCTTCTTCCCGACGTTTGTCACATCGACTGCACCGGCTATCACCATGTCGGACGCGCCGGAGACCGCCCGGCAGGTTTCCTGTCCCATCCTGCCGCATGCGCCTGAGATTAAAACTCGAATCTTTTCGCTCATGACATTTGCCTCACTTGTTCGAACGGCCCTACAACAGCGAGCGCGATCCGTTCGTCAGCCAGAAGCTCATTTGCGACTCTTATCACATCGTCCGCTGTGACTCTCGTAACGGCTTCTATTATCTCCCCAACCGGAATAACCCTGCCGAAGTAGAGTTCTGAGTTCGCTAAACGGCTCATCCTGTTGGACATGCTTTCCTGTCCGAGAACAAGCGCTCCTTTTATCTGGTTCTTTCCCCGTATAAGCTCCACATCATCGAGTTTCTCGGTTTTGATAAGGCCAAACTCTTTTCCTATCAGGTCTATAACGAGTTCAGTGTTCTCCGGACTGGTGCCTGCATAGACAGTAAACATGCCGCCTTCACGGTACGATGCTGAATACGAGCCTATCGAGTAGACCAGTCCACGGTTTTCGCGTACCTCCTGGAACAGCCTGGAACTCATCCCTCCGCCGAGCACTGCGTCGAGCACCGCCAGAATGTATTTATCCTCAGATGCCTGTGGATACCCTTCCGTACCTATACAGATGTGAACCTGTTCAACAGGCTTTTTAGTAAACTTCGTGCTGCCGTTTGATACAGGCGTAACATGCTTTGCGGGATACCTCTTCCCGCTCATTTCACCGAAATACTTCGCGATGAGTTCTACCAGGGTACCATGCTCGATATTACCCGCAGCGGAGATGACTATGTTATCCGGCGTGTAAAATTTGTGGAGATGGTCTAGAAGACTTTCTCTATCGAACGCTTCGACTGAGCTTTTGGTCCCGATAACCGAATTGCCAAGCGGATGTGAATGCCACAAAGTCTGCGCGAACAAATCGATCACCAGGTCGTCTGGAGTGTCTTCGTAGCGCTTTATCTCCTCCAAAACAACGTTTTTCTCGCGGGCTAGTTCCACTTCATCGAAAGTCGAATGGAGAATCATATCCGCCAGAATATCTACAGCCGCCGGAAGATGCTCGGACAAGACTTTTGCGTAGTACCAGGTGGCCTCTTTGTCGGTGAAAGCGTTTAAATGTCCGCCGAGCGTATCCATTTCATTGGCAATCTGACGAGGAGAGCGCCGCTCCGTGCCCTTAAAGAGCATGTGCTCGATGAAGTGGGATGCGCCTCTCGACTTTCCGTGTTCATCGCGCGAACCGGCGTCAACCCAAACTCCGACGGAGACAGAGTCCACGTAGGGTATGTATTCGGACAGCACCCGAATGCCGTTAGGAAGCGTTGTTTTATCGATTGTTGTTTTTTGTTTCATAATAAAAAATGCCGCCTTCCGGCGGCACTATTGGTATATGCATAAAACCGGGACAGGCAGAACCACCTTGTCCCGATTTTTTACTTATCGTTTTGGTCTAAAATGCGCCCGGACTTCGCCGGAGCCCTTGTCTTCATCAGATCCGCGGTCTCTGCCGTATTCCTGTCTGCCTCGTTCTGGGCCTCTTCTTCCGCCTCGTTCTGGACCTCTCCGGCCACCGCGCTCTCCGCGTTCACCTTCGGGACGAGGAGCTTGAGCGGCTGCCATTCTGGCTTCCATCTCTTCCTCGGTCTCACCAGAACGAGGTTTCTGGGTCAGACCCTTCATGGAAAGCCTGATCTTGTTGTCCTCACCAGGCACTACCTTAACCAGCACCTCATCGCCTATGCGGACGACATCCTCGACCCTGTTAACTCGGCCTGCAGCCATCTCGGAGATGTGGACCATCCCTTCGCGGCCTGGCAGAATCTCTACGAATGCGCCGTAGTTCTCGATTCGGGTCACTTTGCCGGAGTAGGTCTGTCCGACCTCAACATCACGGGTGATGTCTTCGACGATCTTGAGCGCTTTCTCGCCGCCTGCAGCATCGACGGAGGTTATATAAACGTGTCCGTCCTGCTGAATATCGAGTTTAGCACCTGTATCGGCTTCGATCTTCTTGATGATCTTGCCTCCGGGGCCAATTATATCGCCGATCTTGTCGGGATGGATCTCGATCACGAAGACTCTCGGTGCATACTCTGAAAGCACCGTTCTCGGCTCGTTTATGGTCGAGAGCATAATGTCCAGAATGTGCGCTCTGCCTTCGCTTGCGCGGCTGAATGTTTCCTTGATGACCTCGTGCGGTATTCCGCCGATCTTTGTGTCCATCTGGATAGCAGTAATACCGTTTTTGGTCCCTGCCACCTTGAAGTCCATATCGCCGGTGAAGTCTTCCATCCCCTGGATGTCACTTAGGACAACATGCCGTCCCTGATCGTCCGTTATGAGCCCCATAGCGATCCCTGCGACCGGAGACGCAAGCTGAACGCCCGCGTCCATAAGTGCAAGAGTCGATCCGCAGACGCTCGCCATGGACGAGCTCCCGTTTGACTCCAAAACGTCCGAGATGAGAAGCATCGTATAGGGGAAGTCTTCCTGTGAAGGAATGACATACCTAAGCGCCCGCTCTGCAAGCGCTCCATGCCCGACTTCTCTTCGTCCGGCAGCTCGAAGCGGCCTGGTCTCACCTGTAGAGAACGGAAGGAAGTTGTAGAAGTGCATATAGCGCTTCTCAGTATCCTCTTCGAGGCCGTCTATAATTTGTGCATCATCGAGCGATCCCAGAGTGACTGTAGTCAGCACCTGAGTCTGGCCTCTGGTAAAAACGCCTGAGCCGTGGACTCTCGGAAGCAGCCCGACTTCACACCAGATGTCTCTGATCTGATCGATCTTCCGGCCGTCCGGCCTTATCCCCTTATCAAGGATGAGTTTTCTGATCTCTTCCTTGACCACCTTTTCGGCAGCTTCGGCAATCTCAGATTCTCTTTCCGGGAACTGATCGGCGAGCCGTTCAACAACAGCCAGCTTCACGTCGTTGATCCCGCTCTCACGGGATGCTTTGTCCGGGTCCTGGATTGCATCCACGATCTCCGAGGAAGCGTTGTCGCGTACAGCCTGAAGAATCTCTTCATCTATTTGATGAAGAGGGACTTCCCTCTTTGTTACGCCAAGCTTCTCGGCCAGTTCTTCCTGAAGCGCACAAATCGATTTGATTGCATCGAATCCGAAATCGATTGCTTCTACTACCAATTCTTCCGGCAACTGCCCGGCACCGCCCTCAAGCATCGTCACGGCATCTTTGGTTCCGGCGATGATAAGGTCCAAGTCGGAAACAGCCTGCTGCTCAATACTCGGGTTAAGCACGAGCTGCCCATCGACTCTGCCCACTCTAACGGCCCCGACAGGGCCAAAGAATGGGATATCCGACACGGTCAGAGCGGCAGATGCCGCGACCACGGCCAGGATGTCGGCGGGGCAGTCGAGCTCCATAGAGTAAGGAATCGCGATGACCTGCACATCATTCCGCATTCCGTAGGGGAATAACGGCCTGAGCGGCCGGTCAATGAGTCGCGAGGTTAAAACAGCCTTCTCGGAAGGCCGTCCTCCGCGCTTTACGAAGCCGCCGGGAATCTTTCCTACGGCAGACTTGCGCTCTTCATAGTCGCATGTAAGCGGGAAGAACCCCATACCTTCTTTGGGCTGATCGCTCATTGTAGCGCTGGCGAACACCACTGTGTCGCCGCATGAAACTACGACTGAGCCATTCGCTTGCTTCGCCAGTTTACCTGTCTCGATAGCAAACGTTCGACCTCCCAGGTCGAGTTCAACTCTGTTCGTCATATTTAGTTAATTATCCTATCTTCTCAGGCCGAGCTTGCCCACTATGGCTCTATAACGGTTGATATCCGTCTTGACCAGGTAGTTCAGGAGCCGCCTGCGCTGTCCGACCATCATAAGGAGGCCACGTCGGGAGTGATGGTCCTTCTTGTGCTCCTTCAGATGCTCGGTAAGTTGGTTGATGCGCGTGGTGAGTAAGGCTATCTGAACCTCAGGTGAGCCTGTGTCGCCCTCATGAGTCTTATGCTCTTCGATAATCTCGGCCTTTCGCTCTTTAATAAGCGCCAAAATGTACATACCTCCCAGTGTTATACGAAAATTTACCATGCCATGGCCCAAATGTCAAACGCCAGCCTGCCATGTTAGATATCAGTCTTCAGCTGTCAGTAGGGAAAGAAATTGTGAATGTCGTGCTTCGGGACGAACTGCGGTCCCGAAGCATAGGGTATGACGTCATTCCGAGCTTGACTCGGAATCCAGGAAAAGAATGGACCCTGAATCAAGTTCAGGGTGACGTGGTTCTATCCCTGTTCCCTTTAGTGTTTTCGTTGTTTCGGGACACCTTGTCCCGAAACCTGCCTTTCAACTCTTCACAACTTCTTTCTGTTCCATGTTCCCTGTCAACTGTTCCCTTGCGGCTATAACGTCTTTGGCTATCTGGGCTTTCAGGGCCTCAAGGTCCTCAAACTTTACTTCATCACGCAGTCTACAATGAAATGCGGAAGCTATTTCCGCACCGTATATGTTACCCTCAAAGCCGTCTATATAAATCTCTATAGACCGTTCGTTAACGCCCAATGTCGGCCTCACGCCGATATTGCACACACCTGTCAGGTGCTTTCCTTCGAGGATGACTTCCACCGCGTAGACGCCGTTAGCCGGGACTATCTGCTTCGGCTCCACATCGATATTGGCGGTCGGGAACCCCAGTTTCCGGCCCAATCCCTGCCCTGAGACCACACGCCCGATCATGTTAAACGGATGACCCAGGAGCTTACCGGCAGACTCCACATCGCCCCGCTCAATGGCGTTTCGGACCCTGGTGCTGCTCACCTTCGAGCCATGCGCCACAATCGGCTCCACTGTTACTACCTTGAAGCCGCGTTCTTTGCCGAGTTCAGTCAGTTTGTCGATGTCTCCGGCGCGTTTTCGTCCGAATTTGAAGTTCGACCCGACTACGACCACGGCTGCATTAAGTTTTTTTACCAAAATCCGGTCTACGAACTCCTCAGGCGATAGATCAGCCAGGGCATGGTCGAAAGATGCGACTACAACCATATCCGCTCCGGCGTTTTCGATCAACTCTATCTTCTGATCGAGAGTCGTGATGTAAAGTGGCGCTCTGTCCGGCCCCAAAAGCTCCATCGGGTGCCTGTCGAATGTAAAAACGACTGCCGGTCCGTCTACTCGCTCTGCCTCGCTGCGCAGCACGGAAAGAAGCGCCTGATGGCCGAGATGCACACCGTCGAACATCCCGATGCTGACCGCGGATTTCCCGATGCCCTCCGGCACGTTCTCCAAACCCCTTATTACAGGGGACGGGGAAGGGGGAATGTGGGATGGTTTTGCTTCTACAAATACTTTTTCCGGTGTTATAAAACTCATTTGCTCTCTTGGGTGCAGCCTGCCTACTGCAAGCAGGTCTCCTGACTCAGATTTCACTCGCACCAGCGTTCCTTCGGCTGCTGTAAGCTCTGCGGGGACTGCTCTGCCGTGAGAAATCATATCTTCCTGAAATTTATTGACTGTGACCTCAAAGAGATCAGAGAGTGCATCATCTGTAGGCAAAATATACTCTTCTGCCAGGCCCTCACTTGCGGCGCGTTCTAAAGTCGCGAGATCAATCGAATGATCGAGGCCGAACCTCCCTACACGCTTTCTTACGAGGCTCTGCATATATCCGCCGACCTCAAGCTTAGCGCCGATGTCATGGCAGATAGTCCTGATATAAGTCCCGCTGGAACAGACTATGTCCAGCCCCACTACCGGGTGCTCACCCGGAATGAAGCTCGTGACCTCAATCTTGTGGATAGTAATCTCTCTCGGCTTCCGTTCCACCTCGATATTCTTCCGCGCGAGTTCGTAGAGCCGCTTTCCCTCGTGCCTTACAGCAGAAACCATCGGAGGGATTTGTAAAATACGGCCGGTAAACTGAGGCAAGACTGACTCGACCATCCCGCGGGTGATATGCGAAGCATCAGTGGAGGATGTTTCATCCCCTTCGGAGTCCTGTGTGACAGTAGCGCGGCTGAGTGCCATCTCTGCAGCATATTCTTTTTCCTGCCCGACGATGTACTCGACAATGCGGGTTGCCTTGCCTACGCAGACGACGAGGACGCCGGTTGCAAGCGGATCGAGCGTTCCGGTATGCCCTACCCGTTTCTCTTTAAGAATCCGCCTTATCTTTGCTACTATGTCGTGAGATGTCGGCCCGGCAGGTTTGTTGATGTTCAGGATTCCATGCATGCCCTGACCTCTGCAAGCACGGATTCCTCTGCTTCCTTGAGGCTCTTCCTTATGGTGCAGCCCGCCGCTGATGCGTGGCCGCCGCCGCCGAACTTACCGGCTACACGGTTGACATCCACTCCATCCCTGGAGCGGAGGCTTATTTGGATTACACCCGGCTCCACTTCCCGGAAAAGCACCGCTGCCTTCGCGCCTTTTATGCCCCGGAGCTGGTTTACGATGCTTTCTGTATCGGCGTCCGTAGCGTTGTATTTCTTAAAATCCTGCTGTGTTATCCTTGACCAGACGATCTTGCCGTCATCGCTCACTTCGAACCCTGCAAGCACAACACCCAGCAAGCGGGCATTAACTAGAGAGCGGTTTTCGTAAATTTCCCTCGCTGCCTCACCGGGAGTTGCTCCGTCCATAGCGAGTCTGGACGCGATTTCAAGCGTTTCGCTCGTGACGTTCGAGAATCTGAACCCGCCGGTATCACCTACAAGCCCAGCCATAAGCTGCCGCGCAATGTTGAGGTCCGGCATAATATTGCAATCATGAAGCAGATGGAAGACTACCTCGGCAGTCGCTGCCGCCAGTGTGTCGGTGAGATAAATGGTCTCTTTCGCGCTGTCGAGCTTGCGTTCGGACGCATGGTGGTCTATGACGAGATAAGATTTGGAAGACTCTATCGCCTCACGCGATGCGCCGATGCGGTCCAAGCCATCAGAATCACAGATAATCCCGATGTCGAAGCCTCTCTCATCGGTGGCTGTAAGCACCGTATCTGCTTCGGGAAGATACTCACATGTCTCCGGGACACCACCGTCGGAAAGGACCACAACGCGCTTTCCCAAGAGCCGCAGACCCCTCGCGAGAGCAAGCGAGGAACCGATGCTGTCGGCATCCGGACGCACATGCGCGGCAATAGATATACTTTCGGCAGATTCGATCAGTTGCCTTACGGCTTCAAGATCACTCTTGCTTGGGCTCATCTTTTTTCAGCTGCTCCAGTAGTTCAAAAATCCGAACGCCTCGATCTATGGACTCGTCAACCTTGAACTCAAGTTCAGGTGTGACTCTCATTCGTACCCGCTTGCCAAGCTCGCCTCTTATGAAACCGGCTGCACTCTTGAGCGCCTTCATACCGGTCTTTTTCTTCTCGTCATCGCCCATTATGCTGACGAACACGCGGGCGTGCCGCAGGTCCGGGGTGATTTCGACATCCGTTATGGTGACAAAGCCGAGCCTTGGGTCCTGCATCTCTCGCTGCAGGATCTCGCTGATCTCGACCTTGAGCAGTTCTTCGACTCGCTCCTGACGCTGTGTCATGACTTACACAAACTCCAAATTCACGGCAGTTACGGATATGACAGGGTTGGATTCGATGTAGTCCACAACCTTGTCCAGGATGCGGTTCGCCATAGCCCTGTCATTCGATACGCATGCCGCGCCTATAGTCGCCCGCCGCCAGGTGTCGTTGTCGCCAACCTCCGCAACGGAGACATTAAACTTATTTCTGATGTTTTCCAGGATACTTTTCAGCACTTGCCTCTTGTCTTTAAGAGAATTTGCACCCGGAATCATCATCGTAACTGTCAATATACCGATTATCATATATGTTAGTACTACGCAATACCACTAAATATACTGAAAACACTCAGATGGCACTTCGCTTACGTTATTGTTATATCTTCTAGCCTTGTTTCAGCCTCTCCTGCGTTTTATCTCTTGCTTCAGATATTGTACCGCACGTCAACAAAAGATCAAGCGAAGCCCACACACGGCCTGATGCGTATATCTTGCCAGTTTTCACTACGCGCATAGGACGTATAGCGGGACCAAGTTGATAAAGGGCATAAGGCTTATCTTCAATATTAACTTCCGGAACCAGTTCGCTTAGGCTAGGTACTATCTCATAAGATTCCACATGATGAATGCTGTGCAACTGACCACGGTACCTAAAAGCTATGTAGTTAGGCGGTTCTTTAGGCCATCCACACTCACCATAAGGATGGAAATAGCAACCTTTCTTCTCAACATAGTCTATTGGTAGAATGCTTGACCACTTAGCCTTGTTGACTTGCACTGCTACTACATAAACCATGTTCGACGTTTGATCTTGCATTTTTATCAGCATTCCTAAATATTTACTGAACTCCCTAAGGAGCCATTTTTCTACATGATTGCCGGTACCAGCTGATTTTTCCGCAAGTAGAATAATCTCCTTCCAGCTGCGATGCATCACTGGAACAGGAAACCCCTCAACAATTTGCTTCAGTCGTGGTTCTGCATAATTGGCAGAGCATTCCGATGCTACAACAAGAGCATTCTCACAGCCTATTTTACAGATAAACTTCTCTGCATATTTCTCTAGCTGTTCTTTCGATGGCAGATTCCAACCGCGCTTAGCTTCGATTATAACATGAGTCTTTTCAGTAAATATCTCGACATCGGTATATCCACCATCCTTGGGGTTATAATCTTGTAGGTTCACCTTCTCAGCTGGTCCGAAGTCGAAACCAGGAAAGATATCCTCCATCATGCAGCTAAGAAACGATTTGCTACGAGACATTACCCACCCCAAACTGTAGGTAATGTCATTTTCATTCTTACCAAGCAGGTCGAAGATCGTTTCCAGTTTTCGGCTGTGAAGGAACAGGTCTGTCATGCCCTACCACACAAGTTAAAGGTTGATTTCACTCCTGAATTACCGTAGATATGCAATTTTGTAGTTTCATAAGCAGAAGGACAGTTTTTAAAGGACTGCCCTCTTTTTTAGATCGCTCGCGCTATCCGGCGCTGGGTGAACGCATCTATAATATCGCCTTCTTGCCAGTCGTTATAACCATCGACGGCGATACCGCATTCGAAACCGGCTGCCATCTCCTTAACGTCGTCTTTGATGTGCTTCAGTGTGTCCACTTTGGCTTCTTTTATGACTTCGTTGTTGCGGATAACACGAATTTCGGCGTTTCTAGTTATCTTGCCTTCAGTAACATAGCATCCGGCAACGACACCGACCTTCGGAACCCTGAATGTCGCTCTGACCTCGGCCTTACCGAGCGGAACTTCCTCGTAAACAGGCTCCAGAAGCCCGCCCATAGCAGCTCTCACGTCGTTTATCAGTTCGTATATGACGTTATAGGTCCTGACCTCGACATGCTCCACTTCGGCAAGGTCTGTCGTCCTTGTGTCGACTTTTACATTGAACCCGATCACGATTGCGTTCGATGCGGCTGCAAGAAGCACATCAGACTCGGTCACATTGCCGACAGCCGAGTGGATTATATTGACCCGGACTTCTTCGTGCTCAATCCCTTCAAGTGACTGCCTCACAGCTTCCTCGGAACCCTGAACGTCGGCCTTGAGGACGATATTCAGTTCTTTGACGGTGCCTTCCTTGACCTGTCTGAACAAGTCTTCGAGCGTCAATCTGCTTTCGACAGCCATTTTTTCGGCGCGCTCTGCAGCTTCCCGCTTTTCGGCAATCTGTCTGGCCTCTTTGTCGTCCTTTGCTGAAACCAGTGTATCACCAGCAAGCGGCGGATGAGACAGACCGGATATCTCTACCGGAGTTGCCGGACCGGCTTTGAAGACCCGCTCGCCGTTTTCGTCGAGCATAGCCTTGATCTTGCCGTGGGCTGTTCCCGCAACGACAGCAGACCCTACTTTGAGTGTGCCCTTCTGGACAAGAACTGTAGCAACAGGCCCCTTACCCTTGTCGACCTTCGCTTCGATGATCGTACCTTCGACATCCTTCGCAGATGCTGGCGCGGTGAGCTCCTGCATATCGGCTACAAGCAGGATCATCTCAAGGAGTTCATCGATGTGCTGCCCCTGCTTCGCGGAGATCTCGACCATGATCGTGTCGCCGCCCCAGGCTTCCGGCATAAGGCCATGCTCCATGAGCTGCTGCTTGGTACGGTCTACGTTCGCGTCAGCCTTATCGATCTTGTTGATTGCAACGATGATCGGAACATCTGCTGCGCGGGCATGGTGGATCGCTTCGATGGTCTGCGGCATCACAGCGTCGTCTGCTGCGACTACGAGGACGGCTATATCCGTAACGCCGGCTCCACGGGCGCGCATCGCCGTAAATGCTTCGTGACCAGGTGTATCGAGGAATGTAATCTTTCTTTCTTTGATCACAACCTGATAAGCACCTATGTGCTGTGTAATACCACCGAATTCACCAGCGGTAACATTCGTCCGCCGGATCTTGTCGAGCAGCGTAGTCTTACCGTGGTCTACATGGCCAAGAATGGTCACTACCGGCGGCCTCGGAACGGTCTTGCCAGCGCTTTTGGACTTCGGTTTCGGCGCAGCCTGAGATTTCTTGGCGTCTTTCTGATCTTTGCTTTTCTTTCCAGCTACAACTTTAAAGCCGAATTTTTCAGCTATCTTAGCCGCGATTTCCGTATCGATACCCTGGTTAAGGCTCGCAAGGACACCCATCTCCACCAGACGCCTCTGGACATCTCCCGTATCGGCATTCATGGCTTCCGCAAGTTCACGAACGGTAATCGCCTGGCCCATCTCAATCGTACGGCTGCTGTCCTTGTTGATTATATCTTTGACGAGAGCAGCTGTTTCCTGGTCTACCAGGCTGGATGGCCCGTCGATCTCGACCCCAAGGTCCCGCAAAGCGGAAAGCAGAGGACCAGTAGCTATACCCATATCCTTTGCGAGTTCGGAAACTTTAATATTCTTCATAAAGGTCTTCTCACCTCCTACGGTCCCTACAACAGAACCGTTCAGCGTATAACAAGCGGATGCTGCAAAAGAGAAGTGCTGAAAAAACGGATCGCCTGCCCGGGCGGCAGCGTGAGGAAAGGGGGAATCTGGCGGCAAACCGCCGAAGAGAATACCAAACGCCAAATCTCAGCGTAATCCTGGCTCGCATTATCGAGCCGTTATGCTCTTCGTTTCAGTGTTCCATATATTTCCCCTACCGTCCGTTTGCTTTCTCGTTCTCCTGCACGGTCCTCTTGAGATTATCAATCAATTCAGCAGGCACTACCGTGTGAAGCGCCCGCTCAAATCTTTTTTTCGTTATTGCTGCAGCCAAACACTTCTCACTGCGGCAGATATATGCACCCCGTCCGGGTTTCTTTCCGGTCGGGTCTATAGTAACTTCACCAGCCGAACTTTTAACTACTCTCAGCAGTTCTTTTTTGTCATCGGACGACCTGCAGGCAATGCATGTCCTTATCGGCCGTTTATCTGAACTCATAACTCTCAGCTCCGATTCAGTGGAGCTTTTATTATTCCTCTTTAGGTTCGTCCTGTCCTGATTCGAGCTCGCTTGCGGAACCTTGAACATCCGTTTCACCAGATTCCTCGTCCACTTCAGCTGTCAAAATCGCCTTTGCAAGCTGTGACTCGCTTCGGATGTCTATTCTCCAGCCCGTCAACCTTGCTGCAAGCCTTACATTCTGGCCGGACTTGCCGATGGCAAGCGAAAGCTGGCTATCAGGAACGACCACAAGCGCCGTTTTGGCCGACTCATCGGCCTTGACGGACATAGCCTTGGCCGGACTCAGACTCTCGGCAATAAACTTGGAAGGGTCTTCATTCCACCGAACAATATCTATCTTCTCGTCGTAGAGCTCGTTTACAACCGCCTGAACCCTCGTCCCGCGGTGGCCAACGCATGCTCCGACCGGATCAATCTTGTCGTCTGTTGAAGAAACGGCGATCTTCGTCCTTGCGCCTGCTTCACGGGCGACGGATTTGATCGTCACTATCCCCTCGACAATTTCAGGGACTTCCAGTTCGAAAAGTCTTCTGATAAGTGTCGGATGAGTGCGCGAAACCACGACCTGAGGACCTCTCGGCGTTCGCCTGACCTCAAGCATATAGACTTTCAGCCGGTCTCCGAACCTGTACGGCTCCGTAGGCACCTGCTCCGCAGGCGGCAGGAGCGCTTCTACTTTACCAAGATTGATAAAGACGTTGCGTTGTTCCTTGCGCTGAACAGTACCAGTAACAACCTCACCTATACGGTCGCCGAAATCCTCGTAGATCTTCTCTCTCTCCGCCTCGCGTATCCGCTGAACGACGACCTGTTTTGCCGTCTGGGCAGCGATACGGCCAAAGTTTTCAGGAGTGACCTCGATTTCTATACTATTGCCTACGACTGCGTCAGGATTGTGCTTCCGGGCTTCGTCGACAGTTATTTCCGTATGATCATTTCTAACTTCTTCTACTACATCTTTCTGGCAGTAGACCTTGAAGCCTGATTTCGCCAAGGTTACTCTGACCCTGATATCCCCTGTGGCGGCATAATTCTTTTTGTACGCCGTCTCGAGCGCTGACTCGATAGTCGTGAGGAGCACCTCAAGCGGTATCTCTTTTTCTTTTTCTATCTGCCGAAGCGCATCTAGGAAGTCCTGGTTCATGACACCTTTCTCCCGAACTTGCTTAAACGAATAAAGAGTGGGCGTGCAACCCACTCTTTCATGTGCACCTATATAACAATACGTAGTATATCATACGAGGCGCTTCATTGCAACTTTTCGCGTTGCCTCACGATAGAAATCACCGAAATCGATTCGTTGCCTCATTTAAAAATGTTACCGAAATAGCCGATGTGCTTCTCGTATTAGGAGGAGCACTGAATGGATCAACACTCAAAATCTGAACT
>JBDKUN010000062.1:0-145839 GCA_039679675.1 Armatimonadota bacterium
ACAAACGGATCGATCAACTTAAGTTGTGCTGATGCCGCCTTGGGCGGCTCATAAATGACGAACAGATAACCGCTTTGAGCGGTTCCCATATTACAAGCCTCCGGCTCTGCCGGAGGTTACTGACTTCCACCTTCCGCGTTTCCCTTTATTCCGTGCCTCCTCGGTTCAAAAATGAAAAGCTGACAGCCGCTCTCGCTTGCAACTTTTGCGTTTTCCTGTTATCCTCTTAATTGAAATGACCGAACGTATATTCGAGACACTTGAGCACACGGCAGATAAGGGGATCGCCGCTTACGGGAAGACGATGGCTGAGGCTTTCGAGACTGCAGCTTTCGGGATGTTTTCTCTCTTCGTCGATCCAGACGCTTACCAGGCAGAGTCTCATCAGGAGCTGACGGTAAAAGCGGACGACAGAGAACAACTCCTTTGGACGTGGCTCTCCGAGCTTCAGTTCAAGTTCGAAGTCGAGCATGTTCTGCCGGTAGAGTTCAAGATAACAGAAATCAGCGATACAAGCCTCACGGCGGATGTTTCGGTGAGGCCGGTGCGGGACGACATAGAGTGGTTCGGTGCCCCGGTCAAGGCAATCACGTTCCATCAGCTTATAGTCGAAGAGACGGACAAAGGCTGGCACGTTCAGGTCTATGTGGATGTTTAGCGCGAGGTGATACCAGGTGCAGAAAGAATTATCGCCCAGACAGAGGCAAATACTCGATTATATAGTGCAGCATATTGAGATGCACGGATACCCGCCGACGGTGCGGGAGATCGGTGAGGCAGTGAACCTGTCATCGAGCTCAACCGTCCATGCCCACCTTAGAAATCTCGAAGAAGCGGGGTTGATACGGCGGGACGCGGTGCTCACACGGGCGATACAGATCGTAGCAGGCACAACGACCAGCTTCAAGCCGAAAAAAGTCGTATCGCTTCCGGTAGTCGGGCAGGTTGCCGCTGGTAAGCCTATGCTTGCTGTCGAAGATATAATTGATACCTATCCAGTCCCACAGGAGTTTCTTTCCGGGGCAGATGGGTTTATGCTGAAAGTCCGTGGCGAGAGCATGATCGAGGACGGTATAAACGACGGAGATTATGTGGTAGTCCGCAGGCAGCAGACCGCGAATAACGGCGAAACTGTCGTCGCGCTAGTCGATAACGAAGCGACAGTCAAAAGATTTTATCTCGAAGATGGCCGGATCCGGCTTCAACCAGCCAATTCGACTATGGAGCCGATGTACTTCCCGCAAGTTGATATAGTCGGAAAAGTCGTCGGGCTCGTCCGCCGGATGGGCTAGATTTATTATTGTGTTATACTGTATCATTCATTAACCCGTGAGAATCCCTTGCGGGGTGTTTTTCTGTACGGAGGTAATCAGGCTAATGCCTAGAGTTGAGAGTTCCATAACCATAAATGGCCCGCTTGACAGGGTTTACGAGTGCGCGAAGGACATAGAACGGTTTCCGGAGTTCATGCCGGATGTTAAGGATGTCAAGATCGTCGAAAGAGACGGAGCCCGCGTAATAAGCGAGTGGGCTGCCTATATACCGGACTTCAAAATGACCGTCAAGTGGGTCGAGGAAGACCTTTGGAACGATGATACCAAGACCTGCGACTTCAAGCTCGTGAAAGGCGATTACGCGGCTTATTCGGGCAAGTGGACTTTCACCGGAGCCGATGGCGTGGCCAAATTCGACTCCGTTGTGGACTACGAATACGACATTCCGCTGATCGGCTCACTCATTCAGGGGCTAGTAAAGCGGAAGGTCCAGGAAAACGTGGACCAGATACTTCAGTCAGTGAAGAAGAAAGTAGAAGAAGAATATAGGATATAGGATTGAGGAATTAAGGATGAGTCTGGTGGAAATTCGTGCTTCGGGACGAACTGTGGTCCCGAAGCATATGAACCGTACATATCCCCCTAAATCCTTCCATCCCTTAGTTGAGACCCTTAACTATGAAATATGATGTAATCATAATCGGCGCTGGGCCGGCGGGGATATTTGCCGCGCTGGAGCTCGCCAAAACGCCGGACATCAAAATCGCGATAATCGATAAAGGCGAGGACATCACCGAGAGGACCAGGCAGAAGTCCCTTCTCTCCGGCTGGGGCGGCGCTGGTGCGTTTTCGGACGGCAAGCTGACGCTTTCCACCCATGTTGGCGGCTGGCTGGACAAGTTTATGCCGGAGCACGAACTCGAGGAACTGGTGGACCAGGTCGACCAGACATGGATCGATTTCGGCGCGCCTGAGCGGACCTACGGCACGAACCAGGACGACATAGCAGAGCTTCAGCGGAAAGCCGCCCTGGCGGAGCTGAGGCTGGTACCGTCCGAGATCAGGCACATCGGCACGGAGGTCTGCCCGGTCGTCCTGAAAGCCATGCGGGATGAACTCAGCAGCCGCGTGGACATCATGACGGACACCGCCATATCGTCGCTCGTAACTGCAGATAGCCGGATAACAGGAGTCGAGACTATCGACGGGCGGGTGATCGATGCGGATTACGTCATCGCCGCGCCGGGCCGCGAGGGAGCGGACTGGTTGGCATCAGAGGCCCGAAGGCTGGGCTTGAGGACGATCACGAACCCGGTAGACATCGGTGTTCGTGTGGAAGTTCCGGCTCCGGTCCTGGCAGAGCTTACGGATGTTGTCTACGAGCCTAAATTGGTCTATTACACCCGGTTCTTTGACGATCAGGTGAGATCTTTCTGCGTCTGCCCGATGGGTGAGGTCGCAATGGAAGAAAGCGATGGGGTACGGACTGTAAACGGCCACTCCTACGCTCATACGAAGACAGAGAACACCAATTTTGCGCTTTTGGTATCGACCTCGTTTACGGAGCCGTTCCGCGAGCCAATCACTTACGGGCGCTACATCGCGACTCTTTCGAACCTGCTTTCCGGCGGGGTGATCGTGCAGCGGCTCGGCGACCTGCAGGCGGGCCGGAGGTCTACAGAGGCGAGGATCGCGCGCGGACTGGTCAAACCGACCTTAGAGACGGCTGTTCCGGGAGACCTGTCGTTCGTCCTGCCGTACAGGTACCTGGCCGGGATAAGTGAGATGCTGAGGGCAATGGACAAGCTTTCTCCGGGAGTCGGGTCACGGCACACACTGCTCTATGGAGTCGAAGTGAAGTTTTATTCGTCCCGGCTTGAGATCTCGCCTATGCTTGAGGCAGGGATACACAACCTGTTTACAGTAGGCGACGGTGCGGGAGTAACCCGTGGATTGGTACAGGCTTCAGCATCGGGGTTGATGGCTGCAAGAGAGATAGTGAGAAGGATAGCGGGATAGTTTAGCTGTTTTATTAAAAAGGCCCGGTGCGATTTTGCGCCGGGCCTTTGTTGTATAAGAATATTAAAGCTTATAAATATACTTAAATTTTAGCATCCACAGTTGATTCAGAATATATTGATAACATATTTCGAGCGGTTTCATTGATCTGTTTACGTAGATCATCCGGTTCGATAACTTCGGCATTACCGCCCCAACTGAGTATCCAGAAGCTGATTTCTTCGATCCCTGATACCTTTGCGGAGAAGATCACTCCGCCATCGGGCGTATCCTGCAGTTCCTGGGTCGGGTGGCGTTTAGTCTCTTTTATGATACGCGCAACCCTCGGTGAAAACTTCACCCGCACTAACTGCTCTTCATCGCCGGTCCACATTTCCCAGCTCTTTGCATAAAAACTATCGACTGAGAAGTCATGCGGCAATTGGAAACTCTCGCCGTTCGTTTTGGCTTTGACTATTCGAACAAGCTTTAGCTGAATAATGCGTCCATGAGAATGAGAAAACGCAATCAGATACCAGTTGTGGCGCCGGAACACCAGCGCATACGGATCTATAAACAACGATTTGGTCTCGCCGCTCCGCTGCGAGCAATAGATAACGGAAACGCGCTTGCTGCGTTCGATGGAATCCGCAAGGCAGTCTACTACCTCTGACACCGGTTCCGTTTGTGAACACGGAGAAGCATATATCGAACGGTTTGATATAGAAGACTGTACGTCCTTAAAGCTGTCTCCGGTCAGGGCGAGCTCTATTTTTTTCCAAGCATTGACGGCGTAATCCGAGAACGGACCGCCCTTGCCCAGCGCACTGGAAGTGAGAGCAAGCCTAACGGCAAGGACTTCTTTGGGAGAGAGGTCCAACTGGCTCGAAACCGGACGCTCAGCCAGATAATATCCACCTTGCTCGCAGTAGACTCCTACATGCAGTTCGTCGGATAACGATTCAAGGTATCTGTAGATTGTGCGTTCAGACCGCCCGAGCACTTCAGCCAGTCTATCGATGCTGAGTCCCGGACGTTCACGCAACAGGTCCATCATTTGAAGTAATAAAATCGATTTTGGCATAACAACCCCCACATTCGTGGCCCGTTTATCTTCTTAATAATACGACCTGTAAATTCCTCCTATCATTTTCCGAATTTCACCGTCTTCGAACAAACTTCACCTGTCTCACTGCAATTAAGAACAACAAAGGCAGTTGTGGCTATTCGAATAGAGCAGCTGGAAGACATTCACAGTGCTATAGCTGAATATCAATGGATAGTCGCCATTACTCATGCAAACTTGCATGAAAATAAGGTGAAAATTGGGTGAGTGCAGATGGAAATATTCGGATATAAGAAAGGCTCATCCGGGGCCAGTCCACGAATGAGCCTTTATACAAACTGCGTTTACTTGAAAACTACTTACGCTTTCTGCTGATAATCCCTACGACTCCCAGGAGCCCGGACGTAAGTGCGAGTAAACTGCCGGGTTCAGGGACAGGTGTAACCTTCTCATGCCAGGTCGGAGAGCCGATACTCGTTGGAGTAACGGGCGTCCACTTTACGGTACCGCTTCCGGGTTGAGACGAGTCAACAGCAGCGACATGACACACAAACCCTGGTGATCCGTCTGAAGGGCCACCCGAATTAGCCGGTGTTGTCGAAGTCGATGTAAACTTGAATGTATAAGACAGTCCCGGCGCCAGCGCAGGCGGTGTATAGTAATTGTCTTTGCTGTTACTTATCTCGAACGCCTCGAATCCCGTAGGAGTCCACTTCCATCCATTAGGCATAGAGATGATAGTCTCAGGCGCTGGCACATTGAACAGTTCGATAGACCAGACGATAACATCATAACTGTCCGGAGTCGGGTCGCCTGTTATACCAGTCAGATTGTGCAGTACAATGGTATAATCGTTACCGACTTTGCTGTAATCAGTGCTTACTACGCCCGTGCTTAACGCTGAGCTCCAGTTCTGCGCGAAAGCGCTTTCGCATATAATAACTGCAAAAAGCACGGATAATACTACTGCTATTTTTTTAATCATATAGCCTCCTTCTAGCCGTTTTTACGGCCTTTGTGTTGTGGCGGCTTGACCTTGCCGGTTAGCCATTAAGTGTAAAATCGTTATTCCCAATAATACCATAATGCAAAGCACTTTGCATGCCAAATGAGCATAAACATAGTAAATCCAGTAATATTACCGGCTAATAGTAGAGGCTATTTGATGAACGGTGTAGCAAAAATGAGGATTATGTGAATAACAGGACATATACAATGGATGTATAAGCGTAACCTAGAGGCTAGTTGGCATTCCAGCAGCTAGTCCTCCAAGCTGTTGTACCAGCGCACGCCTACAATAGTGAGAGACGCAAGCCAGGACAGAAAATACGGGATGAAGGTTGCTGCCATATCTTCCCAAGCTGATCTGACATTAAGACATATCCAGGGAGCGGAAAGTCCTGTCATCTTCGGAGTCAATACCCTCAACACTAGAAATATGAATGCTAACCCTGATGCCATTACCGCAAGTGTTGCCAATCTGAAGGCTGTTTGAGGTCCAATTGGGCTCATAGGATATACGAGATGAGCAAACCACTTGAGGTGTGGATTCGATGGCACCTCATCAACAAGGCAGCTAAGGAACCATACCCATACTTTTCCTAACAGAAGCCCAGCCGGTATCCCATACACCAATGCGATCAGGCACTCTATGACCCCGGGACGCATTGTAGGCTCAGCCAGCCATATAGTTGCACTGGCAATCGACATAACTGCCCAGGTCAAAGTATAGCCCACTGGTGTACCAAGAAACGGAACATTTGATCTCATGGTTCAGCCTTCACCTACCAGTGCGAGTTGAATATTCGTGTCGGTAGTTCTTTGCAAGCTCGGAATAGTAGCGCCTGCCGAGTGTTTCGGCGTTCTCCATCAGCCAATCGCTCAGTTTTGTCTTTCCGACAGGAGGGCTGTCGGAAGATAGAAGACCTGCGAACATCGCGTCGATCTCCCATTGTTCGAGGATTATATCTTTAACGAACTTTCCTGCAAGAGTGGCCATAAGGAGCGCCAACTTTGGGTTTGTGTGGATAATGAGTGCCCTGCTGTGAATAGCTGAAGCAATGAGCCGGACCATTTCGTCAAAAGTGAGTGTTTCCGGTCCTGCAGCGTCCAAAATACCGTCTTCTGAGCCCTCTCCCATCTTTACAGCCAGTTCTGCAAGGTCCCGGACAAAGATCGGGCTTACCCTGTAGTCTCCTTTACCCGGAACAGCAAAGATCGGGAAGCGGCGGAGGAGCCATGCTATATCGTTTACCAGTATTCCATCCGGCCCGAAGATCATACATGGCCGGAGAATTGCGTATGAGAGCCCAGACTCAATAACCGCTTGCTCTACCTGCCCTTTGCCTCTGAAATATGGTATTGGAGAATTGGGAAAAGCCCCTGTGACCGTAATTTGGACTATCCTCCTCACACCTGCATCTTTTGCAGCGGCGATCAGCTTGCGGGAGTTCTCGACTGCTTTATCATAGGTAATTCCGCCGTAGGAAAACCTGGCCCAGTAAGTGTTGTAGAGAATATCAGCTCCTCGGAGGCTTTCTGTGAGTGCGGATGGACTGTCGAAGTTATACGGTGCAATCTGAATCCGGCCGCCGAACGAGTTCGGCCGGTCAGGATGGTCTGTGAGGGTCTTTACCTCTGTTCCCTTTTTAAGCAAATTTTCAGTTATATACCTGCCTGTGTATCCAAAAGCTCCCGTAACCACGTTGAATCCCTGGTTGGTCATATAATAGCCTCCCCATAATCATCTACATACAGCAGCGTAGGCTTTCTGTGCATACCGGTCTGTCATACCCGCGATGAAGTCGCAGACTGCTCTAGCGCGAGCCTCTATATCTCCGGTGTCAGAGAAAACGGGATACAATTCATTATTCTGCATCTTGCATTCCGTATCCATATAATGCCTGAAGAGCTCTTTCAGCATCTCTCCGGCCTGCCGGAGCTCGATTATCCCAGGATGGTCGCCGACATAGACCCGCTGGAACAGAAAATCCTTCAGACAGTTCATCGCATTGCGGTGGGACTCGCTGATCGAGATCGAATTCTTGCCCATGCTGGAGTTGATGACGTCGAGCACCATACTCCCGATGCGCTGGGAGTATCTATTCCCGAGAACATGTGTTGCTTCCTCAGGTAAATCAGACTCTTTTATGATGCCGAAGCGGATGGAATCGTCAATATCGTGGTTGATGTAGGCTATTCGGTCGGCAATCCTGACAATCTTTCCCTCAAGCGTTGCCGGTCCGCTCAAGTCGATTTCCAGGTCTTCCATGCCTTTTGAATGATGGACTATGCCGTTTCTAACCTCCCAGGTGAGATTCAGCCCTCTTCCGTTGTTTTCTATCTGTTCGACAACTCTCAGGCTCTGCTCAGCATGGTGAAAGCTCGCACCGGGGACGTATTCGCGCAGCACTTCGTCGAGCGCCTGTTCCCCGACATGTCCGAACGGCGTGTGTCCGAGGTCATGGCCGAGCGCGATTGCTTCAGTGAGGTCTTCGTTCATCCTGAGGGCTTTCGCGATGGTGCGGGCGATCTGGGAGACTTCCAGTGTGTGGGTGAGGCGCGTCCGGCAGTGGTCTTCCTCCGGGTCGATGAATACCTGGGTCTTGTGCTTCAGCCTGCGGAATGCCTTGGAGTGGACTATCCGGTCGCGGTCGCGCTGAAATTCCGTACGCACAACATCCTTTTCCTCCTCACGCATGCGCCCTCTCGACTCAGCCGAAAGGCATGCGTGAGGAGAAAGAATCTGACGCTCTAGCTGTTCATACTGTTCTCTGATAGTCAATTGGTCATTCGAACTCGTTACGAGCACAACCTTTCGAGTAAGAGAGTTTTGACTTCCTCTAGCGGTACGCGGATCTGTTCCATCGTGTCGCGGTCGCGGATTGTGACCATGTTATCTTCCTCGACAGTCTGGACGTCCACTGTTACGCACCAGAGAGTCCCGATCTCATCCTGGCGCCTGTAGAGCCTTCCTATCGACGCCGTGTCGTCATACATCGTAGCCATAACTGGCCTCAGCTCTGCTGCGAGCTTCTTCGCTGTCTCGACGATGTCCGGCCTGTTTCGAAGAAGTGGCAATACCGCAACCTTGATCGGCGCAAACGCCTTGTGCAGCCTAAGTACCGTGCGCTTGTCCTTTTTTTCGCCCTTCATGATCACTTCTTCTTCGTAGGCATCGACCAAAAACGCAAGAAGTGACCTGTCGCATCCGCCTGACGGCTCGATGACATAAGGTACTACGCTTTCTCCGGTGGCCTCGTCGAAGTAGGACATATTTTCGCCGGAGTGTTCCATGTGCCGCTTGATGTCGAAGTCCGTCCGGTTTGCGATACCCTCAAGCTCAGACCATCCCATTGGGAAGAGATATTCAATATCTGTCGTAGCTTTGGCATAGTGCGCAAGCTCGTCAGGGTCGTGAGCTCTAAGCCTCAGCCTTTCCTGGGTGATACCATACTTCAGGTACCAGTTGTACCTGGCCTCGATCCACTTGGCATGGTATTCCTCGTCCGTTCCGGGCATAACGAAGTATTCCATCTCCATCTGCTCGAACTCGCGCGTTCTGAAGATGAAATTACCAGGAGTGATCTCGTTCCTGAACGACTTTCCGATCTGCGCGATTCCGAACGGCAGCTTCTTTCTCGTTGCCTGCTGCACGTTTTTGAAGTTGACGAAGATTCCCTGGGCTGTTTCAGGGCGAAGATACACAGTCGCAGCGTTGTCTTCGACCGGTCCCATGAATGTTTTGAACATCAGGTTGAACTGGCGCGCTTCAGTCAGCTCTCCGCCGCATGCCGGGCACTTGTCGCCCTCAATCTGGTCTGCCCTGAAGCGCTGCTTGCACTCTTTGCAATCGACCATCGGGTCGGTGAAGCCTTCTACGTGTCCGCTAGCTTCCCAGACGCGGGGGTTCATCAATATAGCCGAATCGAGGCCGACCATATCCTCCCTCATCCGCACATTGTCCTGCCACCAGGCTTCCTTTATATTGCGCTTCAGTTCGACTCCGAGCGGGCCGTAGTCCCAAGTGCTCCCGATCCCGCCATAAATCTCGCTGGACTGAAAAATGAAACCGCGCCGCTTGCAGAGCTCGACGATTTTCTCCATCGTCACTGCAGGCGGCGCTACGTCAGTTTTACTATCAACCACTTAACTGGTTCCTCCCAATTGTGCAAAAATTCCGAATTCGTGCCGAAAAGGACACTCAATTGTAACGTTCCATGCCGAACCCGGTCAAGCGAGGGAGTGATGCAGTCAGTTGACTTTCACTATGTGCCGCTTGCCGTCCTTTTTCTCGTTGTAGCCGATCTCTGTGTTCGACTGCCACCATATCCAGTAACACCCTTTCACCTCTACTTTCTTCTTGTGGCCATTTTCGACATCAACGATGTAAAGAGTCTTTGGTGGATTTGTCCATACCACTGCAAATCTCAAGTCAGGAGATTGTAGAAAGCTCTGCATCATGAATGGAAGCGGTATCATCCGCGTCTTGATCTTACCACCGGCAGTCATTTTGGCAATCGTGAGCTTTTTATCATTAGAAAGGATGATTTCATTCGAAGGAGTCCAATAGGCAGTGCGGAAATTACTCCTTATTACAGCGGTCTTGCCGTCCGAAAGCCTTACCAGATGAGACTCGGAATGGCTGTTTGTTGCCTTACCTGAGATAAAAAACGTTTCGGTGACAAGTGCGTAGTTGGCATCCGGGCTGATTGAAGTTGAGGTTATGCCGTGATTACTGTGATTGCAATGAAATTTGGAGAAGCACACATCTGTTATGGTCACAATGGCAACTATACCGATAATTAATGCCCCGTAGCGATGAATCCTGTGATTCAGAGGCAGTGTAATGCCGAAGCGTGCAGTGAAGATAAATGCCGCAATGATTGCGGCGGACCACGCAAATACTAAGTGCCCCATATCATATTCGCTGCTGGCAGCCCAATACCAGAAAGCTGAACTAAGGCACCCCAGGAGTATTGTTGCACTAAGCACAGCAATACCACCCGCAGGTCCCGGTATTACTACGGATACCAACACGCCAATCAGGTAACATAGGCCGGTGAACAGCAAAGCCCAGCCGGTTCCTGTCAGCAAGCTGGACAGAGTGGTGAGATGAGCGTACTGATGCGGCCGTACAACTGCATAAATAGCGCATGACAGCAATGCGGAGACGATAACAACCAGCAGACCTGCAGCAATCTTCGTAATAACAATTTTCCACCAGGATATTGGCTTCGTGTAAAGAAAGTCCGCTGCGCCGCTCAGCTCTGCGGTGAAGGTAGTCATGCCGAAAATGAGCAAAGTAAATGCCGGCAGTATAGCCCATATAGAAAAGGCATCGAAACTCCCGACAAAAGTGTATCCTGTGCCGAACAGCACAACCAGGATGCTCAATACCACAGAAAGAAGCGCCCAGAAACGCTTTTCCATCAGTTCTTTCTTGATCAAACGCAGCATGTTCGTCACTTCGCATCCTCTCCGATCTCACGCACAACTGCTTTCCACGTTTGAAGATCTACTTCTACGATCACTTTCTCATAGCTGGATAGCACTGCTTTTTTACTAGTCCAGACAACGCTATACGTGGAAAGGAACATGTTTGCAATAAGTATCTTGCTTCGGTTATTCACAAGATCAACCAGCCATAGATCAATTCCGCCACCTGCTTGTGACTTTGTAATCAAGAGCGCGTGCCTTGCATCCGAGCTTACGAATCCTCTGGACAGATAAATTGGTTGAAACATGATCAGTGGCGTCCTGGTGTTTGCAAGTGCGTTTTTACCTGTTGGGACCGATGCAAGCTGCCGCAGAGTGTTTCTGGCACTGTCCCAGACGATGATTTTAACTTCGTTGCTGTCCGGTTTCTGCTGTGCGAGATAGATCATTCTCCGATCGGTTACGCCAAGGAGGTAGGACCGATGCTCGAATGTCCGGCTAATAGTTTTGCCTTTCACGCGGTCGCTCATCTCGACTGTGTCACCAGTAACCGGATTTTCTCCAAGCGCAACAACGTATGAATCATCAGGGGAGACCAAGAAGTCACCTGAATCGGATGACTCTGTATTATTATTCGCAACAATAAAAGCCAGGATAAGCGAAGCAAGGACAATAAGCGCAACTCCTGTTGAGACTAATTGTTTCCGCTTA
Organism: Armatimonadota bacterium; assembly: GCA_039679675.1. Classification (GTDB taxonomy): domain Bacteria; phylum Armatimonadota; class UBA5829; order UBA5829; family DTLH01; genus JBDKSP01. The sequence continues at coordinate 11,488 of JBDKUN010000062.1, forward strand.
ATTAACACCCGCTGCATAGTAAGGTGCAGATGATATGTCCCAACAAGTGAACCAGCAAGTAAAACGGTGTTGCATATCATCATAAACACAATATCATCTTTCGGAAGCACAGCCAGAAACAATAGCAGCCATACCAGGTCTACAAAAAGCGCAAACCATGTATTGACAATAAAGCCAAACAAATATGAGACAGCAAATATTGCGGAGTAGAATAGCATCCAGGCCGTCAGGTAAACCGTAACGTCTTTATTCAGATAGTATCCAAGGAACCCACCCGCCCATGCTCCGATAAGCCCGGCAGCAATCATGAGTATTACGTTCCCAATAATCCATTGAATGATAGGTTGAATTGGCAGATGTGTCTCGATGTGGCCTTGTTCTGATTTGATCGAACCTTTTCGCGCGGCAATCAGAGCTACCCAAAACAATAACAAATTGACAGGCTGGAAGGTGATAAATGCCTGTCCGCCCAATCGCCTGATAGTGTGGAGCACGATCGGTAGGGCTAATGCATAAAGCCCAATGAGCCATCCGGTCCGCAGTTCTTTCCAGAGCATGCGTTTCCACATCGTGAGGTTGTTCATCTACTCATCCTCCGACTTGCTTACCATTGCGACAAAAATATCTTCCAGATTGAGGTTCTGAACACTTATATCAGTCGGATTAAGCACCTTTGCAGCGGCAATAGTCTCATCTGAAAAGCCTTTGACGGTGATTGCTGACTGTCTGCCGCTTTTTTCTATATGGAGCACATCCGGTATGGAAGCAAACGATGTTGGAGGGGTATCGAAGCTCAGTATCAGTTGCTTAACGCTCGATTTCAGCTCCTCCATCGTCGAACACCAGACCAACCGGCCTTTGTCGATGATCCCTACCCAGTCAGCCACCCGTTCGACTTCGTGTACAATATGAGATGAGAAGAATATAGTTCTGCCCTCCTCCTGAATGAGCTCTATTATTTCCTCGAGGAAGTTCCGGCGGACGACTACATCCAACCCGGCTGTCGGCTCATCCAGTATCAGGAGCTCCGGGCGGTATGCCATAGCTAGAAGGAGCGCGAGCTTGGCCTGCATGCCGCGGCTCATGTCCATGACCTTCTTCTGCCCCGAAAGCTCCAGCTTGTCCTTAAGCTCGGCGGCAAGTGAATCGTCCCAGTCTTCGTAAAACCCCTTACAGAACCAGATGATCTCATCGACTTTCATCCAGTCATACATCTTCTGGCCTTCAGCCACGTAGCCGATCCGCCGTTTGATCTCCAGCGCATCCTTTACACAGTCCAGACCGAGGATTCTGGCCTCACCGGAAGTCCGGTTCAGTAAATCGAGGAGAATTCGGATAGTGGTCGTCTTTCCAGCGCCGTTTCTTCCCAGGAACGCAAACACGCTTCCTTCAGGCACGCTCATCGTCAGATTATCGACTGCTACATGCTGCCGCCCGAAGCGTTTTGTCAGCCTAACTGTCTCTATTGCCATCCGTCCATTATCGGCCATCTTTACCGTCTCTCCTTTCAAAACCGTCCCGGCTAAATTCATCTTTCAGCACCTTCGCACGGTCATCGAGCATCTCTTTCAGCTCTTCGCAGGATATTCCAAGGTGCTGCGCATCGGTCAGCAGGTTGTCTATCGACTGCTGAAGCACCTGTTTTCGGAACCCATCCGCGATAATCCGACTACTGGCTGCTATGAAGCTCCCAAGCCCATGCCTGGTCTCTATCAACTCTTCTCTCTCAAGCTGCTTGTAGGCCTTGTCCACTGTCAGTGGGTTGACTCTGAGGCCGACGGCGGTTTCCCTGAGGCTCGGCAGCGGGTCTCCAGCCTTTAGCACACCTGACGCGATAGCCCGCTTGATCTGTTCAACGATCTGCGCATATATCGGAGTAGATCTTGTTGTATCGACTTTAAGTATCATGATGTTCCACAACTGTTATACTGTTGTACAACAGTATCATGCATATAAAGCAGCTTGTCAAGAGGTAAATTGTAGATTTTTTACAAATTCTGGTGTCGGATAGTGGGAAAGGTAGGATGGTGGAAGAATGCTGTGTCTTCCACCATCCGCAAAATCCGTTGAATCTGTGTAATCCGCGATTCAGAAGGTTTTACAGCGCGGCTTTGATGATCGCGGTGAAGTCGTCGGATTTCAGGGCTGCTCCGCCGACCAGTGCGCCGTCGATGTCTGACTTGTGCAAGAGTTCTGCCGCATTGCCCGGCTTAACGCTGCCGCCGTACTGGATCCTGACTGACTCAGCAGCATCGGCTCCGTACATCTCTTTTACGACGCCTCTGATCATTCCGCAGACCCTGTTGGCCTCATCTGAACCGCAGACTTCACCTGTGCCGATTGCCCAGACGGGTTCGTAAGCGATGACGATGGTCTTTACCTGCTCAGTAGTGAGCCCTGCAATGTCGGCTTTGATCTGCGCGGCGATGACTTCATCCGTCTTACCGGCTTTCCGCTCGTCCAGCATCTCACCGCAGCAGACTATCGGAGTGATACCTGCCGCAAAGGCAGCTTTCGCCTTTTTGTTGATCGTTGCGTCGGTCTCAGAGAAGTAACCGAGCACTTTATTGAGCTCCTCATCGACTGTTCCGAACCGGCCGCGGGTCTCCGAGTGGCCGATAATGGCATATTTGCAGCCCACGTCCGTGAGCATTCCCGGCGCGATCTCGCTCGTCCATGCGCCTTTTGTCTCCCAGAATATATTCTGAGCGCCAAGCTCTATGTTGGTGTCGGCAATCGCCTGTCTTACCGGCCAGAGGGCGGTAAACGGCGGGCAAACGACGATTTCGACGCCTTTGACGTCCTCATTGGCGCTCGCAAGCGCGTTTACCAGCTCGACCCCCTCAAGGACGGTCTTGTGCATCTTCCAGTTTCCTGCAATTATTGGTGTTCTAGCCATTCATTTCTCCTCAATAAGTGAGTTAAGTAAATCTTCTATGCCAAGCGCAGCACTCCATCGCCGCATATAATCGTAATCCAGGAGATCGCGCTGAACGGCAAATATTGCCCGCACATCCGCCAGCTGCCGGTCAGACGGAGTTATCTTATACCACAGCAGTTTGGATAAGATCGTATCCTCCGGTGAGGCTACATAACTTTCAGTCCCCCATGCCTTTGTCGGGATACGACGCTCGAATTGAGTCCGGGCAAACTCATCATCCCGAAGTATCCAGAAATCAACCTTCAAGCCGCTTTCAAGGTGAAGTACGTTGAACATATCTGAGTGGGCAACTGCCGACTTTGCTGCTTCTTCGTCAATGTAAAACCCGTCACCAAGTGTTTTTGCAAGGTCAGATACGGCATCCGATGTCAGTGCAATAACTATATCCAGATCATGTGTGGCGCGAGATATCCCATAAACAGACGCGGCAAAAGACCCCACGACCATATATGGAATCCCAGCTTTATCCAGCGAGGTAAGAACTTTTTGAACCACTTCTGAATAAGTTTCCAACACAGTTTCCCTTACCAGCCGTATGCTTTTTTAACTAAATCAGCCGGCAGTGTGCGTCGGATGATCTCTTTACGCAATTCTTCATCCGTTATATCAGGTTTTTTTGCGCGTATACCCGCAGCCATAAGGTCTCTAACAGCCTGGCTTAGCTCAGCAGTAATTTCGAGCCTTCTGCCGATGGGAATTCTTCTAAGTACCTCGATATACTTTTGCTTGGCTTTTTGGGGCATTCTGTCCCATTCCGGCTCTTGCATAGGGTTCCTCAGCTATTTATTATAAGGCCGGGATAGACATCCCGGCCTATATCACTGACGACTGATAGCTTCCCAGTTACTTATCCTGAAGCGCTGCGACGCCGGGGAGAGTCTTGCCCTCAAGGAACTCAAGGGATGCTCCTCCACCGGTCGACACATGGCTCATCTTGTCGGCAAACCCCATCTGCTCGACGGCTGCTGCGGAGTCGCCTCCACCCACAATCGTCGTCGCGCTGGAGTCCGCCATCGCCTGGGCTATCGCCTTCGTGCCGACTGCAAACTTCGGCATCTCGAAGACTCCCGCAGGTCCGTTCCAAACGATAGTCTTAGCGCCTTTAATCACATTTGCGAATGCCTCTATCGTCTTCGGCCCTATGTCCATCCCCATCCAGTCGGCCGGAATTTGATCGACTGGGACCACCTTGCTTTCGGCATCTTCCTTGAACTCCGTCGCCACAACGACATCCTGAGGCAGATAGAGCTTTACGCCGAGTTCCTCAGCTTTTTTCATAGCGTTCTTTGCGAGTTCTATGCCTTCTTCATCGAGAAGCGATTTGCCGATCTCGTAGCCCATAGCCTTGAAAAATGTATATGCCATGCCGCCGGAGATGATCAGTTCATTCACCTTTGTGAGCAGGTTATCGATGACGGGGATCTTGTCGGCCACCTTCGCGCCGCCCAGAATAGCCAGAAATGGCCTTTCAGGTTCGGTGATTGCCTTGCCGAGATAATCGAGCTCTTTCTCCATCAGGAAGCCAGCGACCCCAGGCAGATACTTGGTAACTCCTTCGGTCGATGCGTGCGCCCTGTGGGCTGTTCCGAACGCATCGTTTACGTAGATTTCACCGAGTGACGCAAGCTGTTTGGCAAATTCCGGGTCGTTCTTTTCTTCCTGGGCGTAAAAGCGCACATTTTCGAGCAGTACGACTTTTCCGGCGGGCATACCCATCACTGCGCCCTGCACCATATCTCCGATGCAGTCGTCCATCTTTGTTACAGACATCTGGAGAAGGTCTTCCAGCCGTGTGGCAACCGGAGCAAGAGTATACTTGGGATTCGGGCTGCCCTTCGGCCTGCCCAGGTGCGACATAAGGATAACTTTTGCCCCTTTGTCGAGAAGATATTTGATAGTCGGCAATGCGGCTACGATTCGGCGGTCATCTGTGATGTTGCGGTTTTCGTCGAGGGGAACGTTGAAGTCCACACGGACCAGCGTTCGCTTCCCGGCTACGTCGATATCCTTAATGGTCTTCTTGTTCATTTGATACCTCTTCATTTAGCCATAAGTGGTAAGAAGCGAGCCTTGAGCCGTTTAATGCAGACAAGTGGACCGGAATCATCAGGCTCCGGTCCACTATATCGATGTTCGTTGCTCAAAGCAGAGATTTTATCCGTTTTCTGAATAAATCTGAACTAGAGTCCCTTTTTGACCATGTAGTCGATCAGGTCACCGACTCTTTCAGAGTATGCCCACTCATTGTCATACCAGGCAAGGACCTTGACCATCTTGTCGCCTAGAATAAGGGTAGACTGAGCATCATAGACTGATGAGAAATGGGTTCCGATGAAGTCAGATGAGACTACCGGGTCGTGGGTCACTGCAAAGTAGCCCTTCATGCGGCCGTCGGCGGCTTTCTGCATGGCTGCGTTGATTTCCTCGACGGTAGCCGGCTTCTCAAGATTGGCTACGAGGTCTACGAGTGAGACCGTAGGTGTCGGGACTCGGAGAGAAATGCCGTGCATTTTGCCCTTGAGCTCAGGGATAACCAGCGAGATCGCCTTTGCAGCGCCTGTGGTCGTCGGGATGATGTTCACTGCGGCAGCACGTGCTCTCCTAAGGTCCTTGTGGGCCTGGTCGGCTACGCGCTGGTCGTTGGTGTAAGAGTGAACTGTTGTCATGAAGCCCTGGGCTATGCCGAAGGTGTCCTGAAGTACTTTTGCTACAGGAGCAAGGCAGTTCGTTGTGCAGGATGCGTTCGAAATGACATTGTGCTTCTTCGGATCGTAAAGGTCTTCGTTTACGCCCATAACGATGGTGATGTCCTCGTTCTTTGCAGGGGCGCTGATGATGACCTTCTTAACTGTTCCATGAAGATGGGCGCTCGCGCCGGGCTTACCTTTCTCAGGATCACCCTTGGCATCCGTGAATACGCCTGTGCTCTCGACGACTACTTCAACTCCAAGGTCCTGCCACGGAATGTTCGCAGGGTTCTTCTCAGAGAAAACTTTGATCTTTTTGCCGTCGACTACGATTGCGCCTTCCTCAGCCTTGACTTCACCCGGCCATGGACCGTAGTTGCTGTCATATTTGAAAAGATGCGCGTTGGTGACGGTGTCAAACAAATCATTTATGGCGACGATTTCGATCTCGCCCTGATACTTCTGAAGAATCGAACGAGTCGTCAATCTACCGATTCTGCCGAATCCGTTGATTCCAACTTTAATTGCCACGATGTGCCTCCTATTTCCTGGTTGATCCCGCTGCTCTATGGCTTAGGGACAAGTTAGCGGTCCGAATAGTAATTATCCTCGAACCTTTATACCCAATATTGCACGTGCAGCCCGGTCACTCCGCACCATTGCTGAAGCAGCCAGGCTGTATACATAACCTATTAATTTTAGCGGTCGAACACATAGAGTGTCAAGCGATCGCATTGCGTTGTTGTTCTGAGATTATGCCACCCCCGCTGGTGATGAGGGGAAGGCCAATGATCGTGCCATAAAAATGACTCTCTTGCCTCTACAAGACTGTCTTCTCTCGATTTATGCCCGAAACAGTCGAGCAGATGTGTATCGTACTGTTATCGATCCTGCTGCCTGCTTTCGTGATAAAAATGCTGACGAATACCCCACTTTTCCTTAAATTCCTTCTTTTTGATTCCAAATAACTGCTTTCCTGCTAAAAAATTGTTTAAAATTATTGAGTACTTGGGAATCTTTTTCACCAAATTCGTCGTCAAATAGATGAGATAAATATAAGTGGCAGGATAGAGCCGCCGTAATCCGCAAAATTTTCTGTTAGGGGTATATTACCTTTGTGGTATAATCCTAGCGGATCGGCACAGTATGTTCTGTCAAGCACTGGTTAGCCTGCGTATGCGGCTGGGCCAGTGCTTAGTTTATTATTGCCACAGATAGACCGAGAGGTGACGTCCTATGCAAACAGACAAAGAGATTGTCTTAACAGCGAGTGGGCTTAAAAAGATAGAACAGGAGCTTGAACAGCTCATCACTGTACAACGGAAACGTGTTGCCGACCGAATACGTGATTCCAAGCAGTTCGGAGAGGTTACCGAAAACCCCGAATACGAAGACGCCAAGACGGAACAGGCGTTTGTCGAAGGCAGAATTGATGAGCTGAAAAGGATCCTCACGCACGCCCATGTCATTGAAGATGACGAGGTGCTGACAGATTGTGTCTGCATCGGATCGATTGTCAAGGTACGCGATCTGGAAACATCCGACGAGTGGGAATACTATATTGTCGGATCGGTGGAAGCCAACCCAGCCGAAGATAAGATTTCTAATGAGTCTCCCGTAGGTGAGGCACTTATGGACCGTAGAATCGGTGATAAGGTCATGGTTGAGATTCCGGCAGGTATCGCTCGTTATGAGATCGTCGGTATTAGGAAGTAACTTTTCATCTGTATAGTGTTCGTCACTACAGAGGAAAATCGTAACGATTACTAGAAGGTGGGAGTGTAAAGGTTCCGCAAGGGCTTTTGCACTCCCACTTTTTTGTGTGAGACATATAGAGGAGAAATTAAGTAATGAGCCTGGCACCTGAGCAGGAAAATGATCTTATCAAGGCACGAATGGCAAAGCTGCAGGAGATGCGCGACCAGGGTATGGACCCGTTTGAAGTCGAGCGATACGAACGCACGCACCTTGCCGAGGATATTAAATCGAATTTCGATCAGCTGGAGGACCAGACGGTCAAAGCCGCGGGCCGTGTCACCGGTATACGTGAGATGGGAAAGGCCAGCTTTGCACATATAGAAGACCGCTCCGGGAAGATTCAGCTTTACTTCCGCCGCGACGAGCTCGGTGACGACTATCGCAGCGTCCACCTTATGGATATGGGGGACTTCATCGGTGTTGAAGGTTTTGTCTTCAAGACCAGAACAGGGGAAATTTCCATTCACGTGAAAAGCGTGATGATGCTTGCGAAGTCACTCCGCCCGCCGCCCTATGGCAAGCAGAAGGGCGATGAGCAGTGGTATGGGCTACAGGATGTAGAGCAGCGCTACCGCCAGCGCTACCTGGACCTCATCGTAAACCCTGAATCGAGAGATATATTCGAAAAGCGAAGCAAGATCATAACCGCGATCCGAAATTTCTACGACAGCAGGCATTATCTGGAAGTAGAGACCCCGGTGCTCCAGTCCGTAGCCGGCGGCGCTGCCGCAAGGCCGTTTTTGACCTATCACAACGCGCTTGAGCATCAGTTCCACCTCAGAATATCGCTGGAGCTCTATTTGAAGCGGCTCGTGGTCGGCGGGTTCGAGCGGGTCTACGAGATCGGCAGGGTTTTCAGAAACGAAGGGCTTTCCACAAGGCACAACCCGGAGTTTACACTGCTTGAGAGCTACGAAGCTTACGCGAACCTCGAAGACATGATGAAACTCGTGGAAGATATGTTCGTCGAGATCTGCAAAAAGCTCTACGGCGGCACAAAGTTTATGTATCAGGGTCAGGAGATCGACGTCACCCCGCCGTGGACGCGGCTCCCGATGCTCGCAGGTATCGAGAAGTACGCCGGAGTCAAGCCGGAAGAGTTTGCCACGCTGGAGAGCGCGAAGACCGCAATGGAGCGAGTGGGGCTTCCGACCGAGCATGAAGATTTGGTCGGCGGGATCATCGAGAAGATCCACGAGCGGTTCGTTCAGCCGGAACTCATCCAGCCTACGTTCATTACGGACTTCCCGTTAGAGACTTCACCGCTTGCAAAGAAGGTCCCCGGCAACCCGAACCTGACGAGAAGGTTCGAGGTCTATATCGGCGCGCAGGAGACCGGAAACGCGTTTTCCGAGATAAACGACCCGATAGACCAGAAGGATCGGTTCATTAAGCAGTCCGAAAGGCGCGCTGCGGGAGATGCTGAAGCGCACCCGATGGATGAGGACTTCATCCAGGCGCTGGAATACGGCATGCCCCCTACCGGAGGGCTCGGAATAGGTGTCGACAGGCTCGTGAGGCTCTTCACCGACCAGGAAGCGCTCCGCGACGTCATCCTCTTCCCGCAGATGAAGCCGGAAAAAGCGGAGTGAAGAGTTTTCCAGGTTGTAGATGACGAATTTTGATACAAAGAATGTGGTCGAAGTATACCAAGAAGATACTTAATTAAATACGGGGCTATACAGTAACCGTGATATGTTGGGGGAGGTAATCATCGTTGAATGTGGTCCTAGATAGCAATGTACTCATTTCTGATTTTAGGCTACAAGGACGTAGTATCAACGATCTTTGGGATGCATCCCAGACATTGGGATATACAGTATATATTCCACAGGTGGTGATTGATGAGGTTGTTGGCAAATATGAAGAGTTTCTTCAAGAGAATGTAGCTCAACTTCGTAAATCTCTCGCAGCAATACGCCGATTGACTGGAAATGATTTACTGGATGCGCCAAGCATAGCCCAGGTGTTACCTTCTCCATCTGAATATCGACATTGGCTCCTAGATGAGATACATAGCCGACTCTGGAAGGTTGTGCCATATCCTAATGTATCTCACGAAGAGTTGGTTTCTCGAATCATTAATAAGCGAAAACCATTTTACCGTGGAGAGCGTGGCTATCGTGACGCACTAGTTTGGGCTACTGTAGTTGAGTTAGCCCAGCAGTCGAAATCCACAATTTTATTAGTCACCGCAAATGTTTCCGACTTTGGGGAATCAAGCAGTAACGGTGAGACTACACTCCATAATCAACTGTGTGAGGACTTAGCTATGCTTGGTATAGAGGCAAGTCAGGTCAAGTTGTTTACTGGTCTCGGAGTGCTTGTAGAGGCGTGTGTTACTCCTGAACTAAGTCAATTAGAAGCTGTTCAAACGAAATTGAGTTCTGGTGAGTATCCCGACCTAGACTTGGAGCGTGAGATTAGTTCATGTATATACAATGTACTGGAAGGAACTAAGCTTCTAGGTGACAAGCTAGGCCTAATGGGCGATTGGGATGACGAAGTAGTAATTACGGGTATCTATAGCGATCCATACGATTATTGTGTTCAAGAAGTTAAACGCCTTGCGACTGGTGAATTTCTCGTATTTATTACCGTGTCCATAGAATGTGAGATAGAGCACTACATGGACGAGGCGGATCTTCGTCATGTGCCAGAAGATGAATGGCCAGGTCGCATTCGTCGTAGTTCATTCTTTCCGTCTGTATACGTAAGCTACCTATCAAAAGAACTATGGGTAGGGCTAGAAGTTACTCTTGATAAAGGGTGCCAATGTCTACAGGCTCTGGAGCTTGAGTTTATAAGCTATAATGGCAAACAAATACTCTGTGGAAAAGCTGCTAACATCCACTTCCTGTAGATGAAGCCGGAAAAGGCGGAGTGATGGGCGCACAGCGCTCATGCCGTGCGTGAATGTCCATATGGAGGGATTGCAAGTGATAGCAAACATCTTGTGCATGCTGTTTTCGGCTATTGCAGCAGTGTTGATATTCGTTAAGCGCAGACAAGGCGATGAAGCAAGATGGTATTTTGTATTGGGTGCCGGATTTGCATTTCTTGCATATGGATTTTTCACGCAAGATCACAACTTGTCCGGCTTAGCCGGTGCAGTCGGGGTTGCCACAGGTATGCTGGGCCTGCTTGGTGAAGCTTATGGAGTAGTTGGTAAGAAGTGAACAGGCTGAGATGTTTCGGCGCTAGCTTTTTGTACCGAAACAAGCAAAATGGAGTCTTATGTCTACAATCAACGAGATGAAGAAAGCGCTCAACGATGTTGTCATTCCACGATTGCGTGAGCGCGGGTTCAAAGGGTCGCTTCCGCATTTTCGTCGATTCCGCGATGATCGTGTTGATTTGCTCATGTTCCAGTTTGACAAATGGGGCGGCGGATTTGTTATTGAGGTGGGACACTGTTCACCACAGGGAATGATGACTTCCTGGGGTGGACATATTCCCGCTGAGAAGATGAAGGCATACTATCTGAATTTTAACTGTCGAGAACGGGTTCAACCACGTAAAGGCGGAAGCCCTAACGATTGGTTTCGCTATGACTCAGCAACTAGACCGGAAGAATTTGCAGAGGTGGCCCAGTCGGTAATTCCATTACTGGAACATATGGAAGAAATATTGGACAGATTACCGATTGAGAATGAGTGCTCTGAAGAAACACAGGAAAAGATTGCGCCGCCTTTCCCCTCAGGTGAAGATGGTAAACCAGGAGTGATAAGGCGGTTTCTAGGCTTTTTCAAGCAGAATTAATAACGCTGATGCAGATAGACCGAGGGATCATGCCTCGGTCTTTATTCTCCTGGGCATCCATGCCCTGCACATAATTATCTTGAAAGTGGAGTCTCTCACTAGGAGTCAATGGCGTTGACGAATCGATTCCGTGTACAAGAGAAGAATTTTCCTTACTTCATTACGAGTGCAGTTACCTATTGGCTTCCGGTGTTCTCAAAAGAGGATTACTTCCGCTTGCTTGCGGATGGACTTCAATATTGTGTGGAGCACAAGGGACTTTTAGTTCATGCTTATGTAATTATGCCCAACCACTTTCACATTATATCTTCCCATCAAGACGGAAAGCTGCCGTCTGTTATCACTGATTTAAAGGGATATACGTCTCGGCAAATTGCTGCAAAGCTGGAAGAAGATGGCAGGACAGTATGGCTGAGAGCTTTAAAAGCTGCAGGTAAGCAAGAGATCAAGATCAAGTTTTGGCAGGATGGCTATCACCCGGAACAAGTCTACAGCGAAGAGTTCTTTATGCAGAAAGTCAATTATATCCACAACAATCCCGTTAGAGCTGGATTTGTTAGCGATCCATGGATGTGGAAATACTCCAGTGCAGGATTTTATTATAAAGAAGAGGAGCCGGTTATTCCGATCAGTCCTCTAATGTGGTAGATTGGTTAAGGGCATGGATGCCCTGGAGAATCAGGCTCGGGTCATGGATCCCCCGAGCCATCACTGAAGGTATGCTTCAGCGCAAAATTCGACCACTGAAGCATACCAAGGCATTGACAATAAAGTGAAGGCTGCTTAACATTCAGTTGGGCTATCGCCAGTTTTCGATCATAGCCAGATAAGGTCCGGTAGTTATATACTGTTAGGCTATTGAAGGGAGCAAGCAATGACAAATGAAGTGTTATTCCTCGATCAACCTTCTGTGGGTAAAGCCGTAACTTTTATGCAGAATGGTCAGCGACTCATTAGTTCGCCAGTGATCAGAGTCGAGTTTCTTACTGAGCGCCCCGGATACGCTTGTATCGTCACTGCAACAGGCAGCACATATGTTGGCCGCTGCCCTGAAAAAACCACTGTGCTAAACACCGGAACTACAGCGATGCCTGGTTACCCTTCGCAACCTCAACCGCCCATGTATCCCCCATCACAACAATACCAACAACAATATTCACCAGTGTTACAAACACAAGGAAATTCATTCAGTATCGCAGCAATTATCCTTGGAATTATTGCTTTGGTTTTTTGCCCTCTGCTCATCGGTACCGTTGGAATCATTCTTGCCGCAGTTGCTACGTCACATGGCGAAAGGCTTGGTAAAACAGCATTAGCAATCTCAATTGCAGGTACAATTATTGGTACCATAGTCGGAGCAATAATCGGTGCATTTTTATTTAGAAGTTAGTAATCCTCGCAACTGCTGATAGACCGAGGGATCCATGCCTCGGTCTGAATTCTCCCGGGCATCCATGCTCTGCACACTTAGATTTGTAAGCGATGGTATGCTTTGGAAATACTCCAGTGCAGGGTTTTATTATAGAGAAGAGGAAACGATTATTCCGATCAGTCCTCTGATGTGGTAGATTGGTTAAGGGCATAGATGCCCAGGAGAATAAGGCTCGGGGCATGGATCCCCCGAGCCATCACTAGATCCCCCAAGCCATCACGACTATAATAAAACTATCTGAACTACACGGAGGCATTTGATGCTCAGGAAAATTTATCTGCCGCTGCTCATGGCTGCGGCAATTATTTTCAGTGCTTCGGCACTCTCAGCGGCCCCGATCAGCGTGTCGGCGAAGGATTACGGCGCAAAGGGAGACGGCATAACCGATGACACTGCCGCCATCCAGAAGGCGCTGGATGCTGTAACCAAGACACAGGGGATCGTCTACCTTCCTGCCGGAAGCTATAAGATTTCCAACTCGCTATTTGTGCCGGAAAGGGTGACTTTGATGGGCGAAGGCGAGCGCTGGGAGAACGCGATGACGAAGCTCATCATACTTGAGCCCGGTTTCCCGGCTGTGAGACTAAGCCACTGCAGCGGCGTGAAAGCGCTCAAAATTTCTTACCCGAACAACAGGGACAACCAGAACCCTAAGCCGTACCCGCCCGCAATACAGCTCGAAGGCATCAACCCCTGCGTAGAAAGCATAGTTTTCGACTGCGCATGGATAGGCGTTTCCACTAAGCCCGGCGGATGCAACTCAGGGCAGGGGATGTTCCGCGATCTGACCGGGTTCGTTCACCACGTAGGCATTCATCTCTCAGGCTGCAGGGATGTAAACCGAATTCAGGACGTACACTGGTTTGTCGGCGGCAACGGCGATATTTCCACATCATACTTCGACAAGAACCGCGTGGGGTTCGAGTTCGGCGATGTAGACGGCATTATGATGGACCGCTGTTTCATGATAAGGGGCAAGGCTTTTCTGCATCAGCTTCACGACAAAGATACCCCGGATAACAAGCCAGCGGTCGCGCACTCCCTGGCATACCATATAGATGAGTGCTGGATGGAGGACGTAAAATACGGGTTCATATTCGAAGGTCTGACGGGCTTTGTGCTGACCAACACGGACATACTCGTTAAGAACGGTGGAACAGGGGTCATAGTTGAGCCGGACGGCCTTTTCTACAACGGCGTCATCAGTGCTGTGCAGGTCCGTTCATACGGCGGGCCCATAGTGGACATCGAATACGGCTCGAAAAAACCCCATGCGTGGACTAGACTCAGCATTGCAGACTGCCAACTCCTTGGCGGTGCGCCTGCCATACACCTGAAGGAAGGCGCATGCAGGGCAAATATCCATGACTGCCACCTGCGTGCGGAGTCAGACCAGCCCACGATAATAATAGACCCTGGTGTAGACTACATCAACATCTCCAACAACATCATATACACAAGGACAGAGGCCATTCAAGATCAATCAGGCAAAGAGGCGCACAAACAGATATCCGGGAACATGGTGGAGGACAAAAAGTAGGCTCTTTCGGATTCTGGAAACAGGAACAAAATAGAAATCCGATACGTATTAAGATAGAAGCCAGGTTGCCATAGCATTTTCCTGAGCGGCAGGTATATATGGAGCATCGTCCTATATTTTTCGATCATACAGGCAAACGCTGGAAGCGAATCCTCCGTTTTTCGAGCTTACTTGCGCTTGTAATATCCATAGTCGGAGCGGCATTTTCATTTAGTATAATGGCCGTACCCATGTCACCCCTTCGAGTTAGCAGTGACAGCTACATTCACCGGTTCATTCCAAGATTGGAGTCCCATGAAGAAGCTGCACGGCGGTTCGTCGCGCATAAGGAAAGCCGCAAGGTAAAAGAGGAGATTGCGAGGGAGAATGACCTGCATGCCCATAAGCGCCATACAGTGGGTGCTGGGGAAACATATTCAACCACCGTCGGTTTCTATGTAAATTGGGACCCCGGAAGCCTGGCCAGCCTGCGCAGACACATTGATAAGCTGACCTATATTATGCCTGAATGGCTTACCCTCAACAAAGGACTTCGTGCCGGAAGTGATAAAAAGCTCTATTCATCGAGGTTCATCGAAAAGACTGATTCCGATGTCAAGCGGCTGTCGGCCACTCACAAGGTTCCTATCATACCGATGATAGACAACTTTGACAGCGATACAAAGACCTGGGACTGGCCGAGGCTTCGAAAACTTCTGATTGATACGGATGCGCAGCAGCAGTTGGCAGAAGACTTGAGAGATGAGCTGAAGGATCAGCACTATGCAGGGATCAATCTGGACTTTGAGTTCTCTCCGACGCCGGGAATGACCAAAAAAGAGCAGGATGATGCAAAAAATCTGCTGTATGAGAAAATGCCCAAGTTTGTACGGCTGCTGAAACAGTATTTTGCACCTGAAAAGCTCCTTGTCACCCAGGACTTACTGGCTTCGGACTTGACGATGAACTATGAGTCCCTTGGTGATATTGATGACCTGCTGATCGTAATGTTCTACGACCAGCATTGGGCTACAGGCGAACCCGGCCCGATAGCATCGCAGGCCTGGATAGAAAACATAGCTGAAAAGGTATTTCAGCGTGTGGATGGGCACAAAGTCATACTTGGGTTGGCAAATTACTGCTACGATTGGCCTGTAAAGTATGATAAAAACGGTAATTTGAAAGCCGCCGGACCGGCGCAGGCAATCGGGCTTGGACCGGCTCTTGCGATTGCCCGCGATGCGCAGACCAAGGTCTTGATGGATGACAAAGACCTCAACCCTCATTTCTACTATCACAGTGACAAAGACGATTCAGACCATGTAGCCTATATGCTCGATGCCATAACTGCGTATAATGCCCTCATTGCATTAAAAGGCTATGAACCCTGCGGCGCGGCGCTGTGGGTCCTTGGCCGTGAGGACCCGTCTATCTGGTCGTTTTTCTCCGATGATAGGCTTGGGCAGCCGGTCAAAAAGGAACGCCTTGAGAAGCTGAACTATGTTTCTGAGGTAAACGATGAAGGAAATGGGGACATTCTTGAGGTTGTAGAACAACCCTCTCCCGGCATACGCAAACTTCAGATCGATTCCGATGGGTTAATCCGGTCTGAAGACTATACCGAATATCCCAGTCCATATCTCATCCGGCAAACCGGTTATCACACTAATGAAGTGGCGCTCACTTTTGACGATGGCCCGGACCCCAAGTTCACGCCGCAGATACTCCGAATTTTACGCAAAAACGGCATAAAGGCCACTTTCTTTGTGATCGGGAGCAATGCGGAACGCTACCCGGAGCTCGTGAGAGAATGCTGGCAGTCCGGCAATGAGATCGGAAACCATACATTCTCGCATCCGCACATATCGGAAGTAGGCAAGCTGAGAGCAGAGCTTGAAGTAAACTCCACTCAGCGCATCATCGAAGCACTTACAGGGCACTCCAGCCGGTTGTTCAGGCCTCCTTTCGGGGAAGGGTCGGATTCCAACGTCGAGACCTCTCAGGATGCCGATCTCCTAGTCCGCACCCAGAATCTGGGCTATGTTACAGTCGGTATGGAGATAGATCCGAAAGACTATGAGCGGCCTAATGATAAGCTGATAGTAGATTCTGTGTGTAGAAGCCTTCCGCCGGTAAAATACCGGCGGATTGCTGCGGGCAATAACGAGGCAGACAGTGTGCTCGCAAACGGCGCAAAGGGCAGCGTGATTTTGCTCCATGACTCAGGTGGTGACAGGTCTCATACGGTAAAAGCCCTCCCGCTTATAATCAAAGACCTAAAGCAAAGAGGGTATAAATTTGTAACTGTCTCCCAGCTTATACCGGATACACCATGGAACAGAATTTTTCCGTCGGTAGCCCAGAACCAGCTCGCCATAACGGGGCTTGACCAGTGGATATTCGAGATAAGTTTCGCGGTCAGCAGGGTGCTTCAGATTATCTTCTTCATCTCGATCTTGCTTGGGGTGCTGCGTCTTGTTGTTATCACGCCGCTGGCCCTCAGCCAGTCAAGACAATCTAAAAAGTTACCGAAAGAGCTGAAGGACTATGCGCCGCCGGTCACTGTGCTGATCCCTGCATACAACGAAGGCAAGGTCGTATGCAGGACAATCCAGGCTGTTTTGGACAGCGATTACCCGTCGAGCATACGAGTGCTTGTAATCGATGACGGCTCGACCGACGATACCGCCGAGATTGTATCGTCGAGCTACGCGAATGACGACAGAGTAACACTGATCCGCAAGGAAAACGGCGGGAAAGCCTCTGCGCTCAACCTGGGAATAGAGAAATCAGATACTGAAGTGCTTGTCTGCCTCGATGCCGACACTGTGTTTGATCGAAATGCAATAGCCCGGTTGGCCAGACATTTTGCAGACCCGCGCGTCGGCGCTGTTGCGGGCAATGTGAAAGTCGGAAATAGAAATAATCCGCTCACAACCTGGCAGAGCCTGGAATATATCACCAGCCAGAACTTCGATAGAAGGGCTTATGCTGCTTTCAATGCCGTTTCAGTGGTCCCTGGAGCGGTCGGAGCCTGGAGGCGATCCGCTGTGTTAAAAGTTGGCGGATACCATAATAATACCCTTGCGGAAGATGCCGACCTTACTTTCAGACTGCAAGTCCAGGGCTGGCATATACGTACAGAAAACGATGCGCTTGCCTATACGGAAGTCCCTGATACGGTTATGACTCTCGCAAAGCAGCGTTTCAGGTGGGCATACGGCATACTGCAAAGCCTGTGGAAACATAGAAAGTCCATGTTCAAGCCATCCGGCGGCGCGTTCAGTATGTTCGTAATGCCGTCCATGTGGGTCTACAATATCTTTTTCCAGGCATTTTCCCCGATTGTAGACATAATGGTGGTCATTTCTTTGTTCAGCGGCGGTCTTTTGCAGGTGCTTTCATACTACGCGGCTTTTTTTGTGCTGGACTTCATCGGAGCCGCAATTGCGTTCCAGCTTGACCATGAAGACCCGAAGCAGTTGATTTGGTTGTTCTGGCAGAGGCTCTTCTACAGGCAGTTTATGTACTACATAATCATCTGCTCCATAATAGCTGCCCTGCGTGGCGCGGCTGTGGGATGGGGGAAGCTCCAGCGTAAAGCAACTGCTACCCTGCCGGAATGAATGATTTAAAATAAAGGTCTTGGCTCTGCAACATATTTTTTCCAAGCATGGTATTTTTCCAGTTGCTCCGGAGCCATTTTTCCTTTCAACTTACGATCACCCGCATTGATCGTGACTTTCCTGGACTTGCTTAGTTTAATTTTGCCATCATCCATTATGTTGAACTGGTCTTTTCCGGCATAGATGAGGTCTCCACGCTTGGTTTGCACAAGCATAATCGCATCTTCCATTAAGCGGCCTTTCCAGGGAGTTTCTATGAAGCCTACTATAGACAACTCAATCAGGTCGTGTTCTCTTTTCGACTTGCCTTTGATTACACTGGTTATCTGCTTTATCATGTTATCGATTGATTGGTGAGATGGATGGAAATCTCTGAGATACACGAACCGCTTGTAGTATTTGAAGAAATAGCCGCCGGAAATGATCTGAATTAAAACAATCATCGGCCACCGGCCTACATCCTGGTGGGCAGACGCAACTTGGTAAATGTGGTAAGTGTTCCAAATTGCCAGCATCCAGAATATGCTGCCTTCAACGAGCATCATACCAGGCGATGGTGACTTGATGATGAGTATTCCCTCAATCAGCATGGCGAGTCCAATAATAAGATGAATCACGTTCGTGGGATTTGCACCCAAATGGGCTAAACTGATAAAAACGGCCAAAATACCGAAGATTACACCCCAGTATCCGCCGGGTTTTAGCAGCATATTCATCAGACAGTAATCTGCGAGCCTTCTTGATTCGCCTACTTTGTCCAACATATTGCTCTACCTTTCTGCGCGAAGGTGTTTTTCGCACAGGCTAACCGATTTTTTACTTTCTTGGTGAAACTTCTGTGGATAGTTATATGCGGATCAGAATGAGCCCCCGGCACCACATCCAACACACGATTATACCATATTGCTTTTACAGTTTAACTAGCTTGGGATATGACAGTAATCCCGAAATTAGCATATTTCTAATTCATGTGACTGATTAGTTGGCCTTGTCTAGCCCATCTTTTTCATTAAGTGCAGTTTTCACTATTTCCTGTACCGGCAGTGCTTCGTGGATAGCTTCTATTCGTTTTATCGCCTGCCAGATCAGCTTGTCCTGATGTACCAGTTCCTTCAGGATTACCTCTATCTCTTTTTCGGCCTTCATATTGATCTCAAAATCGTGCTCCGCCATAAGCCGGTCTCTCTGGCTCTGCCGGTTCTGGCTCATCATCACTACGGGGCCGGTGTAGGCCGCCTGAAAGCTGAGCACAAGATTCAGCAGTATGAACGGATACGGGTCCCATGCTTTGAGATAGTTGGGATCTCTGGCTATCATCACCACGAGATAAGTGTTCACAACCATCCATGCAATAAGAAAGATGCTCTGGGTGATTATAAACGCCCAGCTGCCTACTATTGCTGCCACCTTATCCGCGACGTGCTGTCCAAATGTCGATTTATCTTTCATCTCGACATTGACGTTTATAACAGGCGGGTGTTTATGCTGATAGCTTTCTGCCGGACTGGGTGCGTGGATTTGGTTAGGCATGAAAACAGCTCCTCTTTCAATTATGTTGTTTCAGGACACCCTGTCCCGAAACTTAGCATTTCAAAAGCTGATAGCTGATAATTACACCAGTGTAGCCGCACCGGAGCAGGGTTTGCATGGAAATACTGCGTCTTCCAGCGCCATAACGCTGACTCCGACATCGTTACGCTCTTTCGGCAGATAATCGTGGTAATACCGCTCGACTATAGCCGATACGAAATCCGGCACGCTGCTGTCCTTTACCAGCGCAATGACGCATCCGCCGAACCCAGCGCCGGTCAACCTCGCTCCGAGCGCTCCGCTGTCCTTGCAAATACTGACGAGCGCGTCGAGTTCGGGAGTGCTTATCTCGTAGTCTTTCGCGCAGCTTTCGTGGGACTGGTTCATAAGTTCCCCGAACCGGTCTATATCTCCGGCTTTAAGTGTACGGACGGCATCTTCCACCCGCTTGCCCTCGGTCAGAACGTGCCTTACCCGCTGTTTTACCTTGAACCCGTCCTTCGGCTCCTTGAAATACTCGCCGTTTCGCAGCTTGAGCGCTCCGTCTTTCAGCCGGACAGCCGAAATACCGGCAAGCTTCGCGACATCTTTGACGGTAAGCCCTCCATCAGGAAGCTGATCAATAACCGCGAGTATCTCTTTTTGCGATAGATGCTTCAACCCTCCAAGGAGCGTCAGGTTTCGCTCCGGCCCCAGCCGGTCTTTCAAAAGATTGCCGAGAACAGCTACTCCGAGCCTGCACTCGACCACACGCTGGTTATATTCGTCCCGCGCAGCCCCGGACTTCTCTGCGGCCACAAGGCTGTTGCACACGACTATGGAATAACCGTCCGGCATTGGGACAGAAGCCGAAGAGAGTGGGAAAAAGTCGATCATGAGCGCCTTTTTGCGTTCCGAGAGAAGCGATGCCGCCTGGTCCATACCGCCACCTTCAGTCCCGACGTACCGCTCGCCGCGTGCAAGGAGCTCAGCCAGGTCTTTTCGCTCGATCACCACACCATTAGCCGCCGCAAGCGTGATTGCGGCAGCCACTACCATCGCGGATGAGCTGGAAAGCCCCGAACCGGAGGGGACGTCACCCATCACGCAGGCATCGAACCCCTTTAGCGGGCGTGACGATACTTCCTGCAGCGCCTGCGCAGCAGCCTTGGGGTAGTTGCCCCAGTTGCCCGGCGCGTACGGCCTGATTTTAGCGGATATATCGAAGCTCCTGGGAGGGAAATAGCAGCTTACATTTACCAGGTTTATCCGCCGGTCTTTTCGCGGGGCAAAAATAACTACCACATCACGCTCTATGGCCATCGGAAGCACCGGCAGCCCGTTATAATCGATATGTTCGCCTATCAGGTTCACCCTTCCAGGCGCTCGGGCGATAGAAACCCGCTTGGCGTCAGGAAACGCCTCCATGAACCTGCAGAGCGCCGCGAGATATCTGGTACGTTGGTATCTCATGTCCGCGCCGGAGCTGTAGCTCTCGGCCAGAAACTCCTCGACAGGTCCGGCAAGGTCTCCGCCTCCCTGCAGGGCTTTTTCGAGCTCTTTTACATCAATCATTGCTCTTTCTCCAGTAACTCTGCTGCATGTCCTATGTCTTCCGGCCTGCCTACATCACACCAGATGCCCGACATCCTGTGTCCCCGCACAAATCTTCCGTCTGCAAGCATCGAAGCGACCGCATCGGTCAGCTCATACTCTCCTCTGGGACTCGGCACTAGCTTGCCTGTGTATTCGAAAACGGTGGGAGAAAAGACGAATATCCCTGCCTGGTTCCAGTTCGTGGACGATTGTCCCACAGGCGGCTTTTCGACTATCTTTTCTACCTGGCTGCTCTCGTCCAGGTAGACCGCTGCTCCTGCTGATGGATCATCCACCCAGTTAAGCGCAAGCAATGCGTCACATGGCGAAGCGCCGAAATCCGAAATAAGGGATAGATAGGTATCGGTAGAAGCAAGTATGTCTCCGAATGTCGCTATAAACGGTTCACTGCCGACTGCTTCCACTGTAGAATGGACCGCGCTTCCGGTTCCGTTCGGCTCCGGCTGGTGGACATAGCTGATATTTACGCCTAATTTGGAGCCATCAGAAAAATAGTCCTCGATAATATGGCCGAGGTACCCTGTCACGATGACAAAACGGCCGATCCCGGCATCTTTCAGCCTCGTTATGACATGTTCCAGCATAGGCTTTCCGGCAACCGAAAGCATGTGTTTTGGTGTAGATAATGTGAGGCTTTTCATCCGGCTGCCCTTACCGGCTGCAAGAATGACTGCAAGTGTCGGTATTGTGGTTTTGGAGACCATAGCTTAAAAAATTCGGGGTCTATATATTGATCAGTTGTTCACCCGCTCCCAGGCATTATATTACCCAATACCGGTATATTTAGCAAGCTGAAGAGCAGTCTGATATGTTCCGATAATAGAATAGCGAACAATGTGGATTAGGCAAAAATTATGAGTAACACTACAAACAATAATAAGAATATCCTGATAGTCAGCAGCAGTGGTACACTGCGTAAACGGCTTGATGAAGGGCTTAAGGCCATCGGGTATAATACCGCTTCGGCTCCCGATGGGGAGACTGCGCTCATAATGCTCAAAAGGCAGAAGGTCGACCTGTCGATAACCAGCCTGGATCTCATGGGTATGAACGGTATTCAGCTATGCCGTGCGATCATCCGGGTACACCCCAATTTACCGGTCGTTGTAATGTCGCAGTCCCCTGATGCGCAACAGGTGGCGCTGGCACTTTCAGGCGGAGCAGCCGATCTCGTGAGCGAATCGACAACGCCGGAAGAAATGGTGTCCGTTATCGAGCATAACATCGAGCGGAGAGTTGCGCCGACGCGCCGGATCGTAAGCGACAGGGCCGAGACCCTATTCAAGACTATCCGTATACTGACTGCTGCAATCGATGCCAAGTCCCATTTCGCGGCGAGGCACTCCAGCCGGGTCACGCAGCTCAGCATGGTGATCGCTAAGCGGCTGGGCCTGTCAGAAGACCAGATGGCGACACTTGAGCTTGCGGCGCAGTTGCATGACATCGGCAAAATCGGAACGCCTGATAATGTACTTACGAAACCGGACGTGCTGACGGATGATGAATGGGTGGACGTACTGAAGCATCCGGCTATGGGAAGCACATTCCTGGCCGGTATTCCCGAACTTATGGAAGTTTCATCGGTCGTGCGCCATCATCATGAGAATTTCGATGGAACGGGTTACCCGGACGGACTTCAGGGAGAAGCCATTCCGCTCCTCTCCCGGATAATCTCTGTTGCCGATGCTTACGAGGCCATGACAAGCGAACGGCCCTACAGACAGGCAAAAACGCATGAGCAAGCCGCGGAAGAGCTTCGCCGCAACTCCGGCAAACAGTTTGATGCTGTAATGGTCGAACATCTCCTGTCGTATTTTTCCGATAACAACGAAAGGAAGGCTGCTTGAGCAGTAACCGGCCAAATACCTACAATAGCGGTATCATTGTAGCGAGACCCGTCGGCAATGAAGTTGAAAAGCACACCCGGCAGCACAAGCGGCACTGGATTATTGCCGCCGCTGTGCTGCTTTTTGCCGCCCTGGCGCTCGAAATCCGGGACTTGTTCAGCCCGCAGATGTCCATTGCGGGGCATGCAGCAGCAGTACTGCGTCTACTCGTGCTGTGCATTGCCTCAGGCGGAGCAGCCTACCTGTACACGGTAGCTTCCAATCTTAAAAAAGCCAGCCGGACACTGGCTGATGACCTCAGCTCGCATACACAGCTTCTTGCTGAAAAAAGCGCGCAGCTTGAGCGAGTGAAGCAATTATCTGAATCACTTATCAACCAGGTGGACCTTAAGTCCACGCTGGACCTCGCGCTTGAGATGGCAACCGATGTGATAGGAGCCCGAACGGCTTCCATTATGCTGCTCGATCCATCCCGGCAGGAGCTTACCATCTCAGCGGCAAGAGGTCTGGAAAAAGATATAATCGAGAACACCCGCGTAAAGGTCGGGGAAGGGCTTTCCGGGCTTGTCGCAAAGGAAGGCGAGGCTATCGTAATAAACAGCGACAGCCTGAGTGAAAAGCTCGCACCGCTTGCGCAGCGAAAGAACAAGATCAAGTCTGCAATCATAGCCCCTATCAAAATAGATGGGGAAATCCGAGGCGTTATCAATGTCTCGGACAAGCACGGCGCTGAAAAGTGGGACAAAGAAGACCTTGCAGCCGTATCTACGCTTGCCACTCAGGCAGCAATGGTCCTTAGAAAGATCGAGCTGTATGACAGTCTGCAGGAACAGGTCGCAATGCTGAAAGACGCACTTGAGGAGCTCAAAACTACCCAGGCGGAGCTGATACAGTCCGAAAAGATGGCATCCGTAGGCCAGTTAGCCGGAGGTGTCGCCCATGAGATCAACAACCCTCTTATGGTGATCCTCGGGCGGGCTGAATTTGCCCTTCAGAAACTGCTGCCTTACGAACCGGTCGTAAAGGACCTGCAGATTATCCATGCGCAGACAGAGCGGATAGCCGAGATCGTGCATAACCTGCTCGATTATTCACGTGTAAACAAAATAGATGATTTCCGGGCGGTCAATGTAAACGAGATTATCGAAAACACCCTGGCCCTTACCGAGCACCAGATGATCAAACAGAACATTACGGTTGTACGTGAGCTTTCGGACAATCTCCCGAACGCATGGGGAAACCCTGGGCAGATCAACCAGGTGTTCGTGAATATTGTTCTCAATGCGTATCAGGCTATGGCCAAAACAGGCGGCAGCCTGACTATATCGACCTATGCAAAGGATGGCAAAGTGGCTGCCGGATTTCGGGATACCGGCCCTGGAATACCATCTGAAAACGAAGAAAAGATATTCGAACCGTTCTTCACGACCAAAAACGAGTCCGAAGGGACGGGGCTCGGCCTTGCTATCAGCCGCGGCATAGTGCATACACACGGCGGCAAGATAGAGGTCAAAAGCGAACCGGATAGAGGGGCCGAGTTTACGGTAGAATTGCCGGTGTCCAAATCGGCGGCAGAGTCTCTGCAGGAGGAAAGAGATAATGAGCAAAAAGCACATTATGGTAGTAGATGACGAAAAGGAAATTCGCGAGTTATTCCGTGACGTGCTCGAAAACCAGGGCTATGATGTCACTGTATGCGAAAATGGGACCGATGCGATCAAGTGTCTCAAAGAGAGACCGGCATTTGCAGCCTTCGTTGACATCCGCATGCCCGGAATAGATGGTGTAGAGACTCTGAAACTGATGAAAGAGATCAACTCCGATACTCAAGTCGTCATGATTACCGGCTATACGAGAAACGAGGCAGTGGACGAAGCGCTGAAACTCGGCTGTTTTGTCTGCATGATGAAGCCGTTCAAGCTGCAGGATATAATGAGCGTAATTACCATCCTCGAAGCAGGACTGGATGAGCTGCCGCTTGCAGCGTAGAGGGTTTTTGAATCGCGAAAGATGCAAAAAGGGGAGCTGGTGGAAATCGCACCAATCCTCTTTGGAGTGCGGCGGCTCGACGCCGCTTTTCTATCGACAGCCACTAATTCACTCCCCCAAAAATACCTTCGTGCTTCTCCCCGTGGTCCGGTAGGTCCACGGGGTAGAACTGCGGTCCCGAATAACATAAAATTGTCGATTAATTACGTTCGACCTTACTCCTCTTCCTTTTCTTCAATTGGTCTATGTAATCAGTCAAGTCTTTCAGATCCTGTTTCATCTCATCAGGTGTTGGCAAGTTCGCGTTGTCCACTCCAGGCTGGTCGTGTCCTTTGAGCCATCTGGAACTCTTGGCCATACCATTTTCGATGGTCTTATAATCATCTTCTGTGAGGTCTCTAGCTACAATCTTAAGTCGCTGTGTCTGAATTTGTCTGGAAAACCGCATCACCACACCATTCAACACCATTTCTTCAGTTGTTCGCTCCCAAGTTTCCCTGAGACTCCCGTACCAATACCCTGCCCTAATCTTATACTCGTGAATATCACCATGATCGTACAGGGCTTTCACTTTAGTAAGATCAGAAGTGAGCGTCTTAATACGATCAAGCGCCGATTGCCCCTGCCAGGGAGGCCCATCACACACAACTCCTACATTGCTTTGGTTACGTAAGACCTGACATACTGACAGATCTACCTCGAATGTCTCTGCCCAATGGAACAGCTCATTCATAAATACTATGTCGTGAGTTAGCACAATAACCTGACGGACTGTAGATTCTTTTGCTAACCTTTCAGCTACAAGACGCCTATGCGCATGGTCAAGGGAACACACAGGGTCATCTACTAGTATGGCTGATTTGTCATAGGACTGGCCAAGTTCTGCGAAGAATGCTGCAAGCGCTATCGCTCTGAATTCACCTTCGCTCACAATATCCTTAACGGCTGGTGCGGTCAACTTTCGACCCTCTATATCAATGCGATGTTCCGGAACACCTTTCCTAGTGCGATGGGTAATCACTATCTTGAGCTGGTTGCCGCTGACTGCCTTCAGTTCCTCCTTAATCCTCTCTTGCAGATCCTCAGTAACGTATTTTTTCGTCAGCTCGCCGCCCTTTCTCGATATCTTGTTTGTGTTAGTCAATCCAGTTGCCTTATTTATGGCTTCTATATCCTTCACACGTTGCAGTTCAGTCCGAAGTACGGCAACGTTGTCGTGGATCCACTTTTTCGCTTCGAGTTCAGCCAGACGCGTTTTATATTTCTCAAGCAATTCCTGATCTGCGGTCTTCTCCAAATTCTCTGCTTCTTGCTCTAACTCCTGGGCAATTCGCTTTATCTCCGCAACATCCAGAGTCGGAGAAATAATGTTTTCCCAATTGCTAGACCCTAAAGCAGATAATATTACTTCTCGGCACTTCGTCGCAGCCCCCAGGAATACAGTAACCTCCTCCGACAGCACTTCGGAGTGTGATTTTAGTTCCTGATATACTGCATCGTCGCTCTCAATATGTATAGTTATTCCTTCTAGCTTCTTCCTGTCCTCTTTTACTATAGCAGCGGCCTCGTTGAGCTTTTTCGCACTTTCATCTTTTACGTATGCCTCGAACTTCTTCAAACGCTCCTTGGCATCATCAGACAATGGTTGCTGACACAAGACACAGACCGCCGTGGCACCCGTATTTGGATATGAAGCATCAGGATACGCTTCACCAACTGAAAAGCTTCGGGCGTGCTCCCACAACTGCTTCCAAGGGTCAGCTCCTGTTCCTGGTAGACAATCCTTGAATGCTTCAGTCTGGGCTAGTGACGCTGCAGTCCGGGCTGTTTCACGGTCTTCAACATGCTTGCGAAACACTTTGATTGCCTCGACTCCCAGAGCAGTCGAAATCGACACGATCCGGCCCTCGATCTCTATTAATAATTGTTTACGCACCCTGATACTGGCTGCCTTCTTGAGAGGGTTCTCTTCCTCTAGTAACTTGGACAATTGCTTCATCTCAGCCATATCGTCAGTGGTGAAGACTGCGGTTGCTTTGATGCCTTCCATCGTCAGACCTGAATGAACGGGGTAGGCTTTCGCAATCTCTGGGTGTGAAGCTATTGCTGTAGGTGGCGAGAGGCACTTAGAAACTAATTTACTCTTTCTATCCGCAAGCCGCTGTCCGACAACGTCTGCCACTGACGAGAGACGATCGAATAGATCAAGCCCAAAGGGTCTGTAGGCCACATCATTGTAGTCATTCACATAGAGCTTAGCACAATCTGAATCGAAAATGCTCACTCTAGCCAGCTCGTTCGGAACATCACTGTTTTCAACCCAGTTGTAGGTTTGGAAATCATCACCAATACAATAGTCGACAACTGCCTGCGCTGGGTCGCCAGTTGCTTCTTTGTAGATATTCGGGCAAATAGGGCTTCCGGCATCTCTGGCACGACACATCTTCTTCAAAATTCTAGTGTATCCAGACTTACCGGAACCATTATCACCGTAGATAACAGTGATGCCTGTAGGATGAAAAGCCAGGATAGAAGCCGGATCAAGCAGATTCACATTCTGCACAGACTTCACCGTGGCAAGAGTGACGCTTTCAGACTCTCCTGTAACGATGATTGGCAGGTGCTTTGATTCAAGAGGCATTGCGACAATGCTTTCGCATCCATCAACCTTCAAGCCAAATGGCTGCAAGCATAGGTGTTCCAACTCCTTGTAGTCACTCTCACTCAACGCGCCACTGGCTAATCGTCTGAGAGCATCACGCTGCCAAGTTGGCAATTCACTAGACCACTCTAGTATTTCCTCGTATACACTCATGCTGATGTCTCCCCCGATGCCCTACCAAGCAAGGGTCATACAAAAAATGAAGCCCGGGCACTACCTTATACTGCAATTACTGCAGCCCATGGTATTGCTCGGGCTCATCTGCATTATGCACCAGCCTGTTACTGTTGTCAATGCTAGAGATTTTTCATGCTAGAGATTTTTCATGTGTATGCAGAGATTTTTCAGGTAATCCTAATATCCCCTACTCCACCGTAACGCTCTTTGCCAGGTTTCTGGGCTGGTCTATATCGTGTCCACGGAATTTGGCAACGTAGTAGGCCAGAAGCTGGAGCGGGATGGCGTTTAAGATCGGAGAAAACACCTCGTCCGTCTCAGGCACCCGAATCACATAGTCAGCGAACTTGTCTATCTCAGTATCTCGCTTCCCTGCAATAGCGATGATCTCCCCGGCGCGCGCCTTCACTTCCTGGATGTTGGATAAAACCTTGTCATACGTCCTTCCGGGGGTAGCAACAGCGACAGTCGCCATTGAAGGGTCGATCATGGCAATCGGACCGTGCTTCATTTCGCCAGCCGCATAGCCTTCCGCGTGAATATAGGCAATTTCTTTGATCTTGAGCGCGCCTTCCAAGGCCGATGCCAGGTTGAACCCACGCCCCATGTAGAGGAACCCTGCATAGTTGTGATAGTGCTCGGCAATGTCGACAATATTGCCGATATCCGATAGATAATGGTCGGTCTGTTCCGGTATCGCCCAAAGTTTCGCGCGGAGTTCCGCGCTCCGTTCTTTCGAAATGGTGCCGCGTATACGGCCGAAGTAAAGTGTGATGAGCGCAAGGGTCATAAGCTGCGTGGTATATGCTTTCGTTGACGCGACAGCTATCTCCGGTCCGGCCTGGGTGTAAAGGACGCTTTCGGCGCCCCTGGCGACGGAGCTTTCGACCACATTCGTAATCGCAAGGACTTTCGCGCCATGAGATTTTGCTTCCCTCATCCCTGCGAGCGTGTCCGCAGTTTCACCGGACTGGCTTATGACGATAGCTAGAGTCTTTTCGTCGATGATCGGGTCGCGGTAGCGGAGTTCAGATGCCACATCGAGCTCGACTGGAATCCTGACCAGACTCTCGATCATATACTTACCGGCCATCGCAGCGTGATAAGCTGTGCCGCAGGCGACCATTACGATCTTGTCTATCTTCTTGATCTCATCTTCCGTGAGACCTAAATCTTCGATTATTACATCGGAGTCTTCCGAGGAAAGCCTGCCGCGCATAGTCTCTCTAAGCGCCGTCGGCTGCTCGTGGATCTCTTTCAGCATAAAGTGCTCGTAACCGCCGCGTTCGGCCATTGCAGCGTCCCAGGTGATCTGGTAGACATTGTTTACCGTGGGCTTGCCGTCCAGCGTAAGGAATTTGGCAGAAGAGCGGTCGACAACCGCCATTGTGTCATCTTCGAGGAAATGGACATCTTTTGTATACTGCAGAAACGCTGGGACATCGGATGCGATGAAGTTTTCTCCCGACCCGATCCCCAAGACGAGCGGGCTGTGACGCCGCGCAGCGACGATAACATCCGGCTGATCGCCGCAGAGCGCTGCTATGGCAAACGATCCTTCGAGCTGCAGTGCAGCACGGCGGACGGACTCGACAATGTTTGCCTCGCCCATCTCTTCGATAAGGTGGGCGATGACCTCAGTATCCGTTTCCGATGCGAACTTGTGGCCGCGCGCGATCAATTGGTCTTTGAGTGTAACGTAGTTCTCGATGATCCCGTTGTGGACTACGACGATACTGCCGGTACAGTCACTGTGAGGGTGGGCGTTTTCATCGGAAGGCCTGCCGTGGGTTGCCCAGCGGGTATGGCCGATGCCGAGGACTCCGGACGGCATGCCTGTCTTGAGAGCATTTTCAAGCATGCTGAGCTTTCCGACCGCTTTACGGACGGCAATCTCCTTTCCGGAGATAATGGCAACCCCCGCACTGTCGTAACCACGGTATTCGAGTTTCCTTAATCCTTCTATCAAAAGAGGGCAGGCTTGGCGTTCACCGATGTAGCCGACTATTCCGCACATATTCTAATACCATCCTTAAAGTTGCCGCCTATCCAGGCGTTGATGATCTATTGTAGAACATTGGCTGCTGATGAGGCAAATTATAGGAAGAATTTAGGATCTGGAGGATATAGTGCAAATTCACACTATTTTCCTCTCCCATTCTGCCATCTGGGGGCAGTAGGGGGGCGCATTGTTTGCGAAAGAGTCTCGAACTGCTGCCGTGTCAGGATTTCCCTGAGCGCCAACTGCCGCGAGACTGTTGCATTCATCGCTTTTCGCTGGGTCTTGCCCAGTTTCGCGATCAGTGTTTTTGCCTCTTGGGGGTCAAGATCGTAGTTCAGATATAGCCTGTGCAGACTTTGAGCGTTTTGGCGAAGTTCCTGGCTTATGGACTGCATTGTCGAGCGTGATTTTACAAAAAGCCGCTTTATCTTTTCCTGCTGCGCTGATGTGATGTCCAGCCGCTTGAGATTTTCGCCGATCAGCCCTCCATTACCTGTGGGCCAGCCGTGTATGTGCCTGCCGACGCCGTTTCCAGAGACTGCCTCGCCCAGTTGGGCGAACTGAGACTTCGTCAGTATGGACCGAAGCTTTAGCTGGTTCTCAAGCCCGATGTTATGCAGCCGGATCTGAAGCCCGTTTATCTTCCGCACGGACTCCTGAAGCTGGTTTTCATCTACTTTATAGTCCTGCAGCTGATTAAAGAGCGTCGTTCTTGCCTGCAGCAGTTCCCGTACCACTCCGGCGGTCCTCTTCCGGCTCTCTTTGATATGCCGTTGAAGCTTCTGCCGCTGCGCATCACTGAGGTTGATACCTTTACCAACACCTGCGCGCAGTGGCCTCCCCTGTGCAAAAGCAGTGCCGGAGAAGACAACCATTATTGCCATCGCAATGAACGCTGCGACAAGAAACGGCCGCGAGGCTCTGTTGACAGTACTATAAATCATCCTCGAGCACCTTCATCATGGCGTCTGTAGTGTCTACTACTGAATCATCGGCAATCGGCTGGACCTGCATCAGTGTGACAGCCTGCTTTATGCTGGTTGTTTTATCATATCCCGGCTTTGGCGCCGGAGCTTGCCAGGGGTTCACCGCCACAAGCGTAATAGTGGCTGCAACAGCAACGGTCGCGGTTGCGACGGCGACTTTGCGTGAGACAGCTGTGCGGATTTTTTCGAAGACCGTGGCGCGCGCAGGAGCCCGCTCCGCCCTGATCCTAGCATGGACGAGCGCCCACACATCCGCTTTCGGCTCGTGGCTGGGCATTGTCGCCAGTTTCCCCGCAAGCTCTATTTCGGACTCCATTACAGCCCGGCACAGGGCACATGTCTCAAGATGCGCCCGAACACCCTCAGCCTCACGCGGATTCAGTAGTCCCCGGCTGTATTCCAATAGATTCGGCTGCACCTGATTGCAATTCATCGCTCGTCTCCCGGTCAAAGCTCTCTAAATGGTTCCTCAACTTCCGCCTGGCCCTGAAGAGTTTTACCTTCAGGTTAGACCGCTTCAGCCCCATAATCTCGGATATCTCATCCAAAGAACATTCCTGCACGTGGTAAAGGTCCACAAGCAACCTGTCCTCTTCAGATAGTCTCATCATCGCCTTCTCGATCCCGGCGATTTCATCGGCGTTGATTATGCGTATATCAGGATCGACCACGTTGTCGCCGATCAGGTCCATCTCGCATAATATATCATCGGCTACAGGCACTTCCGGGCGCACCTTGCGTGACCGCAGGATGTCCCGCGCCGTATTACCGGCGATCTTGTAAAGCCACGTCGTGAACTTCGATGCACCTCTGAAGCTCGACGCTGACCGCCATACCTTCATAAAAACATCGGCCAGAGCATCTTCGGAGTCCTCATGATTGCCGAGCATACGGTACAGGAGGCTGTACACGGGCCGTTCATGCCTGCGCAAAAGCTCACGCAGCGCGGCCTCGTCCTTCTCCTTACACCGGTAGAGCAGTTCCTCGTTGCTCACGCCGAAATCATAGATAGAATCACTGGTCACGAGACTATCTTCACTGGCCCTTTCATAAGTTTAGACGCACTCTGTCCAATAAGGTTACATATAAACTTTTATACGCTATATCAGACGGAAGAGTCACCCGGACGGGGGTATTTGGGGATGGGGGTCAGGGGATAGTGTAAAAGTCCATCGCTTAGGGTGCATGCTTCGGACTGCTTGCTGCCGAACTGGTCAGAAGCAGGCTTATGATGTTTCTTTGATGTCAATGTTGCGTATCCGATAGATTAGCTTCGGCGCAAAAAGCGCGCCGAAGCATTCCAACATTCAATATTCCTATTCCCGTAGTAGTCGTCTCAGGCTATATCCGAAAAACATTACGATTAACTCGATTACAATTGGAGCTAAATTGGTCAAAAGCGCTTTTTCGGTATTGTATCTGCCAAACCCAATAGCTACGATCATGATAAACAAGATCCACGGATTACCATTGGTAAACGCAAACAAGAGCCCGATCAATGCCAGGCCTATCATACCTGCAGCAGTAAAAATATAGCACGAATAAGCTGGTAACAAAACCGATAATATCTTCGACATAATGGCAAGAACAGCTATAACCACAAGCGTTTGCCAAATGAATCGCCACATTGACATGTTTTGACTATTGGAATTCATTCGCCCCCCTGTTCATTTTGGATTCTATGTTTTCGACCATTTGTGATATATATATGCCAATATATTGGCATAGCAAATATATTGCAAATGAAAAGAGCTAAAATCCACTTTTTCCGGCAAGAATCAGATATAGCTTCGTTTCTTGAGGCATGAACAATATAACCAATAACTAATCCCCAAACAATAAATCCTGTGAATATTGTAAGAATAATCCCATACCAACTGAAAGGAGGAATTATTGGTGGAACTCTCGTTGACATACTATATGCCAGAGCGCTGGTAACTATCAAAAATACTACTGGCCAAAATGATAAGATACCAAGAATTATCTGCTGCCATCTTTTCATGATACGCACTCAATTATTTTACCAATAGAACTATAGAGAATCGTACACAATATAACATAATGCTTTAATTGTATGCTTCGGCGCGATTTTTGCGCCGAAGCATGCCAACAGAATACTTGCGTTCTATAATATCAGTTCTCCTCACCTAACAAGGTATCAATGTATTCAGTGCTTACCACTACACCGCGAGTGTCGATCAAATTGAAATAACACACTTTCGCTCCAGAGGGAATGTTTGCAAAAATACGGTTACCAGAGATCACAGCTTGAACAGATTCCCATTTACGTTCCGGCCAGTTGCAGGTATCTTTAGAAAAGTTCAATACTGCACTAGTAATCTTTGATTTTGATTGGAACGTCGCCCAAATATGGTTACTCTCGACGCCTTGTTCAGTTATGTGAGCAAGTGGAGCACCTTTAAAACAAAAACTGTCAGCAAAGGCATGTATTTCCTTCGGGTTTTCACCGAGGCCACCATGTCCGTGCTTCATATCTGTGCGTATGCAAAGCGTTCTGGGTCCGCTTGGCAGGCGATAGGATTTTTGTTGCGAATCAATTGGATAACTCGAGTCATTTGTGCCGGTGATCCACATCATTGGTGTTTTTACTGATTTCAGGAAGACAGACGGGTCCCAGGTTGCTAACCATTTATCAGCCTTTTCTTTTCCCATACCCTTGAATGTGTCCAGCCACGCAGAATTCTCGCCCAGAAATCCGCATCCGTAGACTGAAACTGCAAACCGAAAGCGTTTGTCTATGCCTGCGGCAATACATGTTAGATAGCCACCCCATGATATTCCGGTAATTCCGACTCTTTCGGAATCTACCTCGGGAAGCGACCTGAGCAAAGAATTGGCCAAAAGGACATCCGAAACCCCATGATACGACCACTGATCCTGAAACGGCTCATCGATTTGGTCAAAACCACCCCAGCCAGCAGGCCCTGCCCACTGATGACGCTGCCAATTGTCATAGCTGCCGACCGGCACGCATCCGCATGTGTCTATTGCAATTGCAGCATAACCCCTTGCGTTCCAAAGCCTGACCCAGCTTTCGAATGCCGTCCCACCGCCTCCATGTATAAGGACTATCCCTGGAACTTTTTTATCTTGAGATGCCTTGGGTAGGCCGATAAAGGCAAATACACGAGTCGGCTTGCCATGGTATGGCATTCCTTCAAAATACAAAGTTCGTATGCTGATTTGAGTGTCACTTGTCCGAAGTTCAGGAGTTGAGAGTAACTCTCCATAATACAGAGCTTTACTCCCCATCGGCTTCACATTCAGGCACTCATAGGTCTTATGCACAGTGAGCAATGTCTTCATATCCGAATCAAAAATACTATGCGATGATTCTGCGCAAGCTGCGCTGCTCACCATGAAGATAGTCAGAATACACAGAATAAATATTAGTATCCCTATCAAAATCACACTTCCCCCAATTCCCCATCATTCAGGCTGCGGATGAGGCTTGTTGTGCTCAAAATATTCCTCCCATTTTGACACGCACGGTTTGAAAAGTTTAGGCTCATCGTTTATTCCGTATTTTCGCAGCCGAGATCTCCATTCTTTCTTGCTTAATCCATTACTGAGTCTGTTAGTATGCAGATCTATTATAAAATAGCCCTGTTTCGTGCGCCTCTCATCATAATAATCATCGTAGACCGGATCACCTTTCTTTACTATGACTGGGGAAACATGGCCTGTAATAATGTCGGAATACACACGATAGCTATCAACATTTGGACCCACATGCGGCCTGCCCAGGTCAGGATCATTATCGTATAGGCCCTTATCTATCTTCTTGTTAAGATCAGCAAGCTCCTTATCTGATAGTGCAGATCGATTAATGACTATATCACCAGATGAGCCAAAGTATTGGTATCCTCCATGCAAATATACAGCGTATTCGTGTGACAGGATAAACATCGTGATAAAAAGTAGGAAAAACAAACCTATCGCGACAGGTATCCCAATTAATATATACTTCGGTATCCTCGATGGTGCTTTTTTATTATTCAAAATCTTCCACCTCACTCTGGCTCTCTCCCGGCAAGAGAAAGGATATTTTGCCGATAAATCCTTCCCTGCTCATACCTACAGTCTGGTTCTCTCCTTGATCTGCAGATACCGGTTGATTACCGCCGGGGAGAGAGTGCCGGGTTCGGAGTCCACTACAACTACGCCTGCGCGCTGCAGCACTGCTATTGCCTGCTGGCGCTCGTTCAGCACCTCCACTGCGGCAGCTTTTTCGTAGACCTGCGCGGTCTCATTAGGAACAGTCCTTGCCGAAGCGACCACGTTCGAGTCCGATATTGCCACGCACATGCACAGATGCGTCGATGCCAGTGTCTGAAGGTTCGTGATTATCTGCCTGGAAGATTCGGGGTCCAGAAGGTCCGTAAATACCACTACAAGCGACCGTTTCCGCCACCTGTGCGCCAGATAAAGCAGTGCCTTGTTGTAATCGGACTCTTCCGTAGTTATGGGAACGTTGTAAAGCGCCTGCATGATCGAAAGCGCCTGAGTGCGGCCATTTGCGGGCGGCAGGAACTGCTCCACCTTCTCCGCGAAGGTCAACAAGCCGACTTTGTCATCTCCGGCGGCTGCGATGTATGCAAGCATCAAAGCCACGTTGATCGCATAATCGAGCTTCGCCATCTCTTCCACCCGGACAGACATCGTGCGCCCGGCATCCAGAAGGATCATTACGTTCTGACTGCGCTCTACCTGATACTGCCTGCTGATCATCCTGCCGCGCCGCGCGGATGCCTTCCAGTCCACCTGCCGGAACTCATCATCGGGAACATAGTCTCTGAGCGATTCGAACTCCGTGCCTCGGCCGTAAAGCCGGATTCTGCGGGTGCCTGCATCCAGAGTGCGCCCACGGCGGAGCAGTAGATCGTATTTTCGGATGTCCATCAGGTTAGGGTACACTTTGACAGGCTTTGCAGCCGGAATCCGGCACTGCCGGACTGCGAGGCCGAGCGGGCCCTTGAACCGGATAAAAATATCCCCGAATTCGAAGTCCCCCCGGACGTGGGGTGTGATATGATAAGTAATCTCGTGGTTTTCCCGCGGAGCGAGCTTTACCTTCGAAGTATTGCCGTCTATATCGAACGTATACGGCGGCTCGTCGCGGACAATCATGTCCAACGGTTGTTTGGAGCGGCTCCGCAAGCTTATTTCGACCGGGTTCGCCATGCCGATGGAGAGCTTGTCCTCACAGCGGCGCTCGACATCCACCGATGAACCCTTCGGCGAGAGGAGCCAGTCCGCCAGCGCGGCTGCAAAAACAACCACGATATAGACGAGCCCGATCCATCCGGCGATTGGGACAAGTCCAGAAAACGCAAGAGGCACTCCGGCGAGTGCCAGATATAAGGCAAATCTTGAAGTTATTATCATAAGAATTTTCCGTCTACGGTCTTTCTTATACACTTCTGGCCATAATTCCTTCAATGGGAGAGAGTCAATAATCAATGGAAAACGCGCGGGCAGACCTGCATTTACATACGACGGCATCGGACGGACGGCTGACTCCTGCTCAGGTGGTCGAAGAAGCCGTGCGCATAGGTCTCGCGGCCATAGCTATCTCAGACCATGACACGGTCGCCGGAATAGAGGAGGCGGTCTCGGCAGGCAATCGCCTGGGCATCGAAGTCGTGCCTGCGATAGAAATCAATACGGACATAGGCGCAGTTGAGGCCCACATTCTCGGCTACTTTATCGACTGGAAATCGGAAAAGCTCGGAAAAGAGCTCCAAAAACTGCGAAACGGCAGGTTCGAAAGAGGGAAAAAGATCGTCGAGAAGCTGCGCGCGCTCGGAATTCCAATTACACTGGAGCAGGTGCTCGCCATAGCAGGGACAGGGCCTATCTGCAGGCCGCATATAGCGAGAGCGCTCTACGAAGCCGGCGCGGTCGAAAGCCCCAGCGATGCATTCAGCCGGTTTCTTGTCAGAGGAGCCCCCGCATACGTCGAAAGGACAAAGCTGAGCCCTTACGATGCTGTGTCGATAATCGTCGATGCCGGTGGAGTGGCCGGATTCGCTCATCCGGCGCATACGGGGCATGACGAGCTGATCCCTCTGCTTATGAAATCCGGGCTCGGAGCAATCGAAGTCTTCTACCCGAACCAACCCTCGGAGACCACCCTGCACTACCAGGCTCTTGCGAGGAAATACGGGCTGATTGCGACCGGAGGGTCCGACGCTCACGGCACTGACGCAGAAGGCGGGACTTCCATCGGCGCTGCAACGGCTGATATTCGAGCTGTGGAACAGCTCAGAGAAGCGGCCTATCTCCGTCGAAGCAAATAAAGGAAAAACGGCGCGCCGAGCATTGCGGTGATTACGCCGACTGGAACTTCTCCAAGCGCCCGCGCGGCTGTGTCCGCTATGACCATGAGTATCGCGCCCGAAAGCGCCGACGTCGGCAGGAGCACCCTGTGGTCCGAACCGAACATCCGCCGGGCGATGTGCGGCACTATCAACCCTGCAAACCCGATTATCCCGCTCACGGATACCGCCGCCGCAGTGATGAGGGAGGTAGTGAGGATGATAATCAGCTTGAGTTTTTCTATATCCACCCCAAGATGCCGTGCTGTCTCTTCTCCGAGCGTGTAGACATTGAGGTCACGGGCTATCGCGACGAGTACAGCCAGGCCGATCACGGCAAACGGAAGGATCATCACGATATAAGACCAGGGTTTGTCCGCAAAACTCCCCAGCAGCCAGTGGATGATCACCGAGAGGTCCTGACCTGCAAGCGTCAACACAAAAGTCAGCGCCGCCCACAGAAATGAGCCGACGACTACTCCCGCCAGAAGGAACGAGTGGATGGACACCCTGCCGCCGAACCTGGATAGCGAGTAGACCACGAGCATAGCCGCAAGTGCGAATATAAACGCCACTATGGGAACACCGAACCCTGCAAGCCAGCCCGACAGTCCAAGAAGAAATGCTATTGCCGCCCCGAACGCAGCCCCGGAAGAGACGCCTACGGTGTAAGGATCGGCCAGTGGGTTCAGAAGAAGCCCCTGCAGCGCCGCCCCCGCGACAGCCAGAAGAATTCCGACAATAGCAGCAAGGAGAACTCTCGGCAGTCGCATCTGCCAGATAATGGTGTCCTGCACGGCCAAATCTGACCCGCCCGCACCGTTCGAGGAAAGATGGTTTCCGAAAATATGTGAGCCGATTATCTTTGCTACCACCGCAAACGGCGTATGCTCCGCCCCGATCCCAACTGAAACAAGCACCGTAATGGCGAGCAATACCGTAAGCAGTGTTATTCCGGCTAACCCGCGCCGCACTATTCGGCTTTTTACCACTGGCTTATCACCCATGATTTCAGTATAGGCCGGACTACCAGCCAGATCAAGCGGTGAGCTTATCCGGTCTCAGCATCCGGCGTTAGAATGACGCTTCGTCCACTCTTCTTCCAGAATGGCGTAAGAATAGGAGTCCCGCCATTTGCCCGCATGCTGTCTGTCTTTGATAAAGTGCCCTTCACGGCGCATCCCGATTTTTTCCAGCACCTTCGCTGAGCGGCTGTTTTCAGTATCGCACCATGTAGAAATGCGGTGTATTCCCATGTCCGTGAATGCTGCGCGGAGAAGTGCCTCTGCGACTTCAGTAGCATATCCGAACCCCCAGAAGTTTCGGTTCAGCACATATCCGATGGCAGCTTGATCGTGCCTTGGCAGCAGGTATAGACCGCATCCTCCGATGACCTGCCCTTCGGTTTTCAATGTGACAGCCATCTCAAACCGGCGTCTGGGAGAATCGGATTGACTTGCTATTATCTCATCCAGAAAGCGCCTGGTATCGAGTTCGGATTCCGGCGAGAACTTGTGAAACTGGAGAACATCAGGCTGAGTTGAATATTCATGAAACGCTTCCCAGTCGGCGGGTGTGAACTCCCTGATGATGAGACGGCCCGTGATTACCGGCATTGTGATAGGCATGAAAGTTATCCTTTCTGTTGGCGATAGCAGAAGAGTATTATAGCACATCAGGCAGCCGTAATCTTGCCTCATGCCCCCAACTCATACAGGGCCGAAAAGTTTGACTGAGTGAGGTCGGCTGGTCTATAATAGTTACTTGGTATATCGCACGACATAGCCGTTAAGCGGCACCGGAAGGGCTCCGAAACTCTTGCGAAAAAAAACTCAGCGCAGGCGAAAATCCAAAAATTCAAATCAGTCTTTCGATATAATCGGCATTATCCTGGTGTTTTTCGGGATAGTCATGCTGATAAGTCTGATTGCGCCCGGCACAAGTGGTGTGCTCGGTTTGTGGATCAAGACCTCGCTGATGAGTCTCGCCGGGGTTGGGGCTTACATATTCCCGTTTTTATGCGCGCTCGTAGGAACGCTCTTCATCATCGGCCCGATCACCATCTGGTCGCGGAATGCCGGAATCGGGTCTTCCATGATCTTCCTGGCATTCTTAGGTTGGAAAGGTCTTGCCGGCCTTGAAGTTGCCGGTGAAGAGTGGCAATACGGCGGCATAATCGGATGGGCCATAGCAGCGGGCGCAAAAGCATTCGCCGGATTTTTGATCGGGAAGATACTCTTCGCGCTTATCATAGTTTTAGGCGCTTATATCACCTTCGATGTTCCGCTCGCGAACATTATCGCGCGGCTGCGAGACATGTCTGCAAACGGCGCGCGGATTGCCCGTGAGCGGCTTGTAGCAACGAGTGTGCCGAAGGGCAACGGGAAAAAACCTGTCGTGAAAGCTCTGGCAGAGCAGCCGGAGGAAGAAGAGCCTGCTGAAAAACGGCGGCTCTTCCCTGTGCTTGTTCGAAAGGGTGCTCCATCAGAGGAAATTCCTGTGGTTAAGCCGGACCAGCGGAAGATTCCGGTCACTATCAGCCAGGGCGCCAAGATAAAGACTTCCGAGACTGCACCGGAACCGCCGGACTCTGAGGAAGCTGAGTTCAGGCTGCCGCCGCTTTCGCTTCTTGCCGACCCTCAACCCCCGCCTCAGCGGGTAGAGGCTGAGCTGAAGTCGAACGTCGAGGTCATCGAGCGGACGCTTGAGGAGTTCAAAGTCTCTGGCGATGTCGTAGAGATTGCACATGGCCCGACCGTCACCCGCTATGAAATCCACCTCGCGCCGGGGATCAAGGTAAACAAGATCGTAAGCCTTGCGGATAACCTCGCTATGTCGCTTGCGGCTATCGATGTGCGCGTGGAGGCTCCGATACCGGGCAAATCAGCCATCGGCGTCGAAGTCCCGAACAAGAACCCCGCTATGGTTGGTCTGCGGGAGGTCATCGACTGCGATGAGTTCCGCAATAGCGACTCCAAGCTGCTTTTTGCGCTCGGAAAGGATGTTTCCGGCGAGTGCAAGTTCGCCGATCTGACAAAAATGCCGCACATGCTGGTGGCGGGATCGACTAACTCAGGAAAGAGCGTCTGTCTGAACACATTAATAGCGAGCCTGCTTTACCGGGCGACTCCAGATGAGCTGAAGATGATCCTGATCGACCCGAAAAGGGTGGAATTGAGCCTTTTTGACGGGATTCCGCATCTGGCATGCCCTGTTGTGCGGGACGCAAGGCAGGCAGCGGCAATTTTCAGGTCCGCAACGAAGGAAATGGACAACCGTTACGATGTGATAGCCCGCGCCGGATGCCGGAACATACAGAGTTACAACGAAAAGCAGCCGGATGGGGAAAAGCTGCCTTACATGGTCATAATCTGCGATGAGCTTGCCGACCTTATGATGCAGGCGGCTGCCGAGGTGGAGACATCCATCTGCCGTTTGGCCCAGCTTGCGAGGGCGGTCGGGATTCATCTCGTGCTTGCGACTCAGAGGCCATCCGTGGATGTCGTAACAGGACTGATCAAAGCTAATATTTCATCCAGGATTGCGTTTGCCGTATCTTCCCAGGTCGACAGCCGCACGATCATAGACCAGAACGGCGCGGAAAGGCTGATCGGGCGCGGCGACATGCTCTTCCTGCCGATAGATGCGCAGAAGCCGACCCGCGTCCAGGGGTGCTACTTGAGTGAAGATGAGACTCACCGGGTGGTCGATTTTCTGAAAGCGCAGAGAAAGCCGGTCTA
Organism: Armatimonadota bacterium; assembly: GCA_039679675.1. Taxonomy (GTDB): domain Bacteria; phylum Armatimonadota; class UBA5829; order UBA5829; family DTLH01; genus JBDKSP01. The sequence continues at coordinate 52,083 of JBDKUN010000062.1, forward strand.
CACCATTGAAGCGACTGATATAACATCGAGCGGAAGCGGTGGAGGCGGCGACGACGGTGGAATGACGGACCCGATCTATGAGCAAGCTGTCAGGATGATTGTCACCACCGGCTACGCGTCGACATCTATGATCCAGCGGAAGTTCAAGATCGGCTACACACGCGCGGCGCGGCTGGTCGATTCTATGGAGCAGCAGGGAATAGTAGGCCCTCTCGACGGCTCGAAACCGCGCGAGGTGCTGGTGAACAAGGAAGAGCTGGAACGGCTCTTCGGCGGCCCTACCGGCCTGAGTGACGACGATTTTTACGAAGAAGAAGAGGAAGAGTAGCTGACATTCTGAATCGCGAAGGTCGCGAAGAAGCGCAAAAGACGCGAAAAGGGATTGGTGGAGACTCGTGCTTCGGGACGAAAAGCGTTCCCGAAGCATAGGGTAATACGCGAAGAAGCACGAAAGAGACAGCATGGGCATGGATGCCCAGGAGAATAGGGACCTTGGCATGGATCCCCGGTCCATCAGTCCAGTGGTAGATGCTGTAAATCTTCACCATTCGCGAAATCCGCTAAATCCGCGTAATTCGCGTTTCAAAATGAAACAAAGGGAATTAGTTGAAAGTAAGTCTAATAAGTCTGGGGTGTCCTAAAAACCTGGTCGACTCCGAAGAAATGCTCGGAGCACTGAGCAGCGCGGGTTACGAGCTGACTGCGAAGCCGGAAGAGGCGGACGCGATAATAGTCAACACCTGCGGGTTCATTGAAAGCGCAAAACAGGAGTCTATAGACGCGATACTCGGCGCGGTGCAGCTAAAATCAGGCAAGTGCAAGGCTGTAGTCGTTGCAGGATGCCTTGCGGAGCGCTACGCGGAGGAACTGGCGAAGGAAATACCCGAAGCAGATGCGTTTATCGGGGTCGGGAAGAACGCTGATCTTCCGGCTGTAGTCAGGCGCGCTCTTCAAGGTGAAAAAGTAGTCGATTGCAGCAAGCCGGACTCAATCTGGCTGAAAAGCGGCGAAAGGGTCAGGTCTACACCGCCCTGGACTGCCTATCTCAAGATCGCAGACGGCTGCAACAACAGGTGCTCTTACTGCGCGATACCGGATATACGCGGGCCGTTTCACAGCAGGCCGCCGGAGCTTATTTTAGCTGAAGCTGAGCAGATGGCCAGTGAAGGCGTGCTAGAAGTAAACCTGATAGCGCAGGATATCACCCGCTACGGCGATGACATAGACGGATGGAGCCTTGAGCGCCTTGCGCGGGAAATAGCAGGGATAGACGGCATCAGGTGGATAAGGCTTTTATATTGCTATCCGACCAGGATTACGGACGGGCTGATAGAATTGGTCGCGTCGGAGCCTAAGATCTGTAAATACATGGATATTCCGCTCCAGCACGGGGACGACCGGGTGCTTAAAGCGATGAACCGGCGCGGCAGCCGAAAAGAGTATCTCGATGTCATTCGAAAGATTCGCGAGGCATCTCCTGAGATCGCGCTCAGGACATCGTTCATAGTCGGGTTCCCCGGCGAGGGAGATGAGGAGTTCGAGAACCTGGTCTCATTTGCCGAGGAGATCGATTTCGATAGAATCGGTGCGTTCAAATACTCGCGGGAGGACGGCACATCGGCTGCATTGATGCACGATCAGGTAAAACCATCTGTTGCGGCTAAAAGGCTCGACAGGCTGATGCGGCTGGCGGGGCGAATCTCAGCCGGACATAACAGAAAACTGCTCGGAAAAGAGATAGACGTGCTTGCGGAGTCACCGGACACCGGAAGGTGCTACCGCGACGCGCCTGAGATAGACGGAATTGTAAAGTTCACAGGAGGCCATGCCCAACCGGGCGAGATCGTCCGAGCGAAAGTAGTGGAAGCAGACGAATACGATCTGACTGTAAGTTTAGATTCTAATTGCGGGAGTTGTGGGTAGATAAATGAGTTATCCATACCCCATGACCCATTAAGGGAGGAATAACGCGTGAGTACAACAGCAACAAAGCTTACGATAGAAGACCCGGTCCGCACAGCGGCGCGGGTTTATCTGGAAGACCTGGCGTATGACGCCCTGGTCGGACGGGAAGAACCGGCCAAGACCGGCGAGATGCTTAGAGAGATCGGGCTTGAGGACCTGACCCTGCGGACTATCCGGTACATACTGACGGAAAGCTCAAGGTTTGAGCCGGTTGACCGGCGATGGACGATTGCAGCAAGGATACAGGATACGAAAAAGCCGTTCGAGCGTATAATCGAGAGTTCGATTGCAGCTTACGGCAGACCTATCACGCTTTCCGCGCTCGCGAAAGAGCTTGCAATCATATTCGACCGCACTGAAGAATATTACCAAGAGATGCTGCCTCGGATGCTCGCGTCTCATGAAAAGTTCTTTATTCTCGATAACGAGCGTTACGGGTTGAACTCCTGGCTTCTCATTACAGACTCCAGCGAGCCTGATGATGTCCTGTTCGATAACTTCATGGAAGAAGAGGACGTCGCTCCGTATCGAAAAACAGCAAAAAAGGCAAAGTGGGATGCTGATGATATTCCCGGTTCAGCCGCGCAGTTCATCAATCAGTTCGGACAGCCGGTTCCGGTCAGAGTTCTGGCCTTCTTTGCCTGGCAGCAGCTTAAGGACGCCTACGATCCGCTGGGGTTTTATACCGCGCTCCTGGAATCCGACCAAATAGAGATGCTCTCGACTCAGAAAGCAATCAGTTCCAGCTTAAAGCAGGAAGTAATGAAGGCCGTCCAGGTCATAGCTTCCGAGATCGAGGAACTCCCTGCCGAAGCGGAGGAAGAAGCCGCAGAAGCCGGACCTGTCGTAATTACGGACGCGGATAGAGACGAAATAGTCAGGCTCATCGAGAAGCAGGGCGGCACCGTCATAGCGGACGATATACTGGAAAGCGTGCTGGAGATCTCTCCGGGCGAACGCGGCTACGATGCAGCGTTCGACAGCCTCAAGGAAACGCTCGAAGGTGAAGACCGGATCGTCCGGGTCGGAGATGGCCGCTGGAGACAGGCCGGCACTATCCCTGAATACGTATATGAAGTCCCGCCGGTGCTTGTTATTCCGCCCGCGGCGCCGTTCGAGACGCCTGAGGGTGACATCTACGATCAGGAACTGGAAGACGAAGGGCTCGATTCCGGACTCAGACAGGAGATACTCAACCCGCTTGTTCAGGATATAGGTGACGAAGATCCCGACGAGGCGGTATATCAGCCTCTGGATGTATATCAGCGCTGCGCGCTTCTGTATCACCACAAAGAGGCCGGGACAATGCCGCTTATCCAGTTGCATCCCGACTTTTTCGACAAGGAACCGGAAGTCGTGCAGATAACGCTCGTTAACGATGGAGTCAGAAGAGACGCCTGGATCAATAATAATACCCGGCTTATCTACGGACTGAAGGACTGGTACACTAGTGAGATGCCCGTATCCGGCGCAGCGTTCGAGATTCACAGGACCGAGCGCCCGGGCGAGTACCGCTTCATCTATGACAACAGGACCGATCCTCTGGTGTTCGTGCCGACAAGCAGGCTGCTTGAGCTCTTGGAGCTGAAAAACGAGGCCGATTCAACCGAGATGCCGGTATTCGATATAATCACAAGGATACTGGAGCACTACAGGAAGGGAATCGCCTTCGTCCCGCTCTTCACCGAGGTCAACCTGGTACGGCGCGTGACCAGAAGGCTGGTCGCATCGGTTCTCAGTTCTTACCATGCGTTCCATACGCGCGGTAAGACCGGTGAATGGCAGTATGATGCCAAAAAACGGTCACAGGGATTCAACAAGACAAAAAGGAAATATATTAAAAAGTAAGTTATCAGACGGTATTTGACAGCATATTCGGATAGTTTCTCAATCACGAAAGCAGGTAGTGGGCTTGTATAACTTGGTGACTCATCAAGTGAGTGTAATTGCAGCCCTTTCGGTGGACAATTTCTGCCCTAACCGGCAAGGCGCCAAGTGTCATAAATCCACTACCTGTTTTCGTGATAAAAAGATCTTCCGCTTAAGCTGTTAAGATCGATCTGATCGCTGAAAGCTGATAGTTATGAAAGTACGTGTAAGATTCGCACCGAGCCCTACGGGCTCGCCACATATCGGCAACATAAGGACAGCCGTCTTCGATTGGCTCTTCGCCCGTCATGAAGGCGGCACTTTTGTGCTGAGGATAGAAGACACAGACCGGACGCGCCTAGTGCCCGGAGCACTTGAGGAGATTATGCATGACCTCAAGTGGGCCGGACTGCAGTGGGACGAAGGGCCGGATATAGGAGGCCCTTACGGGCCGTATACACAGTCCGAGCGGCTGGAAAATTACCAGAAATACGCGCAGCAGCTCATCGACCAGGGCCTCGCCTACAAGTGCTACTGCACATCCGAGCGGCTGGCCGAAATGCGCAAGCAGCAGGAGGCCGAAAAACGGCCTACGGGATATGACCGCCGCTGCCGCAACTTAAGCTCGGAAGAGCGGGCGAAGCTTGATGCCGAAGGCACGCCGTTTGTCGTCCGGTTCGCTATGCCTGAGTCCGGCACAACGGCGTTCAAAGACCTTGTACGGGGAGAAGTGACATTCGATAACTCACTTCAGGACGACTTCGTGATGCTGAAGTCAGACGGGTTCCCGACCTATCACTTCGCAAGCGTCGTAGACGATCATTTGATGCAAATTACGCATGTGCTGAGAGGCGAAGAGTGGATATCCAGCGCGCCCAAGCACGTGCAGCTCTATAAAGCGCTCGGTTGGGAACAGCCGGTGTGGGTACACCCGCCGCTTATCCTTGGATCGGACAGAAGCAAGCTCAGTAAACGGCACGGTTCAGTGAACTTCTCTACTTATATCGAGGAAGGCTACCTGCCGGAGGCCATGATCAACTATCTGGCGCTTCTTGGTTGGTCTCCTGCCGAAGACAGGGACCTGTATGACATCGACGAACTGGCCGAGAAGTTCACGCTGGAAGGGATTATCAACCATCCGGCGATTTTCGACGCCCAGAAGCTCCTCTGGATGAACGGACAGTACATCCGAAAGAAGAGCGTTGAAGAACTTACCAGCCTTGTGCTGCCTTATCTCAAGAAAGCCGGGCTTGCATCCGAATCTCCGAGCAATGACGAGATGGACTACCTGAAAAAGGTGGTACTACTGATCCAGGACCGGCTGCGGCTGCTTTCGGAAGCCCCGGAGCTTGCGGAGTTCTTCCTGCTTGATGAGATCAATTACGACCAAAAAGCACTCGACAAGTGGATCAAGAAGCCTGAGTCTCCCGCGCTTTTGAACAAAGTTGCAGACAGGTTGGAAACTCTCGATGATTGGAGCCCTGAGAAGATCGAGGCAGCCGTGCGAGAAGCCGGGACGGAAGCCGGAGCCGAAGGCGGCAAGGTGATACACCCCGTAAGGGCTGCATCGACAGGCCGGACGGTGGGGCCGGGACTCTTTGAAACATTGGAAGTGCTCGGAAAAGACCGTGTTGTCACTCGGCTGCGAAAAGCAGCAAATATGAGCTAGAGGGACTTAAGTTGGAGATAATAGACGCCAATACCATGTTCGGGCCGTGTCCGAGGGTCACAGCAGACTTGTCCCTCGGACGGCTGATGAAGCAGATCAAGAGCCATGGCATATCTAAGAGCCTTACTCTCTCGACTGTTGGCATCTTTCACAGCCATAACGACGGTAACGCCGAAACTCTGCGCGAATGCCAGAACAAAGCGGAGATCTTCCCGGTCGCGACACTCGACCCAAGGGGTTATTTTGCCGGTTTCAAGCTTATACAGAACTTGATCTCCCAGGGGTTCAAGCTGTTCAGGTTCTTTCCGGGAGAACAGGGCTGGCCGCTCGATCATAACGTGTTCGTGGACATTCTCGACGAGCTTGAGGAGACATCATTGCCGGTTATGATAAACGCCGGACGCACGGGAGACGCGACAGCTCTGGCGCATATCATTGGCGGCAGGGAACATGTGCTTATACTGGAAGGGATTGTCTTCGAGACGATGGCCGAAGCGGTCTCCGTTATGAAAAAACACAGCAACATCTATGCGGAGACCCATTCACTCACAGTCCCAGGCGGGCTGCGGTTCCTTGCCGAGCAGGTAGGAGCGGACAGGATCGTATTTGGCTCCGACTGTCCCAGAAGCTCTCTGGCAGGGTCCCTGAACTATGTCCGAGAGTCTGGCCTGTCCGATGAAGACGTCGCAAAGATTCTCGGCGGAAATATCAAACGGTTGCTGGGAGGCTAGAGTTGGCAATTATAGACGTACGCGTGCAAATAGGGACTACTCCCACCTGGGGGACTCCGTTCACGGAAGGCCACCTCGCCAGGATGATGGAGAGATACGGGATAGAGCGCTCCATAGTCTCATCTACCATCGCAAACTCATGCGATTTCATCCGGGGAAACGCGCTTATCAAAGATATTGCAGGCAAAGGGCCGATTTTTGGGTGCGCGGTAGCAAATACCCAGTACCGGGCTGAGTCCATAGATGATATGCGGAAATATCTGGCGCTTCCGTCGTTCGTCGCGCTTGCGATAACATCCGGGACACCCGGAAGGCATGTAACACTGGATGAATGCGATGATATTCTGAACTCCCACCGCCGGTTTGCAAAACCGGTTATGCTGGATGTTTCCAGCAAGGAGGGAGTGCTTGCCGCAAACGAGATCGCCAAAGCTTTTCCGGGAATAAAGTTCATACTCATGTCCATGGGCGGGGCAGCATGGCGGACAGCTATAGCCATGGCGGATAATACACTTAATCTGGTGCTCGAAATATCCGGCAGCCCAAGCCCGGAGAAAATCCGGCTCGGCGTCGAGACAGTTGGCGCGCACCGGATGGTCTACGGCAGCAACCTGCCGTTTGCCGACCCCGCAGTCACCATCGGGCTCCTTGCCGACGGCGGCATCTCTGATTTGGACAAAAAAATGATTCTCGAAGGCACTGCCAAGCGGCTTTTCGGCTGGGCACGGCAGCAGCCAGCGGCATAAGTCCTTTATTCATAAATACCAGTAATTATTGGAGGAAATACTAATGAGCGCAGCGCAGGAAGTTACCGAAGCGACATTTGAGGAGCAGGTTCTGAAATCGGACCTGCCTGTTATAGTCGATTTCTGGGCGAACTGGTGCGGACCTTGCAAGGCACTTGGACCAGCCATAGATGAAATTGCTGCCGAACTTGCAGGCAAGGTCAAAGTCTATAAAATGGATGTAGAGTCCAACCAGGAAACCCCTCGTAAATATGGAGTTTTTAACATTCCCAATGTTATTCTCTTCAAAGGCGGGGAGGCCGTAGACCGTGTAGTAGGTCTGCACTCAAAGGACGCTATCATCTCCCAGTTCCAACCGCACTTCTAGTACAGAATGGCAATAGGGTTCCAGGATTTAGGAGAAATGGTGTAAATATCCACCAATCATCCCTAAATCCTGAATCCTTTCCATCACCTATCCACAATCCATCCTGATGCGCCGCTGTTTTCCCCATGCGAACAGCGGGTAATTTATGAATAGCCTAAGAAGCAGAGAGACAGACAGCTCTCTTTGCATTGTATCAGGAGGTATTTGAGATGAAGGAAGATCTTCCTATCAGGAGATTAGGGATCGGACTTGCTATAGCGCTTATGCTCGGTATGCTTATCATCCCGGCTGTAGCCCAGCAAACCGATCAAAACCTTGATTTACTGCCTTTCCCCAGACAGAGCGCAACCATCACCCTGGCGAATACCGGACTTGATATCACGCCGGCGCAGCTTAATCCAGGCCCGGTCACATTTACCGTAGTCAATAATTCGGATACAGCGCGCGGCGTGTATATAACGGGGAATGACAGGGTCGGAAACCCACTGCTTCGTTATTCTATGAGAATTATGCCCGGAGCCAGCACGACAATGGAGTTCTGGATGTATCAGGGCAATAACTACACTTTCCATGACTTCACATCGAAGAAGATCGTAAATGACGAATCATCTTTTACCAGCAATTTCTCTACCCAGATGAGCATCGCTACCCCATTTCCTATCGGCAGGGGGCCGCAGTATGAACCGCAGACAGGTACGATTACCATTACTAACACCGGGATAGAGGTAAACCCCCGGACCAGCAGACAGGGACCTATCACATTTAACATTATCAACCGTTCAAATCACCTGAGCGGCGTTGTTATTTCCGGGGAAGACAGAAGCGGCACACCCATCATCCGGTATACGAGGATGATACGGCCGGGAATGAGCGCAAATATGAGCTTCTGGCTCTACGAAGGGAAGGACTACACCATACGTGACTTCACGAGAAGGTACGCGGTAGGCAGCCAGATGAAGTTTGAGAGCAGATTCAGGACGACACTTACCGTTAGCCCCGGATCTCCTGCCTTTGGAGCCGGGCCGTCTATGCCAGATCCGCAGGATCAATAAGTGCGGAATGCTTCTTAGCTCAAAGGCTCCCGCAGCTTACACTGCGGGGGCTTTTCTACTGATTGCATCAGTTTCGGGTTTAAGCTATTTTGGGATTGAGATGGTGGCCGTTGTTCCCTTGCCCTCTTTGCTTGAGATGTTGAACTGTCCGCCGTGCGCTTCGACCAACCTGCATGCGATGCTCAAGCCCAGCCCAGAGTGGCAATCGCCTGGGGTTCTTGCCGCATCTGCCCGGTAGAACGGGTCGGATACATAGGGCATGTCCTCAGCCTTGATGCCTTTTCCTGTGTCACTGATGGTAATTTTAATAGGATTTTTGTCTTCCAGCCGGATCTTCAGTTCCGCGCCCTTTCCTGCATAGCTGATCGCGTTTTCCACTATGTTGTTAAGCACTTGGGTTATACGGTCGGGATCGACACTTGCCGTAACGGATGAAGTGCCCTCCAAAGGATGCAGCACGATTCCGGCTGCTGCTGCTTCATCGTCGTATGACCGGATGACCGATTCGATCAGTTCCCGTAAATCTGCCTGCCGGATATTAAGCGGGAAGTCTTCCAGGTCGAGCTTGGCCAGTTCCATCAAATCCTGCACAAGCCTGAGCAGCCGCTCAGATGTGCCGACCAGGGCGGTTACGGCGCGTTCTCTCCGTTCCGGTTTATCAGCCAGTCCATCTTGCAGTGCTCCTGCCATAGTGCGCATGGTAGTTACAGGGCTCCTGAGTTCGTGTGCAATGTCTGCGAGGAACTGCCTGCGGCGCTCGGCGTCTTCTTCGAGATGGCTGATCTGGTCGGAGACCTGCTGTGCCATTACATTCATCGCTGCAGCTACTTCGGTAAACTCATTATTCCCCTTAGTTGGTATACGGTAACTGAAATTGCCGGATTGGAATGCTTCGGCTCCATCTGCCAACTGTGTAAGCGGTCTTGTGAACCTGCGCCCAAGCCATGCTCCTGCCAGCACCGCAAGTCCGAGAGCAATCACTAACCTGAGGATGAGGCTTCTGACTTCAAACTGGGCCCGGGAAGGCCAATCCGGACCTCTGTCAGGACGCTGTGGCTGCGGACGCTGGCCGGATGCGCCGTCTATTGGATGATTCGGTTCCTGCCGTTGATCTTGTTGCAGTTCATGGTTGCTATGATTCCTGGGGAATGGTGGCCTTCCGGTAAGAAATTCGACAATTCCGAATTTCGGCTCTGGAATCGGCTTAGGGTAGATGTCGGGATGCGCTACCATCTGCTGGTGAAACGAACGGAAGTTCAGATAGTTCAGATAGTTCGATATACCGCTGCTCAGAATCCAGCTGAGTACTATTGTAAGCAGGATTGCAACAGCCAGATGAATGCGCGTGCTAGCCTTCGGGACGATAGGCATATCCGACTCCTCTTATAGTCACGATTGGAAAATCAACGCAGCCTGCTCCGGCAAGCTTGTCGCGCAGGCGGTAGACAAGATTGTCTACAAGACGGTGTTCGCCGTAGAAATCGTCCTTCCAGATGGCCTCGACTAATTGTTCTCTTGATAAAACGACCTGCGGTTTCCCCATAAGCGCAGCCAGGAGATCAAACTCCATCGTAGTAAGCTCGACAAGCTTCCCGTCGATGCTGACCCGGTGTTCATCCAGGGAGAGTTCCAGATTTCTCCACTTGTAAGCGGGCGCAATCACCCGGCTGCGGTTTTTTCTCCGCATAAGAGCCTGTATTCGTGCGACCAGTTCCGATGTATGGAAAGGTTTGGTTACGTAATCGTCCGCACCTAGCTTTAGAGCACGCACTTTGTCGATCTCATCATCGCGGGCGGAGAGCATTATTATGATGGCATCGGACTCGATGCTGATTACCTCACACACCTTGATCCCGTCTATCTTGGGCATCATGATGTCGAGTATTACCAGGTCAGGACGCTCTTTTCGGAATGTTTCGATAGCAGCTTCGCCATCGGAAGCCGTAATAATCTGGAAGCCTTCCGCTTCAAGATACCATCGAAGTCCCTCGATCAGATCTATGTCATCATCAACTATCAGAATACGCATAATAACTTGGCATTCCCGCATAACTAAGCATTACTTACACTGAATTCTAGCATCCAACTCAGCACATGGCAAACAAATCTAACCGATGTGATGTAAGTTACACAAAAGTGCGATGCCGATGTGATCTCTCGGCGGAACCGGATATATAAGCGATTGAGTCAAAGCAACTGGAAGCAGGCTGCAGCTCAAAAGGCTTCCTAATAATCACGAATTGCGTGAACACAAAACAAAAGGAATCACGTAAGGAGGAATTCAAAATGAAAAGGACAATGTTGGTCGCAGTAATGTTGGTACTGGCTGTGTGTGTGACGCCGGTATGGAGCCAGGGTGGACCCAAGCCCGGTGGGCACGGTGGACCCGGCGGATGCATGCCCGGTGCAGTTATGTCGGTTCCGCTTCCGCCGCCGGCTGGCGCGATAGACAGCATAACTGAGTTGCTGGGACTTACGACGGAGCAGGCATCTTCTCTTAAGGATGTCCTGACATCGAGCGATGAGACCATTCAACCGCTTCTGAAGGCGTCTGCTGATGCATCCAAAGCTCTGTGCGATGCCGTATTTGCTTCCGAATACGATGCTGCCACGGTGGAAGAGCTAAAGGCCAAATTAGTGACCGCTCAGACCCAGGTCATGGATGCCTGCATCAATACATGGTCTCAGATAAGAGAAGTAGTAACTGCTGACCAGTTCATAAAACTGAAGGCAGGGCCCGGCGGTTGTGGCGATCCTTCGAGCGGAACATCGACTTCCGATACCAAATCGGGTACCGCATCATCTACCGTGAAGAAACGCTGATATCATTAAAGATTTTCGGCTGATTAATTAACGGCCAATCATATATTGGCTGTTGCCGAAAATCTTCCGGAAGAGTTTCAGGTGTAAGTGTAAAATCAACAGATAAAGCTACATCAGAGAACTGTTTATATAGTTGTAAGGCTGTTACTTTATCTCCTGAAACTCTGTAGGTAGAAATCACGTTTATGTGCCCCCGCGATGCAGCGGGGGCGAAAATCCTGACTCGAAACTCTTTAAACAGAATTACGATGTTATTGTGATTTTTCCTGCTGAGTCCTCATGGTAACATTGAATGGGAGCAAGCAGTAATAGAATTACCGATCCAAGAGTTATCCGTAAGGAGGAACCTGAGATGAAGAACACTATTTTAGTTGCAGTGACGCTGGCGATATGCGTGTGTGCAGCACCAGTATTGAGCCAGGGACCGGGTAGACCGGGTGGTCAGAGTGGAATGGGCAGATTTGGCATGTCCTGCCCCGTAATGGCGGTAATGCCACCACAATCAGCATCGATTGACCGCCTGTCTGAGTCTCTTCAGCTCACTGAAGATCAGACATCGAAGCTTAAAAGCGTTTTGACAAAAAACGAAGAGACTGTAAACGCGCTTTCCAAGAAATCAGCCGAGGCTGCCAAAGCGCTTAGGACGGCTGTGATGGCTGATGACTTCAGCGCTGAGAATGTAAAATTGCTTGCGGACAAGGCGGAGAAGGCCGAAGCTGCCGTAGTCAGTGCGATCATAGATGAATGGGTGCAGATCAGGGCGATCCTTACTACGGATCAGGTCAAGACGATGCAGGAGACCATGAGCAAACATCAAGGTTCGGGACAGAGACCGTCTGGCCCCCCGCCTGGTGCGGACGATCTTACACCACCGCCAGCACCTGAGCGGTAATCAGGAGAAGGTTGGCTGCAGATATATATACAGCCGATCAGGTCAATTTCCCGACTAAGCCCCTGTAAGCATCCCTGCAGGGGCTTTTGATTTTTATAATCTCGATTAGGTCGCGACAATACTTAAATATAACTACGATGCATCTGTGATTGTTCAGAGAAACCACCCTTGAGGTTGCATCGTCAATATAAGTAAGAAGCATACAAGGGTAATGGGTAGGTTTTAGGACAGGTGTCCCGAAACTACAAAAATCCTTCAATAGGAGAAATATGAAATGAAAAAGACAGTGTTAGTGGCAGCAGTGTTGGCAATATTGGTTTCCGCAGTGGCTGTCTGGAGCCAGAGCGCTCACCGAGGCAGGCCCGGCGGTATGATGCCGCGTATGATGGCATGCCCTCAGGCAGCGGTGATGACGCCGCATGCGGGTATGATCGACCGAATGGCCGGAACGCTTAAACTCACCAAAACCCAAACAGCAAAGCTGAAGAAGATTGCCGCAGATGGCGATAAGACTCTGCAGCCGCTTCAATCGAGTTCCGAGAAATCCTGCAAGGCGCTGCGTTCAGCAATGCTGGCGTCCAAATACAACGCCGGCAACGTCAAAAGCCTTGCGGCCAAGGCAGAAAAGGCTGAGGCCAGGGTTGTGACCGCAAATATCGACATCTGGACCAGGATGAGGTCAGTGCTGACGGCGAGCCAGTCGGCCAAACTGCAGAAAATGATGAATATGAACCGGCCTCCGCAGGGACCGGCTGGGCCTCCTCCGGATATGAGATAGGTGATGAGTGAAAGGACTGCTTTCATGAAAGAGGATTTAGTGGCTCAATGCACAGCCGGCGTGATTGACGTGCATCGCCTGATCCTTAGACTTACCGACCGTGGTGATTGCACACCGGCAGATATAAGCACTGAATCGGAAGCGTATCTCAAAGAAAAGTTGGAGACACTGACGCCGGGTGAGTGCGAAATGACTAATCTTGCGATGGAAATCCTGCGCACGGCGCTAGATGCATAAGGGGTTTCAGGCGTAGGACACGCCTGAAACCCCTTGAAAAGTTTTTGCCGATATGTTCTATACACAATTGTTTGTTGATAGGATAATCAAAATCGGCAGCTAAGCAATTGCTTCGCTTATCTCGTCGAATATACTGGACATCAGGTCATGTATATCGCTGTTGGGCTTATTGCTTTCGTTCTGTTGTTGCGAGTACTCGTTGGATGCTCCCTGAGCACCTCCTGCAGGGGGAGGCGGGGGAGGAGGTCCTTGAGGCTGGAGTTCAGATGCGTCGCCGCTTTCTGCAGCACTTTCGAACTTCTTTGCCATATCTGTTAACATTTCGGCGTCTTTTCCGGTCAGGTTTTCCGCCGCGCTATTTAGCTTGTCGGCTATGTCGGAGCAGACTGATTTGAACTTTTCAGGGTCGGACTTTGCCAGTTCCTGAAGTTTGCTGAACATCTCTCCCGGCCCTGATATGTCGAGAGAATCGGGCTGGTCTAGGATGCTTGCAGCGGTTCCTGTTGTGTTTGTCGATGTCGAAGACGACAAAGAGCCGGTTGCTTGTGTCCCGTAGAGTTCGGTAAGGCTCGTTATGGAGCTGTTGTTTAATGCACATACACTCATGGGATTTTCCTCCTTAAAAGGGTCACTTACTTGATATTTACAAGTAATATGTCATGAAATGTATCGACACAACATATCAAAGACTTTAGATGATTAACGTAATTCAAAGAATAATATGCAGAATTGCCGATAAATTGCCATAATTAGTGGAACAAAGAAATAGTTGCAAGAGTCAAATATTAGAAAGGAGGATGGCCATGCCAAACGATGTTATAGACCAATGCGCGGCAAAAGTAATGGAAACGTGCCATTTTGTCACGCAATCCATCGGAACAGAGATGAACAGGCGTACTCCTACATCACTGTCTATCCGTCAGATAGCAGCATTGATGACTATCAGAGATCAGCAGGGTTCATCGCTCTCTATTCTATCAGAGAATATCGGCTGCACTATTTCGTCGGCATCGAAATTGTTGGATGGTTTGGTGGAACGCGGATATGTTGTCCGCGCTACAGCTGAACATGATAGAAGAAAGCTGATGTTAACACTCACCTGCGAGGGAGAAGAAGCTTTAAAGGTCATCAGTAATAGCAGTATGCTGCTTCTCAAAGAAAAACTATCGGTTTTTACGCCAAATGAGTGCCTGATGGTGAATCTGGTAATGGATCTCCTTCATAAAGCACTTTCGGCCGGTCTTCCCAATTCCGCCGGGAAGCCTACAGAGACGGAGGTATGTAAGTTGTGAGGATAGTAAGGTCTCTATTATGTCTTACTGCGCTGCTTGCGGTATCCACTTTTTGCAATGCAGCGGAGGAGGTGCAGAAAAACAAAGCGCTTTCACTGGAGGAGTGCATCGAAATCGCAATGCGCGGCAATGTCGATGTTTTGACCGCGAAAAACAACGTTACGGCAGCTAAAAACCGTTCCGTCAGCGCAAAAAGCGACTATCTTCCGCAGATGTCGGTGCAGAACAACGCTTTCACATGGGGTTCGGACGGCGTCCTTAACAAAACGACCACAGGAACTGCTCTTACCGTGAGCCAGAATATATTCGACGGCGGGCTGCGCGAAGCAAATGTGCAGTCAGCGAAATACGGTATGACGCAGAACACGGCAAAGTTGACGCGCACCGTGCAGACTGTGGATTACAACGTGAGTAAGTCTTATTATGAAGTCCTCCGTGCGCGGCATCTTGCTGGAGTGGCGGAAGCGAACGTGAATTACAATAAGGGGCTGCTCGATCAGGTGCAGGCCCGCGCTGAAGTGGGTGCAGCGGCAAAGATCGACATTCTTCCCATAGAAGCACAGCTCGCAAGCGCTCGCGTAAGCCTTCTGTCGGCTCAAAATACTGTCCGCACATCTGCGATCCAGCTGCAGAATATTATGGGGCTTACATCGCAGCCAGGGTTCGATATAGCCGAGGTGGATGAGACGCCGGCTGCTGATTCAATGCCTTTGGACGAATATGTGGCAACAGCGCTCAAATCTCGCCCTGATATTCTTGAGAACCAGGCTGCGATAGGTTCGGCGAAAGCATTGGTCAAATCCGCGAAGATCTCACTTTATCCTCGTCCGGCAGTAACCGCTGAATACCAGCGGCAGGTGTCAGGAGGGTTCACGACTGGCGGTACCCAGGTGGTCGGCGGGATAGTATACAATATCTTTAACGGCGGAGCCAACCGGGCTGCCTACAAGGAAGCCAAGGCCAACCAGGCTAATGCGGAACTGCAGGAAGAACAGATGGGCAGAGACATCCGTTCTGAAGTAGAAGAAGCCTACTATAACCTGACGAACGCCCAGGAGCGGGTGACTGCAAGTGCCCTCAGCCTTAAGGCTGCCGATAATAACTATCAGGCGCAGAAAGAGAGATATTCTCAAGGGCTGGGTACCACGCTGGACTTGCTTAACGCCGAGGTGCAGTTTGTAACTGCCCAGAGCGATGATGTTCAAGCCCGTTACGATTACTATATTGCCGTTGCCCAGATGGAGTATGCGGTAGGCAAACAAGGAGGAGCATATGAAAAGTAGAAGGCCGCGTCGAAAGCATCTGATAATAGCCGTAATCGCACTCCTGATTATCACTATTGTAATAGTGCATATGAAAAAATCAGGCAATAAGACGGTTGCGCCTGAGACTGCTGTTGTTACACGGGGGACGGTATTGTCCAGCGTTTCGGGCAATGGAGTGCTGCAGCCGGTGACCACGGTGGAAGTCAAGTCAAACGTTGGCGGGCAGGTTGTTAAACTGGCGGTAGACGAAGGTGACCATGTCAAAGCCGGTCAGTTGATAGCCAAGATCGATCCTTCAGACTCAATATCGAACCTCGATCAGTCAAAAGCCGATTATTCGAGCTCAGAAGCGCAGGTGAATTCAGCCAAACAGGCGCTTTCCATGCAGCGCCTTCAGACAGCCGCGAACATAGCCAGTGCGGAGCAGGCGCTTGAATCGAGCAGGCAGAAGTTGCTTCAGGCAGAGCAGGAAGCGAAGGTTCAACCCAGACTCACAAAAGAGTCGATAAAACAGGCTCAGAGTTCGCTGGAGTCAGCTATTGCGAGCATGACCCAAACGAAGTCGGCATCTGTTCCACAGAAGCTGTCTGCGGCTAAAGCTTCTTACGATGAGGCCAGTGCGTCTTACGATAACGCGGAAAAGAGCCTCAAACGCCAGAAGGCTCTTCTGGTAAAGGGATTCGTTTCACAGAGCAATGTAGATGACGCCGAAGCGCAGTATTCGCTTGCGAAAGGCCAGCTTGAGAGCGCAAAAAGCAAATATGACACGATAAAAGAAGAATCAGACCAGGATCTGAAGTCCGCGGAAGCCAAAGTCGCGCAGGCCAGATCAGCACTTGAGTCTGCCCGCGCCAATGGAGTGCAGGATGACTTGAAGCTGAAAGAGTTGGCAGCATCCAAAGCGGCTCTGAAACAGGCATTGGCTGCACTTGCTTCCTCCCGCGCATCATCATATCAGGATCAGATGAAAAGCGAGTCAGTACTTCAGGCTCAGGCTCAGTTGAAGAAATCTAAAGCCGCATTGGAGAACGCACAGACCCAGCTCGGCTATACGACTGTTGTCGCACCAAGGGATGGTGTCGTGGTCAAGAAATACGTTGAGTCCGGTTCAATAATCACTGCCGGACGGCAGGCCATGGCCGGAAGCGGATCAGGAGTCACAATAGTCGATATAGCCGATATAAGCAAAATGCAGGTTGTAGTGGACGTCGACGAGACGGATGTCGGCAAGATAACACTCGGCCAGGATGTCGATGTCAGTGTCGATGCATGCCCCGATGAGCTGTTCCCTGCAAAGGTCATTAAGATCGCGCCGGAAGCAGAGGTCAATTCCAATGTAACTACTGTGCCAGTAACTGTTCAGCTCGATCAGGCAGATTCGAGGCTGAAACCTGAGATGAACGCTACCTGCGACTTCGTGGTCGAGCGAAAAGAGGATGTGTTGTGTGTGCCTATAGAAGCAGTCACCGAGACGGATGCAGGCACAAATGTCACGGTACTCGGACATGACGGAAAAACCCAGTCTTTTCGCAAGGTCCAGGTCGGACTGATGGGCAATGACAACTGCGAAATCGTGAGTGGCCTAAAAGAAGGCGAGAAGGTCGTCATACCTGAAGAGGAAACGACGACCAAGAGTAGTAATTTCCGAGGCGGCGGCGGCCCACCACCAATGTAGGGGAGAATAACTATGATTCATGTAGAAGATCTCCATAAAACATACTATATGGGTGACATTGCGGTCCACGCCCTAAAGGGCGTATCGCTCGATGTCAAGCCGGGTGAGTTCGTGGCTATCATGGGGCCGTCTGGGTCAGGCAAATCGACATTCATGAACATCATAGGATGTCTCGATAAGCCTACCGAAGGTTCTTACATCCTCGACAAACAGGAAGTAGCCGGAATGAACGACGATCAGCTTGCAGCGGTCCGTAACCGCAAGATCGGGTTCGTCTTTCAGACATTCAACCTGATACCGAGGCGGCCAGCCTTGAAGCAGGTGATGCTTCCGATGCTCTACGACCCAGATGCTGCCGACACTGAGGCCAAGGCTAAGGCCGCACTGGAGCGTGTTGGGCTCGGCGATAGGCTCGACCATAAGCCGAACGAACTCTCAGGCGGACAGCAGCAGCGTGTAGCCATTGCGCGCGCCTTTGTCACCAATCCGGTTATCATATTAGGTGACGAGCCTACCGGCAACCTCGATACCCGGACAAGTGAAGAGATCATGGTGATATTCCAGGAACTCCACGCCGAAGGCAAGACTGTTGTAATAGTCACTCACGAAGAAGACATCGCGAAGCATGCACAGCGCGTGATTCGCTTCAAGGACGGACACATCGTTTCCGACCAAAAGGCCGATCATCCGGTAGACGCGCGGGATGTACTGGCGAAACTGCCGGTGGAGGAAGAGTCATGAACATTCTGGAGAGTATATCCGTCGCGCTGGAAGGCCTGGTCGCAAATAAAATGCGCTCAGCGCTCACTATGCTCGGCATTATCATCGGCGTATCCGCAGTTATCACTATGCTGGCTCTTGCGGGGGGCGCGAGCAGCCAGATGATGAGCCGGATCAAGCAGATGGGCACTAATGTGCTTATTGTCAGGTCAGGCCAGTCCAAGAGCGGAGCGGTCCGTGGCGGTTTCGGCAGCATGGACACTCTTACGCTCGATGATGCGGATGCCGTTGCCGAAAAATGCTCTGCTATTGCCAAAACAGCGCCTGAGGCGTCAGGAATGGCACAGGCCGAATTCCGCAACAACAATACCAATACAACCATACTCGGCACCACCCCAGATTATCTGGATATACGCAACTACCGGGTAAATAAAGGGAGATTCTTCAGGCTGCGGGATGTCAAATCGATGAGAACGGTTGCAGTCATCGGTCCGACGACCGCAACGACTCTCTTCGGCAAGATGTCTCCGGTAGGCAAGAAGATAAGTATTAAGGGTATCCGGTTCCAGGTGATAGGCGTGCTGGCCAGCAAGGGGACTGCAGGCGGATTCGGCGATCCCGACGACCAGATAATGGTCCCGGTCACGACTGCGATGCAAAGGTTGTTCGGTCTGCAATATATCCGTATGATCGATGCTCAGGCTGTTACTATGGCCCAGATGGACAAAGCAACCAGCCAGATCACAAAGCTTCTGCGTAAGCGCCACCGGCTGGCTGATAGTGCCGAGGACGACTTTGTCGTCCGCAACCAGGCAGAGATCATGGAAATGGCCAGCGAGACTTCCAAGGTCTTTACTCTGCTCCTTGGCGGTATAGCGAGTGTTTCACTTTTGGTCGGAGGTATAGGTGTTATGAACATCATGTTAGTCTCCGTTACCGAGCGGACTCGTGAAATCGGCATAAGGAAAGCTATTGGAGCGCGGAATAGGGATATTCAACTGCAGTTCCTGGTCGAAGCTCTTGTGCTTTCGATGGCAGGCGGAGTAATAGGAATACTGCTCGGAATGGCCGGATCATCGATCATCAGCAGCATCTCGTCGTCATTTAAGGCGACTGTTTCGCTGGGGTCTATTCTCTTATCATTTGGTTTCTCTGCGCTTGTAGGAGTCTTCTTCGGCTATTATCCAGCCCGTGCCGCGTCACAGTTGGACCCTATAGAAGCGCTGCGTTACGAATAAGATGAAAGGAAAACTGCAATGAAACGCGTATTGGCTTGTATTGTCGTGTTGATCGTCCTTGTAGGCGGATATTTTGCATACAAAAGCAGTTCCGGAGTGGCAAAAAGCTCTGCAGGGGACACTTCACAGGGATTTACGGCTTCCGGCGGGCAGATGGGTGGATCTCAGGGCTCAGGCCGGTTTGCAGAGTTACAGAAAGAGCATAAATACGCATTCCAGATGCTTAAGCAGCTCAATAGTATCAGGCGTCTGGAAGAGAGTGGCAAGGAACCGCTCACAAAGGCTCAGGCTAAGTCTATCCTCGCGATAGTACAACCCCTGCGTGAGAAAAAAACGCTGGATGAGACCAGCGCAGAGGATGCTGTCAAGGCGCTGCAGGCTGTAATAACAGATAAACAGCGCTCGGTGATCAGCGCGCTTCCTGCCGAGCAGCAGTTCCGGCAGGGCGGCCCGCCCCAGGGCATGCCATCGGGCAGGCGGCAGGGTGGCCCTCCTCCTGGAGCAGGCGGTCCCGGTGGTATGAAGAATTTCAACCCGCTCAACCGTCCGGCAGGCGGGCCTCCCGGAATGCAGGGGCAAAGACGCGGAGGGATCGAAAAATTGCTCGACGATTTGAAGAAGAAGAGCGGGGATTAGGATTTAGTGAGAGTTTCTTCCGGGCTGTATTTGCAATGCAGCCCGGAATGGCCTAAATCCTTCCCCGAAAATGCTTACACTTTCACCGCTGTGCCGGTTTCGGATGAACGATAGACTGCGTGGGCGATAGACAGGGCTTCCTGTCCATTCAATCCAGTCTCGAAAGGCCTGCGGCCATCGGTGACGGCGTGTACCATATCTTCTATCTCCATTGCGAGTGAACGGTCCGGCTCCAGTGAAAGATCGAAGACCTCCTCAAGCCCTGCCCCGCTCAACCCGACGGCGACAGTGGCGTTATCGTAGTCGAGTTTGATGTATCCTTCCGTCCCGGAGATGTCCATAGAGAGATAGCCCACCCAGTCAGTCCATGAGGAGTGAATAATGGCTGACCGGTTGTCAGATGTTGTGAGGATCGCGAACGCATTATCTTCGCATGGTTCTATCGGCAGCATCAATATTGCCGTCCGCCCTGTTACCTCCTTGAAATCACCCATGAAGAAGCTGCAGAGGTCTATAAGGTCCATACCGTTGTCGAGAAGCGTGCCGCCGCCTGAAAGCTCGCAATCGACCATCCAGTCCGCCGGACGCTCTGTGTAACCTCCACGGCTTGTCCTGCCACGGATGAAGAGAATTCTACCTATCCTGCCTTCGTTTATTATGTTTCGAGTTTTGATGACTGCAGGATGATAGCGGCGGCGAAATCCGGTCCTCAGTCTGACTTTGTGTTCTTGTGCTGCTCCGATCATCTGTGCCCCCTCGGACGGGTTCCGCGCCAGCGGGCGCTCGCACAGGATATTTTTTCCGGCTTCAGCAGATGCCAGGGCGATTGCAGCGTGAAGGTTGTTGGATGTGGCGATGACTACAGCGTCCACATCGGTCCTTGCAATGGACGATCTCCAGTCAGTGGATGAATCAGCTCCGTAGCGCCGTGCCAGACTCTCTGCGCGGTTTCTCACCGTATCCACGCAGACGATAACCTCAGCACCCTCCACGGAGTCTATAGCTGCTGCTCTCCTGCTGCCTGCCTCACCGCAGCCGATTATTGCAAATCTCATGTCTTCCCTCCGGCTCCCTTTTTATTACGAAAGAAGGAGAAGGGTGGATAGAGGTTCTCGACACCTGCGGTGTCGGCTTCGGCAGCAAGCAGTCCGAAGCAATAACCCGACCGCAGTTCGTCCTACTACCCCGTGGACCTACTGGACCACGGGGTGTATTAGCCGTGGACCTACTGGACCACGGGGAGAAGCACGAGTCTCCACTAATCCGGAAAGGCCGGCTTCGCGCAAAATATGTGCGCCGAAGCATTCCTAAATCCTCTCTATTCCCTGTTCCCTATTTCGTGATAAAGAACCCCCGAACGGAGAAGACCTAGAGTGGAGATGAGAATTTCAGACCGTAATAAGTCTCTCCGTCCAGGATGTACACTTTGGCCTGCAGCCCTGCGACAGGCCCCCAGCCTAAAGCGTAATTAAAGTCCTTTTGGAAGTATTCCGCAGAAACCTTAAGTCCAAGCGGCAAAGTTGCCTCTGCACCGCCAAAAACATTATCAATTCCGCTGACGCCGAACCCTGCATGGACTTTTACATCGCGTACAGGCAGGGGCAGTTCCTTTGTAAGCGGCACGGCTTTGCTGAATGCAAGGAAATATCCGGTCCCATCGGCGGTTTTATCAGTAAAGTCCCAGACGCCGATGCTTATGGCAGGTGTGAGGGTGGTCTCAGGCACAAGGCCGAGCTGTGCGTTCACTATGTCGAAATCATCTTTATCGAGCGAAGTATCGAAGGTGGCTATCCCCCTGCTTTTGGTGGTAGTCTCATTTTTGAAATCGAACCTGATTGCGTTTACTTCAAATTTCTGCAGGCCGAGCCCCAGCCAGTATACTTTGGAATCGTTGTTAGAAGGGCTGGTAGCTGCTTCAGCCTTGACTGCTCCCGGAGAGAGCGTAGTGCCGGTAGGCGCGAATATTATCCTGTCGGCAAAAACCGGTCCCGCAGCCAGAACTGCGAGGACTAATGCAATGCAAGTGACTATTCTTCTCATCTGTTTCCCCTTTCAAGAGCCCTGCCGGTCGATACCAGCTTCACAGATAGCTTCTACCGCGCGGTCAATGTCGTTCGGATTGCTTCGAGCGGCGGTATCGATTATGGCAACAAACTCGACGGTGTGCGGCTTGGGCGAAGGCCTTTGGCTGCTCACACGGTAACGTTTATACTGTCTGGTCAGCACCGTAAGGCTGCCTCGGCCGCCCAGCACCTTGAGCAGCTCATCAGTTGGTACAATCCCATCAGTACTATAACTTACCAAGACGTAACGAGCACGGATTCTAGCCACAAGCTCAGAAAATGACGGTAATGCCGTTGATTTATAGCAGTAAGGGCTGCGCCGGAGGGTGCGCCAGTCCAGCCGGATCGCCGATTTACGGCCTGGTACGATATGTCTGCTGACAGGCGGCTTGTCCCACAGCGCAACGGTGTTCAGCAGGTGATAGTTCGAGCCGTACTGGTGCTGGTTGTAGGGAGGGTCGATATAGGCTATATCACAGTCGACATTCTGCGCGACTTCCAGGGCATTTTCTCTTATTGCAGCGTTAGTCTGGCCATTGTCGTAGAAGACCGGAGGCGACACGGCGAGTTTGCTCCGTATACGGTAGAGAGCGGTGCTTGTCCGGCCTCCCCATCCATGGTGAAACCCCTTGAAGACACCCGATGTGTTGCTGCAGTAAGACGCCTGGTAGATAAGCGGAGCGAGGAGTACGGCCTCTTCCATCCTGTCGATAAGCCCGGACTTGCGCCATGAGCTGATTTCTTCGCGGATCGCATCGATTTTTTGACCGTTTTCCTGAGTGTAAAACATCCGCTCGCTTCTGAAGTCCGGGTTTTCATCGTCTACCGGGCAGTAATATGTCGCTATGTAGCCCCGGACCGGCGGCAACGCGTTCAGCTTTTGGAAAACGCGGTCGATCCCGCCGAACGCTCTGAATGCAGGCGGCCGGTTTGCTTCGATATACGCGAGATTGATCTTCTCGGTGTAAGGCTCCCAGTCGTTCGATATGACGCGAAAGCCCATCCGCTTGGCGAGCCTGGAAACGACGCCGCTTCCGGCGAAAAGATCGCAGAAAACGCCGTTTTTCAGCCCGGTGGCCTCCACCGCCGACCGGATCATCGGAAGGAGCTTTCTTTTATTGCCTATATACGGGATTAACTGGTGCCTGAGATATGGATCGTTTAGGAGCATCTACTTCTCGGCTGACGGAGCCCATACGGGGCTGGAGTTGCTGCCTTTGCCTTTGGTCAGGTTCGTGATCTTACCTGTCCCAACATCGGCGGAGTAGATATCACCGTTTTTGCAGTAGGTGATGACCTCTCCGGTGGAAGCCCATCCTGTGTCCGTTATGTCACCCTTGTCGACAACCTTCACCTCACGGTTCGCAATATCGAATGACATCAGTTTTACGGGGATATAGTCGTTCGCATTCCTTCTCTTGATTTCCACTGCTGCGATTTTACTGCCGTCAGCGGACCATGTGGGGCTGGTCATAGCATTACCGCTGTAGAGTATCGGAATATTGTTGTTTTCGGCATCGACTACTAATAGAAGTCCTGTCCCTTTTGAATCGGTCATAGTCATCGCCAGTTTTGCTCCGCTGCGGTCCCATTTTTCAAAGACCTGCTCTTCGGTAATGGGGAGTGGGCCCTGGTCTGTAGCTGGACTCATCAGCTTAGGCGCGTCATCATTGCTGTTCATTAAGACGGCTTCCTGTTTGTCGTCAGCCGACCTCACTCCGGCCAGTTGCTTGCCGTCGGGTGATCTCTCTGCCCAGACATAATAGGACTTCGTACCGTTCATGCGCTCGACCGATGCTTCCTGTTGAGTAGGAAGGACCCGCCCTGGCTGGCTTCCATCCGATCCGATACGCCACAACTCGCCGCCGCACAGGAAAGCTATTTCGCTTCCGTCGTGGCTGATGCTGATCCGGGACTTAACCCCCGATATCTTCGAGATCCTGTGCAGGTGCGAGCCGTCCACATCCATTGAATAGATCTGTGAGCCGTCCTGGCCGCGTGACGACACGAACACAATCGAATAGCCATCGGGGGAGACTACCGGGTCGGAGTCCGCGAACCCATCGTTCGTGAGGGGCTTCTGTCCCGTTCCGTCCGGGTTCATTATCCATATGTCCTGGTGGCCGTTTCTGTCGGAAACGAACACTATATTGTTCGTAATTGACTTCTCCCACGGAAGCCGCCAACCGAACCACTGGGTAAGTGTGCCGGTCAGAGCGAGTATTACTACTCCAAGTAAAAGCGCGAAGAAAAGCATCCCAAAGATGCCTTTCAACTCAGCCTTTTTTAATATCCTCAAGTTGCTATGCCTCCTGTAAACCTATTATACATACGCAATTTCTGCGAAAAAATGCTGTTTATTACCGCAGTGCTATTACAAACTCTTCTATCTTGGGTAAACTTACACATCCGTGGGAGAAAATCCTTTCGGACCCGGCCTTGAAGCTCACAGTCAGCTTATGTTAAAATACAATCAGAACTGGAGAAGAGGATGATCATTACCCAGACTCCTTTACGCATCAGTTTCGCCGGTGGAGGCACTGACTTCGCCGACTTTTATGCAAGAGAAGAAGGATGCGTTGTTTCATCCGCAATTGATAAATATATCTACGTCATCGTAAAGGAACGGTTCGATGACAATATCCGCGTAGGTTACTCCCGAACAGAAATGGTCAGCAATGTCACAGAAATCGAACATGAGCTGGTTCGAGAGAGTCTGCGGAAAGTAGGTATAAAGAGCGGGATCGAGATTTCCACAATGGCCGATGTTCCTTCGGAGGGTTCCGGCCTGGGGTCATCGAGCACTGTCACGGTCGGTCTTCTGAATGCGCTCTATGCGTTTAGGGGAGAGATCAAACCGGCTGAGATCCTGGCAAGAGAAGCATGTGAGATCGAGATCAGCGCACTCGGCAAGCCGATTGGGAAGCAGGACCAGTATATTGCGGCTTACGGCGGTATACGCTGCATCAAGTTTATAAGAGACGGCAGTGTAACTGTCCAACCGCTCGAGATGGACGGCTTTCGACGAAGACAACTCGATGAAAGCCTGATGCTGTTTTATACAGGCATCACTCGGAAGTCGAGCGGCGTGCTTTCTGAGCAGAAAGATAATATAGCGGACAAAATGTCCGTGCTGAGGAAAATGCGCGATCAGGCATATACCGTTCGCGATTGCCTTACCGGTTCAAGAGTTAACCGGCTGGGCAATATCCTGAGCGCCGGCTGGGGTTTTAAGAAATCTCTGGCATCGAACATTAGTAATAGTTATATAGACGAGCTTTACGAAAAGGCCTTGAAGGCCGGCGCAGCCGGCGGAAAGGTAGCTGGAGCTGGCGGCGGCGGTTTTTTACTGCTTTATTGCCAGCCGGCTTATCAGAACAGGGTCCGCAAGGCGCTTGCAAACCTCAAAGAGCTTCCGTTTCGACTTGAGCGGGATGGAAGCAAGGTCATCTTTAATGTCCGTCGATAATGGGCATTACTAAATGATTGGTGGTTACACAAATGGAGGTATGCAGGATGCATATAGTTGCTGCGGACCGTTCTAACCTTATCAGCAGTTATTTAGATGATGTAGCGAGAATCATTTCCGAGCTTCCGCCGGAGACAATTGGTGATCTGGTTCAGACTATCAAGCGAGCTTACGAAGATGGAAGACAGGTTATGATCTGCGGGAACGGCGGGAGTGCCGCTACTGCGTCTCACCTGGCCTGCGATCTACAAAAAGGGATTGGTTGTCTCGGTGACCAAAAATTCCGTGTTTTATCGCTAAATGATGGTGTTGCTACTATAACGGCCTGGGCCAATGATACCGATTATTCAAATATATTTGCGGAGCAGGTCGCGACGTGGGCAAATCCGGGTGACGTATTGATCGTCATAAGCGGAAGCGGTAATTCTCCCAACATTCTCCGCGCTGTGGAAGTCGCTAAGTCCGGGGGAGTTACGACAATCGGTCTAACCGGCATCGGCGGCGGGCGGCTCGCTGAAATAGCCGATAAACCGGTCGTAGTACCGAGTAACAGTATGCAGCAGGTCGAAGACGTCCACGTAGTACTTTCGCACTTGATTTTTACATGTCTTTACCAGGAAATAACCGGACACGAGTAGTCTTCCTTGACCGTGATGGAGTCATCAATGAGAACAGGGACGACTATGTCAAAAATACAGATGAGTTTTGTTTTTTGCCGGGGTCGCTCGATGCGCTGAGACGATTACACGCGGCAGGGTTCAAGGCCGTTGTGATTTCGAACCAGGCCTGCATCGGTAAGGGCTTGTTGACCAAAGAAGCTCTTGCGAGTATAGACCGGTTGATGTTTTCCCAGGTCAGGAAAGCGGGTGGGGAAATCGCCGCTACGTATTACTGTTACCACAGGCCGGAAGATAAATGCGACTGTAGAAAGCCAGCTCCGGGACTGATTTTGCGGGCTGGTCGCGATATGAAGATAGACATCGAAGATACTGTCTTTATCGGAGATAATGCCAAGGATGTGCAGGCGGGCCAGGCCGCCGGGTGCAGGACTGTTCTGGTGCTCTCCGGTATGGTTTCGGCCAGTGTTGCCAGTGCGATTGATCCGGCTCCTGATCTTGTCGCCGCCGATCTTTCTGAAGCGGTGGATCGCATTATAGCAGGGGAAGTATAGGCAGGGGGAAAGTGAAAGTGTCGCTCGAAAGTATGAGTGTGCCTGCAGCGGATGTCCGCTCAGGTTACCTTTTCGTTAAGCGCGTCATCGATGTCATCGGCGCGCTGGTCCTGCTGCTCCTTCTTTCGCCTGTTTTTCTGATCATAGTCATATGCATAAAGCTGGATTCCAAGGGCACGATTATTTTCCGGCAGAAGCGGCTCGGTCTGGGTGGTAGAGCATTCGTCTTTTACAAGTTCAGGTCCATGTGCGTTGATGCCGAGAAGTCGAAGACCAAAATACTTCACTTGAACGAAGTCTCCGGGCCTATATTCAAGATCCGAAACGATCCAAGAATTACCCGTGTCGGCAAATTTATGCGGCGCTACAGTCTGGATGAGCTTCCGCAGCTCTTCAATGTCCTAAAAGGCGATATGTCTTTCGTAGGTCCGCGTCCTCCGCTTCCTGATGAAGTCGAGCAGTATGAAGAATGGCAGCTCAGGCGGCTTTCCGTAATTCCCGGCATCACATGCCTGTGGCAGATAAGCGGCAGGAGCAAACTGAGCTTCGATGAGTGGGTAAAACTCGATCTGCAATACATCGACTCGCGTTCTATCTGGTTGGACATCATAATACTTCTCAAAACTATTCCTGCTGTAATATCTGCTGACGGAGCTTACTAAATGACCCTTTGCAGTGTAAGGCCAAGCAGGTTAAGCCTGCTCATTACTGTCGTGCTTGTTTTCTGCGGAATCTCATGCTTTGCCCAACCGACTGCCTCGACGGACCGCGTTCCCACTGAAAACTGGACATACAATGCTTTGATGCACCTCGCCGCAGGCGGACTCATTCCATCCGTTCCGGCCGAGCGGTTTATGGGCAACTGGCTCTACACCCGCGAGGATATGGCTGCCTTCACTCTGAGCGCGCTTAATGCTGCCGACGGGAAAGCTGCCGAAGCTGACAGAGCGCTTCTCTCCCGGCTTGCCGCCGAGTTTTCAGCAGAGATACGGCTGATTGGTGGAGAGGAGGCGCTTTCAAAGCTCCAACCGTATGCCGAAAGCCATGCAATTATCCCAACCGGCTCTTTCGAACCGAGATTCGAATATTCGGACGGAGACAGCCACCTTACCGGCATTTACGACGGGACACTGATCGTAACAAGCGGCAAGTATGTTACGTGTGTCGCGACTCTTTCAAACCGGCGGGAAAAGCTCGATGGAGATCAGTTTTCAGACCTCGAAAAGTTCTTTATCAGAGGCAAGACACCGAACTGGGAATGGGAAATAGGCAGGGACTACCAGTGGTGGGGACCGGGTTACAGCGGCTCGATGATCCTTTCCGACAACAGCCCGGCTTTCATGTATTTTCTGACAGCGAAAGATGTAGATTTCGGCCGCCGGATCGGCAATGTAAAGATAACACAGTTTATAGCTCCGTTCGAGGACAGAGGGATAAACTTCTATCTGCTCGCCAGGCGGTGGGAAAAGCGGTTTTCCAGACAGTTCCATTTCGCGATAAATGAGACCGCAAAGACAAGCAAGACCCCGAACCCGCTGGTCCTCGTTCTTCCGTCGCTGTACCTCTACCAGCACATATTTGTCGATGATGTTGACGCAGAGTGGAACTCATTTCTATCCATCGATTCGCTTTACAAGTTCTCTCCCAGGTTCGAGGGATACTTCGATTTTCTTGTGGATGACATGAACGCCCCTGCGGTACTACGTAACGGCAACTGGCATCGTCCGCGAAAGCTCGGTTTCCTCGTCGGGTCATATTGGCCGGATTTGCTGGGTGATGGCAGCACGGGACTCCGCGCTGAGTATATCTTTACAGATGAGGGGACCTATGGCGCAACCAGGCCCGAGTACTTTGAGCATGAATACACTCACAGCGGGCTTGTTATCGGGCATCCCGTAGGGCGAAACAGCAAGGCTTTATTCCTGAGGCTGGATCGGAAGTTTGCCGAAAGCTGGACTGGCGTGGCTGAGTATCTGGGCCGCACCCCGCGAGATAAGGAAGGCGTCAACTCAGATAATACCAGCAGCCTGGGCCTGCTCCTGGTCCACGATCTTAACGCCAGAAGCAGCATCAGCGCCGGTTATGAGTCACTTCGCCTGCCGGATAAAGAAAGCCAGCTTAACCTGAGCGCATCGGTCGCTTTTTAGCGGTTGCTGGCGTGTGGTAATTCTCCCCATGTAATTCATTTGCTTCGGACTGCTTGCTCTCGCATCATCTAAAGTTTCAGTTAATTGCACTGAAACTCTCCAAAGGATTTTCGGCTATGGCCGAAAATCCATAGATGATGCTGCCGCGACAGCGCTTTCTTCGAAAGCGCGATAGCTGCCGAAGCGTCCGCCTACGGCGGACAGAATTTGTATCCTGCGGGAACGGAAGGTATGTATTTATCTGTTAACCCCGTTTTAGTTCCCGCAGGATAAAGTAAAACAGGCGCAGCCGTTAACCGATCTGCAGCCGCTTTTTGATCTCCTCCGTCTGCTTCTCAAACCCCGGTTTGCCGAGAAGTGCGAACATGTGGCCTTTGTAGGCTTCGACACCTGGCTGGTTGAACGGGTTTACCCGCAGCAGATAACCGCTTATGGCGCAGGCCTTCTCGAAGAAGTAAAGCATTGCTCCAAGAGTTTCCTCATCAAGCTTAGGAAGCACGATTGACGAGTTCGGGACTCCGCCTTCGCGGTGTGCGAGTGCCGTCGCGCGGTAAGCTTCTTGGTTGACTTCGTGAACCTGCTTTCCGGCGAGGTAGTTCAGCCCGTCGGCATCATTCAGCTCGTTCGGGATGATGAGATCGGGCTCGCCGCCTTCTATGTCGATGAACGTCTCGAAGATACTGCGCCGTCCTTCCTGTATCCACTGGCCCATCGAGTGCAGGTCCGTTGTGAAGTCCACTGATGCAGGGAATATCCCGATATTTTCCTTGCCTTCGCTCTCACCGAAGAGTTGTTTCCACCATTCGGTTATGTAATGCAGTCTGGGCTCGAAAGATGCCAGAATTTCTATACCTTTTCCCTTGTTGTAGAGCAGGTTTCTGAGGACTGCATAATAATATGCCGGGTTTGCCTTGAGATCGGCTGTTTTCAGCTCCTCAGCGCATTTCGCGGCTGATTCTAGGAGTGCTTTGATGTCTATCCCTGCGTATGCAATCGGCAAAAGCCCGACAGCGGAAAGCACGGAATAGCGGCCGCCTACGTCATCCGGGACTACGAAGGTCTCATAGCCCTGCTCGACCGCAAGGTTTCTGAGGGCACCTTTCTTCGCGTCGGTGGTCGCTGCGATCAGCTTCGCGGCCTTCTCTTTCCCGGCTTTTTCTTCGAGATAGTTTCGTAGAAGCCTGAAAGCTATTGCCGGTTCAGTTGTCGTTCCCGACTTGGATATGATGTTGATTGCAATCCGCTTGCCTTCCAGCTTGCTGAGCAGTTCCTTGTGGTAATGGGCTGATATATTCTGGCCTGCGAAGATAATTCTATCTTTGTCCGGGCCGCCTATAGCTTCTATCACCGCCCTCGCGCCTAAGTATGACCCGCCGATGCCGATGACCACCAGCACATCAGACCCAGCTCTAAGCCGTGCAGCAACCTGCGAGATTCTATCGACCTCTGCAGCGGGCATCATTATCTTGGGTTCCACCCATCCAAGGAAGTCCGAACCCGCGCCGGACCTGGTGTGAAGCATTTCATGAC
The DNA here is from genome assembly GCA_039679675.1 of Armatimonadota bacterium. Classification (GTDB taxonomy): domain Bacteria; phylum Armatimonadota; class UBA5829; order UBA5829; family DTLH01; genus JBDKSP01. The sequence goes on from JBDKUN010000062.1 coordinate 82,418, forward strand.
AGAAATCCACATGAGCCTGCCAGGAGTAGACTTCCTCAGGAGTCACCTCCTGGGCAAGGTAAGAAGTATCGAGTTTAATAGGAATAGACATAATGACCTCCGATCTTCCATAAAATATCCCTCCAAGTTTAGCCTAAGAAGGGGGCAAAGGACAAGCCAAAATATGTCTGTCTGCAATCCTCATAATTATGCTACAATTCAGACATCGTTGTTCGGGGGTTGAGCAGCCCGATGCAGCAAATCATAATGTTTATTAAAGTGGAGGAATGTATGAACAGGAACGGAAAGGCAGTAACAGGTATTATTCTAGCTGTAGTAATTATAGCTGCTGCAGCAGTGGCGGGTTTTATATATTACAATAAAACGAAACCAAAACCCTGGACTTGTCCTGAAGGGCGGTTCTCGGTAGCTTTTTCGGGCGACCATCGTATTACGACAATGTTCAATAATAAAATTTATAATGCAATGATACCTGTCTACTGCATTACTCAAACGAATGATGACGGATATTGCTATAAAGCCAAATATTGGGATTTTCCGGCACAGTGGCTGCAAACAGCCGGCAATGAGAACCTCATGAAGACCATGACACAGGTTGTTCTGATGGAAGACCAGGGCTCGGTCACATCCACAACGGATGCTGTCTATTCAGGATATCCATGTAAGGAATTGGTAATACAATGCGGAACGAACGAATGTGCCTGGGTAAGGATGTTTCTTGTTAATGGCCGTTCTTATGCCGTGATTGTTACGGGATCTGGTAGTGAGCTTAGCTCTGATGGCCGCAAATTCCTCGACTCATTCAAAATCAACTGATAGGGAATATCCAAATGTAGTACAATGAAGGGCATTTCCGCAGTTTATCTGCTGCGAGAAGACTTTTTGCAATGAGGAGGCATTCCATGAAAGTAGTTATCGAACGGGCGCTAGAAAAAGACGCAGACGAGTTAATGGAAGCCCAAAACGCGGCTTTTAAGAGAGATTTTCTTAATTACGGAGAGTGCCCTTCATACATCACTGAGCGCGGGACGATGGTCGAGAAGATCAGGAAGGCGATATTTTATAAAATCTCGCTCGCAGACGGCAAAATCGTCGGAGGGATAGAGATATATCCCAGAAACGGCTTCCATTACCACCTCTATATGATCTGCGTCCACCCGGATTACCAGAACAAGGGAATCGGGAGAGACGCAATCGAGTTCATGCTATCCAAACACCCGGAAGCAATAATCTGGTCGCTTGCCACACCTAAAGATAATCCGCAAACCCGGCATTTGTATGAAAAAGTGGGTTTCGTTAAATCAGCAGAGATCGCATCGCCGGGAGGCGTCGCACTCGTAATATACGAACTGCTAAACAAAAACGCCCGCTGAACCCGTGCGGAATAATGATAAATCTATCTAGCGTTGAGTCAGCACTTTGGCAACTGCTTCTCCAAGCAGGGCATAGCCTTCTGCTTTATAGTGGCATCCATCGCCAGCGCTGAGTTCCGGCCGTCCTGCAACGATGCTGTTCAGGTCGTTTATAGGAATATTGTATTTTTGCATAATGCCTGCTGCCAGTGCGTTGCGGCGCAGCACAAGGGCGTTATTTTCTGTATCAGGTGTCGATGGATCACCCGGCGTTGTAACCGGTGTGGAACTGGCCCAGACCAGCTTCGCACCGTGTCCGTATTGTATCAGTAATTGAACCATGTGCTCCAGAAAATAAGCATACACATCATCAGGAATATGAGAACCATGGAGGCCGTTATTAAAATGGATGGCTTCATATTGGTATTCACTGAGCATATAATTGATCTCTTTGAAGAGAGCCGGATCATTTATGCTTCTTGAATTCGCTAACCGGTCTACATGGAATATGTCTTTTAGCCGATCGATCACTGGTTGAGTGTATCCGACTGATATCGAATCCCCGATCAGCAAGACCCTTTTCAAGTCGGCATCGTCTGCATGGTCCCACCAGATATTCGACCATTCGTATTCTTCACGCATAATAGCGTTTTGCTGCATCATTTTCTCCAATTCCCATTCGTGCAATTCGAAAGGCTCTTACCTCGCCCATTTTACTTTGCAGAACCGCTCTTCTTCAAGTGTTTTGAACCGTTCGCGGTTTGTCAGGACGGGGATTTTCATATATTTAGCGAGTGCTGCGGATGATGCGGCTGCGGGAGCCAATCCCGATCTATCATAAGCATCAGCAATCATAAGTAGAAACTTTTGGGATGCATATCGGTCGAACCGGCGCTGCTCTACGATCTCGATGCACTCATGCGTATACAACCATCCCACCCACTGCTCTGCAAGCTTTGCCCCGCACCCGGCAGTTGCAAGGCAGGCGAACTCAGTGACGGACGCAAGCGTCATATAGCACTTGTGCTCATCCAGCGCTGCTTCGACGTGTTTTCTTAGTAGGGGATCATTGAGAGGTATACCTGCGGCGGCTGCGCCATCCAGGACTATAGCCATATTATAGCGCTCCGGCGTTGAAACGCCCGGCTTCTTCCCTTGCTTCAGCGTCACGCATTACATAGCTGTAAGTATCTTCTGTTACGCCTGCTTTGGCACCTTCCGTAAGGAGACGCTCCATAAGGTGCTTACTTTCTGTACGTGAAATTTTCGCCTGGACTGGTGGAACGGCAAGTTCCTGCACTGCGCCTTCCATTATAAGGTAACGCTGCCCAACTTTGGTTGCTTGGAGCCTGCCTCGTTTTATCCAGTTTCGTACTGTATATTTGCTGTGCCGCAGCATCGCTGCAGCTTCATCAACCGTCAGCATCCTTTGCATAGCGTATCACCTAATGAGTTTCGAGTTATACCTGAAACTCCCCGGAAGATTATCGGCTATAGCCTAATTGATTATACCATGATTGTTTGTTTATTGTTCCACTCACTTGTAGTTGTTTGTAGCTACTTGTCGCTTTTGCAATATCTTATGCTTAGGGACCGCAGTTCGTCCCGAAGCGCAATTCTTCACTACTTGCAGCTGTTTGCAAGTTTCAGAGTGTATTTTCGGGCAAGCCAGAGCGGGATTATCCCGAATACGCCGAATGAACAGTCTACGAGCCGCCAGTAGAACGGGATTCCTCTTATCGGGCCGCAGATCATCGCAAGCGGGATGATGAGCACGCAGGCGATCATCCCGAACTCTATCACCCAGATGTTTCTAATAGGGTCCTTAATAGCGCCAAAGAACGCGATGGCGATCATCAAATGCCCGAACGCCAGCCAGTCGGTCCCGTAAGAGAGAAACGGGTACTTTGCGTTGGTTTCCGTGAGACCGTCCCGCACGGTGACGATCCAGTGTGTAAGCCCAGTCGTAGTTTCTGGCGCAGCGCTGTCGGATGCGCCGAGAATGCGGGCAAATGTCGACACTTCCCACTGTAGGGGAAATGCCGTCAAGCCGCTTAGGACAAGCCCGATAGTAAACGCTACAAGCAGAACCCTGATACGGCCCTCAAGTGTCATCATATGGTCTCGTTGATAAAGTATTTGTAGGTCATCTTGAGCCCTTCCTCAAAATCGACCTTGCAGGTGAACCCCATAAGTTCGCGGGCGAGTGAAATATCCCCGACCGAGCGGACGATGTCGCCTACTCTCGGCGGGCCGTAAGAGACGGTGACTTTTTGTCCTATCAGCCGTTCCAGCATCTCAAGAAGCTGGCTCAGACTGATCTCAACACCGCTTCCGATGTTCATCACCCGTCCAACTGCTTTGTCCGACCGGCAGGCAAGGAGGTTTGCATCGACCACATTCTCTACAAAGATGAAGTCGCGCGTCTGTTTCCCGTCCCCGTATACGGTCGGGGCAAGTCCGTTCACGATTGCGTGTGTGAACTTGGGTATAACTGCCGCATAGGCCGAATCAGGGCGCTGACCGGGCCCGAACACGTTCAAATATCTTAGGGCGACGGTCGGCAGGCCGTAAAGCTCGTAAAAAGCCTTGCAGTAATGTTCCCCGGCGAGCTTAGTGATCGCATAAGGCGAGAGCGGGGATGGCAGGCTGCTTTCCTTTAGAGGCAAGTCCCGGTTGTCACCGTAGATAGCGCAGGATGATGAAAGCACAACCCGCTTAACACCGGTGTCTCGTGCGGCAAGAAGCACGTTCAGCGTCCCGCCTGAGTTTACTTCTTCGTTCATTACCGGCTTCTCCACCGAAACAGGCACGGAGATCTGTGCTGCAAGGTGGAGCACATAGTCCGCTCCATGAATGGCCGAAGAGACTATTTCACGGTCTCGTACATCGCCCTCGATTATCGTGACTCTTTCGGGAAGCCCTATAAGATTTTTTTTGCTGCCGGTGCTGAAGTTGTCCAGCACCCTTACAAAGTGTCCTTCTTCTGCCAGTCTTCTTACGATGTGTGAGCCGATGAACCCGGCTCCGCCAGTAACGGTATAAACAGCCAAAACAGTATCTCCTCAGAAATTTTCACTTCCAGAGTATCATTCCACAGTTCAATCGTCAAACGTCAGTTGCGCCTGTTTACTGCTCGTATGTTATAATAAGCAGGCTTTATTTACCAAAAATGGTTTCAGACCGCACCTGAAACTTTCCCCAAAAGGAGCAGCAAATGACTGATACATCGGTCCTTACAGAGCTTGTAAGGATGTCTCTTAATCTGGCAAAACCGGAAAATGAATATGTAATACTTGGTGAAGGCAATACTTCGGCCAAGGTAGATGAGAATACTTTCTTCGTTAAGCAGACGGGAGCATATCTCTCCGAAAGCCGCCCTGAGATATTCGTCGAGATACGGACCAAAGACGTGCTCGATATGTTCGAGTGCGGTGAACTCTCCGATGTGGAGATAAAAGATAGGCTGGGAGCCGCAAGAGTCAACCAGAACGCCCCCAGGCCGTCAATTGAGACGCTGTTTCATGCGTATTTACTCTCCTTGCCGAACGTAAACTTCGTAGGACACACCCACCCGATAGCCGTCAACACCCTCCTTTGCTCAAATGCCGCCGAAGACATCATAAAGAGCAGGATTTTCCCCGACGAGATAGTCTACTGCGGGATTAAGCCTGTGTTTATGCCCTATGTTGACCCGGGAGTCACCCTTGCGAAGGCCGTGCAGAAGGCTGTAGTCAAGTTTATGGATGAGGAAGGGGTAATCCCGAAGGTCGTCCTTATGCAGAACCACGGGTTTATCGCGCTCGGCGCTACGGCGAAGGAAGTCGAAGCGATTACGGCGATGTATGTAAAGACTGCCAGGGTCCTTGCCGGGGCGTACGTCCTTGGAGGAGTCCATTACCTCTCCGATTCAAACATCGAGAGAATCTATACCAGGCCGGACGAGGCCTACAGAAAGCAAAATTTGCATTAGTTCGTTACAATGTCATTCTGGACTACCACAACGTCATGCTGAACTTGATTCAGCATCCAGGAAAGCTATATGTATGTCTACATAATGGCGAGTAAGAAGAACGGCACGTTGTACATTGGTGTTACCAACGACATCGAGCGAAGAGCTGCGGAGCATAAAGCTGAACTGATTCCTGGCTTCACAGAAAAGTATGGAGTTAGTATCCTTGTGTGGTTTGAGGAGTTCCAGGGGATAAAGGAAGCTATCGAAAGAGAGAAGCAACTTAAGAACTGGCGGAGAGCCTGGAAGGTAGCTCTTATTGAGAAGACTAACCCTGATTGGAAGGATTTAATGGACCCTGAATCAAGTTCAGGGTGACTTGGTTGTTGTGTAGAGTGATGTGTTTTATTCGGAGTGACATATTTGTCCGTTCAAGATGATATTTAATTCTCTTTTAGAATAATATCGAATTAAAATCTATTCAGGAGCAAGATTATGTCGAGTAACTGGAAAACTGAATATGACCTCCTGGCCGGAAAGCTGGCCGCAAGAGGGGTAGATGTAGAAAAAGTAAAAGCAAGACTGAAATCCCAGCAGATAGAGACCCCGAGCTGGGGTTACGCGGACTCCGGGACGAGGTTCGGGCCTTATAAACAGGCCGGGTCGGCAGTAACCATAGAAGAGAAGATCGCGGATGCCGCGCAGGTGCACAAATACACCGGTATAGCTCCGGGCGTGGCCGTTCACGTCCTCTGGGACTTCCCGAACGGGCTCGCGGATGCCGATTCTCTGGCAAGCTATGCCAAATCGCTCGGAGTTGCGATAGGCGCGATCAACCCGAACGTCTTTCAGGACAGGGAATATGCCTTCGGAAGCATCACTAACGAGAACCCTAAGGTCCGCGAGATGGCCGTAGCCCACATGATCGACTGCGTGGAGATCGGCAAGAAGCTCGGATCGAAGACTCTCTCGCTCTGGTTCGCGGACGGGACCGATTATCCGGGGCAGGGGGACTTCAGAAGAAGAAAAAAATACGCTGAAGAGTCCTTGAAGAGGGTCTACGCCGCCATGCCGGAAGACATGCGGATGCTGATCGAATACAAGCCCTTCGAGCCAGCCTTCTACCACACCGATTTCGGCGACTGGGGGATGAGCTACAGCTTTGCGAACAAGTGCGGCCCGAACGCCCACGTGCTCGTAGACCTGGGGCATCACTTCACCGGCCAGAACATAGAGCATCTGGTGTCGTTCCTGATAGATGAGGAGCGGCTGGGCGGTTTCCACTTTAACAACCACAGATATGCCGATGACGACCTGACCGCAGGTTCCGTGAACCCTTATGAGCTCTTCCTGATATATAACGAGATCGTGAAGGCGGAAGATGCCCCTAACGGCAACCCGCCGATAGCTTATATGGTGGACCAGGCGTTCGTAACCAAGTCGAAGATCGACGCGATGATCCAGACGATAATGAACATCCAGCGGGCTTACGCAAAGTCGATGTGCGTGGACAGAGCAAAGCTCTACAAGTCGCAGTTGGCTGACGATATAGTGACGGCTGAGGACTGCCTGCAGGATGCGTTTAATACTGACGTTGAGCCTCTCCTCCGCATAGTGAGAGAAGAGATGGGGCTCGACCCCGACCCGCTCGAAGCGTTCAGAGCGAGCGGCTATTGGGCGAAAGTCAGCAAGGAAAGAGGCGTAAGAACAGGATCAGGCGGCATCGGAGCCTGATTAGAATAGGAGGGCCGGCACATTGAAATCGCGGATTATGTATATCGAGCTGAAAACTCATCCCGGCGGTCACAATGATGCCGGTCCTGCACGCATCGGCCGCGTCACGTTTTCCAAGACTGGGAGCACATTGTACTACCAGGGGAGGAGCCTCCAGCGTGGGCGGCCTGGCTCCTGTGGCAATTATTTTGATACAGACACAGGAGACGTATACTGGATATCCGGCCCCAAAAAGAGCGGTGAAGACCGCTACCCATGGGCGCATCGCACCCCAGTGGAAATCGACGAGGAAGTCCGCGAAGAATACTGGACGACCATCAGAAACCAGCCCGAAAAGAAGAACCAAGCAACTACCTGATTACAGTACATAAAGATCTCAGGTGATAAGCATGGCACATAAGAAAACCGGAAATGCACTCAAAACAGCCCTACTGTCTATAGGAACAACGATTATTATTTGTATTCTTGTTGGTCATTGTTTCTACAGCTTGATCTCTCGGCCGCATGCAGTATCAGGCCCGATGGAAGATGGGTGTCCGGGTTTCACTGTGGTAGCCATGGACGGTGAGCGCCCTGTTACACTCATACACGAGTGGTCAGTTCTAGCGACACATTCTTATACTTTTGATCCTGTTAGCGGAGCAAAGAAAAAGATTCCTCGTGCCGACTTGCAGTCCTATGTTGGATCACCTATTGTTTGGGCAGATACGGGTAGGGCAAAGATGCCTTTGAGATACTACCTCTACAAAAGAGACCTGGCGAAGATTAACTCCAAGTTCAGTAACAGTGGCCCAATCATAGATCGCTGCTTCCGTGTAAAGATCATAAAGGATGATGTGAAAAGTAAGTCCCAGACTATAAAAGTGTTGATTATAACTGATAGGGATGATACTGTCATCATATACAAGGTTAAAGGTGAGCGTGTCTATCCAGTTGGGTGGTCAAGGGTCCGTCGAATTGTTGTAGCCGCCCCAGTGTTGTTGATCAGCCCTGTTATTTTAGCGATTTCCATTTGGGCTTGGGCTTTGATTATTAGAAAAACTTCTACTTGAATCTTCAGTGCGAGTAGTTTTCGCCGAAGTATGTGAAATGCAGAAATAGCGAGGGCAAGTAGATGGAGGAACGCAGTTATAGTTTATACAGTGCAGGGACACGAACCGCCATCAAAGTACTGGCAGCGATATTTGTGATTTTTCCTGTGATCGCCGGTATAACACTGGGGATTCTGCGTGGTCCTATTAATTCTCTCTTTGGGTTAGTTGCAGCAATGTTGGGTGCCACTTTTGTATGGTGCCTAGCACATCTTTCAAGATCAGCGAAGTTGTGCATCTCCGACTCAGGACTCGTAGAAACCGCAATGTGGTCAAAGCCAACCAGCGTGACATGGGATGGAATACGTAACGTCTCCACGCGAGAGCAACGTCTGTCTCTTTCGCGCTCTCGAGAGACCATTCTCACAATCACTGGTTCACAAGGTGAAGCAGTAGTTGTCAGTAGTACTGTTCCAGATTGGAATGAGATTATTTTGATCCTAAAAGACAGGTTGCCTCGGCATCAAAGAGATACCTTTTATAGGGAGTAATTTGAGCAGAAACGGAATCAGGCAGCTTGGTAGATAAGGTCTTGGATGTCGAATAGGGGGGACTTCGGCGCAAAAAGCGTGCGCCGAAGTATATTAAAACGCTGCATTAGGTGACCCAATGGACGAAAAACGAAAAATGCTTCACGAAGAATATGAGCTGCGGATGTTCTGGACGGATACAGTCATTCTGCTGAGTCTGGACTTGGCGCCGTATTTCGTGCAGGAACTGAGGATGGAGTTGTTCTATTCCAAAGAGCTCCAAAAAGAGGCCAGAAACCTGCTGGTCAAACCTCAACGCGATGTCCGTTACGAAGTGTGGCTGGCTGTGATCTATGATGCAGTCCCCGAAGGTTTCCTGGCATCTGTCTCTCGAACATGCGGCCCTAATGCTGTCGGTCTGCTCAAGGGTTGGGTGGATGCAGCATTTCTAAATGAACACCAGGAAATGGTTTTGTGGAAATGGAACGATTGTTTTTGTGATGTCGTTCAGAAATGGGAGAATGCAGGGCCGGAGGAGAATATTCCTCTTTGCAAACCGGAAGATGCTTTTCTGCGTGTAATGGTAAGAGATCACCTGAGCCACAAACAGCATGTAAGAAGTGAGATCGGTGCGATAAGTGGCACAATCGATTCTACCTGGGATGCATTTATGGACCAGAAAAACGATCATTTACCGGAATACAGTTACATGCACCTAAATACAATGTGCGGCAACTATATATCGAAGCTTTTCTGGCTGGAATTTACAAGGCATCTGAACGAATCGCAGATTGAAGCGCTTCAACGCTACACCGGAATTGCCATACCGGCTATTTGATTTTAGAGCAATTCTACCAAATACAAAAACAAACAGCCTCCGGCATTTTTCGACAACCGGAGGCTGGTCTAATATTATGGAGTGACTCGCACCCGATATAGGTCTTTTGGCAGCTTGTCTTCCTGGCTGTTGTCGCGGACTGCGAGGAAAGTCAGCGTGTTGTTTTCATCAAAGGACATGTTCAAGACAGCCATAAACCTGCCGATTTCCTGCCCGTTAACGACTGCTAGTACCGGGTTTTTCCAATCATCAACGTCTTTTATGCAGGCCATCTGAGTTCCATCCGCGCTGAAAGTTACATGAGAAGTGCCTGGCAGCTCCCTGCTGTCGACGACTGCTACTCTGTAGGAGGAGCCCGGTTTCTGGGCGGTATACGAGAGCTTGTTGCTGCCCGTAATAGCTATCGTTTCGTGGTCGATACCGGAATAAATCGGGCCTTCCACACCGTCTTTCACGACGAGCCAGTTGTCGCCTTCCTGCGCGGCGAATGCATAGTGTTTACCGTCCCGGCTAAGGACGGGAATGGGGTTCGCTATGTAGTCGTAGGCCCTGGAAGGAACGCCATCGACCACCATCCGGTATTTGTCATCATTTCTGGTGCAGTAGTACAGCTTGCCGTCCGGCCCGTATATCTGGAACGCGGTTGCGGTGTTTCCTCCGATTTCATCGTACGCCTTGCCGGGCTTGCCGTCCTCAACCAGGCAGTATTTTTCTTCTCCGCATTCGGCGATATACGAAAAATGCTTGCAGTCCGGGCTGAATGCGATGCTGAGGCTGAAAAGATCTTTGAATTTAGGCCCCGGTTTCCCATCGATCACCACGAACGTTATGGGATCGGAATTAGCATCGTAGTTGGTAGCGACATAAGCCAGCCGCTTGCTGTCGGGGCTGAATGTGAATATGCCGTCCACTTCATCATACTTCGGACCGGGCTTGCCGTCCAGAAGAACGAACATTTTGCCGCCCTTTTGGACAGCGAGCGCAGTATGCTTGCCGTCTGGGCTGAACTCTACCCCTGCAATCTTCTCGTATTCCGCAGTTTCCTTGCCGTCGATGACAGCCACTTCCAGATTACAGCCTTTTACTACGACAAAAGCAAATCTCCCGCTGGTACCGAATATTCCGGGGCAGTACATTGTATCTATCTCACGAACCGGAGTTCTTGCGGTGAAATACGGATTAGTCAACTTTATGGGGGGGTAATTTCCGAGTTCCTTGCCGTCCAGGACAGGAATGCAGTTCTTGCCTCTGAAACCTACATAGCATGTATGCTTGCTGTCAGCTGAGAAATAGGGTTCTCTTACGCCGTCGAATGCGGCGCTTTCTTTGCCGTCAACGACCATCACCCATTTATTGCCTTTTCTGGCTGCGTAGGCCAAACGGCTTCCATCCGGGCTGAATTCAAAATCCTGGCTCCTGAATGCGCCCTTCACGATGCCGCGCACCTGGTCGTATTCCGGGCCTTCCTTACCATCCAGCCACACACAGCATTTTCCGTCCATTTTGAAGGCTACTGTGCCTACATGCCGGTCGTAAGGCGACCTGGTGCATAAAGCGAAGTCAGTCGAAATATCGTGCTCGACTAACTCCTGCATATCCTGTCGCAGCCAGCCCTTGTAGGCATCCGGGGTAGTAAGCACGAAGATGGGGATGGTCCCGAGTTTTTCCACCTGGACGTCAGCGGCGCAGGCCGGAATGATAAAGGCAAAAGCCATGAGGCATAAGGTGAGTTTCAGAAATGTTCTTTGCAAGGTTTGTACTCCGATTTAAGTCTTATAACCTCTTATCGGATAAATGCGCCGATTCCTTCACCGGCCAGAAGTATAGAAAACAGCCTCCGGTATCTTTCGACAACCGGAGGCTGACTATGGACAGCTAAAAACTAGCTGTTATTATGCCAGATCGACTTGATGGCGAGCGCGGCGGGTTTCGGGTCGCCGTTGAAATCGATTATCGACGTATTCGCGGCACAGGGAAAGCAATCGTGCCCCATCCAGAAGATCATTCCTCCGCAGCGCGGGAACCGGATCTTTGCGGACATGAGCGCGATGGTCAGGCACTTGGCCTGCCTTGCCTGGCTCCACTCCACGTATTCTTCCAGTGTCTCAGGCTTGTGGCCTTTTTCTTTGACGAACTGTTTTTCCTCGATCCACCAGTCTAGGTGCCTTCGCCAGATGGGGTTTGTGGCTACGGGAGGCATAACGTCATAATCGCCTACGGTGCTTCTGATGATCTCCGCAGAGCTTGCGCCTGGTGAGCCGGTCTCGGAGCGGAGAAGGGAATCGTCCGAGGTCCAGTAATCCAGCCATTCGGGCTCTATATCGCTTTCGCACTTCCATGGCCCGTGGATGTCCCAGTGTAGGCCTTTTCCGGCATTGGCTGCGTCAAATCCTGCTCTTGGGCCGCTCGGAGATGTTGGGGTGTATCTCCGTGTCGGGTCGAATTCCTCGACCACTTTTCCCAAACGTGCGATCATCGGGTGGCTCATATCCGCTGTTACCCATTCTTTGCTGTTCAGAAGCTCATTTCCGCCGCACCAGATGATGAGTGATGGGTGATGCTGTCTCCGTTCCACATAAGACTTGCCGATTTCGGCCATCTCGCTTATGGATTTCTCATCTTTGGGCGGTATACAGTCCATTGTAGAGGATGAGAGCGGGAACTCCTGCCATACCATCAGGCCGAGCTCATCACAGATGTCGTAAAACCACTCTTTTTCAAGAGAAGCGCCGCCCCACACGCGGAAAGTATTCGCACCGAGGTCTTTGTAGAGTTCCAGCCGCTTCCGGTAGTCCGCTTCGGTGAGATCGGCAAAGTTCGGGCGGATGGGAGTCCAGTTCGCGCCCTGCATGAATACCTTCTTGCCGTTTACAACGCAAATCCATGGGTCAGAATCAGGACATGAACCTTCGCACTGCTCCCATCTGATCTCTCTGAACCCTACGCGCTTCCCGGTAGAGTCGATTTCCTTGCCGCTTCCGTCCAGAAGCTGAAGTTTCAGCTCATAGAGCGGCTGTGAGCCTGCCAGGTTCGGCCACCAGAGTTCGACCGGGCTTGTATCGAGTGTAATTCCGGCTTCGTTGAAGGAAGCTGCAGGAACTGACTTCTCTGCAACTGCTTTTCCGCCCTTTGAAAGCGTTAGTTTTACCGTTGCGCAGGAACAGGCGGTCACTTTACCCAGTGCTACGACTTTGCCTTTTGCGGCGGCCGCATCTGTCTCTGTCCAGCAGCGGAATGAGTCGATTTTCTTTCCGTCGGTGACTTCGAGGGAAATAGCATCCCAGATGCCGATCTGGACGAGCCGCGCGGTCCAGTCCCAGAAGTAGTTGAAGCGCGGTTTCCACTTGTCCATCTTGGAAGTGCATCCGAACTGGCCCAGCCAGCGCGGGGAGAGATCGAAGAATATCCGAAGCACGTTCCCGCTCGGTTCAAGCTGCTCTGTCAGGTCAAAGACATGCGGTACATGGGTCCCGCAGAAGTCGGACACGAGTTTGCCGTTCAGGTAGACTTCGCCGCAGTAGTCCAGTCCCCCGCAGTTAAGGATGAATGTTTTACCGGGCTCGACCCATGCGTCGGGAATCTGCGTCTCATAAATCCAGTGGCGGTTTTCGACCCATTCGCACAGTCGGTAGTTGAGCCCGATGTTCCAGTCCGGGATTACTCCGGCCTCACGAAGGCTATATTGCACCGATCCCGGCACTTTGGCCGGTATGGCTGCTATTTCGGCTGAGTCCGATTCGCTGATGAGCTGATCGGTATTGGCTCGCCAAAGCTCCGGCACCCAGCCAGAAAGTTTCCAGTCCAGTTGAGATAAATCGTAAGTTTTCTTCATTAAACTTCCTCTGTTACTACTGATAGCTTCATATTAGGCGATTTATGGCTGAGTGGCAAGAGTTTTGCTTGCTTCTAGCTTGTTTCCTGCGTTACCATACAACTGAAGAGTTCGTTTTATACCGGAGGAGCAATGCAGTCATTAAAAGATAAAGTTACCATAGTCACCGGAGGGGGCAGGGGAATAGGCCGCGCAACGGCTGTTCTTCTGGCGAAAGAGGGCGCAAAGGTCGTCGTTACAGCGCGCACCATGAGTGAGATAGATAAAGTTGCGAAGGAAATCAAGGGTTTCGGCGGCTCTGCTTTAGCCATACAGGCTGATGTTACTGTAGAAGATGACATCAAGCGGCTCGTAAAAGAGACCGAAGCGGCCTTCGGCCCAGTAGATATTCTAGTAAATAATGCCGGGATGCTAGCGCTTTCGACCGTAGCCGAGACCTCAACGGAAATGTGGGACAAGATCATTTCAGTCAATCTGAGAGCGGTCTTTCTTGCCTGCCGTGAGGTGCTGCCGGGGATGATAGCGCGGAAATCCGGCAGGATTATCAATATCGGTTCTATGGCTGGAAGGCGCGGATATGCGGAGCAGGGAGCTTACTGTGCATCAAAGCACGGGCTTATCGGACTCTCCAAAGTTATGGCGCTTGAGACGCAGAAATACGGGATCAGAGTCAATGTGGTTGCTCCCGGAGGAGTGCTGACCGACCTCTCAAATAACCTGCGGGCGTCACGTGGAGCTGCCGCAAAAGACAAGGATTGGATGTCCTCTGAAGAAGTTGCTATGGGTGTGCTTTATCTCTGCACCCAGACCGGGCCTGCTATGACTGATGAATTGGTCCTCAGACGGTATGAAAGCGATCCGTGGCGTTAGGATGCTCTTGCTGGAAGAGGTTCTGGATGAGAAAGATGATCTTGGTTGTGTTTCTGTTTCTTCTTCTGGTGACTCAGACAGTCGCCGGAAGGCTTTCAGGCAAAGTCGCCGTATATAACGGCCGTCCGACTATATTTGTAAACGATCAGCCGGTATACCCGATGCTCTATGCGCTGACCGAGGGCGGAAGGTTTACCTGGGAGGATGCTCCGAGCAGGCACACCTGGCAGTTCAGAGAGGCCGGGATAAACCTCGTTCAGATCGATACCTGGTTCAGGGACATCTGGCGCGTGGATAACACGCTCGATATGGATTTCGTCAAAAAGCAGATCGATGCAACCCTTGCCGTGTGCCCAGATGCCGCGATTATGATAAGGCTGCACGTTGACGCGCCAGGTTGGTGGATTGATGAGAACCCAAAAGAGTTGGTGGAATACTGCACCGGGACTTACGACAGCAATGACGATGCGCAGCGGGCCAAACGGCAGAGCCTTGCGAGCTTCAAATGGCGGAAAGATGCAACCGAGCGAGTAAAAGAGTTCTGCGACACCTTAAGCAGCTCACCGGAAGGCGACCGGGTAATCGGAATCCATCTTGCAGGTGGCGTATACGGGGAATGGCACTACTGGGGGTTCTTCAACGAGCCCGATACCGGCGCCGTAATGACTTCTTGCTTCCGAGATAAGCTCCGCGAAAAATACAAGACAGATCAGGCGCTCCAGGCTGCATGGAATGATGCGAAAGTGACTTTTGAGACTGCTTCTGTCCCGAACCTTGAGGAGAGGGCCAAGACCGAACACGGCGCCTTCCGCGATCCTCAAAAAGAGCAGAAGGTCATCGATTATTATGAGTGTCAGCAAAAGATTGTTGCGGACGATGTCCTCTACTTCTGCAAAACTGTAAAAGAGTTCTGGCCGAGGCCGATCATCACCGGAGCCTTCTACGGCTATTTCTTCTATATGAATGAAATGGCAGCTGGCGGGCATCTGGAGATGAAACAGGTCCTCAACTCGCCGTACATAGACTTTTTAAGTGCGCCTTTCGGCTATCTCGATTTTCAGCGGGTTGTCGGCGGGAGCGGCGAGTTCAGGCACCTTGCGGAGTCGATCAAACTGCACAACAAGCTCGCAATGCTCGAGTTCGACCAGGGGACGCACCTCGGTGACGTGTTCGGAAGAAAACCTCCGGTCAATCCGGGGACCATTGAAGACTCCATGGCCGCTTTCAGAAGAAATGTCGGCCAAGTGTTCACTCGCGGGATCGGCATGTGGTGGTATGATTTCGGGCCGAAGGGCGATTCTGGTTGGTGGGATGATTCTGTTTATATGTCGGACATTGCCAGGCTGAAAAAGCTTGCCGATAAGCTGGAAACTAAGCAGTATAAGCCTGCAGCCGATGTTTTGTTCGTCTATGATACTTATGTCTTCTACTACCTCGGCCTTCCCAACCAGAAGACCGACACTATAAGCCTCGGAATCAATGAGATGTCGGATGATGTGCACCACGCAGGTATCGCGTTCGATACGATTGATCTTATGGACTTGGATAAGGTAAATCTCTCGCAGTACAAAGTCGTTGTCTTCGCCAACACGTGGCTTCTGGACGAGGCGAAGAGAAACTTTATCAAGAACAAGGTCGAAAAAGACGGACGGACCGTCGTTTTCCTTTATGCACCGGGATATACCGACGGCAAAACGCTCGATATTAGCCGGATAAGCGCGCTTACCGGCATAAAAATCAAAGAAATCGAGCTTTCCGGCGCTCCGAAGATCGTCGTAGACGATAAATCGAAGTGGCTGCCCAAATGTGGGCTTTATTCGAGTATTTCAACGCAGTTTGGCCTAAAGGAACATCTATATCCGCTTTTCTCAATTGAAGATAAGGGCGCGCAGGCTGTCGGGTATTACAAAGGGACGGATTATGTGGCGCTTGCTCGGAAGAAGCTGCCTCACTGCACTGTTTGGTATTCGGGGCTCCTTCTCAGAGACCCGGATTTGATGCGTGAGATATTCCGAAGCGGCGGCGCTCACATCTATGACGAATGTAACGATGTAATATTCGCGGGCGGCGGACTTTTGGTCGTTCACACAAAGAATGGGGGGAAGCGAAAGCTGATGCTCCCGAACAGAAAGAGTTTTGAAACCAAACTGCAGTCGCCTTCGACAACGTATTTCGACATTAATACCGGAGAGATTGTTCTCGGGTATGTGCGGTAAGGGAAACCGGCTATTGACGAAAATCTTTGCTGGGAGTTTTAGGTGGTTTTACCTCGTTATTAGAGGTCCCGCCTGGGGAGTAGGGGCGGCGCTGCCTCTCAGCCATGGGGCCTACTCGGCAAGAGGACCGTCCGGACTCCCTACTCCCCAGGCGGGATTGTCACTACATCTTGATTATTAGCTCGATAAACAACCGGATAATGAAAATGCTGCTTAACATATACGTTATCGACGGTTAGAAGGTGATTATTACTAGACCGTATTATACCATAACGCACGTGAATGTCAATAAATATTAATTATAATAAAAATAAAATGAAGATTAGTGTCGCTGCTGGCGCTAGAAGTATATTACTTCAGTATCCTTGCCCATGAGCTGGAGCAGGTGCACGAGGCGTTCCACCACGGTCCTTCTGAGGAATATTGAGTCAGGTAATCCTGTGTTTTGATGGGCAGGGTTGCGGGCAGTGCCGACTATGAACTTTATACCATCGGCCGCAAGCAGTTGATCGAGGAGCGCCGTGGCTGCATCTTCTCGTCCATCCGGCTTCCCGGACTTCAGATATTCCGCCGCTCGGCTCAGGGTTAGCATTCCTTCCGTTACGAGGTCAATCCCGGCGATCTTTCCGGTCGGTGGGAGGTCAGTCTCAAGAAACCTGTCATCGAGCCGCAGTTCCTGGTTCAGATAATCGGCTACCAGGTGGGATGTAGTGCCCCCGCAGATGATCTTCGCACCGCTGCTTGTCAAAAACTCACGTATCATCTTCTGGACCTGTCCGCGCTCGCTTGGCGGGCCGGTGAGCACTGTGGCAAGCCTGGCTTTTCTGTACTTCGCGCAGACGACGGTTCCATCGTCACCAGGCCGTCCGGCCCAGAAGTTGAGGGCGCGTTCTGCCACCTGTCCTGCCAGTTTGAACGGGTCGCTGCCGACCTCCGGTGCAATATCAGAGACATATTCGAGTATGCCTTCTTCTTGCCACCCCATTCTGAGCCCTTCGCCTACTCCTGCATAGACTATTCCATCGGAGTAAAGCATAAGAATATCGCCGGGGAACATCTTGAAGTATGATTCGCGGATCGTTTTATCGCATATAGTTCGCTCGGTGCTGGTTATCGGCCTTGGAGGGCTCCCCCGCCTGAGATAGATTGTTGTCGGTGAATCGTACTCGGCAACCGTGACATGCCCGGTATCGTAAATCCGCACAATACTGAAGGTGGAGTAGGCAATATTCCTCCACTTGCAGACCGGGAGAGTCGCAATAAGTGTTTCGATGATCTCGTGGAGCGAAAGGTCTCCCTGGAAGAGCCCTGATGCAAGCTCGACTGTAAGAGTCGCGAGCACATTGGCTTTTACTCCGCTTCCGAGCCCGTCTGACATCACTATGACGGTCGAATCCGGGGTATGCGTTACCTTTATGGCATCACCGCATATGTCCTCGCCTTTCTTTGAGAACTGGCGAGTAGCTATATCTACTGCAAAACTTTTCAATGCTCGCTGTGTCCGCTTTCTTCGGACTCTTTCATAAGCTCCGTAAGTTTTCTAAGTAAAACCCTGGTCTCGCTTGTGGTCTCTCCCAGGATACCGGCTATCTCCTGGGCCATCAGCATCTGCTTTTCGATGACTTTTTCGGCGTTTTCCAGCGTCTCCTGCCGGATGTGGTCCAGCCGCGAGAGACCTTCCGTCGATTTATCCACGCTGGAGAGGATGCCGACCACGAGGTCTTCATCCTCAAGCCGGTAGACATTAAGGCAGCCGCTTACATGATAGTTCGGATAAGAGACTGTCTTGTTCGTGACCCGGTCTACCGCTTTGGCGAGTACCTTTTCGAAATCGGCAGGGTCCATCAGTATTGAGAGCGGTTTTCCGACCAGTCCGGGAGTTGCCGAGAAGACTTGGGCAAACGCCGGGTTGAAATCTACGATCCTCAGGTTCAAATCGGCGATCACTATTGCATTCGGGCTCTCGTCGATGATCTGATCGGTCTTGCGTTCAGCCACTTTGCGCATCCATGGGATACACATCGCGTGCTCCGCCATCCCGGAAAGCACCGCTATAGCGTTCTCCCTGCATGTCGAGTAGCCGCAGGCTCCGCAGTTAAGCTCGTCGTCCATCGTGTGTTTTCCGGTCCGTGCCATAACGGTTTTGATCGCTTCCTCGCTGTATTCGGGCTGCTTTACCGGGCGTTCGCTTATTACGGACCGCAGATTGACTCCGTCCATCTCCGCGAGGATTGTCTCGTCATCCGATTTGAGCTGCATTCGCTTTTCATACTGAATGACCCGGTTTCTCCGCCGGAAAATATCGCGTGAGTTGCCGAAACATGCTCCGTTTATGCATCCTGCCGGGCAGAAAAGTGCCTCGAACAGCCTGATTGTGCTGCCGTTTTTGATGTTCTCAAGCATTTCATGCACAGGTTGGTTGCCTGATACTGCAGCGAAGTCCTGGCGCAGAAGGTTAGGCTGCATCGCCGCAGCGAGCGCAAGCCCTCCCTCAAGCGGGAAGAGCCTCGCATGAGAGGCCGCGATGTCGTCCATATCGCTGGCACGCAGTTGTTCCAGCTTGATGCTGTCGGATTCGATCCATGCACGCAGTTCTTCGAACGTCAGCACTACATCGACTGCCCCGGCAAGGTCGGGAAGTTCGGCTTCAGCCTTTTTTGCAGGACATGGGCCGATGAAAATGACTTTTGCGTCAGGGTATTTTTTCTTGAGATACCTGCCGTGCGCTATCATCGGGGAAACGACCGGGGTGATTTGTCCTACAGCCCAGGTATAGTATTTCGTAATCAGGCTGACAAGGGCAGGGCATGCCGACGAGACATGAGTTTGTGGTTCCTCTTCGACAAGCTTTGCCGTTTCTTTCGCGACCATTTCGGCCCCGACCGCCGTTTCGGTCACCATATCGAACCCCAGTTCCTTGAGGATCGCCGGGAAAAGTCCGCCTCCATACTCAGGAAAAGCGGCTACATAAGAAGGAGCGACGGACGCGATAACGCGCCCGTCGCCCTTTATTATCTCTATTGCTTTTTTCAGGTCGCTGCGAACCTGCTTGGCACGCTGAGGGCATTCCCTCACACACGTGCCGCAGACGATGCATCTTTCCGCATCAACCTGAGCCTGCCCATCCGATATTCGGATCGCTTTGACGGGACACACCCGAACGCAGCGATAGCAGTCCCTGCATCTTGCCTTAATGGTCGATATTATCCCTTGAGTCGACATCGGGCTTCACCTTAGGTAGAACGTATTTAATGAAGAAATCCTCAGCTTTGTCCGGCGTTATGCCGCCAAAGATGGCTCCATCTACTATTACGTTCGGCGCCTGCATACAGTTCTCCAGGCATAAGTCCGCCTCTAGATCCACCTGATCGGCAAGACCATGGGCTTCGATGAGCGATTTAAACACTTTGAGTGTTTTCGCTCCACCACGTATATGGCAGGAACTCCCAACGCAGACCTTTAATTCAAGCACAGGCCAGGCCTCCACTTTAGTGTTTAGAAGCTTCGGATTCTACTAATGGCTTAATCGTCAGGTTGAAAAACTCCTCCACTTTATCAGGAGTAATTCCACCATGGATTTCGTCTCCTACCTGTACGTTCGGGCTCTGCATGCATTTCTCGAAGCAGAAAGTCGCCTTGAAATCGAGTTTGTCGGCGATTCCGGCCTTCTTTGAAAGCTCGATCAGCTGCTTCAGCGTGTCATAAGACCCACGGAGATAGCAGTTCGTGCCTATGCAGACGGATACCGGGATCTTCTCATCTGCCTGGATAGGCGTCAGCTCTACAGGCTCGCCGTCTATGCGGCGTCTTGCGCAGTAAGTCGTATGCAGAAGCTCATGCGCGATATGGCTGTTCGGTTTTCCGAGCAGCTTCTCGTAGCACTCTTTGACATAAGGGTTGTCCGCTGCATTATGGAGCGACTGGACTGCATCGCAGTCGTAGAGCATCTCTTTGCGGATCTCTCTTGCGGGCATATCGTTCGGAAGAGGCTGGCCGCCGCCGCCGATACATCCGCCACGGCAGGCCATGACTTCAATGATGTCATAATAGGCCTCGCCGGACTTGATCTTCTCAAGAATTGTCCTTGCATTCGCAAGTCCGCTCACTACTGCAAGCTTCAGTTCCTTGTCGCCGAGCATGACGCTAGCTTCCTTGATTCCCTCAAGACCTCTTACTTCCTGGAACTGGAGATTCTGGCCATTGTTGCCTTCTCCTCCGGCTGCAAGCCTCAGCACTGCTTCAGCAACGCCGCCGCTTGCTCCGAAGATGACTCCTGCGCCTGTCTTGAACCCGAAAGGCAAGTCCATGGAACCAGGAGGAAGCTCCCTGAGCTGAAGTCCTGCCTGGCCGATCATCTTTATCAGTTCCTGGCTCGAAAGGACTACGTTCACGTCGGGATCGCCGTTCACGCTGAACTCGGGGCGCTTGGCCTCGAACTTCTTAGCTGTGCAGGGCATTACCGACACGACGAATATGTTCTCTCTCGAAACTTTAAGCTCTTCGGAGAGATGCTTCTTAACAAGTGTGCCGAACATCTGCTGCGGGCTCTTGCATGTAGAAAGGTTCGGGAGATATTCGGAGTAGAATTGCTCCGCGAACTTGACCCACCCAGGACAGCAGCTTGTGAACTGCGGCAGTTTTTCGCCCTTGGCTACGCGGCCAAGGAACTCTGTTGCTTCTTCGACTGTCGTCAGGTCGGCTGTGTAGGATGTATCGTATACCTTGTCGAACCCCATGCGTCGGAGCGCGGTAATGGCTTTTGACATCGCCTGCTCACCGTGGCCAAGTCCGTATTCCATCGCAAGAGCTGCTCTTACAGCCGGTGCAATCTGGACGATGACGGTCTTGTCCTTGTCATGGATCGCATTCCAGACTTCGTCTATCTGTGTCTTGACGGTGAGCGCGCCAGTAGGACAGATCGATGCGCACTGTCCGCAGAAGACGCATTCGACCTTGTTCAACGGCTTCCCAAAGGCGGGGGTAACCCGTGCATTGCTGCCCCGGCCTGCGAAGTCCAGAACGCCTATGCCCTGGACCTCTTTGCACATTCTCACGCAGTCACCGCAGAGGATGCACTTGTTCGGATCCCGGACTATCGACTGGTTAGAGCTGTCTATCGGCAAGAGATCGTCCGTATTTTCCTCGAACCTGACTTTCTTTACACCAAGCCTTTCGGCAAGTTCCTGCAGCCTGCAGTGAGTATTCTTGTCGCAGGTCTGGCAGTTGCCGTGGTGGTTGGCGAGCATCAGCTCAAGCGCCATCCGCCTGATCCGCATCGTGGTTTCGGTGTTAGTGTGAACAACCATTCCGTCCACGGGCGGAGTCGAACAAGTCGGCTGTATGCCGCGTCCTTCGATCTCGGCTATGCACATTCTACATGCGCCGTAGACCGACAGCTCTGAATGGTAACAGAATGTCGGCAGATCGACTCCCGACGCCCGTATTACCTCAAGCAGGTTTTTCCTGCCATCTATCGGGGTCTTTACCCCGTCAACTATCACGTATCCTTCGTTTTGTTTGTCCATCTCTATAGCTCCACTGCTCCAAGGCGGCAAACATCGTGGCATACACCGCACTTTATACACTTCTCAGGGTCAATCGTGTGAGGCTGCCTGAGCTCTCCGCTGATTGCTCCAACCGGACACTTCTTGGCGCACAGGCCGCAGCCTTTGCACTTTTCCGGATTGATCTTATATGTCTTGAATGCCTGGCACTCTCCTGCCGGACACTTGCCGTCAACTACGTGGGCAATGTACTCGTCGCGGAAGTGTCTGAGCGTCGAAAGTACCGGGTTTGGTGCAGTCTTGCCCAGTCCGCAGAGCGATCCGTCTCTGACCGCTGTAGCTACCTCTTCGAGAAGATCGATATCTTCGAGTTTCGCGCGGCCTTCCACGATTTTGGTCAGGATTTCGAGCATCCTTTTCGTTCCTTCACGGCAGAGAACGCACTTTCCGCAGGATTCCTTCTGGGTGAACTGCATAAAGAACCTTGCGAACTCCACCATACAGGTGTCTTCGTCCGTTACAACGAGTCCGCCGGACCCTACCATCGCTCCGACTGCCTTAAGTGAATCGTAGTCGAGCGGAAGGTCAAGGTGCTCTTTGGTCAGACATCCGCCTGAAGGCCCACCAATCTGAACAGCCTTGAAATCTCTGCCGGTCCTGAGTCCGCCGCCGATCTTGAATACGACATCACCAAGGGTCGTGCCCATCGGGACCTCGATAAGACCCGTGTTCTTCACTGCGCCGGTGATAGCGAATACCTTTGTTCCAGGTGACTTCTCTACGCCGAACCCGCGGAACCACTGAGCGCCGTTCAGGATGATCTTCGGCACGTTTGCAAACGTCTCGACGTTATTCACGACGGTCGGCTTACCCCAGAGTCCTGAGTTTGCAGGGAATGGCGGTTTAGGCCTGGGCATACCTCTCTGGCCTTCGATTGAAGCGATCAGCGCGGTCTCTTCACCGCATACGAACGCTCCGGCACCTTCCTTGATGTGAATATTGAATGAGAACGGCCCGCCCAGGATGTTGTTTCCGAGCAGATTAGCTGCCTCAGCCTGAGCTATAGCGGTTTTGAGCCGCTTGATTGCAAGCGGATACTCGGCTCTTACGTAAATATAACCCTCATCCGCGCCGATTGCATAACCTGCGATGATCATGCCTTCGAGCAGTGCGTGAGGATTGCCTTCCATAACGCTTTCATCCATGAACGCGCCGGGGTCGCCCTCGTCAGCGTTGCATACAATGTATTTCTTTGCGTTTTGCGCTTTTCGGGTGAATCCCCATTTGACTCCGGTCGGGAATCCGCCGCCGCCTCTACCACGCAGGCCGGACTCTGTGATCTCAGCTATGACCGCGTCGGATGTAAGGCCGAAAAGTGCTTCGGCAGCAGCGCGGTAGCCGTCTTTTGCTATGTAATCTCTGATGTCTTCCGGCTCGATGATCCCGCATTCGGCCAGGACTACATTCACCTGGTTCCTGTAGAACGGAATATCGTTCCGTTTGGCAAAGATTTCACCGGTCGCTTCTTCTGTGTAAAGGAGTCTTGTGACCAGTTCGCCGTTCTTTACGGTTTTTTCGACTATCTCAGCCACATCTTCGGGAGATACTCTGATATAGAAGGTATCGGATGGGAGAATTCTTACAATCGGGCCGACCTGGCAGAATCCGGGACAGCCGCTGTAACCGAGCCGCACAGCGTCTTCCTTGCTCTCATCCAAAAGATCGACTTTGATCTTTACTCCCTGCTTTTCCATCTCTTTCTGGAATGCTTCATAGACCGCGGGAGCGCCGTTTGCCATACACCCGGTCCCGCCGCAGACCAGCACGCGGGTGCAGCCGTTCTCGATGGCTGCCAGGGCCTTTTGCTTAAGCTCTGCAAGCTCCTGAGGAGACTTGATGTTAGTTACAGGTGTCATCTTTATGCCTCCTCCTTCTCGGCGGCTTCGAGTTCATCAATCGCTTTGGTGACCTTGTCTGCCGTCATCTGTCCGTGGACCTTGCCGTTGACGACGACCGCAGGCGCAAGAGCGCAGGCGCCGATACAGCTCACTATGTCGAGCGTGTAGCGCATGTCTTTGGTCGTCTTCTCGCCGTCTTTCAGACCGAGTTTCTGTCTGATGGCTTTGATGACTGCGGTATTTTTCCGGACATGGCATGCTGTGCCGTCGCATGCTTTGATAATGAACTTGCCTTTGGGCTCCAAGGAGAACTGTGCGTAGAAGGTTGCGACTCCATAAACCGTCGCGGGCGGCAGATTTAGTGCTGTCGCTACGAAGGTCAGAATCTCCTCTGGAAGGTATCTATATTCTTCCTGCACTTTTTGCAGGATCGGTATGAGAGCGCTTTCGGTTGCCCCATACTCTTGTATGATTGCCTGGATTCGCTCAAATTGCCTTCGAGCGGTTGATCCGGCATCGGCTGCTGTTGTCGACTGTGACAATTGCAAGAACCTCCGTTTCACGATTGTTGGTGTGGGTGTTGGTGCTAGTCGTGTGAAACCTGCGGGCCGGCTATCTCCCGCGGTACCAACACCAAACCCGCGCTATAACGCGGATACACCCGTCACCTAACATTTGATTACATCGCTAATTTCATGCGATAAGAAAGTGTTATCAAACCCCAGGCCAGGGATTGGTTTTCAACCACTATATTTTCAGGTGCCGAAATTTTAATGGGTGCGAAGTTCCAGATAGAGCGGACCCCTGCATTTACCAGATGGTTCGCTGTATCTTGAGCTGCGCTTGCCGGGACCGTTATAATCCCGGTCTCGATCTCTTCGGATTTAATTACTCCGAATATTTCGTTGATACTTTTTACCTGTACGTCTTCCAGAGCTTCGAGCCCTATGACATTCGGGTCACGGTCGAATACGGCTGCAAGCCTGAATCCAGCCTTGCTCCAGATATTGCTTCCCGCGAGGGCGCGGCCCAGGTTGCCGAACCCGACGAGACAGGCGGATTTTGCGCGGTCCATATCGAAAGCGTTACGTATGAGCTGCGCCAGGTCCGAAACGTCATAACCGACTCTCGGCTTACCGTCTGTTCCGAGCCCGAACAAGTCTTGTCTGATTTTAACTGGAGCGAGCCCGGCATATTCCCCGATTTCAGCACTGGTGACGTGCGTGCGGCCCTCTTTCTGCATCTGCTCGAGTACTTCCAGATACAACTCCAGCCTTACGACTGAGGCTCTTGAAAGCTTTTTCAAGTTACTCATTCCACAATCCACCAGTGTTTATCGTTAAGTATTTAACGATTATATTGTACCCTGCCGTCTGCTACATGTCAAGGTAATTACGGAGTAATTGTGAAATATTTCACCGGAAGGGGGATTGGTAGAGAATCGCAAGTCAGGTTTCGGGACAAGGGTGTCCCGAAACAACGAATTATTACTCGACACCTGCGGTATCGGCTTCGGCAGCAAGCAGTCCGAAGCAACTAATAACGTCATGCTGAACTAAGGAGTTTCAGGTAATACCTGAAACTCCTTAGTTCAGCATCCAGGAAAGCTTCCCAAATTGGTGGAGAGTCGTGCTTTTACACTGCGGAAATGGCAGATTCAGGATAATTGTGCAATATGCGCAGAATCAATTCCCGCAGCAACGGAAAAATTGGTGGAAGTTCGTGCTTCTCCCCGTGGTCCGGTAGGTCCACGGGGAGAAGCACGAACTGCGGTCCCGAAGCATACGTATCTCCACCTTCCGCGTCTCCGCGGTTCGGTAGTTGCCTACATCTTTACGGCTACAAAGAGCAGGATGAACACCCCAAGCGCAAGGCGGTACCAAACGAAGACGTTTACGCTGTGTTTTCTTAAATATCCAAGCAGAAATCTGATAGTTATGTAGCCGACTACAGCGGAACTGACCACACCGGCAATAAAAGCTGTAACCTCATTATGAGGAATTCCGCCATGCATTATATCCTTGGCATGGGTTAGCGCGGCAGCCAGTATGATAGGCGTGGAAAGCAAAAACGAGAACCGTGCGGCTGAGTCTCTGTCCATCCCACGGGCCAGTCCTGCGCTGATAGTTGCGCCTGACCGTGACACCCCCGGCACAAGCGCTGCCGCCTGAGCAAACCCGATGGCTACCCAGTCCATAAAGCACATTTGAGCCAGTTTCT
Organism: Armatimonadota bacterium; assembly: GCA_039679675.1. Classification (GTDB taxonomy): domain Bacteria; phylum Armatimonadota; class UBA5829; order UBA5829; family DTLH01; genus JBDKSP01. The sequence goes on from JBDKUN010000062.1 coordinate 108,395, forward strand.
TTTTCTTCTTGCTGCCGTATTTGTCGCATGCATACATAATAATACCGACTACGATCAGCATCGAGGCTACAACCAGCATAACCTGTGTGTCCAGACTTTTGGTCTGTTCTATTCTGTCGATTGTGTCGTTGAGCAGGAGTCCAAATATTCCCGCCGGGACACAGCCGATCACTATACCCCAGAACAGGTTTCTTCCGAAGCGAGGGCTTGCCGCATGTGGTTTCCTTAATGCGGTGTTTACTACCGGGCGCAGCACGTCTATCCAATCCCGCCAGAAGTAGCTTATCACAGCCAGAAGCGTGCCGAAGTGAAGAGCCACATCGAATGTAATACCGGCATCGCTCCATCCAAACAATCTCGGAATGAGCCGCAGGTGTCCTGTGCTGCTGATAGGCAGAAATTCCGTTGCACCCTGGACTATTCCGAGGATAATGGCGTGAAGAACAGACAAATTACATACTCTCCGATCTGATTGTGCTTGAAGTCATGGTGTCGTCTGCTGCCAATTGCGCTAGGTGCCTTTGGCGGCGGGGTTTTACCACGTAGAGATAAACCAGTTCTCGGATTATTGCTGCGACCGGGGCTGCAAGGAACATTCCGAGTATTCCGAAGAACTCCGATCCGATCAAAAGGGCTATAAGGATTATCGCGGGATGGAGCTTCATCCTGTCACCGATCAGAATCGGCATTATGAACTTGCTTTCTACGAAATGCATGATTATGACGAAGATCAGAAGCGAAACGCCGAGTTCCATAGATTGCAGCGCTCCGAGGATGCATATGGGTATCCCTGATGCCACCGGGCCGATGACCGGGATCGCTCTAGTTACTCCGGCGAAGACAGCGAGCACCAAAGCATACTTCATTCCGATGAGATTAAGCACTATTCCCGTAGCGACACCTGCAATGATGCACAATATTAGCTGTCCTACAACGTAACTCTGCAGGATCATGCCCGTGTCCCGCGTGATTTTCATAAATTCCCGCACGCGCCACTGCGGAACCAGCCCGATAAACTCGCGTTTCAGAGACCTGCTGTCCAGCACGAAATAAAACGCCAAAACCGGGATCAGGATAAGCTCGAAAATGTTCTTCAGCCATTCCGCTGTGCTTTGCATAACCCGCTTCGTCGAAGCAGCGATTCCCGAACCAAGGCCCTTGAAGTCCTGATTTCCGAGGAACCTCCGCATGTCCTCCGGTACGTGCTTATCGTACCAATCCGAAATCTGCTGATATTTTGTCCCGGCTTGCTCTGAGTAGATCTCAAGCTGGCTGGTGAAGGTATCCATCTCGTTTCGGAACGGGGTTATAAAGAGCGTTATGGAGGCGCCGACTATGGCGAAGAACAGAATAAAGACAATTATGGAAGCGACGAGCCGCCGCGTGCGTTTATTGATCGAAAGAAACTTCCGTGAGGAGAGAAGATCGACAGCAGGCATCAGCACGTAGGCAAGCATCGCCGAGAGGATGACGGTAATGAGGACACTCCGAACTTTCCAGACGACCCAGACAAGGGCCACGGTCAAAACGATCCTTACAAGCAAGCTCCAGATTACGTTCAGCGTAGATTCTGTTCTTGTTCTCATTAATTCCTTCCAAAATGCCTGAAAACGGCGTCTTTTATATGTTCGGATGCATGGCCGTCGCCGTAGGGACTGGCCACCTTAGCCATTCTATCATATTCCGCCCTGTCTTCAAGCAGTTTGTTTGCCTCTGTTACGACTTTATTGAAATCAGTGCCGACGAGCTTCGCGCTTCCAGCCTGTACGCCTTCTGGCCGCTCGGTTGTCTCTCTCAACACCAGAACGGGTTTTCCGAGTGCAGGCCCTTCTTCCTGAACACCGCCCGAATCTGTCAGGATCAGATATGCGGATTTCATCAGGTGGACGAACGGAACGTAATCCGGCGGCTCTACCAGGTGAATGCGTTCGACATCTTTCAGCTCAGGCACGACAACTTCGCGGACAATCGGGTTTTTATGAAGCGAAAAGACGACCGATGTGTCTGGATGCTGCCGCACTATCTCTCTTACTGCGCGGCAAATCTCTCTCATCGGTTCTCCCCAATTCTCACGGCGGTGGGAGGTGACGAGTATCATCTGGCTGCCGTTACCTGTTGCACGGGCCAGTTCTACGTCTTCAAATGTATGGGGTTTCGATGCTATGTGAAGGAGCGCATCGATGACCGTGTTGCCGGTCACGAAAATCATATCAGCCGGGACTCCCTGAGCAAGCAGGTTGTCTTTTGCCTGGGCAGTCGGAGCGAAATGCAAGTCAGCAAGCACTCCGGTCAGCCTGCGGTTCATCTCTTCGGGGAAAGGATTGAACTTGTTATCGGTACGGAGCCCCGCTTCGACGTGCCCGAATGCGGTCTTATGATAAAACGCGGCAAGACTTGCTACAAAAGTGGTAGTTGTATCACCTTGGGCGAGGATTATATCCGGCTGGACTTCTTCAATCACAGGGTCGAGCCCTTCGAGCGCTCGGCAAGTCATCCCCGAAAGCGATTGCCTGGCCTGCATGATGGCGAGATCGTAGTCCGGCTTTATTTGAAAGACGGACAATACCTGATCGAGCATTTCCCTGTGCTGTCCCGTAACAGCGACAGACAGCTCAACATCTTTTGTGTATTTGGCAAATTCCAGCACTACCGGCGCCATTTTTATGGCATCCGGCCTTGTGCCGAAGACAGTGAGTACTTTTAGCTTGCGATCAGCCATCCAAAATCTACCTTTTTTGAACCGCGGAGACGCGGAATGATGAGAAAACGCGGAAAGTGGAGATTTTTTCTTATGCTTCAGGACCGCAGTTCGTCCAACCCCGTGGACCTACCGGACCACGGGGAGAAGCACAATCTTCCACCAATTTGAGAAGCTTTCCTGGATGCTGAATCAAGTTCAGCATGACGTTTTCCCTTTGCTTCGGACTGCTTGCTCTCGCATCATCTACGATGATGCTGCCGCGACAGCGTTTTCGAAGAAAGCGCGATAGCTGCCGAAGCGTCCGCCGTAGGCGGACTTTACCATATACTTGTATGCTTTTCGTCCCGAAGTAGAGTCTCCTCTAGCTTCCATGCTGTAGGAATTGATTCTGCGCATATTGCACAATTATCCTAAATCTGCCATTCCAGTTTCAAAACCCTACAGCTACTTCAAATACCAGAACATAACCAAGCCCAGTGCGGAGAGCGAAGCAGTCAGCAGATAGATCACCCAGATTGTCTGTTTCTGGCTCAGTCCGCGCTGCAGCAGCCTGTGATGTACATGGCTTTTGTCTGCTTCGTAGACTTTTGTGCCACGAATTGCCCTACTTACGATAACGAAAGCTGTGTCCAGTATCGGAATAGCAAGCACAAGGAGCGGGACAGCCATTGCAACGAGCGTGGAAACCTTGAATGCACCTATCACTGACGCCGATGCAAGCACGAATCCCATAAATTGAGCGCCTACTGTGCCCATAAATATCTTCGCAGGCGGGTAATTGAGTCTCAAGAACCCCAAACTGGCTCCTAGAAGCGCGCCGCTCAGAATCAAGACTGTGGTAAACAACCTCACCCGGTCCGCGCTTTGAGCGGTCGGGATGATCACGCTGTGGATGCTCCCCAGCGCCTGCAGCGACATGACGAAAAGCGTGGCGGCTGCAATGGCGCATATTCCGGCGGCAAGCCCGTCAAGCCCGTCCATCAGATCAACTGTTTTGGTGACCCCGAATATCCAGATGAGTGTCAGCGGTATTGCCAGCCAGGGTTTGAACCACCAGTAACCGGGCCCAATCGGTTTGTTGATGTAGGATACGATTCCTCCGAAGTAGACCAGCACAGCTCCACCGGCTAGAATTGCCAGAATCTGGGCATACGGCGGAAAATCATACTTGTCATCGAGCATACCTGCGATGGCTATTACCGTTCCGCCAAGGAGCACGCCGAGCATCTGCTTGTTGATCCCGACATGCGGGTCGAGTTTGACTGCGATGATTACAGCAGCGATAAACGCGATGTAGATTGCAAGCCCGCCCCACCTCGGAGTCGGTGTTACATGCACTCTACGCTCGCTGGGTTGATCGATAACTCCGGCTTTTATCGCCAGCTTCCTTACCAGCGGTGTCAGTAAAAATGACCCTATAAAGGCCACAATAATTGCGATAATCGCACTATTCACTAAATATCCTCGGAATCTAATACAAACCGGACCATCTCGATTTCAGCCTGTCCCAACATCTCCAGTGCGAAATCGTCCGGGTAATCCCCCTGAAATACCACGCGCGTGACACCGGAGTTTATGATCGCCTTTGCGCACAGACTGCATGGCTGGTGTGTGCAGTAGAGCGTAGAACCCTTTGTCGACACACCGTAGAGCGCAGCCTGCATAATGGCGTTTTGCTCGGCGTGGAGCGCCCGGCAAAGCTCATGCCTTGTGCCGGACTCAATTCCGAGCTTGTCACGCATACATCCAAGTTCAAAACAGTGCGGCAGCCCGCTCGGCGCGCCGTTGTAACCGGTCGTAAGTATTCGTTTGTCTTTAACGACGATAGCTCCGATCTGCCTTCTGACGCATGTCGAGCGCTTGGCCACCACATGGGCGATTTCCATAAAATATTCGTCCCAATCAGGCCGCCTGCGCTCCGTCAATTTGCGCCCCCATAGACAGGGAAAGCGTCGCAGAGTTCCTTGACGCGTGCTCTGATCGAGTTTTTGGTCGCTTCACTTTCAGGGTCAGAAAGCGCCGTCGTTATGAGATCGGCGATGGTTTCCATCTCCGGTTCTTTCATACCTCTTGTGGTTACTGCCGGTGTTCCGATCCTGATACCGCTCGTTACGAACGGTTTTTCTTTGTCGAAGGGGATCATATTTTTGTTTACTACAATGCCGACATCCTCAAGCACTGCCTGAGCCATTTTACCGGTCATATGTTTTCCGGTAAGGTCGATCAACATCAGGTGAGTGTCCGTTCCGCCTGAGACGAGTCTGAATCCTTCACCGACGAGTTTATTTGCCAGCGTCTTAGCGTTCTTCAAAATCTGGTTCTGATAATCTTTGAACTCAGGGGACATTGCCTCTTTATAACATACGGCTTTTGCCGCGATTATGTGCTCAAGGGGACCGCCCTGCATACCGGGAAAGACTGTCTTATCAATAATCTCTGCAAATTCCTTCTTGCAGAGGATCATTCCGGCGCGCGGGCCTCTTAAAGTCTTGTGAGTCGTGCTTGTAACGATGTCCGCATACGGTACCGGCGAAGGGTGCGCACCTGTCGCTACCATTCCGGCAATGTGTGCCATATCGACCATAAATACCGCGCCGACCTCGTCCGCAATGCTCTTCATTTCGGCGAAATCGATAATTCTTGGGTATACAGACGCGCCGGTGACGAGTATTTTCGGTCTGCACTCCTTCGCAATCTGTCTGATATGGTCATAGTTCAGCACTTCGGTGTCCTGATCGACTCCGTAATGGACTGCATTATAGAGCCTGCCGGAGAAGTTTACCGGACTGCCGTGTGTGAGGTGTCCGCCGTGCGCCAGATCGAGCGCCATGAAGGTATCTCCCGGCTTCATGACCGCAAAGTAGGCTGCCATGTTTGCGATGGCTCCGGAGTGGGGTTGGACATTCGCATGTTCGGCTTTGTACAGTTCTTTTGCGCGCTCGATAGCGAGCGTTTCTATAACATCAACGAATTCGCATCCGCCGTAATAACGCTTTCCCGGGTAGCCCTCGGCATACTTATTGGTCAAAACCGAACCCTGTGCTTGCAGAATGGCCCGGCTGGCGTAGTTTTCGGACGCGATCAGCACGAGTTTTTCATGCTGCCGCTTTTCCTCATGCTTGATTGCTTCGGCGACTTCGGGGTCTACTTCCGAAAGGGGAAGCTCCATCGTACTACTTCGTATATCTACGGCACCCACTTGTTGATCCTCCTTGGAGCACATCCATATTTGGATGCGTCTATCGCTCCTGAACTGCTGCCAGTTTTATTGTTCGATCTTGTTAACGCGGTTTATGTGGCGCGGCTCGGTCGAAAATTCGGTCTCAAGCCACACGCGGATTATATTTTTTGCAAGTTCCGGCCCGATGACCCGGCCTCCGAGCGTAAGCACATTGGTATTGTTATGTTCTCTTGACATCCTGGCCGTGTATTCATCAGATGCAAGAACAGCCCTGATCCCATGGACCTTGTTAGCTGTTATGCACATCCCAACGCCTGTCCCGCAGATAAGGATGCCTCGGTCATACTCGCCCGAAGCTACGGCATCTGAAACTTCGCGCGCTATATCGGGATAATCGACAGGATCATTCGAGTAGGTCCCGAAGTCCCGGATTTCGTAGTTTTCCGTCCTGAGTGCGTCAAGGATTTGCTGCTTCATGTCGTAACCACCGTGATCGGAGCCGACAGCTATCTTCATTATCTACATAATCCTTACAAAAGTGGTTTTCCAGCGGCTTACGCCGCCGCAATTATACCGCTCTGCGCAGGCCGATGTAAAGCAAATGACAGAGGATCTGCCGGATTTAGGACCGCGGAGGCACGGAATAGAGGGAAACGCGGAAGGTGGAAATTAGTATGCTTCGGGACGAACTGCGGTCCCGAAGCACGAGTCTCCACTAATCCTTCTTCGCGCAATTTGCGATTTAAAGCAGACCGTTACTTCTTTCTTGTAAGCAGTCTGCGCGTGATTTTACGTATGCTGCCGCCGATATTTTTAGCAAGCTCTTCGTAGGGCAGGGGAGTGTTCAGCCGGTCTATCTCTTCGGGGCGGAGCTGGCCGGGTGCATGTTTGTGCTTCAGCATCAAAACTGCGTAGAGGTCGCCGTCGATGAATTGCCGGAAAAGGAAATTTATGAACGGGTTCAACCCATGCCCGCGCATCACGCAGGCGGCGAAATCTACTACTTTTGGTTTGCCGTCACTCGCGATCATCACGTTACCGGAGCTTCTCAGATCGCAGTGGGTGACGCCTCGTGAATGCACAGCGTCCATAATATTGTCCAGCTCGTCGAAAAACCCTTCAGGGATGTTTCCTTCGAAGTCCCTGAGTGCGGTCCCATCGATATGCTCGATTACCATGGCGTGCCGGTCGATCCGCTGGAATAACCTGGGCACACCTTCGACGCCGTCCATCCGGGCGAGCGCGGTGCTCTCCCGCCGGATCAGAATCGGGCCGATAAAAATTCTGAACAGCATGTCGCTTCGCCGGAAATCTTTTACTACAAAGCGGCGGTTTTCGATTTCCACTACCCTGACATCGGGGCGTGTTCCTCCGGCAGTCCTGAGGAATGCGACAGTGTGATTTTCTATTTCTTTTCGGGTCATTTGAAGTGCCTGTGCCGGGAATACCCGGCACACATCGAGGAACTAATAATTCAGAACATCTGGTCTACGAGCTTCCGGGCATCGTCGTTGTCTGAAAGGCAGACTCTGCTATCGCTGCTCGGCAGGATCGCCGTTCGGATCGATTCCTTGGGCAAAGACTTGATGAACATAGCTATGGTCATCATCTGCGCGTCGCTCATCGAGCTGTTTATGCCGCTTTTGAGCGTGTCTATCAACTCCGGCAGACGAAAGAATACAGACCTGGACATGATCTTGCTCTTGGTCGCCAAAAGAAGCTGATGCTGCCGTGCGATCCGTTCCTGATCGGTAACGCTGTGTCCGTCGTTCGACTTTCTGAACCGCACGAAACCGAGGGCTTCTTTGCCGTCCATCATCTGGGTCCCCGGCTTAAGATGAATGTGGAGGTTCCCCCAGTTGTCGTCGTAGTCCATTTGCTTGTCTACGGTGATCTGCAGTCCTCCGAGCGTATCTATCGCTTTTTCAAAGCTCTTGTAGTCCACTACCAGATACTCTTCAGGTTTGATGTCCAGGAAATTTTCGATAGTCTCCATACAGAGTTCAGGCCCGCCGTATGCATGGGCTGCGTTTATCTTGTGTTTTCCGCGATGGCCTGGAATCCGAACGCGTGTGTCTCTCGGAATAGAGAGAATATTTGCTGTCCGGTCCTTGAAATCGAGCCTGACAAGCAAGATGGTGTCGGTGCGGCCGTTTGTTTTGAGCACTCTATCATGGTTATCGAGGTCGACATCCTTGCCGAGGAAAAGCAGGGTAACGTTGTCTTTGTCAGGGAACGATTTTTCGGGCTGCCACATGCCTGTACGCCAATCGTGGACAATTTGACGTACGGTCTTGCTGCCGAAATACACGTATCCTACCACCGTGCCAAGACCAAGTGAAAAAATAAGAAACAAGCCTAAAAAGATTCTCCAGACCCAACGGACAGTCCGACGACGGCGGACGGGCCTCCTCGACAAAGGTCTTCTCGACACGGTACGCATGCGTTGCTGCATCAGTTTTTCAAGAATCCTCCAAAACTACAAGTCTCTGTCAAAGCACACTCACCAGCTTCGTAGAGAGCTTTCATAAGTATAGTGTCGTGAAAGGACGGCTGTCAACCGAATAAGCTTTCACAGGCGGAAGATTGATTCGCCCGTGCTTACTCGCTATAATGGCTTCGTACGTATTATTGGGGGTGTAACACATGCGTAAAAATTCTCTATTTGCTCTCACTCTTTTACTGATGTTGTGCGCAAGCACGGCTGTTTTTGCGGCAAAGCCGAAGCCAAAGGCAAAGCCCGCACCCAAACCAGCCAAGGTAAAGATCCAGTCGGTGATGCTTGCAGGTGACAACGGCGTATTCGGGACGGTCTATTCAATAAGAAAAGGCTATCCGATCTACTTCAGGCTGAAAAGCGCCGAGTACACTACTGATCAGATGGTCATAGGAGACCGTTTGTATGCGCCTAAGGCCGGCGAGAAACTGCTGGTGCTGCATTTCACGGTTCAGAACCCGCAGAAGTCCGAGCAGCAGGTCCGCTGGGACTCTCTCAGGTTTACCGCAGTTGACTCCATGAATGTGAACAATGACGTTCAATCGGATTGGGGGGACGAGATAAACGGAGGCAGCGTAAACATGCTGCTGAAGCCCGCGCAGAAGATAGATATTTTCGCCAGTATTATAGTCCCTGCCAAGGGAATTATTCCTAAGCTTATGGTTATGTCCGATTGCGACGACGACGGTCCGATACTTCGCTACGACCTCAGGAATCCCAAGAATGCAGTGGCCCCGCTGAAGAAATACGTGTCAGACCCATCCGACGCAAGCGGCTGCACTGCCATGGAGACAGTCCCTGGGGCGTTAGGCACTGCCTATCCTTGTAACAATTTCGACATTACAGTTCAGAAATCCGGTTACCTCGAAGAAGGTATAAACGGAGAAGAGCTGGAGGAGGGTATTCATTACTTTACGGTAACGGTTCTTGTGAAGAACAAGTCTCCTGAAAAAACTTATCTCCGCTGGGACTCGATCATCCCAGTTTTACTCTCTACGGACGGTGAAGAATTGAATTACAAGGACATGCTCTTGGCATCAGCCAGCCGTGGGATAAGTAGAGACCTGAAACCCGGTGAAGAAGTGACTGTGCGGTTATGTTTCGAGCTGTCGAAAGATGCAACTCCTCAAACGCTTTCGATCAAAGAAGAAGAAAGCCGGACGTACGAGTTCAAAATGCAGTAATAGCGCATTTGCAGATTCTGGTGCTGTCTATGAAATGCATGCAAGGCTTGATTTAGTGATACAAGCGTATGCATTTGCCGGACAGCACCTTTTTCTTGTTGCCGTCGATTTGCTCCGATGAGATTTCGCCGTGGAGGTCTATAGTACATGACAAAAAGGGAAAATATTCTGAAGACCGTTCGTTTTGAGACACCGGACTATATCCCGATGATCTTCAGTTTCAACCCGGCATGCTGGAACCATTATCCGAAGGACGCATTGTTTGAGCTTATGAGCGAGCATCATTTTCTTTTCCCTGATTTCGATGCTAATCACCCACCTGTACCTTATTACGGTCCGCAACAGCGGGCAGGGCAGCCTTATACCGATGGTTGGGGTTGTGTATGGAAGACGACCAAAGACGGAATCTCCGGAAGTGTGGCAGAGCATCCGCTGGAAAGTTGGGATGCTTTCGATGGCTATACCCCACCGGACCCTGCGTTATCCTGCGGGCTTGAGCCTCGCGATTGGAACCAGATAGCCAGTAATCTGCAAAAGGTTCGGTCAAATGGCGAACTGACATCTGGAAGCCTGAACCATGGCCATACGTTTCTTCTTATGTGCGACCTCCGTGGATATCAAAACCTGCTCTTCGATATGATCGACCAGGATCCCAGACTATACAAACTGCTCGGTGTTATAGAGGATTTCAATCTGTCCGTGGTAACAAGATTTCTCGAACTCGGTATTGAGTGGATGAGCTATCCAGAAGATTTGGGAATGCAGATTGGCCCGATGATCTCGCCTGAACTGTTCCGCCGGTTCATCAAGCCCAGTTACCAGCGCATTATGGAACCTGCACGCAAAGCTGGCTGCATCGTGCATATGCACTCCGACGGAGATATCCGAAGCCTTGCTGCTGATCTTGTTGACGGTGGTGTTCAGGTGCTTAATTTACAGGATCTGGTCAACGGCATCGACTGGATTGTCGAAAACTTTGCTGGTAAAGTATGCATAGATTTGGATATAGACCGCCAGACAATTACTCCTAACGGCACTCCTCAGCAAATCGATGCGTTGATCCGGGAGGAAGTTGAAAATCTTTCTACCAAAAACGGAGGGTTGATGATGCTGTACGGCCTTTACCCCGGCGTTCCGCTGGAAAACGTAAAGGTTCTGATGGATGCAATGGAACGCTATGCGTTCTATTATGCTTAATGCCATTTGGATGAAGGTTCAGTTTTCAAGTGGGAGCCATCTGTAACCAAAAATGAAAGATCTGTCCAGCTCAAACCAGATAGCAACCGGTATTATAAAGAATTTCAGTTGACTTTGACTTTCACCGACCGCGAATGCAGACCCGTCCGACGCAAGCGGCTGCACTGCCATGGAGACAGTCCCTGGTGAGTTAGGCATTGCTTATCCTTGTAACAATTTTGACATTACGGTCCAGAAGTCCGGTTACCTCGAAGAAGGCATAAACGGAGAAGAGCTGGAGGAGGGTATTCATTACTTTACAGTAACGGTTCTTGTGAAGAACAAGTCTCCTTTGCGGATTCTGGTGCTGTCTATGAAATACATGTAAGGCTTGATTTAGTGATACAAGCGTTTCAGATATGCTTTATGCTCCCGCGAGTACGCCGACAAGCCGAATTGTAGCCATTCCGTCCAGTCCCGTGGCAGAGATACGGTGGCCGTTTACCCGCATGGCGCGAGAATGGCACTTCAGCCGAAGGTATGCACCCGAAGCTCCTTCGAAAGCGATTACAGGATTGCGGGAATCGAGTCTTATCTCTATCCGGTCGAACTGTCCTGCGGCCATCAGGAGCGGTTCGCCCTTCAGCTTTACATAACTGCCGTTGTAAAGCCCGCAGCAGACCACTTCTCCGTTGACCTCGCTCACAGCCGCTATTTCGGCATCGGACTCTATCTCAGGTGTATCGCTGTCGCCGGTGTGGTTCTGAGGTAAACCGGTTGCGTAAATCCAGTTGACGGTATCTCCCCGGATGATTTTTATTGCATTTCCGCTGCAGTCGATCTCCGGTGCGTCACCACTATACGGGATGAGGAGTGATAGGTAGCTCGCCTTCGTGCCTTTACGGCGCAGGCAGACTATCGGGACTGTGCGCGCGGCTGTTTCAGCAGGGCAGCGCGCGTGTAGTACTGTTCCCGGTGCATCCATGGAGAAGAATGCGGCCAATCCACAGTCGCCGTCATGCCATCTTGCGGTAAAGTCAGCCATTTCACCCAGACTTATCGCTTTTGTTATCCATTCAGGTATATCCGCAGCAGCGCCGGATGTGGGTGGAATGTCGCAAAGCTCCCCTTCGCAGCGCAGGAGCCAGTCATAGACGTGTTCCGAATCACTTTCCAGTGTATCCCGGACTACAGCTATATCACAGGCCATCATCACCTGTCTTGTGTGATGTACACCCGGATACGCTTCTTTGGACTCGGCCTCGGCCAGTTGGAGATATTCGCCCTGCCGGAATTCGAGAAGCCTGGACTCCGATGTCGGCTGTTGATGACTGCCGTCTACGACAACCGTGTTATGGCAGAATGTGCCGCTGTAGTAGTCGGCAATCGCCGAGCCAGATCCAGGCGTGCCGTAGTCGGGGCAGAGCGGTTTGTTGTTTGCGTAAAGTGTGATGCCCATCTTGTCGAGCTGTCCGTGCTGAAGAAACGGTCCGTAATCGAACGTCAGCATGGAGCCACTCTCACTCCTGAGGGTGCATATTCCTAAGCTCGGATGGTTCGTAGAGACCAGCTTGGGTTCCTGCACCCGTCCCGGCAGGTCTCTCCCGAAGAGGAATGCGTAAAAGCTGCTCCTCGTAAACTCCCAGCGGCATTTAATGTGGGTATCGCTTTCGGGATACTTCGAGTAGTCGTATCCAGTTCTGAGCACCCAGGCAAAGATTGGGTCGGTCCACCGCCTGAAAGCTATCTCGTAGAGCGACAGCGGTAGGTTAGAGGAGTACGGCCCGTTGTTAATTGCCGGCAGTTGGAAAGACGGATATGCGTAGCTGATTGGCGCAATAAACATCGACTTCAGACACTTGCGAGTAGCCGGTTGGTAGTTGAAAAGATCGATACCTACGCGGCTGCACGCCTCAGCAATGTGAACGAAAGCAGAAAGTGATGAAAAATGATGTGCATGTACCGATTCAGGCCAAATTCCGTCATGACCCAACTCATTCTTGATCTGATCTGAGAAATCCGTCAGTGCGGCGCTCAAGAGACCGGCATCTTTAAGCGCGCAGCCCACTACTCCGACTGCGGCAAGCCGCCATGATGCTTCGGAGCCGGTAACATCGAGTTTTGCCAGCTTTTGAGCAGCCTGCCTGAGCAATTTGTTTTCGACGGCATCTCTGTCGACCGGTGTGAAGAATCTGGAGTGGTAGACAAGATCATAAGCCTGTGCCAGAGGAATAATCCACGCTGCCTCATCCTGCGGACGGTCCATCATGCCGTCTGAATCTTCTGAGCCGGGATATATTTTCGCATAACCGAGAAGAATTTCGATTGCTTTTTTCGCGTATTCGGGGTCGCGGTCCAGTTGATGGATAAGCGCGAGAACCAGACAGCCGTTAGCCAGCGCGTTGTGATGGAACCACCTTGCAGCTGCGCTGTATTTATCTCCGCTGTAGGTTTTGCCGCAGCAGGGACATCGATGTTCCCCGGTGGTTGTTCCAGCGGGAGGAATCTCCAGCCTGGTACCATCGTCGCAATAGAAGTCGGTACAACTTCCTCCGCGCTTAGGAATCTCGATAGTGGTTGCAAGCCACTGGTTGGCGCGGGCGAGAAGTCCTGTGCCGCTGAGAGAAGAAGCATCTTCCGGGGCATCTTGAAGATAAAGGCTGCGTTTCCAGCCTTCTTTTGTGAGCCCACGGCGAAGCACACTAAGCTCACGGTCACTTGCGATCACAAATGGACGCGCAGAAGCCGCAAGAAGCCGGGCTACTTCCTCTTTGCACGGTAAATCACCCGTATAATTTTTAGTAATATGACCCGAGGTTTTCGTTAAGTCTCGATTCATTGTCTCCTACACTTCAACCAGCCTTAGTTAACGTTTGACAAGAAGGGCGCTAGATAACAATGCCGAAGCTCTGCAACCTCGTCTGAAATTCCTGCATTACGACCCTTGACAAGAGGGTCAAAACCTTGAGTTTGCCTGCTTCAATATAAATGCTTCTTCGCAGAGAGGACGGATTCCTGCCCAAATTCTGTGAATTTCTTATTAAATGTTCTGCAAATGAGAAAACCTCAGCTATTCTGTCAGTCAGAAATGCTTTAGAACCTCATTTGAGCATAGTGTGCGTGTGTTGCGGCATTTTAACCCCTTCAGGTGGACTGCTGAATACATTACGTGCTAATTGGTTATATTCGTCAGCCTTTTCTTCATGCGGAAGTTGAGCGGCCTGGTCGAAGACCTGCAGTGATGCCTGTGGGTTGGCTTTGGTGAAGTGTTCAGCGACATCGACAGGAGCGATTTTTGCCTGTTTACCCCAAACAAGGGCGACCGGCTGAGTTATGCTGGAGAACTGATCTCGAATGCTCGTGTTGAGCGCACCTGATATAAACGCGCGGATCGGATATTCCGCTCCAGGCTGGTGCGAAGATCTATAGTAATGCTCAATTACCTCCGGTGTTACGCTGCTGGGATCGGCATAAATCTGTGTTTTGAGATAAGATCTGATTCCGTTGATCGAGGTCAGCCCTAAATATACAGACTTGCCAAACACAGGTATATTGATACCTGTGCTGAGTAGGGGAGAGAAAGGTATCTTCCGGTCGGCAATCCCTATTCCCGTAGGACAGGAAAGCAGCAGCCGTTTTATCATCAGCCTGTGACTGTGTGCCGCCAGGACTGAATACGCGGCGCCATGCGAGCTTGCCGCAATATCCGTCGGCCTGCCGATTATATCCATTATGAAGTCAAGTATCAGCTGAGTGTAGACTTCAGAGCGGTAAGGAATATCGGGCCTGTCGGACATCCCGAAACCGACCATATCCAGTGCATAGACAGTGAAGTATTTAGAAAGCGGCAGGAAGTTTTTCCTCCACTCGAAGCTCGACGCACCGGCGCCGATGCCATGCACGAAGAGGACCGGCTCTCCTCCGCCGGAAACAGTATAGAATATATTCCCCATCCGCCACCGGTATGTCCGCTCGTGCCCTCCGATAGAGTTCTCCAAAGATCCCCCCCGGTTGGAGATGATTGCATTTGTGACAGCCGTACCTGCGGTTGCAGCGCCAATTACAGCAAGTCCCTTGTAAGGAATCTTCAAACCGCTCACTCCCTTCAAAGTCCGGTAATTATCTTTGCTTTTTGTACCATCGGATGAATGGATGCTAAACAAGTCTGGTTTGCTTGAGGCGGCGGGTAATCAAAAACCGGCCTGTCTTTTCGGGCAGGCCGGTCACGAGCTTACGCAGCTATATCCAACTCGGTGTTGGAATTGGAGAAGGAAGTCCTGTAACGGAACCCGTCGAACAATACCGCTACATCATCCGTTCGTTCAGCGGTTCCGGCACATACACTGCAGAGTAACTCTGCGTCTGTTTCTTCTATATATTCCGGCAGGTTTTTGATCTCCCCGCCGCATTTGCTGCATTTCATTTTAGCCCTCGCATTTCCGGCGCTGCCGCCTGCAGTGTTTCGGCAGTTTTAGCCAAAACTCTTTGAGAGGACTTGGGTGGGATTGACCACCAACGCCTCGTACCGAAGGATACCGACAAATATCCTTTGTCAGCTATATACCCCAGGGGGTATAACTTTAAACATTGTACGAGGATGAATCGTGCTCAATGGACGATGCAAATTATGGTGTCAGCGAACGATACGCGAGTAGCGCCTGCGGCGAGGGGCGCTTGCGCGCTTGACCAGCCTAACGGTCATACCTTTGCCGTTTTTCAGGAACTCGATCTCATCGGTAAGGGCTTTCATAAGGGGAATTCCCAGCCCACCGGGCTGTGCTACCGGCCTGGGGTGTAATTTTTCCGGGTCGAATCCAGAGCCGTGGTCTGTTACTTCAGTTATGACTGTTCCGCCTGCATGGGAAAACTTGATGTTGACTTTGTCATCCGCACCCTGGGGTGAACCATGGCGAATGGCGTTGGCGCATGCTTCGGTGATAGCAAGCTTTGTGTCGTGGACTTCTTTCGCGTCCATACCCGCACAATCAGCCAGGCAGCCTATTATTCGCCGGAGCCGCGCGAGATAATCCGGATTGCTTGTTATACTGACTTCAACAGTTCTACTGCCTTGTGCCATTTGCTGTCTCCCATCTTCGAAGTATAGAATGCAGAACCGGCGGTGTACGGTAGGGCGGCTCCGTGTGAGGATTATCCCTCCGGTCTCTAGCGTCGTTAATCTATCACAGCTGAGTTCCAGTGTCAATGCATGGGCTGTATAAACAGGTGGGGAATATTTCCTGTGTAAATTTACAGGCTCGAAGAGCCCCTGGGACTGCTTATTGCTGGCCGCAAAACGCCCCAACTCCCCATCCCCGTTTTCTCCTCCCGTTTGCCTCAGAAGGGCTCTTCTGTTATCCTGATAATGTCTTTATAAGGCGGGTGAGACAACTACGGCAATCCTGGAATTTATAATTATAACCATATACGCGGCAGCAGCAGCAAGAAAATTGTTGGGATGGCTCGGTGTGAAGTTCAAGGGAACCGGGGAACGGCTGATCTTCGAGTCGGCGCTTGGGCTTGGGCTTCTCGGCATGTTGATATTTGTGATGGGCATGCTCAAGGTACTGTACCTGCCGTGGATTCTGAGGTTGCTTGTTGTGATAGCGGTTATCAACTACCGGGAGTTGGCCGGAGTAGTCTCCGACATATTTAGCGGCCTCAAATCGGTCAGAAAGATCAAGTGGAGCGCCGAGACGGTTATCACAGCGGTAATCCTCGCATCTGTCGCCGTATTGGCGCTTGTGAGATCGTTTGCGCCGCCGGCCGGGGACGATTGGGACAGTCTGGCTTACCACCTGGCAATCCCGAAGCTGTTTCTCAAGCATCACGGCATCTACTATATCGATTTCTCCTCCCATTCCAACTTCCCGTTTACCTGGGAGATGCTTTATGCGCTTGGGTTATCATTCAGAAGCGTACCCTTTGCGAAGCTGTTTCACTTTGGAGCCGGGGTGCTTTCAGTCTGCGCTGTTTACAGTATGAGTATCCGGCACTTTTCCCGTTCCACCGGCAGGCTGGCAGCGCTGATGGCTGCTGGTATCCCGCTTCTGGCCTGGGAAGCGACTACGGCGTACATAGACCTCGCTGTAGCTCTATATTCGCTTCTTACGGTCTATGCTCTTCTTAATTTCACTGAAGAAAGAGATAAAAAATGGGCTTTAGCGGCCGGACTGACTGCGGGGCTTGCTGCCGGGACGAAGATGACGGCGCTTTTGATGGTTCCAATAGCCTTTGTCTGGATATTGTGGCCGGACAGGGCAAAACCCGAAGCCCGAAGATCGAGATTGAAGACTGCTTTTGCCGCTGTCCTGTTGGCTGCGGTAATCTCAGCTCCGTGGTATATCAAGTCTTATGTCTACACCCAAAACCCGGTCTATCCGTTCGCTTACGGGGTTTTCGGAGGGAAAAACTGGAGCGCTGAAACGGCAAAGGCTTACGGGGACGATCAGAAGATGTTCGGTAGAGTCCCGGACGCGCAGTCGCCAGTGATGCTGCCCTGGAACCTGACGTTTCGGTTCGCCCGGTTCAACGATTATGCAGCGCGGGCAGAGCCTGGGCTTGAGCTTCCTGCATTCAGCGGCAGCAGCCAGGTGTACTTGTCGTCAATCGGTCCGCTGCTTCTGGCATTTTTACCTGTGGTCTTGTTCGCGGCGCTCAGGAAGGGCAGGCACAGGGCGCTTCTTATCGTCTCCTGCGTCATGATCGCGGCGTGGTGCTTCACGATGCAGAACACGCGATAT
Organism: Armatimonadota bacterium; assembly: GCA_039679675.1. GTDB lineage: Bacteria > Armatimonadota > UBA5829 > UBA5829 > DTLH01 > JBDKSP01. Next base: position 125,874 of record JBDKUN010000062.1, read on the forward strand.
CTCCTGCCTGCGCTCGTAATACTTGCTCCGGCGATGGCGCACTCGGCGGAGTTGATCAAGGTCAGAAAAGCAGCAGTAGCGGCGTCTGCCGCAGCAGGAGCATTTACGGTTGTACTGATGTCAATCTTTGTATGGCCGACGGTCCCAGTGGCGTTCGGGATGGAGTCCCGAGACCATTATCTGGCCAGCTCTCTCAATATCTACCGCGCGAGCAGCTTCGTAAACAAGAGCCTGCCCCGTGACGGAGGAATTGCCTTATTCGGCGAGACTCGTGGTTTCTACATAGACCGGGACTACATCTGGGCTGACCCCGGACACAACGCGCTCATCCCTTACGAGAGCATGGGCAGCGATCCGGAAAAGCTGCTCGGCTGGCTCAGAAGCCGGGGTATACGTTATGTGCTTGTAAACAAGGCCAATTTCCCCGCCTACAATGATGCGTCTGCTCCGGCGAGCGCGAAGCTCATCTGGCTGGCTATCAGTGATGGAAGGCTGGAAGATGTCTTCAGCGATCCATCGGGCATTTCGGTCTACAAAATTGCCGGATGCAAATAATGGAGCTCAATATAAATCTGTAGTTTCGTGATGCTCTACCATCGGGTAACCTAAAGCCGGATTGCAACAATGGAGGCTTTTACAGTTGGCACAAGCTGAGCACTGCGTTTCGGTTGAGCACAGAGATGTATATGTTCAGGCGTTGGAGTCTCTTGCCGAGCATGAGGTCCCGTTCGTTTTGGGTGGGGCGTTCGCTGTCTGGTTTTATACCGGCAGATGGCGCGATACGCACGACATAGATGTCTTCACCACGCCTGAGAATGTGCCGTCTGCAGTGGATGCGTTGACGGTAGCCGGGTTCGAAGACCTGGGAGAGCAGGCTGCAGGCGACCGCGAGTGGATACACCACGCGGTAAAAGGCGATATTATCGTCGATGTCATCTTCAAGTTCGCAAACCGGGTCACTACTGTTGCGGATGATTGGATAGAGCGGGGTAAAGAAGGCGAATTCCTTGGCGTTCCTCTCAAATTCATGCCGGTAGAAGAACTCGTCCACTCCAAGATATTCACGATGAACAAACATCGGTGCGACTGGCCGGATATAATGAGAATTTTCAGGGCCAACTGTACCACATTCGACTGGAACCGGCTGCTCAGTATGCTTGGAGAGCACTGGCTGCTTTTTGCAGGTGTTATAGATGTATTCGATTGGCAGTTTCCGGCGGAATGCGCCTGCGTTCCCGTCGAAATCCGCCGCGAGTTGGCGAGAAGGAGGCTGGAATACAAGCCCGATCCAAACAGCCCGTCCCGTGAAAACCTGCTTGATCCCTGGATCCATTCGAGGCCGGAAAATAAATGCTACTTGGAGCAATGAACAACCCCATGATCGATGTCGTGGAGGAGATCGAGGCGATTGCTGGTCTGGGTTTCGACTTCATCGATCTGACAATGGAACCTCAAGCGGCGTATTCCGGGACTTTCCCTACACGCGATGTTATTAAGGCGCTGGACCGCACCGGGCTTGGGATCGTCGGCCATACCGCGTGGTATCTGCAGATAGCAAGCCCGTTTCCTGAAATACGTGAAGCTGTCCTGCGGGAGTTCGAGAGATGCCTCAGGATATTCCACGAACTAGGCGCAAAACTGATGAACATTCACCCGCACACCGTCGCGCCGCTCCACGACTGGAACTGGATTATGAGCCAGAACATAGCGACGCTGTCCCGCCTGGTCGCTGTCGCCGACCGACACGGGATGAGGATTATAGTCGAGAATACCTCACACTTCAGCCGGTCCATAGAGCTGAGGAAGCTGCTGGATGCCGTACCCGGTGCGGGGTTTCATCTGGACGTAGGCCATGCCCACCTGGACACGCCCTACAACCGCACCGAGGAACTTGTCGCAAACTTCGGCGACAGGCTGTGGCACGTGCATGTTTCCGACAACAAGGGAGGGCGTGACGACCTTCACCTCCCGCTTGGAGTGGGAAATATCAATTGGGCCTGGGTAGTGAAAATCCTGAAGAATGCCGGTTACGACGACAAAATCACCATAGAAGTTTTCGGAGACGATCCGGATTATCTGACGATCAGCAGGGAAAAACTCCGGACACTGTGGGATACAATACAGCCGTAAGTTCGGAATAGCTATCAGCTGTCAATTTTGAAACGCGGGTTTCTCGAATGGCGGAGTAAGAAACCTGCCGTAGTTTATCCCGAATCACGAGTCTCCACTAATCCCGTCTTCAATTAATATATTCTCCATCAATTATTTTCCTGCAACACGGAATATTCCCTCAAATTCTGCATCTACTATGTGGAAGCGCACGATTAACAGGCGCATTACGTAGTATGATGTGATATAGGAGCAAATCAGTTGGAAGACCAGAAACAAATTGAGGCAGTGTTAGCAGGAGACCGGGATGCGTTCAGTCCGCTTATGGACCGATACTATTCCATGGTCTATCACGTGTGCCTCAATATGACCGGGAATGTGCCTGATGCAGAGGAGTTGGCGCACGATTCGTTCGTGGAAGCCTACCTGAAGCTCGGACAGCTCCGCGACCCGGAAAGGTTTGCCGGATGGCTCAAGATGCTGACGCTGAATGTTTGCAGGATGTGGTACCGCCGCAATCAGCAGCGTTTTGTAGAGTTGGATGATGATCAAGTCGCCGCAGTCGAGGATGACAACAGTGACCAATCGATCTATCTCAAGATGTCTCACGGCATATCGACCCTTTCGGCTCCGCATCGCCTGGTGCTCCTGCTCCATTACTACGAAGAACTGTCTTACGACGAGATCGCAACCTTTCTGGAGGTCTCAAAAGGGACGGTAATGAGCCGTCTTCATCGCGCGCGCCAGGCATTGAAAGAGGTAATGGAACAGATGGATGAATATGAGGAAACCCCTGCCGTCCCAGACGACAGGTTCAAAGAAGTAGTGCAGGCAGAGATCGCCGTGCTTTTGAAAATGTTTCATGACGAGCCGAACGCGCTCGAACGTTTGACGGTAGTCCTGAAAAAACTGCCGGAGCGGTTATTGGAGCTCATCATAACGGCGGAAGACACAATAGGCAACCTCGCTATCCTGCTGCCGCATCTCGGGAATGATGCAATAGACATTACGATTGATTGTTGTTTTTCGGATAAAGAACCACAGGCATCGAACGGACGGCAGATTTTGGAGCGCTATGCGGCAAGGTGCGGGACCATCGGCCACCGGGATGGAATGCATGACATGGCATCCCGCGATGCCTATGCGCTGCTGGACAGGATTATCCAGCATCCGGCAGATGAAGCAGTGAAGGCGAAGATACTGCTCGCCCTGGCAGAAGCTTCCGAACAGACTTGCCTGTCGGTGCTCTTCATGAACACGCTTTTGTGTTATGCTGACGCAGCGTTTCCGATGCTTATGGAGCGATTCGAGTCGGAAGATACACGGTCGCCGTGGGTCATCCAATCGCTCGTCAAGACCGGAGCACCTTTCGGTAAAAAACTCTCGGAAATGCTGCAATCCGGCGATGTGAACCGGCAGGCAATGGGACTGATTGGGTTCGAGGCGATTGCGCGGTCGGTCTGCTCTCCATGGCTTAATGGCCTCAGCCGTGAGCAGTATCTTAACGATCTGCGCACGAGTGAAAAATGGCCGCCTGTATCTTCAATGGATATAGGAATCGATTTGATAGCTGAAATGACGCGTGAGACGGCTGCCATCGTCACCAATGGATCGGCAGATCTGAAGGGCCATGCCGTCCGTGTCCTCGGATATCTGAAGGCAGGCGAATACTCGTCTATAATCAGAGACAGCTTGAAGGATGATGATCTCAATACCCGAATGGCAGCGATCTTTGCCCTTTCGGAGATCGGTGACACTGCTTCGGCAGATGCGCTCATCGGACGTGCCAGAAACAGCGAAGGTTCGGAGCAGGCTGCAGCCGCAGCGGCGCTCGGTCGGCTTCAGATAGGGCATGCGGAACATCTTCTGGTCGAGATGACTGGAAACCGTGAAGAACAGGTGCGTGAAGCTGCCGTGGTCGCGCTCGGTGAGATGGGGACGGTCAGTTCGCAGGTAGTCCTGCAGGAGTTAATGCGCGGCACCGACCGAAGGCTCCAAAAGACCGCCGCAAAGGTGGTTTTCGGCGGAGTCCGGCGGAAAAAGCCGGAAATGTCCGATCTTCAGCGAAGGCTCGCGGAAAAACGGCGTAAAGTGAACCCTATCGCTGTTATCTCGCCGGACGCAGTCCTCCGATTCGGGCTGACGGAGATGCGGAGCTACGACGAGCGCGAAGTGACAGAGCGCATCGCCAAAGTATGCTCGGACTACTGCGCCACGCGACGTTATATGGTCGAACTGGGGCTCATGAGCCGGTCGAACGGCGTCTATGAGTTCACCGAAAGCGGCAAGTCCGCCTGGCGGGTGGAGCAGTTCATCTGCGAACATTACTTAGGAACAAGAGCATAAAATGTAGTTGATAGACCGGGGGATCATGCCCCGGTCCCATTTCTCCAGGGCATCCATGTCCTTTACCCATTCTATCGACATCCGCTACCTATTATTTAGAAACGCGAATTACGCGGATTTAACGGATTTCGCGAATGGTGGAGACTTAAAGCATCTACTTTTAAGCTATGAGTCTACACCAATTTGGGAAGCTTTCCTGGATGCTGAATCAAGTTCAGCATGACGTTGTAATTGATTCTTCACCAATCCCTTTTCGCGTCTTTTGTGCTTCTTCGTGTACTTCGCGATTCAAAAAATCATCCAACCAGCTTGACACACAATCTAGATTAACTGTATAGTTAAACTACGCAGACAATCTGAGCAAAACCCATGAAAACAAGAAAAGACGGCGAAGCCACAAGAAACGCAATATTGGATGCGGCATGTAAAGTCTTCGGAGAAAAAGGCTTTCACAAAGCGACTCATGCGGAGATCAGCCGCGAAGCAGGAGTAAATACTGCTCTTATAAATTTCCACTTTGGTTCGAAAGATGAGCTGTACCGAAAAGTGTGGGAGCGGGTATCGAAAAACCTAAATGAACTCTATCCCATCGACGGCAAAATCCCGGCGGCGGCTTCCGCTGAGGAACGGCTTTACGGACACATCAGGTCGCTCTTGAACAGAGCGCTCGATCCCCGAATGGAAGGTTTTCACCGAATCCGCACGATGGAATCGATCAATCCCACCGGATTACTTGATAAAGCTCGTTCAGAAAGCATGCAAAAAAGCCGGGCATACACCTTGTCGCTCACGCGCGAACTGCTGGGACCGGACGCAACAGACCAAACGGTGGAACTTTGTGAGATGAGCGTCATCAGCCAGTGCATGGTTATTCTGCGCCCGCTTGGGTGCAAGAGCAAAAGGCTGCACCACCGCTTCAAACACTCTGATGTCGATTCTCTTGCGCGGCATATTACACAATTTTCGCTCGCCGGTATCAACGCAATCAAAAATCAGGAAAAGGACCGCAAGCATTGAAATCATATAGAAAACTCGTCGTATACCTGAAACCATTCTGGGTTTCAGCCTTGCTGGCTCCTTTATTTATGATGGTAGAGGTGGCGATGGACTTATCGCAGCCGAAATTGCTGCAGTCCATCATAGATGTGGGGCTGCCCAAGCACAATCTTGCGTTCATAACGCACACCGGCATAGTGATGATCATAGTTGCCTTGATAGGTTTCGTGGGCGGCTCCGGCTGTACGCTCTTTTCGACGATAGCGGCGCTCAATTTCGGCACAGCCATCCGGGGAAAACTCTTCACAAAAGTCGAACGTCTCTCTTTCGGAAACCTGGACCGGCTGGAAACAGGCGGGCTCATTACTCGGATAACAAACGATGTCGACCAGGTGCAGGAAACAATGATCATGTTTCTCCGAGTCCTCGTGCGGGCACCGCTGCTTTCAATCGGCGCTCTCATCCTGGCTATCGTAACATCCCCGAAGTTGTCTCTCTTGCTTCTGGTCATCGCGCCGTTGCTGATCACTTTGCTTCTGGTCGTCCACCGGAAGGCTCACCCGCTTTTCACCAAACTGCAGGAGCGGCTGGACAGGGTGAACAGCATCGTGCAGGAAAACCTGGCCGGAGTCCGCGTTGTAAAGGCGTTTATCCGCTCGGATTATGAGTCCAACCGCTTTGGCGGCGCAAACGAAAATCTGTGTACAGGGACTGTCCAGGCTTTCTCTGTTGTAAATGTAATCATGCCGGGGATGATGCTTCTTTTGAACATTGGTATAGTCGGCGTGCTCTGGTTCGGAGGTGTTTCTGTACACCGCGGGGAGCTTCATGTCGGACAGGTTCTGGCTTTTATCAGTTATCTCCTTCAGATGCTCTCTTCACTTATGATGGTCGGAATGCTTCTGATGCGCGTAGCCCGCGCTGAAGCATCAGCAGAACGGATTGCCGAAGTTCTGGACAGCGAACCGGAAGTCAAGGACGGGCCGGAGGCTATTTCGGCTCCCAAACTGAAGGGCCGGGTCGTTTTTGATCATGTAGGGTTCAAATACAACGGTTCAGATGATGCTGCCGTTATTCGGGATGTCTCATTTACCGCCGAACCGGGCCAGACCATCGGCATTCTTGGGGCAACAGGGACGGGAAAATCATCCCTGGTGCACCTCATCCCCCGGCTGTACGATGTGACGGAGGGAAACATACTCATCGACGGAGTGGACATCCGAAATGTGACCCAGGAATCGCTCCGGCGGCAGATAGCCATAGTTATGCAGAATACGATCCTCTTCTCCGGCACAATTTGGGAGAACCTCCGTTATGGCCGCTCCGAAGCAACGGATGAGGAGATCGAAGAAGCTGCGCAAATGGCGCAGGCGCACGATTTTATCATGAGTTTCCCGGATGGGTACAACACCGTCCTCGGCCAGGGAGGAGTCAACCTCTCCGGCGGACAGAAACAGCGGTTGTCCATTGCGAGGGCGCTTGTATCCCGCCCGTCGATCCTGATACTGGACGATTGCACGAGCGCAGTAGATATGGCTACGGAAGCGAAGATCATATCAGCCCTAAATACGTGGCAGCACCGCTGTACGCGTTTTGTAATAGCCCAACGGATCAGCGCGGTCGCCGGAGCGGACGAAATCCTGGTGATAGATAACGGTGCTCTTGCCGGTAAGGGCACGCACGATGAACTCCTTGAAAGCTGTGCAGTATATCAGGGGATTGTGCAGTCTCAACTCGGCAGCAGGGAGGTGGACCATGGCTGCTAAACAAAAAACAATGGCCGACCAGATGCGCGGACACAGGCATGGCGGGCCTGGAAGGTTTCTTGCCGGTCCGCCGCCCAAGGTCGAAAACCGGGGCGATATCCTGCGCCGCCTGTGGACATACCTTGCAGTCTACCGCGTGCCGCTTTTGGGGATAGTCGTCCTGGTTATCATTACTACCGGGCTTGGGCTTGCTGGACCGTACCTGATAGGCCGGGGGATCGATTGTATTAAAAAAGGCAACCTGTTGTCACTTGCCAGACTGATATTTCTCATGGTAGCCGTATACATTCTGGCAGCTTTGGGCACTTGGGTGCAGTCGATCAGTATGATCAAGATAGCGCAGCATACTGTGCGCGACATCCGGCGTAACTTGTTCAACCATCTGCAGACGCTTTCCCTGCGGTATTTCGACCGCAATCCCCACGGTGAGCTGATGAGCAAGTTGACCAACGATACAGACACCATCAGCGCCACGCTGGGAGACGGTGTAACTCAGCTGATCAGCAGCGCACTTTCGATCCTGGGCGCGGGCATTATAATGTTCGTGATGAACTGGCGGTTGGCGTTTGTGACCCTCATAACTGTGCCGCTCGTCATCTTGGTTACACGGTTTATCGCAAAATATACCCGCCAGGGCTTCCGCGATAGGCAGAAGGCGCTCGGCACATTAAACGGAATAGTGGAAGAGAGCATCGAGGGGCAGAGAGTCATCAAAGCCTGCTGCCGCGAAGAAGAGACTATCGAGAAGTTCATGACTGCAAATGACGAGCTGCGGCGGTCCGCGATAAAAGCACTTTCTTTTATCGGTCTGATGGGGCCAGCAATGAACTTTTTCCGCAATTTCAACCTTGCCGTAGTCGCCGGGGCAGGCGGATGGATGGTTGTAAAGGGATTTGCAACTCTTGGAACGGTTGCCGCCATAATCTATTATGCGGACTACTTCAACCGGCCACTAAACCAACTCGCAAACCTTTACGGCGCAGTCCAGTCCGCACTTGCCGGCGCTGAACGGGTCTTTGCGGTGATGGATGAAGTCCCGGAAGTAAACGATGCGCCGGATGCCATAGAGATACCCGCTATTCAGGGCGATGTGAAGTTCGACAGGGTCTGCTTCGGTTACGACAAAGACGCCCCGGTACTTAAAGACGTGAGTTTCAGTGTCGAACCCGGCCAGACTGTAGCCTTGGTCGGTTCGACTGGAGCGGGAAAGACGACCATCATAAACCTGCTCACACGGTTCTACGACATCGACTCAGGGAGTATCCATGTCGACGGGCATGACATCCGTACGCTCCGCCGGGACAGCCTGCGGCGAGCTCTCGGAATAGTGCTACAGGACACTTATCTATTCACCGGTACAGTGCGGGAAAATATCAGATACGGGCGGCTCGATGCAACGGACGCGGAAGTGGAAGCAGCCGCGAAACTCGCAAATGCGGATTCGTTCATAACCCACCTGCCGCACGGGTACGATACAGTCCTATCAGACGCCGGAAGCAGCCTGAGCCACGGTCAGCGGCAGCTCCTTTCGATTGCAAGGACACTTTTAGCTGACCCAGCGATTCTGATTTTGGACGAAGCGACAAGCAGTGTAGACACCCGCACGGAAGTACATATCCAGCAGGCGCTTCACCGGCTGATGGAAGGCAGGACGAGCTTTATCATCGCGCACAGGCTGAACACCATCCAGCGCGCGGACTGCATAATGGTGATAGAGCACGGGCGAATCGTCGAGCGCGGAAATCATGAAGAACTCATGGCGCAGGACGGCGTATACCACCGGTTGTACACGAGCCATTAGCCACCAGCTATCAGTAGTCAAATCACACCCACCCCATCAAATAAAACCACCAGAGCATCACCACGCCGACGGCTGTGGTGATGATTGTAACTGGAACTCCTACTCTCAGGAAGTCCAAGAACGATAGCGGCGATTTCTCCTGCGCACGCTGGGCAACTATCACGTTTGCAACGCTTCCGAAGAGAGTCAGGTTTCCGGCAAAGGTGCTTGTGAGGGACAAAAGCAGCCAGAAAAACTTCGGTTCTTTCACCAGATTGACCCAGTGACCGGCAATAAGGACGAATGGGACATTGGAAAATATGTTGCTGCCGATTACCGTCGCTGTGCTCCATCCGACGATGTTTCCAAACGAGGCGTGAGTTCCGAGCGCGCTCAGACAGTGCTCCAGAATCACCCGGTCGGACTTCACCAGCCCTTCCACAACGACAAAAAGCCCAGCGAAGAAGAGCAAAAGTGACCAGTCAACCATACTTAGAGCCAGCTTCGGAGGACGGTTGCTCCAAACGAGAAGAAGCGTAGCCGTAGCGACCGCTGCAAAGCCCATCGGCGCTCCGAAAATGATAGCGACGATAAACGCCGCGAACATGATGAGGCTTCGGATGGCCAATTTTCGCTTAACTTCGATTTCCGTGCTGGATACGCTCACAGGAGTCATATCGGCGGCCGCCAACTGCTTTTTAAAGAGCAGCGAAAGCACCAGCCAGTTGACTACAAGGCAGACCAGTCCAATTGGAGCCATTCTTAGCGCAAAGCCGGACCAACTCCAGCCGGAAAGATGCCCGATTATCATATTTTGTGGGTTTCCGATGAGTGTCATAGCGCTACCGATGTTCGAGCTCGTCGCAAGGGCAAGTAGAAACGGCGCGGGTGGCAGTTCCGCAAGAGTGACTACCTCAAGGAGAATCGGGGTTCCCAAAAGGCAAACGGTATCGTTCAGCATGAGCGCAGATGCTATTCCCGAAACAAAAACAATCCCGGCAAGAAGCGCATGAGCATTCTTGCAGCGTTTTAAGGCTTTGTAGGCAAAAGCTATCGGGACACGGCTTTGAATGAGGACTGCCAAAAGCACCATCATCCCGAAGAGGAGCGAAATAGTGCTGAGGTCAATGGCACTCATTGCTTCCGCGCGGGTGAGGGAGCCCGTCATGACCATCAGGACTGCTCCGAGGAGCGCCGCAGTCGGACGGTCGAGCTTGCGGGGGCTGTTCTCCCCCATACATATCAGGATATATGTCAGGACAAATACTAACGTTCCGAGATGCAACTATGCAGCCTCAACTAACAGAAATTTATTTAGGCTCTAAGAAAGAGGCATGGTCAGTATAACACGCGCGGGTGAGGCAAACCAGTGGAGAGTTGAGCTTCAGGACAGCAGTTCGTTCCAAAGTGTGGCCAAAGGGGAATGGTGCAGATTTTCACCATTCCCCTTTGGCCTAAATCCTGTAATCTCCTGCTACGCAGTCCTTCGCGGGTCTATGTCGGCGAGTCCTTCTCTGGCTTCAGCGTTGTCCGGGTCTAGTTCCAGCACCCGGCGGTAGCTGTTTGCGGCTTCTTCGGTGCATCCGAGCCGTATGAATGCCGATGCGGCATTCAGCCGCGCGGCGGTAAAGTTCGGATTGATTTCAAGCGCCCGGCTGAACTCGACCAGCGCTTTCGATGGCTCCTCATCAGCCAGGTAGACGACTCCCAGCCAGTTTCTGATGTCCGCATAACCCGGCTGTATTGAAAGCGCGCGTTCCAGGTCGGCTGCAGCGGCTTTGTAGTCGCCTCGCATGTAATGCTCTTTGCCGAGTTTGAAATGGTATGTAATATCGTCTACGTTCGTTGCTCTTAAGTCTTCCAGCTTTGTGAGGGTCTTGTCCCACTGCTTTTTGCGGTGAAGATCCACAGCCTCGCGGTAAAGCTGGCAGGAATAGCCCGGCTCGTTTTGAACGGCGCGGTTGATCAAATCCATGCCTGCATTCCGTTCGCCGGTGCGGTAACGGATCAGACCGAGTTCCAAAAGAGCTCTACTGTAGCGCGGATTAAGAGATACAGCCTTCTCCAATTCCGCCGCTGCCTGTGTCCAGTTACTTTCTTGTGCCAGTATACAGGCCAGGTGGTAGTGCAGATCGGGGTATTGAGGATTAATCTCAACGGCTCTTCTCAGGCTCTGTTCAGCTCTCTCGGTAGCTCCGCGACCGGCGCGTTCCAAACCAAGCTGGGCATACGATTCACCCAGATAGAACCTTGCCAACCTACCCATCGGGTCTAGCTGCTCGCAGATGACCGCGAGTGTCTCAAATTCAGAGATAGCTTCTCTGAAAAGCCCTTGATCGAAATACTCAATCCCTTTGCTATAGTGCTCATTCAATTCTTGAACGGATGACACTTGTGCTTCAGCTCCCCTCGATAATGTCCGGCAGGAGCCTCAGCGTCTTCAATGGCAGTTCGAGCCTTGAGCGTTCTCATGCCTGCCTATGCAGTGGTACTCGAACCCTATCTTCTTCATCCGCTGAGGGTCGTAAATATTCCTACCATCAAATATTATCGGTTTACTCATCCGTTCCTTCAGTCTTTCCAGGTTAAGAAGTTTAAATTCATTCCATTCAGTTACTATTGCAATGGCATCGGCACCCTCTGCAGCAGCATACGCATTGGGACAATACTCGATTTGCGGAAATATTCTGCTCGCATTTTCGGCGGCTACGGGGTCATATGCTTTTACCTGCGCGCCTTCGGAGAGCAGAGCTGCGATAATATCTATGGACTTGGCATCCCTCATATCGTCCGTATTAGGCTTGAATGCAAGCCCCAGTACTCCGACTGTCATGCCCTGAAGCGCGCCGAGGCTGTTTTTGATCTTCTCGACGAAGAGTCTGGGCTGGTCCATGTTGATATCCACAACTGATTTCAGCAGTTTGAAGTCGTAACCAAGGCTGTCCGATATGTGGATAAGGCAGCTTGCGTCTTTTCCGAAGCATGAGCCTCCGTAGCCGAGCCCAGCATTCAGAAATTCATTGCCGATCCGGCTGTCGTAGCCCATACCTTTAGTGACCTGCAGTACATCCGCCCCGGCCTTTTCACAGATTTGAGCCACCGCGTTGATGAACGATATTTTGGTTGCAAGAAACGCGTTTGAGGCATATTTGATCATTTCGGCGGAGTGTACGTCCGTGATAAGCATAGGTCTTTCGAGCGGAGCGTAGAGCTCGACGATCTTCATTGCGACATTACCGTTCGGTGCGCCGATCACTATTCTGTCCGGGTAAAGCGTATCCGCTATTGCGGAGCCTTCGCGCAGGAACTCCGGGTTGGAGACTACATCGAACTCGACATCTCTTATCCTGTTTCGAGCTATGACATCCCTGACAAGATCGCCTGTCCCGACGGGAACGGTGCTTTTGTTGACTACGACTTTGTACCGGTCCATGTGCCTCGCGATTATCTTGGCTGCATCGACTACGGCTCCCAGGTCGGCTTGTCCGTCCTCAGCGGGCGGCGTACCTACCGCAATGAATACCACCTCGGACTTTTTTACGCCTTCACCGACATCCGTAGTAAAATACAGCCGGTTATCTTCGACGTTGCGGGCAACCATCTCCTCAAGCCCCGGCTCATAGATCGGCATTTCGCCGCGTTTCAGCATATCGATCTTTGACTCATCTTTATCGACGCATATAACGTCGTTTCCGAGGTCTGAGAATACTGCACCGGTAACGAGACCAACGTATCCTGTACCGATTACGCAGATGTTCATAACTTATCAGCTTGCCTCCTTATGTAGGGCATCCCAGTCATATATAACTGGGCATTATATACCCGCGAGGCATCCTGCTAAACCGGAATATGGAACAGATGGAATGCATGATTGGATGAGGATGTGTAATTATAGTCTCAACTTGCACATCCGGCATTGCAGTCTGAGGTAAATAAAAGTCTCTTCCGCGTTTTCGCGGGTTAAGTTACTCCATAAAGGCTTTCCACTACGGTGTCTATCGCCCGGTGGATGCGGCTGGATAAAAGCGATTCCACTCTCTCCCCTGCTGCGGCTTTCGTAGCGAGTCCGGCGAGATATACCAGTAGATCGTGCGCGGAATCTTCTCTTCCGGACTTGTCCCACTTCTTTATGAGCCCGCCGAGCTTTGTGAAGTCACCGTGGCCGTTCGAGAGTTCGGCCTCGAACACCTTTCGCCCCTCGTCTGCCAGTTTAGCGCGTTCAGATGGGGTCGAATAGAAATTTATCGACCTTATCGGGAGCTTTCTAATGTCCTCAAGCTCCAACTGCGGCTGGACAAGCTTGTAGCCCGTAAAAGCGCGGAATACATAGCCGTTCAGAAAGGTCGAGTTAAGGAGCGCAAGCAGGTAAAGCGGATGGTAGCCGCCTGGGTTCAGCTTTATCCCGTAGACCGACTGAGGAATGATGTATCCCTTGCTGTCGAATGCCGCAATGAGCTTTGCAGAACTCTTCTGAAGCACGATTTTTTCGCCCCTATACCAATCCATGCATTTGTTTACGGCGTCCCAACTGATACGGTGCCCTTCCCAGTTGACTCTATAAGGCTCCAGGCTCTGCCCGCCAAGAAGTATCGGCAGATCGCCCTTTGAAGAGATGATCGCGCGCTTGCCGATCTCTTCGCCCCTGAAAGTAGTCTCGACACCGATGTCCTTCAGGTAAACAAACGGAGGTTTGATGGCGGAAAGCGACATTTCCAAGCCATGTATCGCAGAAAAGGCCTGTTTCCAGTGGTCGTCATCCACCAGATAGAGGACTTCAGCGCGGGGCTGGGCGAGCGCAAAGCTGTGTTTTACATATTTCGACAGTTTACTTACTGTGACAGCCGGTCTCAGCACGAACTGCTGTCTCAGATGGCTCTTATCGAGCCGTACGACGGGGAACATATCTGATAGAGGCGGCCGGTTCGTGCAATCGAGGACGATATTAGCTACATTTGCCGAAGGGAAGGCTCCTTCGATATGCACTACACTCTCGATTGTCCATTTTCCCAGGAGTTCTCTTCGAACATGGGCTGCGTTTGCCCTGATCAGAAACGGGTCCGGCAGCACCATCGCAAGCGTCCCGCCCGGTCTCACCAAACGGTTCCTTATTATGCCTTCAAGAAACAGCAGATAATAGTCAGACTGCCCTCGACCTGATCGAGAACCAACAGACATGCCGTTTTTCGCGGCGACATAAGGGGGGTTGCCTATTGCTGCATCAAATCCCGGCTCCGATGAAAAAACATCCGGAAAAGCATCCTCCCAATTGAGAACCAGGGCATCGGCGCAGACCAGGTGTTCCGCAATGGTTCTTGCATCGGCCTGCCCGCCTGTTTCGAGCCAGACGAGAAACCGCGCGATGTCGACTGCAGCCGGGTCGATGTCGCATCCGAAAATACACTTCTCGGCGGCGTCCTTTACACTGAGCCTGCGGGAAAGAGACCTGAGCGTCCGGATTAGAAACTCACCGGGACCCATGGATGGGTCCATAATTCTGGCTGCCGAAGGATTTTCTAACCTGCCGAGCGCATTGGTGACGATGTGGTCGATGATGTAGGGTGGGGTAAAGAACGAGCCGCTCTTTTTACGGCCCCTCAAGTCGGACTGAAGCACGATCTTCTGTGAATCAGCCTCATACATGGGTCTGAGGCTGAGTAATTGCTCGTAAAGCCTGCCGATCCACTCCGGCGGCACGGAATCGAAATAGACTGAGGTGAGAGGAATCCCCTCGTCCGATGCAAGGATCGACCTGAGAACAGCCCGCTCATGCTCCAAGGGGAGGTTTATGCTGCCGGAAGAGGTTAGAAGATCGACTCCGGTGGACTTCCCAAATGTTGAGATCAGATCAGAAGCAGACCTGCAGGTTTTTTCATTCGCTGCCAAGTGCCTCAACGCCCTGCAGGTGTCTTCGGCGTGCGGTACATCGCGAGTTTCCAGCATCAGCGCGGCTATGGATCCCATAACGAACCGAACGGCGGAACGATAGGCTGCTGAGAGTGATTTAGAACTGTCTCGCGCAAGGCCTGCCGCCGCCACAGATGCCGCATTCGCAGCCCTATCGCAAAATACCTCGAACTCATTTTTCATGTTTTTACAGCTATCAGCCGTCAGCTAATTTCTTTGGAGTGCGGAAGTATTAGCTTCCGCTTTTCTATCGGCATGCACCAATTCCCTATGCTGATGCGGGAAGCTGATGGACCGAGGGATCCTGCCTCGATCCTGTTTCTCCAGGGCATCCATGCCCACTGCTATCTTTCAATGCCCGCATTCGCGTAATTCGTGCTTCAAAGAACCGGCTTTTTCCGCCTCATGATCACAAGCACCGTGCCAAAAATGACTATCGCAGCAAGGCTTACGACCTGGGCTTGTGTCAGTCCCGCGAACCAGACTTCGGCTGTTACACCCTTCCGTATGAACTCAATTCCGAACCGATAGATGGAGTACAGCACTATATAGGAGAAGAATGTAAACCCCGCAGGCCGTTTCAACTTCTCAATTCTCGTCAAAATCCAGAATATCCCAAGGCTGATGGCGAACGCATAGAGCTGTGCTGGATGGCTGGGCGCGGTTAAAGTATGCGTGACAGGGTCGGTAAATCTGACCGCCCACGGCAGATGCGTCTCACATCCGTAGCAGCAGCCGTTCAGAAAGCATCCGATCCGGGCGAATGCATAGCCGATGGCAAGTGATGGTGCAAGAAGATCGGCAAGCTTCAGAAATTTGATCCGTTTGCTCCGGGCATAAAAAGCGACGGCGAAAATGGCGGCAACCAGCCCGCCGTGGAAGCTCAGGCCGCCTTCCCATATCCGGTAAATCTCGCTGAAGATACCCCATCCGTCCTGGGGGACCTGCAGCAGCAGAAAAAGCAACCGCGCGCCGATAATCCCCGACAAAAGAGCGATTGTAGCAGCATCCACAACCCGTTCCGGCGCTATCTCGAATCGCTTCGATACCCTTGTCGCCCGCCAGAGCCCCAGGAGAAAGCCGATGACTATCATGAACCCGTAAGACCGGATAGGTATTGGGCCGATTTGGAAAAGTATTGATCTCATTAACTATTATTACTCGAATTCTTGGGTTTTGAAGCCCTTCCTTCCAGAAAAACTACATGATAGGCAAGCAGTACCGCACCGACTGTAATTGCAATGTCGGCGACGTTGAAAGTCGGCCAACTGAGAATCCTGCTCCCCAGCACGACCTCAAAATCGATGAAATCCGTTACGGATTGGAACCTTATTCTGTCGATCAGGTTCCCAAGCGTGCCGCCCAGAAGCATTCCGAGTGACAGAGCCAGAACACGGCTTTTTGCTCTCTCCTTACGGATTCCGGCTATAATAAACACAGCCACAAGGCCGATAAGAATGAGGACGACCGGCAGTGATCCGAATGTACCGAAAGCGGCTCCGGGGTTATGCGCCAACTTGAGGGTAAAAAAACCTGGTACAACCTCGACCACTCTGCCCATATCGAGCGCAGATTGTGCGAAAGTCTTCGTTACCTGATCGAGGACGAATACAACCACCGCGCTTGCGTAAAACGCAAGGCGGCCTATCTTCCTTCCACTAGATCCTGACACTCTATACAAAACGCGGCGTACGGTACCGCCTCCAGTCTGGCCTTGCTTATATCTCTCCCGCAGCGGTCACAGGTCCCGTAGTTACCCGCATCGATCTTTTCGAGGGCCCGGTCGATCTCTTCGAGCATATCATCTATGTTCTCGTCCATCGCCAGGTCCTTTTCTCGCTCGTAAGTCTCGGAAGCTGCATCTGCGGGATGGTTGTCGTAGTCCGCCAACTCACCGAACTCGTCGGACTGATCTTCAGAATCCGAGCGCCGCTGGAGCCGCTTTATCTGTTCCAAAAGCCGCGTCCGTTCATCCAGCAATATCTTTCTGAACTTCTCTACGTCCAGCCTTCGTGTTGCCATAGTTCCACCTACATCGCGGAGACTACGCTCGCGCACCTGTTGCAAAGGGTAGGGTGCGCGGCATTAGCGCCTACAGATTCCAGCACGAGCCAGCACCTGCCGCACTTCTCGCCCTCCGGCTGCATTACTTCGACCGTGAGGGACTGATCCTCAGGCAGCTCTTCCAGAGACACCTGGGAGACGATAAAGACAGCCGGTAAGTCCTCTGTGTAATTACGTAAAAACGCGAAAAGCTGTTTCGGAGCCGCTATCTTTACTTTACTCTCCAGCGGCTTTCCGATCACTCCGGCCTGTCTGGCCTGCTCGATAGCCCTGTAGACCTCGTCCCGGACTTCGAATAGCTTTTGCCATCTGGCTGCAAGTTCCTCGTCCAGATATTCCTTCTTCACTGCAGGGAAGTCCGCAAGATGTACCGAAACGGCTTTCCCTTCGCCAGGCACGTATTTCCATACCTCTTCTGAGGTATGCGCGAGAACCGGCGCAAGGAGCCTGACCATCGTCGACAGAATCTCGTAGAGCGCAGTCTGTGCAGACCGGCGCTTCAATTCATTTGGAGACGAGGCATACAATCTATCTTTGATTATGTCCAGATAGAGCGAACTTAAATCAACCGCCGCAAAATTATGAGCCGTATGATAGACTCTGTGGAACTCGCACGCATCATAAGCATCTGAGACTTCCTGTGTGACTTCCTGAAGCCGGTGCATAACCCAGCGGTCGATCTCCAGCATATCGTCCTTTGCGACCATATTTTTCGCCGGGTCAAAATCATACAAATTCCCGAGAAGGAACCTGAATGTGTTCCTGAGCCGTCTGTAGGCATCCGACACGCGGGTAATTCCTTCTTTGCCGACCCTTATGTCCTCGGAATAATCGACCGACGACATGAAGAGCCTGAGCACGTCCGCACCGACCTGTTTTATGATCTGCAGCGGCGAGATGGTGTTTCCAAGGGACTTACTCATCGCCCTTCCTTCGGCGTCCAGTATGAACCCGTGGCTCATGATCTGCCTGAAGGGAGGCTCTCCCTTTGTCGCAACGCCGATTACCAGAGATTTGTTGAACCATCCTCTGTGCTGGTCGGAACCTTCGCAGTACATATCCGCCGGATACGTGCCAAACCTGTTCTCGACGACCGCGCGGCTGCTTGAACCAGAGTCGAACCACACGTCAAGGACATCAACTTCCTTCGTGAAGCTGCTTCCGCCGCATTTCGGGCATTTGTAGTCCGCTCCGAGGAGCTCTTTTGGGCTCTTCTCATACCATGAGTCAGAGCCGTTCGCCATAATATCTTTGTAAACAGCGTCGATTGTTTCTTCCGTGAAGATCGCCTCTCCGCAGTCATCGCAGTAGAAAACAGGGATTCCGACCCCCCACGACCTCTGGCGCGATAAGCACCAGTCAGGCGAGTTTTCGATCATCGCCCGGAGCCTGTTTGATGATTCATTCGGGAAGAACTCGACGGAATCAATTGCTTCAAGAAGCCTTTTTCTCAAGTCCTGATGGTCTATGGCCATAAACCACTGCACCGTCGTCCTGAAGACTACCGGGTTGTGGCATCTCCAGCAGTGCGGGTAGCTGTGCTCTATCTCGCCGCTCGCGAGAAGCGCGCCAACCTCAGTGAGTGCTTCGATTACGGCCTTGTTCCCCTGCTTCATGATGTGAAGCCCCTCGAACTGTCCGGCTTCTTTCGTGAATACGCCTCTCTCGTTTACCGGGTTGAGCGGCTCTATACCGTACCTCTGTCCGGTTTCGAAGTCTTCGCGGCCATGGCCTGGTGCGGTGTGGACTACACCCGTTCCGTCCTCAAGCGTGACGTAGTCCGCGAAGACGAGTATGGAAGTGCGGTCGAAGAGCGGGTGCTTGAAGACCATTCCCTCAAGCTCTTTTCCCTTGACTGTCTTGACCGTACAGTATTTATCCGCGCTGATTGCGGTCATGGTCTGTCCGACGAGTTCGGCGGCGATCACGTAGCGGTCATCGCCGACATCCACGAACGTATACTCATAGTCAGGATGCACCGCGACCGCAAGGTTCGCCGGAATCGTCCACGGTGTGGTCGTCCAGATGATCGTGTAGCAATTTTCTTTGGGTTTATCGCCGAAAAGGCCATTCGGGTCGGTTACCAGCGGGAACCTGACAAAGATTGAGTTGGATATATGCTGTGCATACTCGATCTCGGCTTCAGCAAGTGCCGTTTCGTCATTTATACACCAGTGGATCGGCTTCAGTCCTCTATATATGTAACCCTGCCTTGCAAGCTCGCCGAAAACTTTGACGATAGTAGCTTCATACTGGTAGTTCATCGTCAGATAAGGGTCGTCCCAGTCACCGTTCACGCCTAGCCGCTTGAACTGACTTTTCTGAGTGTCGACCCACTTCGTTGCATACTCCCGGCAGGCTTTCCGCATATCGACCAGCGATACAGTCTGATGTTTTTTTCTGAAATTTTCGGAGACTTTCTGCTCGATAGGCAGCCCGTGGTTGTCCCAGCCAGGGATATAGGGCGCGTGATAGCCCTTCATCGTGGCATGCCGGACTACGAAGTCCTTCAGGAGCTTGTTCAGCGCATGCCCAAGGTGAATGTCGCCGTTGGAATACGGTGGTCCGTCATGAAGAATGTACGTTCCGAGCGGGGCGGGCTTCTCCAGGGTGAGTTTGTACAGGTCTATCTCTTTCCAGAACTCCTGAATGCCCGGTTCCCGGTTCGCAAGGTCGGCTCTCATCGGAAAATCGGTTTTTGGTAGATTGACGGTTTTGCTGTAATCCATGGGCTTCTGAACTCCAATTTAGCGCTCGATTTCACTCCGGCGCAGAGTTTTTTTAAGACTAACATGTGCGAAAACCCCTGAAAGGCAGGGGTTTCTCATGATATTCACAACATTATAACGGCTATGGGCGCTAAAAGCAATAACCCGCGTTGCCTCACGATAGAAATCACCGAAATCGATTCGTTGCCTCATTTAAAAATGTTACCGAAATAGCCGATGTGCTTCTCGTATTAGGAGGAGCACTGAATGGATCAACACTCAAAATCTGAACT
>JBDKUN010000063.1:0-12253 GCA_039679675.1 Armatimonadota bacterium
AGAACAATTCGGATTGGGACAACTTAACTGGTTGCGGTCCATTTTATCACCCCCAGTTACATGATTCCCAATTCTTAGGCATTAGCACTTCAAGTGGACTAACGCCACTACCTGCTTTCGTGATAAAGGCTGAAAGCTGACAGCTCAAAGAAGGAGATTGTCGTGAAGAAAGGTCTAATCATAATCATGGCTCTCGTCACCGGACTTGCGGCGTTCGGTCTGTGTCCTGCGTTTGGCGCTCAACAGATACCGTCCGAGTCGTGGATGGGCGTTTATATGACCGGGCAGAAGATGGGTTATATGCACATGACCACTGAGCGCGCGCAGTTTGAAAGCCGGGATTGCCTCAGAATCCAGAGCTTTTTCAGGATGAAGATGGTGCTGCTCGGTGCGGACGTTCAGCAGGACATAAAGACTACTGTTTATACGGACGAGCACTTTGCTCCGATCTTCGAGACTTTCAATATGTCCTCCGGCGGCAGCAGCACGACAGTAGAAGCCAGGTTTTCAGATAAAGAGATCAAGTGCAAGATCATAAACGCACAAAACACTTCCGAAAAAGTGGTCCCGATCCCAGATGGAGTCAGCCTCGTAGGAGACTCTATGTATGCTCTTGGTTCAGATAAGATCGAGATAGGGCAGAAGGCTAAAATGTACTTCTTCAACCCGCTGACTCTCGGTATCGAGCCTATAGCCGTAGAAGTCCTCCGCCGGGAGGAAGTCGATGTCAAAGGTGTAAAATACAATGCTTTCGTGGTCAAAAACACCATGCCTAAGACCGGTGATATGACCTGCTGGCAGACTGAAGATGGGAAACTTATCAAGTCCGAAGCTCTGCTGGGGCTTACGATGATCACTGAGTCCGCTGAAGAGGCTGTAGCTGGAGTCGATTCGGACTATGTCCCGCCTACTGACCTGGCTGTCCTGACTTCGGTGAAGGCAAACATCGATCTGCCCGATCCAAGGTCGACCAAGAAGCTCGTTATCAAGCTGTCCGGTAAGCTGGAACCGAAGATGGGGATATCGGACAAGAGACAGCAGGTAAAGTGGCTTGAAGAGTCAGGTGAGACCAAAACGGCGGAGTTTACGATAGATTCCGGGAGCTTTGATGCCAAGAATTCGGTGACACTGCCGGTTACCAACAGCAGTCTTTCCAAATACCTCCAGCCCACTGCGTATCTTCAGTCCGATGCGCCGGAGATTAAGGCGAAAGCCGCAGAAATCGTCGGAAATGAGAAGTCGGCCTATAAGGCAGCTAAGAAAATCCGTGCATGGGTGTCGGCCAACATAAAACCGCAGGCAGACATCGGTATTGCAAGACCTTCGCTCGATGTGCTCAAGATGAAGGTGGGTGTCTGCCGGGACTATGCCGTAATTTTTGCCGCTCTTGCGAGGGCTGCCGGTATCCCGACAAAAGTTGTCGCCGGAATCGTATATATGAACGGAAGTTTTTATTACCACGCCTGGGTGGAGAGCTATGTCGGGGAGTGGGTAGTGTTCGACGCAACGCAGAAGACGGATTTCGTGGATGCGACTCACATCAAGTTTGCGGAAGGCGACGCCACCGACATGTTTGAGATGTCGCCGGTATTTGGCACTTTGAAGGCAGAAATAGTAAAATACCAGTAGAGGTAATATATGGCTAGTGATTATACATGGGTCGCGTTATTTGCGATAGTCGGCGTCGGCTTTGTCATAGTGACACTGCTTGCTGCATGGATACTTCGTCCGTACAACCCGAAAGGGCAAAAGAGTAGCACTTACGAGTGTGGTGAGCGGCCAAAAGGCAGCGGCTGGGTGCAGCTTCGCCCCGGTTATTACATTTACATGCTCGTGTTCGTCATATTCGATGTCGAGGTGCTTTTTGTCCTTCCTTGGGCGCTTGCGCTGAAGCATTTCAGAGGCACAAGCCTTGCAGCGTTCGCGATTATCGATATGGTTATTTTCGTTGCTGTTCTTGCCGTCGGCTTGATCTATGCATGGAGAAAGGGAGTTTTGAAGTGGGAATAGAGAAAGTCGATCCGATCAAGCGGCCTATAGATATTATCGAGCCGATACCTGGCGGAGGCGTAGTGCTGACGACACTCGAAAAGGCGCTTGCGTGGTCCAGGGAATCATCTCTCTGGTATATGTTCTTCGGTCTGGCCTGCTGCGCTATCGAAATGATGGCGACAGGCGCGGCAAGATATGATTTTGACAGGTTCGGTATGATGTACCGGGCAAGTCCGCGCCAGTCGGACCTTATGTTCGTCGCCGGAACGGTGACGAAGAAAATGGCTCCAAGAATCCGCAGGCTCTACGAGCAAATGGCCGAGCCGAGGTACGTTATCGCGATGGGTGGCTGTGCCAACTCAGGCGGGCCGTTCCATGACTCGTATGCGGTAGTAAGGGGAGTCGATCTGGTCATCCCGGTCGATATATACGTTCCCGGATGCCCGCCGAGACCTGAAGCGCTGATGTATGCCTGTCTTGAGCTTCACAAAAAGATCCAGGCCGAGTCGAACGCAAAGTCCAAATCCGCCAAATCAGAGGAGGTAGCCTAACCCGTGAGTGAGCTAGTTGAATCTGCGGTAAGGCAGAACTTCCCTGACGCAGTGCTGGAGTCTGATGCGGCAAATGGCGAGTTGGTGCTGAAGATTGCGCCTGAATCGCTTGTTGCCATCAGTCAGTTTTTGAAAGATCAGCCCGAACTCAGCTTCGATTATCCTGCCAGTATAACAGGAGTCGACTGGAACGACCGGATGGAGATGCTCTATCACCTGACCTCTCTTTCTACCGGCAAGAAGGTCGTTTTGAAGACTGACCTCGACCATGAGAACCCTGAGGTCGAGTCGGTCGTCCCTGTCTGGAAAGGCGCTGACTGGCAGGAGCGGGAGGTATACGACCTCCTCGGTGTAAGGTTCACCGGACACCCGAATCTCAAGCGAATATTGCTGCCGGAAGGGTGGGAAGGCTATCCGCTTCGGAAAGATTATGTAATTCCAGAGGATGACCGCCATTTTCTGCCGAAGGACTGGTCAGAGCTTGGGGAAGACGATCCCAAGGCTGAAGAGCCGGTATGCTACAAGACTCCCGGTGGAGAACTCGTATGCGACGAACCCGGCAGGTTGAGAACTGAAGAAATCCAGCTCAGCATGGGGCCGCAGCACCCAAGCACACACGGTGTTTTGAGGCTGGAGGTTGTGCTCGACGGTGAAATAGTCGTCGATTGCAGACCGGATGTCGGCTACCTTCACCGGGGTATAGAAAAGCTTGCCGAGATGCGGACATACATCCAGTTTATCCCGATTACGGACAGGCTCGATTATCTCTCGTCGATGCTGAATAACGCTGCTTATGTTCAGGCAATCGAAAAGCTGGGTGGCATTGAAGTTCCTGAGCGGGCGGAGTACGTCCGTGTCATTATGATGGAGCTTCAACGGATTGCGAGCCACCTTGTCTTTTTCGGGACCTTTGGGCTCGACCTTGGCGCAACTACTCCTTTCCTTTATGCATTCAGGGAGAGAGAGGATATATTGAACCTCTTCGAGATGGTCTGCGGCGCAAGACTTACTTACAACTACTTCCGTCCGGGCGGCGTGAGCCGCGATCTTCCTGCCGGGTTCGAGGCAAAATGCCGCGAATATATCCAGAAACAGCGCAAAATGCTGGCCGAGTATGATACTCTGCTTACCGAAAATGAAATATTCCTTATCAGAACGCGTAATGTGGGGCCGATAAGCGCAAAGGACGCAATAGACTACGGCTTGAGCGGCCCGACATTGAGAGGTTCCGGTGTCGCTTATGATGTCCGCCGGTCCGAACCTTATTCGATCTACGACCGCTTCGATTTCGAAGTTGCAACATGTCCTGAGGGCGACTGCCTCGCGCGGTACAATGTCAGGATGAAGGAAATCCGCGAGAGCCTGAAGATAATAGAGCAGGCGCTTGACGGACTTCCCAAAGGCAAGCTCGAATACAAGCTGCCGCCGGTCTTCAAACTGCCGGAAGGTGAGGTGTACCACCACATCGAGTCTTCTCGCGGCGACCTCGGTGTGTATCTAGTAAGCGACGGCAGCCCGAAACCTTACAGACTTAAGCTGAGAGCGCCGTCGTTTATCAACCTTCAGGCGCTTCCGCAGATGGTACGCGGTTGGAAGGTCGCTGATGTAATAGCCACCCTTGGTACCATCGACATAATACTGGGTGAAGTCGACCGGTAGATCTGATATATCATTGGAGCCGATATGATAATCCGCCGTAAGCTTGGCATCATTATATTGTTAGGATGTCTCATTCTTGGCCTGGGGGTAATGCTGCATGCGGAGAAGCCAGCTCTCAAGTTCCATATAAGGAAATGTCGCAACTGGTCGATTGGCATTATGGAAGGCCGCTCTCCTCTGGTTCTCTCGCCGGTACAGGGAGTGAAAAACCCGGTATTGACTGCCGATGATGTTACGGATGTAACGGCGGATTATCTGGCTGATCCGTTCATGATAAGAACAAAATCCGACTGGTATATGTTCTTTGAGGTTATGAACGACCGCACGGCACGCGGAGAGATCGGCGTTGCCGACAGTAAAGACGGCCTCAATTGGAAGTACAGGCAGATAGTGTTGACAGAGCCGTTCCACCTGTCCTATCCGTATGTGTTCAAATACGGGGAGCACTACTACATGATCCCTGAGAGCAGGGCCGGCAAGGCTGTCCGGCTTTACCGGGCGACCAACTTTCCAACCCGCTGGGAGTATGTAAAGCCGCTGGTAAAAGGTAACTTTACTGACCCGTCGATCTTCCAGTATGAGAACAAATGGTGGATGTTTGTGTGCCAGTTCAATCATACTGCCAGGCTATTTTACTCTGATCACCTGACGGGGCCGTGGGTCGAGCATCCCGAGAGCCCAATCATTCGTAATGACACATCAAAGGCAAGATGCGGGGGCAGGGTATTGGTTTTCGGCAACAGGATAATCAGGTTTGCGCAGAACAGCAAGCGTGCATACGGCAGCCAGCTTAGGGCTTTCCAAGTAGTGAAACTCACGACTAAAAGCTATGAAGAAAAAGAGCTGTTGGAGAGCCCGGTACTGAAGGGCAGCGGACATGGGTGGAACAAAAACGGCATGCATCAGTTGGACGCACACCAGGTAGATGCCTACAAATGGGTAGCCTCCGTAGACGGATGGTAGTAAGTAGCAGCCAGCCAGCTTACTTTGGATTTTATGATGCGGGAACGGAAGATATGCGAGCAGCTTTCTTATTGCTCCGAATTTAGTCCGCAGCTATTGAGACATGTTACCGCTGCGGGAATTAAATCTGTGTAAATCAATAGATTATACACACTTGCCATTCCCGCAGTATGATTACCTCTCGTCCCGAAATAACAGAAAAGGGAACAGTGGAAATCTCCACTATTCCCCTGAATTATTATTCTACATCCTGAATCCTGACATAAGATCAGAACCCGCTCAGGATGCTGCCTCCGGCGTCGGACTCTTTCCTGACATCGAACGGTTTCGATATGCCGAGTTGAGCCGACAGCTCGCCGAGTTTATTATCCGCGTTCTGCACTGATTTATCGATGCCGCCCTGCAGGTTCGGGTCTGATTTCATCTGCTGAAGTTGAGAAAGCGCCTGCTGCATACTATCCGAACTCGATATACTGATGCCGTTTATGATGGAACTCACGCGGAATATCGCCTGAGTTTCGGTCGTCAGTCCCTGTCTGTAGGCTCCCGCGAACTCAGCGCACTGAGCCGGTGCGCGGCGGGAATCGAAGGTGCGGATAAGGGTATTCCAGTTCTGTGCGTGGACTCCGATCTCTTTTTTTAGATCAGCCAATGGGTCTTTCGCGGCAGAGCTGTCATCCATCGCCCAGTCGATCATATCTTCCAGCCCTTTGGAGCTTGTCTGCATGGAAACAGCGCGGCTGGTGTCTTTCAGCAAAGCCTGCCTTTGCGACTCTATCTGCTTGACGAACTCCAGGTAATCGAGCACATCCTGTGGAGGTGCAGGCTTACCGGGTGCGGTTGTTACGGATGCACCGGGCGTGTTGGGCGCCGGAGCGTTAGTGACCGATGGACCGCCTGGTTCTCCTGCTGGTGCATTAGTGACAGATGGTCCTCCAACTGGTGATTGAGACGCATTGGTCACGCTTTTGCCGGAAAAAGCCATTTTTGCGATAAGCGCGATTATTATGACGGCAAGAAGTGCTCCGGCAATCGCGTAAGGAAGGTATGACTTGGGCTTTGCCGCGGGTTTCGCCTGCTCGTTTTCCTGAACAATCGTCCCGCATTTGGGACATACAGGTGCACCCGAGGGTAGTTCCGATGCGCATTTAGGACATATCATCTTTCTGCCTCCGTTCTCCCATTATTCGAAGTATAACACGGTCAATAGGGGCGGTCAAACATAAAACAGCATAAAACAATTTACGTATCCCCCGCCCGATCATGGACTGCTGACAGCAAATGATTGCTCTCTTCTAACTTTATCCGTTTTCTGATATAATATACTCGATTGACGAAGAGGTCTCCCCTGAGCAAGAACAAGTAAGCTCAGGGTTGTTTGGCGTCTGGTTTTATCAGAGCCGAACCGGCCTTTCAGGACCGCTGCGTATTTGCACGCGGCCCTTTGTCCTGTACAAGAGAGAAATTACGATGTATTACGCAAAACCGCTTGCAAAGCTGGTGGGAGAATTCGAAAAACTCCCTGGTATTGGCCCGAAGTCTGCGCAGAGGCTTGCGTTTCATATTCTGCGGTCGCCGGAGGAAGAGACAAGGCGACTTGCGGATGCTATAAACGATGTAAAAGCGCATATCAAGCTCTGTCCGGTGTGTTTTAACTTCACGGACAAAGATACTTGCGATGTCTGCCGCGACCCGAAGCGCGACCACTCGCTGCTCTGCGTAGTAGCAGAGCCACGCGACCTCGTGGCAATGGAAAAAACTAATGAATTCAAGGGTGTCTATCACGTTCTCGGCGGAGTTATCTCCCCTATGGACGGAATAGAGCCTGAGATGTTGAAAATACGCGAACTGACGTCCAGACTCAGCACGGATGAGATAAAGGAAGTCATCCTCGCCACCAACCCGACCATAGAAGGCGACACTACGGCCATGTACCTGGCCAAGCTGATAAAGCCGCTCGGTATAAGGGTGACGAGGATAGCCCACGGGATGCCCGTCGGAGGCGACCTTGATTATGCCGACCAGGCAACGCTCATCCAGGCGCTTGAGTGGCGGCGGGAGATGTAACATAAAGATAGGGAACAGGGGACAGGGAGTCTTATCCCAGACCCCAAAATAAGGAGCTAGAGAATGGCAAAACTCACAGAAATCCGCTGGCATGGAAGAGGTGGGCAGGGCGCTAAGACCGTAGCGCTTCTGTTGGGCGATGCCGCGCTTTCAGAGGGCAAATACATCCAGGC
This sequence comes from Armatimonadota bacterium, assembly GCA_039679675.1. Classification (GTDB taxonomy): domain Bacteria; phylum Armatimonadota; class UBA5829; order UBA5829; family DTLH01; genus JBDKSP01. The sequence continues at coordinate 7,406 of JBDKUN010000063.1, forward strand.
GTTTCCTGAGTATGGCCCGGAGAGAACTGGAGCGCCTGTGCAGTCGTTCAATCGTATCAGTAACGAGCCGATCACAATTCACTGCCACGCAAAGAACCCGAATGTAGTCGTGGTTCTTGACCCGACACTTATCGGTCCGGTAGACGTGACAGCAGGGCTCGCGCCTGATGGAATCGTTATCGTCAATACCGGACTTACGGCTGCGGAGATGAAAAAGAAACTGAACCTCGACGGCCGCAAGCTTTATACACTCGATGCCTCGACCATTGCAAAAGAGACCATCGGACGGGACATCCCGAACACGCCTATGCTCGGCGCGCTCGCCAAGGTCACAGGGCTGATCAAACACGAGACTCTTGTTGAGGACACAAAGAAGAAACTCGAAAAGAAGTTCCGCAACAAGCCCGAAGTCATTGGAGGCAACCTTAAAGCAATAGAGCGAGCATATAACGAGGTGCAGTCGGATTAGTCAGGCTGAGCGTACCGCACGGAGGAAAAATAATTGGCAAAGGTTCTAGATGACGCCGCTAAGGCGGCACAGGGGCGGAGCGCATTGAGAAAGGCGCTGACGGGAAACGAAGCTGTAGCTTATGCTATGAAGCAGATCAACCCGGATGTCGTCGCAGCGTATCCGATTACCCCGGCAACTGAAATAGTACAGATTTATTCAAGCTACGTCGCAGACGGGCTTGTAGACACAGAGTTCGTAGCAGTCGAGAGCGAGCACTCGGCGATGAGCGCGACCATAGGCGCGTCCGCAGCCGGAGCAAGAGCTATGACCGGAACAGCCTCACAGGGTTTTGCCCTTATGTGGGAGATGCTTTACATCGCAGCCGGTCTCAGGCTCCCGATAGTCATGCCGGTCACAAACCGCGCACTGTCTGCTCCGATCAACATCCACGGCGACCAGTCCGATACAATGGGCGCAAGAGACGCCGGATGGATTCATATCTTCAGCGAAGATTCGCAGGAAGCATATGACAACCTGATTCAGGCTATCCGAATCGCGGAGCATCCTGAAGTGTCTCTTCCGACACTCGTCACGATGGACGGGTTCATCATCAGCCACGCGATGGAAGTCGTAGACATCCTGGAAGACGCTGATGTCAAGAACTTTGTTGGCACATATAAGCCGGAGAGAACAGTCCTCGACATCGATAACCCTATCACAATGGGTGGACTCGACTTTACGGACTACTACTTCGAGCATAGAAGAGCTCTCGCTGAGGCTATGATAAACGCGAAGCAGCACATCCTCGAAGTCGCAGCCGATTTTGAGAAGAAGTTCGGAAGAAAATACGGTCTTTTCGAAGAGTACAAGATGGACGACGCAGAGTATGCAGTCGTCGTGCTCGGATCGACGGCAGGAACGGCGAAAGTCGTTGTCGACGATCTGAGAGCGGCGGGAGTCAAGGCTGGTCTCATCAAGATCCGCGTCTTCAGACCGTTCCCGTATGATGAACTCGCTGAATCGCTCAAGGGCTGCAAGTCTGTTGCAGTTCTGGACCGCTCAGATGGTCTTGCAGGACGCGGCGGCCCAGTCTTCGGAGAAGTCAGGAGCGCTGTCTGCGACCTGGAGAAGAAGCCTCTTACAGTAGACTACGTTTACGGCCTCGGCGGTCGTGACATCAATATCGAGATGATTAAGAGCGTTTACAAGGATCTGCAGGAGATCGCCGCAACCGGAAAACGGACGCTCGTAAGTTACCTCGGAGTGAGGGACTAAGAATGGCGAATATCAAAGAACTATCTAAACTGGAAAGTAAATTCAGCTCCGGACATAGGGCGTGTGCCGGTTGTACCGCTCCGCTCGTCGTTCGGATGCTTATGATGGCCGCCGGGGAGACCCCGATTGTGGTCGGAAGCGCAACAGGATGTCTTGAAGTCGTAACAACGATCTTCCCGTTTACCGCGTGGAAGGGCAACTTCATCCACAGCGCGTTCGAAAACTCTGCAGCGTCAGTCTCCGGCGTGGAAGCTGCTTACAGATCACTCAAGAAGCAGGGCAAATACCCGGACAGAGATGTCAAATTCGTGGCAATGGGCGGCGACGGCGGGACCTATGACATCGGTTTCCAGTCGCTTTCAGGAGCTATGGAGCGCGGACACAACATGGTCTATGTATGCTACAACAACGAAGCCTACATGAACACCGGAATTCAGCGCTCGAGCGCAACACCGAAGTACAGTTCGACGACAACTGCACCTGCCGGAAAGGAATCGCTTGGTAAGAAGCAGTTCCCGAAGGACCTTACCAAGATCATGGCTGCGCACGGTATTCCTTACGTAGCGCAGGGTTCTCCGAGTATGTGGAACGACCTTATCACCAAGTTCCAGAAAGCTCTTACAGTCGATGGACCTGCATTCGTGAACGTGCTTGCTCCGTGCCGCCTTGGATGGGCTGTTCCGAGTGAGAAGGCTATCCAGATCGGCCGCGATGCTGCCGACACCTGCGTATGGCCGCTTTACGAGGTCGAGAACGGTGAGTACAAGATCACATACAAGCCGCGCGAGAAGAAGCCGGTCGAGTATTATATGAAACAGCAGACCCGCTATCGCCATCTGTTCAAGCCGGGCAACGAATCGGCAATTGCCGAAATCCAGGCTCATGTAGATGCCGAGTGGGCTAAGCTGAAAAAGCTCGCTGGAGAAGAGTAATTAGCTGAGAGCTAAGTAAATCAAAGGCCGGGACGGTTTCGTCTCGGCCTTTTTTAAATACAACGTCATCCCGAGCTTGACTCGGGATCCATTACGGAATAGACTCTGAATCTACAGCATTTTGTATGCTTCGGCGCGCATTTTGCGCCGAAGCCGCCATTACGGATTAGTGGAGACTCGTGTTGGTTTCCCCGTGGTCCAGTGGGTCCACGGGGTATACGGGAAGAAAAGAATCCCGAAGCATAGGAATTAGTACTTGATGGGCTAGGGGATCCATGCCCCTTACTATTTACAACATTCATCCAAAGTTTATCTACCATGAGCGAAATAAGAGCCGTTATCACGAATAATGTCGTCAACCTGTATTCCCAGCCGGATTCTGACTCCGAGCAGGTTTCTCAGGCGATTCTGGGACAGCCTGCGTGGATTGAAGAAGAGAACGGCGACTGGGTGTACATAAAAACCTGGGACGATTACCACGGCTGGGCGAGGGCGCGTTGGGTCCAACCTAAAAAGGGCCCCCAAAATAAGCCCATAGCGGTTGTTACCAGCCTTTTTGCGGCAATCTATGTAAGCCCCGACCCCAATTCCGACGTGCTCACAAAAGCCGTTATTGCGACTGAGCTTGCAGTATCCGAAAACGGTCAGGAATGGCTCAAAGTATCACTTCCTGATGAGCGGGAAGGGTATCTGGCTGCTTCAGATGTCCGGTTAAAGAGTGAACCGGCAGATATTTCGGCTGTGACCGGCGAAGAGATCATCTCTACGGCTAAAAGATTCATCGGAACCCCTTATCTGTGGGGCGGAACGACGCCGTTTGGGATCGATTGTTCCGGTTTTACGCAGATTGTCTATCACATCCACGGGATCGACCTCAAGAGAGATGCCTGGATGCAGGCAGAAGACAAGCGCGCTGTGTCCGTTGAACGAAATGAGCTTCAAGCAGGCGATCTTGTCTTTTTTGCAGGCGGCAAGGACTGCGAGAAGATTACCCATGTCGGTATGGCAATGGGCGGCGAGCGGTTTATACACGCAGCCGGCGGCGGTGCTGGCGTGATCATAAGCAGTTTGACCGAACCGCGCTACAAGAAGATTTATTATGGCGCGCGCCGGGTCAGATATTAACCGCGCACAGGCTGCAGCAGCTTTGCATCCAGAGTTATTTGCACCCCGGCAAGCGCTTTTGAGACAGGACAGCCCTTTTTTGCCGCTTCGGCGTGCTTTTGGAAAGTCTCATCGTCTATATCCGGGACTTCTGCTTCACAGTGAAGCTCGCTTTTGGTAATTTCGAAGCCGCCGTCTACCTTTTCGACGCTTACTTTTGCTGAAGTGCGTATCGATGCCGGTTTGTAGCCAGCTTTGTTGAGTTCCCCTGCAAGCGCCATGCTGAAGCATCCGGCATGGGCTGCTCCGATCAATTCCTCAGGGTTTGTGCCTGGCCCTTCCTCGAACCTGGACGCGAAAGAATAAGCTCCTTCATATGCGCGGCTTCCTAAGCTCATTTTACCTCTGCCATCCCGCGAGGTGCCTTCCCATAAAGCGTATGCAGTTCGTATCGGCATTACTCGTTCCTCCTGCTTTGTTCTTCCGGAAAGTTTCGGATGTGACTCATATCTAAAACACATTTGATATTACCAACTTAGGAAGACTTTAACCTACCTGTTTCCGAAAATATGCGTAAGTTGTTATCAATCCGGGAAATGGGGATTTTCAACACTCGATGCTTACGGGCATTATATGATAGAATAGATATTGTGGAGTTTCAGACGCCATCTGAGACTTATAACAGGCCAAAATCCTTAAATGCCTGATTTCCAGGCCGATTGAGTATTTTTAGCGTATTACACAATAACAGGCGAAAGGTTGGATTTCTTTTTATGCTGAATCACTCGGAAGCAAAGGGGCTGTTCGATAGGTACAGCATCAAGCTGGAAGGAACAGAATGCAGTACTCTTCCTGATGCAGAGAAGGCAATATCAGGAGGGGGAACATACTTTCTGAAGCTGGTCTCGTCAAGTGAAGAGGCCACGCATAAGACAGAGTTCGGCTATGTTGCCAAGGTCACATCCAAGGAGTCCCTCAAAGATGCTTGGGACAGGATGGTCAAGACTGCAGAGAAGAACGGGCACAAAGACATAAGCTTTATTCTTCAGGAAGGAAGAGGCGGGCATGAAGTGATGATCGGGGCGA
>JBDKUN010000064.1:0-31153 GCA_039679675.1 Armatimonadota bacterium
CTTTATAGACGAGTCCAAGCTAAAGCTACGGCTTTCTCGCTTGCTCGTTATTTTAATCAGATACTCGGAGTTGATCCCATGAGCATTGCCGCTTATGCGGTCTGAACTAGCAAAATCCGTTAGCTAATGATTTTCGGCTCTATGCCTGAAACTTATTAAAAGGATCGCAATTTAGTTGGTAGGTTTGTGAGTGGCAATTCGATGGAAAATATTCTGCAAAATATACCTGTGGAGCAACCTTCCAGTCGTAAGGTTGTGATAGTCGTATCGAGCGACAGGGCGCTCGCTGAATCTTTGAGAAGTAATCTGGCGAAGGAGTTCGACGTTCTTCTGGCGAGGGACGGAGGCGAGGCTGCAGCGAAGGCGCAGGCGGTAAAAGTAGATATTGCGCTTGTGGACCTTGGCGCACCGGTTCTAGGCGTATCTGCGCTTGGCAGGATGACAAGCCATGTCTCTACACCCGTCATATGCGCGCTCGTGAAACCTGAGGCGGCTCAGGCACAGACGCAGTTCGATTTCGACTATGTGCTGGCACGTCCGACAAACGGCGCTGACCTTCCTGAAAGAGTCCGTTTCATTCTTGCAAAAGCGGCTAAGTAGCAGTATTATCCCCTTATCAGACTATTGACGGGGGTATCAAGTTGAAAAACGCATTGCTGATAAGCTTTATCGTGGTTTATCTGCTGCTCATTGCCTTACCCTCGTCAACATCCGCTAATGCCCCTGATTACGGCATCAAGATCGACACTTTCAGTGACACATGGGCAGCCTGTGATGACCTTGGCCGCAAATTGCCCATGTATAAAGAAGTCGGGCCACCTCGTGCCACCCGATATGTCGGCGTCTTTTATTTCATCTGCAACGAATCGCATGCAAACAGCGGGCCTTATGATGTCACTAAAATCCTCACTCAAGATCCAAATGCGGTAAATGAGAAAGACAACCCTTTGTGGGGACCGGTGTACTCCGCTCACTACTGGGGTGAGCCATTATTCGGATATTATGCTTCGGATGATGAATATGTGCTGCGAAAACACGCTCAGATGCTCTCAGATGCCGGAGTCGATGTTATTTTCATTGATGTCTCCAATAAGTTTACTTATGAGAACACATACATGACTATGCTCCGAGTGTTTTCCGATATTCGGAAACATGGCGGGAAAACTCCTCAGATAGCGTTCTTGTGTCCGTTTTGGGACCCGGAAAGTACCGTGGATGAGCTTTATAAAGACCTTTATGAGCCCAATCTGTACTCTAATTTATGGTTCCGATGGGATGGGAAGCCTCTTATTCTGGCAGACCCGAACCTGGTCATAGATGATGATGGCTGTGCAAGGCACGACGCAGTTTCTCTGCTATTGAAGGGCCAAACTCTTGGGCAGTCGTTCACTGCAGATAAGCCGTTTGATTCGGTCGGCGGAACATTTGCCACATGGAATTCGCACACTGCTGGAATGACGCTATCACTTTACAAAGATAGCCCTCTAGGTAAGCTTGTCGCCAGGAAGAAAATCGTAAATATCCCCGATTGTGCTCCGTCGTTTCTTCATTTTGATAAACCACTGCCGCCAGGCTTCTATTATCTGGAGATATCGAACCCCGTAAACAAGGTTGGGTGGTTCTGCAATGATAGCGATGTATATCCTCGTGGTTCTGCGTATTCCGATAGGTCAGTATCTATTGGAGACAGGCAATTTACTGTTATAGCTTCGGAAGGCAGGCATGCGGATATCAGAAAATTCTTCACTTTTAGAAAACCGGAGCCGGACTACTTCAATGACCAGACCCAACCGGACATGTGGAGTTGGCTTGAGGTATATCCACAGCATGTTTTCAAGAATTCCAAAGGTGAAAAGGAGCAGATGTCTGTTGGCGTTGCTCAGAATGTCGTGGGACGCCGGTTCGGGGTTATGAGCGAGCCGGATTCGTGCGGCCGCAGCTTCCACAACGGAAAAGTGTGCAAAGACCCAAATGCCGTGCTTTACGGGTGCAATTTTGCAGAGCAGTGGGGCCGTGCACTTAAAGAAGACCCCGAATTCGTCTTCGTTACCGGCTGGAACGAATGGACTGCTATGAGGTTCGATAATGAATTTAGCGGAATTAAACAGCCGGTTATATTCGTCGACGAGTTCGATCAGGAGCACAGCCGGGACATAGAGCCGATGAAGGGCGGTCACGGCGACAATTATTACTATCAACTGGTCTCATACATCCGCAGGTACAAAGGCGTCCGCAAGCCTCAGGTTGCCAGGTTCCAAAGAACCATTCAGCCGGACGGCAGTTTTGCGCAGTGGCTGGATGTAGTGCCGGTATTTAGAGATGATTACGGCGATACGGCTCACAGAAGCCACGCTGGCTTCGATATTTCCACTCAGTATGTGAATAACACAGGGCGAAACGATATCGTCGAGGCAAAAGTAGCGGCCGATCAGACGAATATATACTTCTACGTCCAAACAAGTGATGTTCTGACAGATCCGGTGCAGAGCAACAACTGGATACTTCTCTTTATCGATGCCGATATGGACCACAAGACCGGTTGGAACGGTTATGACTATGTGATCAACCGGTCTGTAGAGAATAGTAATGGCTTCGAAGGAACTGTCGAGAAGTGCAGCGGTAATGGTTGGGATTGGATGCCAATCGGAAGAGTCAAACTGAATATTCAGAAGAATAAAATGCAGTTTGCAATCGAGCGGAGCATGCTGAACCTCGAAGCAAAGGATTTAAATCTGAGCTTTTACTTCAAATGGGCTGATAACATATCGGATTCGGGCAATATCATCGATTTTCTGGATAACGGCGACACTGCGCCGGATGCGCGGTTCAACTACGTCTTTACAGCCGACTTTAAGTAGCATGATAAAGCTATCAGCGGTTTTGTCCGAGTACATGTTGAATTAGTCGAGTGTCCTGAACGCGGATCATCTCGTTAATAATTCGAAAATGCTGATTATTGGAGATTGAAGGCCAGCGTTGAGACAGATCAGCGAGTATATGCCTCAAAAACTTCTTGGTTTCAATTTCAAGATCAGATATTAATGTTGTTGCTCTTGCAGCGGTATAGGATGCGGAGATGTCCGCATGTATTGTGTCAATCCTGCTGAATTGAATATAATCCTCATTCTCGGTGAAGTGTAAATATGCATCTTTGGAGCCATTAAGCAAACGGACTGCATCATATGCTTGAATCGCAAAATCAAGAACAGGTATCCATCCCCACCTTGCATCAAACGAAGAGTCATCAACGCTGAACATGACATCTCCACAGAAAAGATATACCGTGAGATCACTTATGCTAGCATTGGCGATCGTTTTATCATCAATCAAGCTTAATTGGTATTTATCTAGCGAGTAATTCAGAGATATCATAGCATCTTTCTTTATCGTCCTGGATGGGTCGAAAAATCTGTTCCACGTGGGCGTTGTTTCCTCACATCCCCTTGACACCTAAAGCGGCTGCTACAAAATCGATTATTATTACCAGTAATATGCATCCAAAGGAGGCTATAAAAAGTTTGAGCGCTATAGACCACAATTTTCTGAGGGTGAGCTTAAGCTTTAATATAGATGGGTCGTCAATTTCCCTGTCATCATAAATATACCTGATAGTACGCGGGCCGTTTCTTGCGCCAGGTCCTATAAGCCGCCCTATAGTTGTTATTTCTTCCCATCTTTGGGGATAGTGCTTCTTAAGGTAAGCGTGCAGCTTCCACCAGGGCATTTGCATAATAAAGGCTATTATTATCCCCGCTGCCACAAAAGAACCTACTGTTGCAAAAGCCAATAATGTCGTTATTACTTTGAATACATGATCCATTTTGGCGACCGGTCCTTAAGCCTTGTTAACTGCCAGATTACATTGTTCTCAGCCTGCGAATGCGTTCCTCTACGGGCGGGTGCGTGTCGAACAGGTTGTTTATCGTGCCGCCGATGTCTTTCAGCGGGTTATAGATGTAAAGATGCGCTGTCGCCTTGTTTGCTGCTTCCAGCGGCTCCGGGTCGGCGGCGATTTTCTCCAAAGCGCTCGCCAGCCCTTCGGGATAACGTGTCAGAAGCGCGCCGGAAGCATCCGCCAGAAACTCCCTCTGTCTGGAAAGTGCGGCCTGCATCAACGCTGCAATGAGTGGCGCGAGGATTGCAGCCACGAGCGCGAGGATTAACCAGATCAACTGAGCGCCGTTGTTATCGTCTGAACTGCGCCGTCTGCTTCGTCCGCCCCAGTAGGTGCTTCTGAGCATCCAGTCCGAGAGCAGCGCGACGATTCCGACCATCACAGCCACGAGTGTAGCAAAACGGATGTCGTAATTCTTGATATGGCTCATCTCATGTGCGATGACGCCTTCCAGCTCGACCCTGTTCATCTTCTGCGCGAGCCCTGTTGTAACGCAGATGACTCCATGTTCGGGGTCGCGGCCTGTTGCAAACGCATTCGGCGCGGTATCGTCGATGACATAGACCTTCGGCACAGATAATCCCGCAGCAAGCGCCAGTCCTTCGACGCTGTTAATGAGGTGAGCGTATTCAGGCTTCTCTGCAGGGCGGGCCTGTGACATCGCAAGAACTATCCTGTCGCTGTAATAGTAACTGCTGAAGGTCATAGCGATCGCTATTATGACCGCAACCGGCATTATCCAGGGGCTTCTGGTATACTGCGAAAAGACAAACCCAACCGCGAGGATTATCAACATGAAAACGAAGATAAGTCCCCACGATTTTATCTTATTGCTTGATATTTGATCGTACACTTAGTTAAAACTGCACCTTTATCGGTTCGCGCGCAACATCTTCCATCGGGAAGTATTCCTTCGATTGGAAGCCGAACGACCCGGCGATGATATTGGCAGGAAACTGCTGGATCATAGCGTTGAATGCCATTACGGTATCATTATAAAACTGCCGGGCGTAAGCGATCTTAGATTCCGTGCCGGAAAGCTCTTCCTGAAGCATCATGAAGTTCTGGTTTGCCTTCAGGTCAGGATATGCCTCGGCTACCGCAAACAGGCTTTTCAGCGCCTGGCTGATCATATTTTGTGCCTGTCCCTGCTGTTCAACGCCCTGTGCGCTTGTCATAGCGGAACGGGCTTCTGTGACTTTCTCGAAGACTTCGCGCTCATGAGACGCATAACCCTTCACCGTCTCCACCAGGTTCGGGATAAGGTCGTAACGGCGCCTGAGCTGTACGTCTATCTGTGACCATGCGTTTTCGATCCTGTTGCGCAGCACGACAAGCCTGTTGTAGGTCAAAATTGCCCATAAAAACAGCAGTCCGACCAGTGCGAGAACGACTATCAGTCCGGTTGGCATAGGTTATACCTCCTACTTGTATCAGTGATGAATATTGTGCTGCATATGAACCGGAATGTCAAGAATCGTGAAGCCAGACAGGGTTAAAACCTGCTTCTGCGTTGACATTCTCACATAGGTGTGTTACGTTTGCAGATAATAGCATATTATAAGGATGCTCAATAAGATGAACAAAAAAGGCAAGTTGTTTCGAGCCAACATGCTGGCGGACCATCTCTTCAAACGCTACAAAGACAATCCTATCATCACAAACGGGGACATGCCTTACATCTGCGGTGCTGTATTTAACGCAGGCGCGACGATATTCGAGGATGAAACTCTGCTGCTTTTGCGGGTAGAGGATCTGGAAGGTATTTCCCATCTCACTGTAGCGAGGAGCCGCGATGGATTTACCGGCTGGAGGATCGAAAAAGACCCGCTGATGTATCCGTGCATGGATAATGGCCCATATGAGGTCTACGGCTGCGAGGACCCCCGCTTAACCTATCTCGATGATCTCAAGAAGTGGGTCATCGCATACACAGCGTACTCGCCTTTCGGAGCCGGAGTCGCGCTGGCGCTTACGGACGATTTCAAACGGGTAGACCGGCTGGGACTTGTCCTTGCACCGAATAATAAAGATGCCGCCGTTTTTCCCCGGAAGATAAATGGCCGTTATTGGATGCTTCACAGGCCTGTAGCAGGTGATATTGAGCATATTTGGCTGACGGAGTCGGAAGACCTTGTCCATTGGGGACATCCGTGGTGTGTCATAATGGAAAGGGACGGCCCCAGGTGGGATGCCTGCAAAATCGGCGCTAATACTGTGCCGATAGAGACACCGGAAGGCTGGCTGATACTTTACCACGGGGTCAAGATGTTTGCAGCCGGTCCTACCTACAGGATGGGAATGGCGCTTCTCGACCTTGAAGACCCCCGCAGGCTGATCGCACGGCTTCCATTCTGGGTGCTCGGTCCATCGGAGTACTACGAGACTTCCGGTGCAGTGCCGAACATAGTATTTTCCTGTGGACACACTCAGACCGGCAACAGGATAAACCTTTACTACGGAGCAGCAGACTGCAGACTTTGTGTGGCGACCGCGTCGGTGAACGAGCTGATCGACGAACTCAAGAAATACCGGGTCTAGGCAGGATTTTTTGACGGTTCTGAAGCGATGGAATATTCAGGCCGGAGGCATTTTCCATCCGGCCTGTATCTAAACGCTGCGTTGAGTCTTACCTCACCGGCACTATCGGGTATACGACTGCGCTGAAACCCTGATCAGCAAGGGATATATGCACCCTGATACTTGTCGCCCCTTCAGGAAGCAGGGCTATTATCTCATACGGCGGGCTGGTCACTGTGCCGGTTCCAAGCACGTCTCCATTGAATGCCAGAACATCGACGGTCAACTGCACTACTGTTCCGGGCCGCGATGGAGCAGCCACCTTTACCTCATTACCGCCGATCCACTTGACCCTTGGTTTGACCATAGGCATGGCAAGATCTGGCCTGTCTACAAGCGTTTGCTGGCTTCCACGTTGTCCACCGTAGATATAAGGCCCATAGCCCATACCCATATGCCCCGTTCCGTACCCGTAGACCTCCCAGCTCTCAGATGGATAGTAGTTGTAGAAGTACTTCGCCGAGCCGTAATCGGGATAACCGGGCCCCGGTCCGAAGTACCGCGGTAGATCAGCGCTTCCCGCCAAAGCAGGCAGGGCAACCAGTACCGCCAACACCAGTATTAAGATTGCTATCACAGCACGGATACTCATCTTGAGTGGCCTCCTTACCCGTAGGTCCGAGTAAAACCTCCCATATTACATTTAACCAAGTACCCTCATATAGTATATTTCACACTTGCACGGTTCTTATACTTGTGCTGGGAACAATCAGGCCTAGACTGTCGTCGTAATAAAGGCAGCATTCAAACACTGCCATTGCCATAACATTCCTTAAGTGCCTGTTGAGGTAAAGGATTGAGAGAAATAACAAAGAACGCCAATAATGGCGTCGCAATGACGGTAAGGGGAATAGATGTCTCCAGCCGTTTCTTCTGGGAAGTCGCTCTGCCTGTTTTTGAGTCTGAATTTCCCTCATATATAGATCGGATAGCTGTCGGTCTCGTTGCCGCAGGTTCAGACTGCGCTGGTAACGACGATGGAGTCTCGCGTGATTTTGACTGGGGCCCCAGGCTTCAGGCCTTTTTGACCGAACAGGATTTCAACGAGATAGGGGCCGATGTCCAGTCGGCGCTCGATGGGCTTCCGAACATCTTCCATGGCACATGCTGCCGTCCATCCGGCTTGCACTCAAGCACGGTTTATTACATAGATAGTTTCTTCATTAAAAACACGTTCAATCCAGCCCTGAATATCGGTTTTTCGCATGCTCCGCAGTCAGCAGCCGATTGGCTTCGCATACCTGAATACCGCTTATTCGATCTCGCCCATGGACAAGTGTTCTACGACCCGATTGGCGAGTTTACCGAGCGCCGTAAGGAGTTCATGGCCTATTATCCTAACGATGCGTGGAAGAGGCTTATTTTCGCGGCGCTCAGAGACTGCAGTGAGTATGGCGAGCGGCTGCTGCCGAGATCTATCGCCCACGATGATTACTACACAGCGCAGATCGCATGGTGGAACTTCTCCGAATCGATTTTGAAGCTTGGATTCCTGCTGAACCGCTGTTATGCGCCGAGAAAACAATGGCTATACCGTGAGTTTTGCAAGCTGCCTCTGGATTCGAGCCGGGTTGTAGACCTGCTATGGGATGGTCAGAACGATATTGTTCCTAAAATAGACCTTGTCGGCAGGATAGCTGCTATCTACGGTAGAAGGCTGCACCAGTTCGGCCTTATTCGAAAAACCCCGAATGGCTCTCCAGGTTCCTTCGATTTGTGGTCAAGTGATATTCACTACACTTAGGGACAAATTTCTGTCTCAAACTATTCTCCATTACCCCCGCACCAACCCCGTTTTCGAAAAATTCGTCGCCAAAAGACAGCAGCGATGACCAGAAATACGGGTGAAGCGAGCAGCCCTAAGATCCCTGCAGATTCATCGCGGTAAAAAAGGTATTTAAGTACGTGGACGCGGTTGTTTTCGACTCGGTAGATGCTTTTCCAACTGTCGCGCTCACCCTCAACAAGCGTCTGAACAACCTGTGTTTTCGTTTTCGGGTCATCTTTAAGAATTCTAACTCTTACGGTGTGAGGCCATTCTCCGGGTTTGGAGTTGAGCGATATATTTGCAAGTTTTACATCATGCTTAGTGATGTAAAAAGTGTAGAGTTCGGCTGCTCTGCCAGTGCTTTTCCATACAATGGGCCGTTTTCCGTATATCTGCTCTAGCTCATGTATAGTTGCCTTATTTTGCTTATCCTGTTCAGATAGAGTATCTGCTATTCCATGCGTTGAACAGGACCATTCATGTATCAGCTCAACAGGTTTTCCATCTTTCATGCCAATGATGTAGAAATCTCCCGTGCGTATTGGACCGCTGATGGTGTCCGGCCGAAACATAAGCAATGACAGCCCATATCTGCCGGCATGAAAGAGCATTATGGTTGTTCCTAATATAAGCGCTATCAGAATAATATTGAATAGAAGAGACCTGAGAATGCGGTCCATAGGGTGAAATCACCTCGCTTTATTTATCTAGTTATACAAGATTCACGTGCTGATATCCTCCTTACCCATGTACTAAAACCAATAGCCTACCTATGGCTCCCGTGCTATAATATAGCTGATAATATTTAGATTTGGAGAACGTACCATCAAGTTTCAGATACATAATGAGAGCACAGAGTGCCGTGCGAGGCGGGGGACACTTACTCTCCCTCATGCCACAGTAGAGACGCCGGTTTTCATGCCTGTCGGAACACAGGCGACAGTGAAGGCAGTCACCCAGGAAGAACTTGTCGAGATCGGGTTTCCTATTATCTTAGGAAATACCTACCACCTGTATCTCAGGCCGGGGCATAAGGTCATCGAACGGGCCGGAGGGCTCCACAAGTTCATGGGGTGGCCGAATGCCATGCTCACCGACAGCGGGGGGTTCCAGGTTTTCAGCCTTGAGCAGCTTCGGCTGGTCGGGGATGAAGAGGTCATATTCAAGTCCTACATCGACGGTTCAATCCACCATTTCTCCCCGGAATCCGTGATGGAGATAGAGGAATCCATCGGCGCAGACATTATGATGGCGTTCGATGAGTGCGTGGAGTATCCTGCGACCCATGAGCGGACAAAAGAAGCGATGGAGCGCACTCATGCCTGGGCTCTCCGCTGCAAGGCCGCGCATAAGACCGGCCAATCGCTTTTTGGGATCATTCAGGGCGGGGTTTATGAAGATTTGCGCAAGCAGAGCGCCCATGCGATAGTCGATATGGACTTTCCGGGTATCGCCATAGGCGGTGTCTCGGTCGGAGAGCCGAAACAGTCGATGCTGGACGTAATGGACTGGGTCGTTCCAGAGCTTCCGCGTGATAAACCTCGATATTTGATGGGTGTCGGGACTCCTGAAGACCTTTTGGACGCCGTCTGGCGCGGTGTGGATATGTTCGACTGCGTTCTCCCGACAAGGCTCGGCAGAAACGGGTCGCTTTACACGACTTACGGCAGGATCAACATCAAAAACGCCAAGTTTACGGAGGATTTCGGCCCGGTCGACCCCGAATGCGATTGCAAAACGTGCCGGAACTACAGCGCGGCGTATATCAGGCATCTGCATATGGCCGGTGAGATACTTGCGCCGCGTCTTGCGACCTATCATAACCTTTATTTCTATCATAAGCTGATGGCGGGGATACGCGAAGCCATCGAGCAAGACCGGCTGAAGGAGTTCCGCCGCGACTTCCTGGCGAAATACCACAAGCACCGCGCGAACGTGCATGATGACTCGTGCCGGGAGGAAAATTAATCACGAAAGCAGGAAATTAGGAAAGCACGAAATAGGGAAACAGCATGGATTGTGGAGACTCGTGCTTCGGGATGAAAAGAATCCCGAAGCATAAAGACGTCACCCTGAACAGCCAGCATGACGTTTTCCCTTTGCTTCGGACTGCTTGCTGCCGAAGCGGGCCGTTAGACCCCGTTCGTATGCTTCGGGACCGCAGTTCGTCCTACTACCCCGTGGACTCACTGGACCACGGGGGCATTAACCGTGGACCCACTGGACCACGGGGAGAAGCACACTTTCCACTAATCCCTTTTTCCTTTCTCCATTTCGTGTTTTCGTGAGAAAAACAAGGACAAACACAATGGAAAAGCAGATAATAACCCTCGATCAGATTCGGAAAGACGAAGATGTCAAAACTTATATATCAAAGGCTAACGAGCAGATGAATGCGCTCGGATATACGGAGCATGGGTTTCGTCATGCAGGGATTGTGGCAGAGATGGCGCGGAGCATCCCTATAAGCCTCGATCTGGAACCGAGACTTGCCGAGCTTGCTGCAATAGCAGGCTATCTCCATGACCTCGGAAATGCGATCAATCGTAACATCCACTGCGAGACCGGGGCTATTATGGCTTTTTCAATCCTCACCCGTATGGGAATGCAGACGGAGGAGATCGGGACAGTCATCGCCGCTATCGGAAACCATGAGGAAGAACTCGGACAGCCAGTGTCGCAGGTAGGTGCGGCGCTGATCCTGGCGGACAAGGCAGATGTGCATCGCTCGCGTGTCCAGAACACAAACCCGCTGTCTTTCGACATCCACGACCGGGTAAACCATGCCGTGCAGCACTCGCAGCTCAGAGTCGATAATGACGCCAAGACGATCAATTTAGAACTGACGACCGACTCCCAGGCCGCAAGTGTGATGGAGTATTTCGAGATATTCCTCACAAGAATGTTGATGTGCCGTAGAGCCGCGGATTTCTTCGGATATAGGTTCAGACTAGTCATAAACGGCAGGGATTTGTAGAATTTGAAAAGTAGTGGCCGGGTCCCTCCTGGCCTTTTTATCGGCATTCTCTATCTGTCGTCTTTTTTTATACTTCGGCGCGTATTTTGCGCCGAAGTCAACCTATCGAATTGGTGGAGACTTGTGCTTCTCCCCGTGGTCCCGAAGCATACAAAAAGATAGCAGGGACATGGATCCCCCGGTCCATCAGAATCGCGGCAGCAAAGCTGCCGATGGCCGGGACGGAGCCCGGCCACTACATTCCAAGCTAAAAAAGCCGGAGTTCGAAAACTCCGGCTTTCTAAATTCGCGATTTACCAGCGTCGTCCGCCGCCACCGCCATAGCCGCCGCCGCGACCACCGCCACCGCCGTAGCCGCCACGACCGCCGCCGCCACGTCCACCTTCGGTGCGCGGTCTGGCTTCGTTAACTGTCAGTGTTCTGCCGCCAAACTCTTTGCCGTTTGTGGCATCGATGGCTGCCTGAACGTTTTCCTCAGGAATCTCAACGAACCCGAACCCCTTGTCGCCGATGATTCTTACTTCGGCTATCGGGCCATACGGCTCGAACAGGGAACGAATATCGTTCTCTGTGGTGCTGTAGGACATATTTCCTACATAAAGTGATTTGTTGGCCAATTCTTGCCTTCCTTCTGGGAATATCCCTTAGATTCTCAACGATAAGCACGAGGCATGAATGCCGTAACGGGGATCCGATCAGTCGCAGAAGGTACTAGCAATCCACGGATACGAAAACACCGGTGCCGGGCGTTGATTTTAGCCAAAGACAGTATACCCACATAAATGAATATATGCAACCTGTATTTTTATATTATTCTGATAAATTTTCAAAGGATATATGAAACTCTGCTCAATCAGGACTGTTATTGATCTGCTGAAGAGCCGTAATTGCGCGTTCTATCAGCTTTGCGCGGCGGGAATCATCCTTCTTTTCGTGCGGGACAAGAGGCGGCAGAATACCAAAATTCACGTTCATAGGCTGGAAAGGCTCGACTTCGGTGCTGGATATATACTTGAGAAGCGCTCCGAGCATCGTTTCTTCCGGCAGCACGAGCAATTCCTTACCGTGGACAAGCCGGGCGGCGTTAATTCCTGCAATTATTCCAGATGCGGCGGACTCCATATATCCTTCTACTCCGGTCAACTGCCCTGCGAAGAATATTTCCGGGTCGGACTTGAGCTGCAGGGTGGGGGAGAGGAGGCGCGGTGAATCGATATATGTATTTCTGTGAATCTGACCGAGCCGGGCGAATTTTGCGTTTTCAAGTCCGGGTATCATCCTGAAGACCCGTTCCTGATCGGGCCATTTGAGCCTTGTTTGGAACCCCACAAGCCCGTAGACCGTACCTTCCACGTTTTCCTGCCGCAGTTGAACGACCGCGAAATACTTTTCACCAGTCTGAGGGTGACGCAGTCCCACCGGTTTCATCGGCCCGAATGCAAGGGTCTTTGGCCCTCTGGATGCCAGTTCCTCAATGGGAAGACACCCTTCATAGAACCGGACTTTCTTTTCGAATTCGTGAATGGGGGCCAATTCAGCCGAAAGGAGCGCATCTCTGAACTCGAAATACTGCTCTTTTGTGAAAGGACAGTTGAGATACGGCGTTCCCTTATCATACCTCGCGGCTGCAAAGCATATATCGCGGTTTATCGAATCGGCGTAAACTGACGGAGCGATGGCGTCGTAGAAGAACAGCCTGTCCATGCCTGTAATCCGCGCGATCTCGCTTGCGAGCGCATCCGATGTAAGCGGTCCTGTAGCTATTATGACCGGTCTGTCGGATGGAAGCTCCTTTATCTCTTCACGGCGCACTGTTATCCGGGGATGGTTTTCGATACGGTTGGTTACGAGTTCAGAGAACCGCTCCCGGTCTACTGCGAGTGCCTGGCCTGCTGGGACGCGAGTCTCGTCTGCACAGGGGAGGAGTATCGACCCGAGCTGGCGCATTTCCTTTTTGAGCACACCATGGGTCGATGTCGGCGACTCGGACTTTAGCGAATTGCTGCAGACCAGTTCTGCTAACCGTCCTGATTCGTGCGCCGGGGTCATCGCGACTGGCCGCATCTCGTAAAGCAGCACATCTACGCCGCGTTCTGCTGCCTGCCAGGCTGCCTCACACCCTGCAAGCCCTCCACCTATAATTGTTATCGAATGCAAATCCATACTACCTGCCTGCTGTGTTTAATATCGAGTTGATATCGATTATGTATCCGCCACCGGAGCCTGCCACACTCGGCAGATGTCCATCCCATTTGTCTATCCATTCACGGGCGATGACCTTGGAGCCGCCGGATACCTGCAGAGCGGCTGCATTCAGCTTGGCGGCTTCGGATATACCTTGAGCTTTCGTTATCTGGGTCTGTTTTTCCAGTTCAGCCTTCTGAAGGATATATTTTTGTTTTTCGGCTTCCTGCTGTGCAACCTGTTTCGATTCTATCGCAGCATTGAACTCAGGAGAGAAGTTGAAGTTGGTGATTGACAGTCCTGCAGGCTCTACTATCAGGTCGTAAGCCCTCAATCTCCTTGTAATGTCTTCCTCAACCTCTGCCTTTACTGCAGCCCTGCTTTTGATCAATTGCTCTGCTGTGTATCTTGCGGTGACCATCTTGATCGATTCCTGAACAGCAGGATCGATTATCCGGTCTTTGTAATTTGTGCCTATGTTGCGGTACAGGTCACCGGCCTTTTTAGAATCTATGTGGAAGTTCAGCGCGAGCGAAGTCGTCACTATCTGAAGATCTTTTGATGCCGCGGTAGCTTCGCTGGACTCTTTCTGCGTCCTGACTTCCATCATCTCAACCCTATTGATATAGGGGACAATTATATGAATGCCTTCTGAAAGAACACCTTTTACGGCGGAAAACTGAAGCAGGACTCCTCTGTGCCCTGCAGGTACCTGAACGAGCGAAGCGGAAAGTATGCCGGCTACGATAAGAACGATTCCTGTAATACGCGCGGCCCAGGACCACGGTTTTAGATTGATGTGATCACCTGTTTCATTGTGGAAGTGAGTAAGCATAAAGGCTACTCCGATCAATATCAGTCCAAAGACAGCAATACCCAACGCAATTACCTCCCCAGATTATTCAAGTTTGAAAGAAGTGTACAATGGCTGAGCTTGATTGTCAATAAGATCGCAAAATGCCTGAAAACCTATTAGTTTTACGTTACGGTTTGCTTTCTACTGAGGATTCGAGGCACAACGGTTGAATTCCGTAACTTTACTGCATTTTTGTCTAACTCGTATTTGGAAATCCCGGCGAAAGTACGGAAGAACATTGATACTACAGAAAGTCGTGTCGCTGGGTTCTGAGCCGCCCAGACTAAGAATTGGTAGAAGGAGATACCTACAGATCATGACCAGACATGCGGGACGAGATGTGATACACCGGTGGGAAGGGAATCCAATGATTACAGTGGAGGATATTCCGTTTCACTGTAATTCGGTGTTCAACGCCGCCGCCGTAATGTATAACCACCAATATCTGCTTATGCTTCGTGTGGAGGACTTGAAAGGAAGATCTGTTTTCGCACTGGCACGCAGTAATGATGGTTTTCATTTCACGGTTGAATCCGAACCGGCCATGGCTCCGTCAGATGAGGAGCCGTTCAAAACCTATGAATCCCGAGGGATAGAAGACCCACGGATCAGCCTGATTGATGATACTTACTATATCATGTATACGGCATATTCTCCCTATGGTGCGTGCCTTGCCTTGGCGACTACAAAGGATTTTGAGCATTTTAAACGAATAGGCGTAATTTCCGAACCTGAAAATAAGGACGGTGTATTGTTTCCGAAGAAAATCGGGGGCAGATATATCCGTTTGGACCGGCCGCTCGGAGGAGGAGTCGGAAATATCTGGTTGTCATACTCCAAGGATCTGATCCACTGGGGTGACTCCCGTGTTGTGATGACCACGAGAGGCGGTTATTGGGATGCGGACAGGATCGGCGCTTCCGCGCCGCCTATAGAGACGCCTCAGGGATGGCTTGAGATCTATCACGGCGTCAAATGCACATCCGGCGGGCCGGTTTACCGGCTCGGAGCCGTGCTGCTAGATCTTGAAGATCCGTCGCAGGTGATCGGACGGTCTGCAGTGCCGATTTTATCCCCGCGTGAATACTACGAGCGGATCGGCGATATAGGAAACGTTGTTTTCTCATGTGGAGCTGTCCGCAGCGAGTTTAACGGCAGTCTAAAAGTCTATTACGGCGCAGGCGATACATGTATCTGTGTAGGAACGACGACTGTTGATGCACTCGTGCAGTGTTGTATAGAAGATTTGGAAACAGAGCTGGCGTTGTCCGCTTGATGTTTCCTTGAACAGGCGATAGAGAATAAGAATCTTCGCTCTCCTATGTCTCAATCAACTTAAAGCCCCTGGTTTTGTAAGCCAGGGGCGTTTTTTTTAGCTATCAGCCGATGCTCTATGGGTATATACACTCCAGGGGTTGGACGGATGAGAAAAGAAGAAGTAGTCGAAATGCTGAATGACATAGCAGATATGCTTGAAATGAAGGGCGAATCGGCGTTCAGAGTGCGTGCTTACAGGGAAGCAGCACGCCGGCTTGAGTCGCTTGAGGAGGATATAACTGTCCTTGCGGTTCAGGGACGGCTGACGGACATACAAGGGATCGGTGAGAGCATCGCCGGAAAGATCACGGAGTATGTGACCACCGGCAGATCGACCTATAGGGACCAACTCGCAAAGACACTTCCGGTAGGCTTGTCCGAGATCCTGGCAATTCCCGGAGTCGGAGCGAAGAAAGCCAAGATATTCTATGACAACCTCGGCATATCGACTGTGGATGAGCTTGAGGAAGCTGCAAAAGCCCATAAACTGAGAGAACTTCCCAATATCAGAGAAAAAACAGAGCAGAACGTGCTGGAAGGTATCCGCCGGTTGAAGCAGCAGACAGGCAGGCTGCTGCTCGGTGTGGCTTTGCCCGCTGCTGAGGAGATAATTCGCCAACTTCGATCAGAATCCTCAGTCGAGCGGATTGATGTAGGCGGAAGCATCCGCCGGATGCAGGAGACCATCGGAGATATTGATATTCTCGTTTCGTCATCCACCCCCAAAGAAGCAATTGAAGCATTCACCAATCTTCCTGCGGCAAAATCCGTCATAGCAAAGGGGAAAACCAAGGCGAGTGTCCTTACTCACCAGGACTTGCAGATCGACCTTCGAGTCGTCTCACCGGACGATTGGGGCGCGGCGCTTCAGTATTTCACAGGTTCCAAAGATCACAATATCAGGTTGCGGTCTATTGCTGAATCCAGAGGCTTGAAAATCAGTGAATACGGCATCTTCAGGGTCGATACAGGTGAGAAACTGGCCGGACGGGAAGAATGCGAGATCTACGAGACTCTCGGAATGGCCTGCATGCCGCCGGAACTACGTACGGCAACAGGTGAGATCGAGGCCGCGATGGAGGGCAGGCTGCCAGAGTTGATCGAGCTTTCCGATATACGAGGCGACCTGCACGCGCACACCAACTGGAGCGACGGCGCGAACCCTATTGAGGCAATGGCCGAAGCTGCAATGGCGCTGGGCTACGAGTATCTGGCGATATCCGATCACTCGGTTTCGATGGGGTTCATCCATGGCCTTTCGACAGACAGAGTCCGCGAGCAGCGGCGGATTATCGATGAACTGAACGGCACCTACGATGGTTTCAGGCTCCTTCAGGGGATCGAGGTGAATATTCGAGGCGACGGAAGGCTGGATTACGATGATGATGTCCTTGCGCGCTTCGATGTCGTAACTGCATCCATCCACAGTGGGCTAGGCCAGCCAATGGAGGTTATTACCGCCCGATTGCTTTCGGCAATTCGGAACCCACATGTCGACATTATCGGCCATCCGACAGGCAGGTTGATCGGCAGGCGCGATCCATCTGATTTCGACCGCGATACTGTCTTCAAAGCTGCTGCGGAGACAGGGACAGCGCTTGAGATCAACTCGCAGCCGGATAGACTGGACCTGAAAGACATCGATGTCCGCCATGCCAAAAACCTGGGCGCTGATTTAGCGATAAACTCGGATGCCCATACCACGACGCAGCTGGAAGGGATCAGATATGGTGTTGCGACAGCCAGAAGAGGATGGGTAGAAAAGGGCAGGGTGCTGAACACTCTGCCCTTGGACGCATTACTTGATCGGCTTAGCCGGTGATTACACTCTTTGACGCGCCGGTACAGGACTTAGTGCTATAACGAGGAATATGAAACCAATCGCGAACCTTACCGCTCCCGATATGTAATTTATTATTCGTCTGGTGCGCTCCGGCTGCGTATATATCAGGCTGTTGACGGTATCTCGGAAAAGATCCGGCATAATGACTATTAATATTCCGGCTATGAACGCCAATGCACCTATGACTAGAACAAACCAACTGAGTTGTACCAGCTGGGTTATTCCAATGTATAACAGAAACACACCCAGAACAATTGTCAGAGCACCCAGAATATAGATTTCATGTGGTGGTGGACCGAACGGGTTTCCGACGATATAGGGCCGCCAGATGTTCAGTGTAGCATCAGGCGCCAAAATTTGTGAAACGCCGACAACCATTGCCAATATACCGATTATAGCTAATATGACTTTTGCTGCCATTTCATTTCACCAATCTGCTATTCGTCGCCCGCGACTTCCATTTCATCGGCTTCAGCCAGGCGAAGGGCTGCACGCGCCGTTTCAGGATCGACTTCTCCTCCGAACTTGTCGGCGATAGATGTGTTTGCTTCGTCCGATTCACTTTGCATCGCACTTTCCATCTCTTCAGAATGCTGCTCACGTTTCCGTCTTGGTGTTTGGATTTCTTCGCTTGTCTCCTCCTCTGCTCTAAAGCCTTTAGGCATTTGGGAAACCATTGTATCCTCATTGATTATGTCATCCGTATCCAGACCGCCGATTTGATCTATCTGCTCTTCTGCAACTTCATCCTCGTCCTCGAGATTCGTGGTCAGCGCATCGTCATAATCGTCCTCATAATCGGATGGAAGCATTTCCTCTTCGCTATCGGTCCAGTCTATGTCTATTTCATCCTCTCTTGGAGTGTCCATCAGCTCGACATCCGCATTCGGGTCCTTTTTACGCTTGGGATGGGGAAATGTGAGTGCGTCGTCCACATCCAGGTCTTCAGGTATTTCGAAATCCTTTTCTGCCGAATCGATGTCCTTTGCTAGATGGGAAGTTCCTCCGCTTCGCGCCTCTATAATATCGTCGAGGTTTTCGACGTTGTCATGATCATGTCTAAGTCTATCGTCAGGCATATCAGTCTCCATTAGTACAGTATAATCGGGCTTATCCAAGCCTCATATAAAGTGTACCCTGGGCCGATTTTACGTAAACTGAGCAGGCGTGAGGGAATAAGATGGGATGGAGAGATTTATTCCGGCAGGTTCTTATACCACTTTACAATTGCTGCAGCGGTCATTGCAGTATAAACAGACATAATCAGAATAAGATAAGCGAATATAATGTTTTGGGGATCATCGCCTGCTTTACTCAACCAGGGCCAGCCAAGTTTGGAGAGATGATTATGCAGCAATCCCATTAGTATAAGCGATGCCAAAAGGCCAAACCCAAAGATAATATTGCGTATCGGGCTTTTATCTTTTCCAGACGTAAGGTACCTGATCCAGCTTTGCCTGCCTGGAGTTTCAGCAAGTTCCGCCAGCCTGTTCAATAAAGGACGTCTGTATAAAAGTGACAGAATCAATCCCGTTAGTATGCCGAGCAGTATTTCCAGAACGCCCAGGTGGAACTTGGGCATAAAGAATTGGATCTTTATGATACCGGCGATGAAAAACGTCGGCAGAACATACACAACAGGCGGCTTTAGCGGAAACGGGACACCGGATTTTTTGTGTTGATTTTCCACGTGCAATTCCTTTCGATAAAGGCTGCTTTGTTGCATCGGATAGGCCCGAAAGACAATGGAATGGCGTTATATTGCTTCTCGACACCTGCGGTGTCGGCTTCGGTGGCAAGCAAACCGAAAACGTCATGCTGAACTAAGGAGTTTCAGGTAATACCTGAAACTCTCCCGGAAGATTTTTGGCCAAACTGGGCTTATCCACTTTGCGAATAAGCCCTAGCCGAAAATCCATAGATTCAGCATCCAGGAAAATTTACTAAATTGTGGAGAATTCCTGCTTCGGGACGAACTGCGGTCCCGAAGCAAAATGATTTGCAGGAAAACGCCGTGAATATCTATCATTCGCGAAATCCGCTCAATCCGCGTAATTCGCGTTTCAAAAGAGAAAGCCGATAGAAAAGCGGAAGCTAGCGCTTCCGCACTCCAAAGAAATCAGCCTACAACTATATTCACAAGTCTACCGGGGACGACAACAACGTTCCGAATCTTCTTGCCTTCCAGGAATGGCTTTACTTTTTCGCTCTCAAGCGCCAACTGCTCGATTCCCTTGGCATCAGTGTCCGCCGGAACAGGTATCTTGTCGCGGACTTTGCCGTTTACCTGAACTACCAAAGTAATCTCCTCAGCCTTGGCGACTTCAGGATCATAATCCGGCCACGGCTGGTTCAGCATAAAACCATCATGCCCCAACTGGTTCCACAGCTCATCAGCCATGTGCGGAGCCAGTGGAGAAAGAATCGTAAGCAGCATCTCGATTGCCTCAGAGAAGACTGCTGACTTGCTGTTTAGCTTCACACTTTGGGTGTACTTGGACAGCTCGTTCAGGAGTTCCATCAA
Organism: Armatimonadota bacterium; assembly: GCA_039679675.1. Lineage (GTDB taxonomy): Bacteria > Armatimonadota > UBA5829 > UBA5829 > DTLH01 > JBDKSP01. The sequence goes on from JBDKUN010000064.1 coordinate 19,945, forward strand.
AGCTGCGGCAGCCGTGTTGAACTGAAGTGACTCTATGTCCTCTGTAACTTTGCGTATAGTCTGATGAACTTTTCGTGCGATTGTTTTATTCTCGGCTGTTGATTTCGACTCCTGGCGTACCGTATTACGCCATTCCTGGTAATAGAAATCGCCGTAATCCTGAACAATCCTCCACACCCTGGAAAGGAACCGGTACATGCCGTTTATGCCGTCCTCGCTCCATTGGATTGACTCCGTCATAGGGGCAACGAAGAGCTCGTAGACCCTCAGCGAGTCCGCGCCGTATTTCTCCGTAATCTCATCAGGTGTTATGACATTTCCTTTGGACTTGGACATCTTTATCCAGACACTTGGGTTCTTGGGGTCGGGCGCGAGCACCATTCCCTGGTTTCGCAAGGCATGGAACGGTTCGACAAAGTCGATCAATCCTTCATCATGCAGAACCTTAGTCCAAAATCTTGCATAAAGCAGGTGCATAACCGCGTGTTCCGCGCCGCCGACATAAAGATCGACCGGCAGCCAGTAGTCCACGGCGTCCCTGTCGAACGGAGCGTCCGTGAAGTGAGGGCTTGCATACCTCAAGAAATACCAGCTTGAGCAGGCAAATCCGCCCATGGTATCCGTCTCGCGTTTTGCTGGGCCTCCGCAGACCGGACAGGTCGTGTTTACGAACTCCGGTATGGTAGCAAGCGGCGATTCTCCGGTTCCTGACGGCTCGTAATGCTCGACATACGGCAGCTCGACAGGAAGTTGGTCCTCCGGCACGGGGACTTCACCGCACTTATCGCAGTAGACGATAGGAATAGGCGCTCCCCAATATCTCTGCCGCGAAATCAGCCAGTCGCGCAGCTTGTAGTTGACCTTAACATCTCCGATCCCATTCGATCCCATATATTCGGCAATCTTCTTTGCCCCTTCGGTATTATGGATGCCATCGAACTGCCCGGAATTGACCATCGTGCCTTCTTCGGTATAGGCGTCGGTAAGCTCCGATCCATCCCATCCAGGCGGGGCGATGACGACCTTTATCGGAAGATCATGGCGTTTTGCAAAGTCGAAGTCGCGGGTATCGTGCGCCGGGACAGCCATAATCGCACCGGTCCCGTAGGTTGCGAGCACGTAATCCGCTATATAGACCGGAACATTCTGGCCGTTCATCGGGTTGACGGCGTAAGCTCCGGTAAAGACTCCTGTGCGCTCGCGTTCGGTCGAAAGACGGTCGATTTCGGAGGTGACTTTTGCCTTCTTTACGTAATCTTCGACCTCAGCGCGGCGGTCTGGTGTCGTTATCTTCTCAACGAGCGGATGCTCGGGCGCAAGGACGGCAAACGAGACGCCGAAGACCGTATCGACACGCGTCGTGAAGACCCGCATGCTTTCGTCATAGCCCGAAATCTTCATATCGAACTCGACGCCTTCGCTCCGGCCTATCCAGTTCCGCTGCATGGTCTTTATCGATTCGGGCCAGTCGATGTCGTCCAGGTCGTTTATCAGCCTATCGGCGTATTCGGTAATCTTAAAGAACCACTGGGGGATATTGCGCTTCTCGACGAGTGTTTCACAACGCCAGCAGCGTCCGCCCTCGACCTCTTCGTTTGCGAGGACCGTTCCGCAGGAGGGGCACCAGTTGATCGGCGCGCCGGAGCGGTATGCCAGACCGTGCTTGTAGAGCAAAAGGAATATCCACTGCGTCCAGCGATAGTATTCAGGCGAGCTCGAATTGATCTCGCGCGACCAGTCGTAGCTCAGCCCGACGAGGTTCATCTGGCGCTTGTAGTTCGCCACGTATTTGGGGACTGTTTTGCTCGGATGGCTCTTCCTTTTGATAGCCTCGTTCTCGGCAGGCAGGCCGAAAGCATCCCAGCCCATCGGATGCAGCACATCGAACCCGCGCATGCGCTTGTAGCGGCACATAACATCTGTCGGAATGTAGTTGCGGCAGTGCCCAACGGAGAGCCCATTCCCACTTGGGTATGGAAAGAACTCAAGCCCGTAGAACTTGGGCTTGGATTTATCAGTTTTCGCTTTAAAAAGCTCGGCTTCTTTCCATCGCTCCTGCCATTTTTTTTCGATTTCCTGCGGTTCGTAGCGTTTTTCTTCCATTGATTTCACTCTGCCCGAAATAAATTAACGGAACTGGGGAGTTGCCTCAGTTCCGTCCTTATACTCATTATTACACAGAGATTATAAGATTGAGGCAGGCGGGTGTCAAGCAGAAGAGCGATCAGCTCTCTTTAGCAGGGGATAGTGAAGAACCGGTAAGTGAGTTATGGGACAAGGGAATCCCGTTGTTACGGAATTCCCTTGTCCCATCCTACATTTTTACAACAATTATGAGATTCAGTCTATTTGCGGCGGAGTCTGAGGCTGGTTAAAAGCCCCGCCAAACCAAATCCAAGCCCTGTCAAAGCCGCTGGCTCAGGAACATTAGTATCCGGCACAAGAATATGATTTCTTACGCTGCCGTCCCTTATGGGCTCTATAGGATCTGCATCCGCAAAACCAGCATTGTAGGCTACGTTCACTGTTCCTCCGACATTCCCATCTTTTGCATAAAAATCACCCCAGACCGGTGCTCGATAGCTGCTGAAGTTAACGGTAAGGTCTGTTGTACTGACCTCGTTGAACTTGACGCCATGGAGCGTTCCAGGCACGGATGAATTACTATTGTCCGGCGTTGGCATTGATGGATTGCCGTTGCTCTCATTGTAATTGCCAACCAACGTATCATCTTCCGGCCAATTCGATGACAGGATGTCGCTCATCTGAAAGTCAGGAGACACATCAATAATGAGATGGCTGATGTTACCACTCGGAACAATCAGGTGATAGCTGTAGTCCCACCAGTTGTGTTCCGAATTGAACGCTACATCCCAAGAGAACGTTGTTCCTGATGTAATCCACGCACCTGTCCCTAGAATTCCCCCATCAAGGCTTGACAGGCTGCCTGTATAGGCTCCGACTGATGATGCTAAAACAAGAAGCAGCAAAAATACCAACGCAATTCCAAGTTTGTGATTTAGCAAAGATTCTTTCCTCCTTTGAATGATATTTGCACACCTGGTGGTGTGCTATGTTACGTCCAACTTGGGGCGTTATTGCTGTACCCATTACCAGGGCAGTCTAAACAGCCAGGCAGTGAGATAGGAATGTCTTGATTGCGCTGTAAGCACCGAAACGAAGCGTCATAATATACAGAGTAGAAGGAGTTTGAGGCTAAAGCTACGGACAAGGAGGGGTGTATGAGGAAGCCACGAAGCTGGGAATAAGCGGCATCGAAGAATCATCAAGTCTACCCTATCTGAGAGTCTGACCTCAGCGCGTTTTTTACGCTGAAGCCAGACTGAGTAGGGATAATCCAGAAAACAGAACCTCTATCTTACTGCGGCAAGACAGGGAGTTGATTCGGTTGACTGCGTGATCGCTTCTGCTTTACTCATGATGGCCTCACAGCAGCCGGGAACGCTCAATATATCACACTCGCTGCCGAGGATGAACGGATGACCGATCCGGCGCATCTTTTCTACGAGTTCGTGTCCTCGTTCAATGACTTGATCTGCTGTGATAAGATCGTCAGAGTAGAATTGCTTGGACGGCAGGTTACCAAAGAGCACGGTGGTCTTGGGAACCAGTGATGCGTCCTCCCATAGCTTGCGGGAACTGCCAAGGCTCAATATCGCCGAGTCAAGTTCAGCGAACTTGCTGACCATATAGTCCGTCAACTCTCCGCAGCAGTGGAATATCAGATCGACTCCATTGGCGTCCATCAGGTTTTTCATACGCTGATTGAACGTCATTACGTAACGCTCGAAGATATCCGATCCGCTTTCGATCTGGTTCGGAGAGAAGTAGACTTTGTTCGCCGCAGGCTCGGCGACGAAGATTGCCATTGCGCCGGCATCTATCTGCTTCTGGATATTGTGCATAATGATCAGCATACCGAAATCGAGCACGCTTTCGACCAACGCAATCTCCTTATCATCTTCGGCGGTCATTCCAGTTCCGGCCAGGCATACGGGTGTGATTGGGTCACTAACGAGTTTCGTCATCAGCGAGAATGGACCGATTGACATGCCTATCGGAAACAATTCTGTATTAGTGTCTATATAAGTGATGGCGTCAAATTGTGCCTGTGACTCAGGTATCGCTCTTTCTTTGAGCTTTTTCCTGACGGTTTCGAAGTCTTCCGAAGAAGGTGCTGAATCGAAATGGAATTTTGCCATCTCGTCGGGCGCAATGCCGATCATACTCAACAGAGCTTTCTTTTCGAGTTCCAAGTCCATATGAGGAACCGCCAATGGAGTATTGAAGCGGTGAGCGGTCTCTGCAAGGACTTGTCCCAAGCGCTTTCCATCAAGCAGGATTTCCTCTGCGTCTAGGTAATCATGCAGCACCAAGTCCGCGGCGATGGGCATTGTCAGTCCCTTTTCGGCTAAATCCAAGTAATACTTTCGGTCCATATCTACCTCTGCATATTGCCTGGTTCAATTACAGAACCATTAATAATCATTTCAATAATAGTGTAGCCTTTGAGGCAAGCAAAGGTATAGCAATATCAGTGCAACTTTTGGTATAATCGTGCTCCGCATATGGCAAGAGGTCGGGAATGACAAGCTCAGTATATATAATCACTGGCGGAACAGTCTTTATTGACGTGTACCCGCTTTCTCAGAGTGAACTATCAGGCCAAAAGCTGGTTTCTCCCTCAAAACAGCCAGATCCTCGGCTATTGTGCTCTCTCGCTACATCAGCCTAACGAAATTCACACATTTCGGCAATCAGCTTTCAGTCGTCAGTTGTCAATTTAGATAACAGAAGGGATTGTGCGCGGAAGCCGCGAAGATAGGAATAGGCGAGCAGAATTATGAGACAGCCGAGGTAAAGCAGTGCAATATTAATCTGATAACAACTGGAATCACCGCTTGTTCAGGGCATCCAATACAGCAGGAGAATTGAATGAACATTTGCAATCGGACAGTCGGAGCATTCGGCGAGTTTTGGGGTTATATTGGTTGGGGTTTGTTTCTGTGCCTTACATTTTTACCTTTTTTACCAGGTGACTCGTCAGTCATTTCGTTGTTGATACTGATCATGATCCCGTTATGGCTTGCGTGGTTCATAATCGATGGGATTGACCAGGAGATTCCAGTCTGGATGTGGATAGTCGGCGTCCCGCTATTTATTTTATCGATCGGTTCATTGATTATACGTACTATCTTTTGGGTGGTTTATTACCTGAAGGTGCGTGCTTAAGCGGCGCCGAATCACCCTGCAGAATAGATTGATGGAGAATCGTAAGTCAGGTTTTGGGGCAGTGGTGTCCTGAAACAACGAAATTCACGCATTTTGCGTTTCAAAACTGATAGCTGACGGCTGATTACTGACAGCTAACTGCTGCTCTTGCTTGACCACGTGAGGAATGCATAATAACATTAGCTAGAATATGAGAAGATATGTGCCGATAATAATACTTGGATTGGCCCTGGCGCTTGGTATCAGGTTTGGAATAAAACAACCGAGTGAGCCGCTTGGGCCTGCTTTGCGGGTGGACTTCATCGATGTAGGGCAGGGCGACAGCATATTTATCAGGACTCCTGATAACATAAATGTGCTGATTGACGCCGGTGAACAGGAAGCCGGACCTACAGTTGTGAAGCATCTACGCCGGTTGGGCGTCAAACGCCTTGACCTGGTTGTTATGACTCACCCGCACAGCGACCACATCGGAGGTATGCCGGCCGTTTTTAAAGCATTTAAGATCGGCGGGGTCCTCGATAGCGGTTATGTCCAGGGGTCAGCACTGCAGGAACGCGTCCTCAGGATGATAGAGGATGGGAAGGTCCCGTATCACCGTGCGAGAGCCGGGATGGAATTCCGGCTTGGTCAAAAGGCGCGGCTTGAGGTGCTGGCTCCGCCTGAGCAGCTTATTCGGGGCACGAAGTCCGATGCAAATAATAATTCGGTAGTAACCAGGCTTGTGTTCGGCCGTGTTCGGATGCTTTTTACTGGTGATATCGAGCGAGAAGGCGAAGGACAACTGATCGCATCTCGTGAGGAACTGGAAAGCCAGGTGCTGAAAGTTGCGCATCACGGATCATCAAGCAGCACATCGCTTGAGTTTATCCGTTTGGTCAGCCCGGAATACATGGTGATTTCGGTAGGCGCAGGTAACGAATACGGCCATCCCAGCGGGGCCACGCTCAGACGCATAGATAAAAGGAAAACAGGCGCATCACTGTTCAGGACGGACAGGGACGGCACGGTCACTGTAAAAACAGACGGCCGCAGGATTGTAGTGGAGAGAGAAAAATGACAGACCTGCGCGCCGTGGTAGACAGGATCGAGGGCAAGATGGCTGTGCTCCTTGTAGGGGATGAGGATTACCGCCTGGTCTTGCCGGTGAGCTTCCTTCCTGAGGATACCGCCGAAGGCGATGTGCTTAGTCTATCAATCGCGGTAGATGCTGCCGCTACCAGAGACGCCAAGCAGCGTGTTAGTGATATTATCGACAGATTGAGCAGGAGAGACGAATAGCCTGAACTCCCGCTCTTTTATCTTTACAAGCGGGGTGAGATATGCAGCAGGTAAAAGAAGAGTCTTCTCCTGAGATAGCATCGCGGGTACAAGTGCCGAAGGCAGTTGTAGTTATCGGCGCGTCTACCGGCGGTCCGTCCGCGCTTGCCAAAATATTCCCCAAGTTTCCAAAAGATTTTCCCGTTTCGATCGTTGTCGTCCAGTATATGCGTCCCGGTTTTACAAAGCTGCTTGCCCGCCAACTTGATGGAATATCCGAAGTCTTTGTGGATGAGGCGGAAACTTATCTTCCTCTGAAACCTGCGGCAGCGTTTCTTGCGCCTGGGCATTGTAGCGTGCGGGTCGAACGTATAGAAGACCCGGAATGCCCGCCGTTTACGCTTACTGCCGAAGATGTGAGCTCGTCTGTCGAAAAACTGCGGAGACGTGTAGATGATGCTATGATTTCAGCCGCTGAGACTTTCGGAGCGCATACAATCGGTGTTCTCCTGACCGGGGTGGGGGATGACGGACGAGACGGAATGAAGGCAATAAGAGAGTTCGGCGGGAAGACACTGGCTCAGGATGAATCATCCAGCATAGTTTTCGATATGCCGAGGTCTGCCATCAATGCCGGTGTTGTCGATGAGGTAGTTCCTTTGTGGAACATTGCCGAACGGGTCATCGAGATCGTGGGGGATAGTTAATGCAGGCTTTTTATAAGAAACGGCTCGGAGATATTCTTGTATCGGCAGGTTTACTGAGCGAAGAGCAGCTCGAATGGGGGCTTGAGGAGCAAAAACAGAGCTACAAACGTCTCGGAGAGATCCTTATCGATGCCGGCTGGGTGACAGAGGACGATATATCTGAAGCCAGAGCATTTCAACTTGATATGGCACATATCGCGCTTGGGGATTATCCGATCGATCCAGAAGTCATTAGGCTGATACCCGAACCGGTGGCGCGCACATATAAGTTGATTCCGGTTTGTAATACCGATGGAAAAATCTCCGTCGCGATGACCAACCCGCTCGATGTCGAGGCGATAGATGCTGTGCAGCGAGTGACCCGCAAGCGTGTAGAACCTATCCTCGCCAGTGATGCCAGGATGACAGCGACGCTGGATAAAGTTTATGGTTCGCTCGGTGGAGCGGACATAACAGCTTCTATGCAGGAGGCTGTAGGCGACGTAGAGATTACCATCGACGAAATCATATCCCCCGATGTCGATGAGGCAAAACGACAAAGCGAGCAGGCCCCTATTGTCCGCACAGTCAGTCTCATTCTGCAGGAAGCCGTGAAGCGGCGGGCCAGCGACATTCATCTGGAACCGCGGCGCAATAATGTGGAGGTACGCTACCGGATCGACGGCGTGCTGCACCACATCCGCAATATGCCGAAAGCACTCCAGGCCGCAGTCATATCGAGAATTAAAGTAATGGCCGATCTCGACATCGCGGAGCGGCGCATTCCCCAGGACGGGCGCGTCGGTGTCAGGGTGATGAACCGGATGATCGACCTCCGGGTATCGACGCTCCCTGTGCAGTACGGCGAGCGAGTTGTTTTGAGGGTACTCGATAAATCGGCGCAGCAGTACACACTCAGCCAGATCGGGTTCAGCCCGAAGGAGCTGAATGCATTCGAGAATCTCATCCGCAAACCCTATGGTATAATACTTGTGACCGGGCCTACAGGTAGCGGGAAGACGACGACACTTTATTCGGCGTTGACGAAGCTAAAGTCGCCGGATGTCAACATCATTACCTGTGAAGACCCGATTGAATATGAGTTGGAGGGAGTCAACCAGTCCGCCGTCAATGTGAAGGCCGGGCTTACGTTTGCAGCGCAGCTTCGCTCGATCCTTCGACAGGACCCGGATATTATACTTGTAGGTGAGATCAGAGACTCGGAGACTGCTGATATAGCTTTCCGGGCTGCCATGACCGGCCACCTTGTGCTTTCGACTCTGCACTGCAACGATGCAGCGAGCGCAGTCACAAGGCTTATAGATATGGGAGTGGAGCCGTTTCTGATCGGTTCATCCGTAATCGGTGTGGTCGCACAGAGGCTGGTGCGGGTCATCTGTCCGAGATGCAAATCGCCGTATGAGCCGGGAGTCGAGGAGCTTGTTCCGTTCGGACTTACTGACCAGGCCGAATCTATCCAGTTATTCCGTGGGCAGGGTTGCAATAACTGTGACGGCAGCGGCTATCATGGCCGCGAGGCAGTATCCGAAGTCCTGACAGTGACGGATGACATCCGCAAGATGATCATGACTAACCCGTCATCAGATCAGATCAAAGCGGTCGCTATGGCGCAGGGAATGTCAACTATGAAGCAGAATGCGATAGAGAAGATGCTGAAGGGTGTGACAACTCCTGCAGAGGTCAGCAAACGGGTATTCGTCGGCGACGATGTTGACTAACGTTTTATATGGAAGTTTTAGGAGCTACCTCTACCGAGCTTGAAAAGCTGGCAGTGGAGCTTGGCGAGCCTGCTTATCGAGGCAGGCAGATCGCCGAATGGGTTTATAAGAAGAATGCGGACAGCTTTTCCTCAATGACCAGCCTTTCGGCTGCGTTTAGAGGAAAGCTGGAGTCCGCCGCATCCCTTTTTCGCAGCGAAATAATCAAACGCAGCAAATCAAGGGATGGGACCGCCAAATATCTCCTCAAACTCTCGGACGGACAATGCATCGAGAGTGTGCTCCTCACCTATGAAGACCGTGTGACCGTCTGTGTATCTACTCAGGTCGGCTGCGCAGCTGGCTGTGTCTTCTGCGCGACGGCGATGAGCGGATTTATCCGTAATCTAACCGCCGGTGAGATAGTCGATCAAGTTCTGACACTCCAGCGGGAAGCCGGACAGCGCGTGACGAACGTTGTTTTTATGGGGATGGGCGAGCCGCTTTTGAATTACGATGAAGTCCTGAAGAGCATTAGGATTCTGAACAAAGAAGTCGGCATCGCAATGCGGAAAATGACGATCTCAACAGTCGGAATCATCCCAAGAATACGCAAACTTCAATCTGAAGGGCTTCAGCTGACACTTGCGATATCGCTTCACGCCCCTGATGACAATCTTCGCCGCGAGTTGATCCCGTTTGCCGAGCGCTACCCGCTTTCGGAGCTGATTCCCGCCTGCAAGGAGTATGCGGAGGCCACAGGGCGGCGTGTGACGTACGAATATTTGCTTTTGGCAGGTGTAAATGATACTCCGGCTCATGCAGAGAGGCTTGTCGCGTTACTTCGAGGCTCACTTGCCAATGTAAACCTGATTCCTTACAACGAAGTAGCGGGTAAAGGATATAAACGTCCATCTGCCGCCATTGTGACCGCGTTCAGGCAGGTTTTGGAGCAGAATGGGATAGAAGTGACTCAGCGCTATGAGCGCGGCCGTTCTGTAGCCGCCGCTTGCGGGCAATTGAGGGCAAGAGGGAAGGGAACAGAAGAATAGAGGATTTGAGGATCTAGGATTTAGGGAAATGCGAAATACCGCTACACGTTACTCTGAACTTGATTCAGGGTCCATTCTTTTCCTGGATTCCGAGTCATGGCTTTTCGGCTGTGGCCGAAAAGCTTCCGGAAGAGTTTCAGTTATACCTGAAACTCCATAGCTCGGAATGACGTTGTGGTAGTCCAACATGACATATTACCTATGCTTCGGGATTTTTTTTCATCCCGAAGCACGAGTCTCCACCAATCCATGAATCCTGGTTTATTCAAATATCTTTCGACCCATGCTATACTTAAGGTAAGGCTAATAACTTGTTTGGGAGGTGCGCTTTGCCAAGTCAGAGCGTTGAAGAGTATCTGGAAGCGATATACAGGATCGGCGGAGAGACAGGCACGGTGAACACGTGCGAACTCGCCACAATGCTCGGCGTCGCGCCTCCATCGGTCACGACCATGCTTGCGCGGCTCACTCGCGACGGTCTTGTCGAACATACCCGTTACAAAGGGCTAAAACTTACTGAAAGCGGCCGGGAGATGGCTGCATCTATGATCCGGCGGCACAGGCTTTCCGAACGGCTCCTTACGGATGTGCTCGGAATGCCATGGCAGAGAGTCCATGAAGCAGCCTGTAAGCTGGAGCACGTCATGACCGGCGAAATAGAGGAGCGTACCTATAGAGCGCTTGGTGAGCCGGAACGCTGCCCGCACGGCCAGATGCTCAATGGCGACGAAAATGAGCCCTTGATAGCTTTGAGCTGTGCCAAGCCCGGAAGTAAGGTCCGTGTAGTGAAGCTGGCTGAAGAGAACGAGGAGTTTTTGATAGCCGTTGAGAAACTTGGGCTCGTACCCTCCGCAGAAGTGACTGTATCAGCTATTTCTGACTCCGAAATATGCTACTCGGCAGCCGGTACCGAACATCAAATACCCATAGATTTAGCCCAGTATGTCTGGGTCCGTCCTGTAGAATAATCAGTTATGCTTCCAAAGCATATTTCTTTTTGATTTGAATCTCCAATAATCCCCAGAATACGACTTTCCACAAATCCGAAAAGATAATGTCAGGTTCCCAAGATAGGGTAGGGGTAGTACATAGGAAAGGCCTCCTTTTAAGGGGAGGCCTTTTAAAAGTAAACCTGGCGACAACCTATCTTTCCGGAGAGTTGCCTCTCAAGTATTGTCGGCCCTGGAGGGCTTAACTTCCGTGTTCGGTATGGGAACGGGTGGACCCCCTCCGGTATGGT
>JBDKUN010000065.1:0-104829 GCA_039679675.1 Armatimonadota bacterium
AAGTGGCGCCAGCAACACTTGTGTCGGTCCTACACATCGTATTTCCCATCTTGGTACTACAACTTGCATAAGCCGATACTGCTAGCTCGACAATAATATAGCAATCAGGCTGGCAGATGTCAAATAATATTTACAGGAAATGTATATGATATTTTTGTTACACTGAGGCATCGCAGACCAAACATCCAGTATATCTTTCTGTGCTGCCACAAACAGCATCCCCTGATATTAGATGAGATTGTTCTGACCATTCACTGACCGCAGCTATACTTAAATAGACTGTGCTATAATTAATGAGAAAAGCCCCGCCAGGCAAGCATACAGATTTGATGCCGTTATCGGCATCGTGTAAACGGGCAGTTCATCCTCTGGCGGGGCGTGAGCTGCCTGTTTTGCATTTTGGGGGAGATGATAATATGGGATCAATCCGCAGAATTGGCAATCTCAATGATTTGAAGTGGCAAATATCCATTGAGCTTCCGCGCGAAAGCGACAGAAAACGCCAGCAGCTTTTCGAAACCGTCCACGGCTGCAAACGCGAAGCCGAGAGCAGAATGAATGAGCTGCAAGATATCCACGGCAAGAAATAATCAGGTGAATTATGAGCGGAACAAGAGGATCAATCAGGCCCCGTGGAGACCATCGTTGGCAGATCACCTACGAGCTGCAGAAGGACGCATCTGGAAAACGCAAGCAGGGATATGAAACAGTCCACGGCACAAAACGAGATGCCCAACGACGGCTAAATGAAATTCTTGCCGAGATTCAAGCGGGGAAATATATCGAGCCGTCTAAACTGAAACTTGCGGATTTTTTGGCGCAATGGCTCGAGTTCGCAAAAGCCACGCTTGAGGAAAAGACGCGGGAAGAATATGCGAAAATCATCCACACGCATATCAATCCGAACATCGGCAATATTCTCCTTTTCGAATTAAGACCATTGCACCTACAAAAGTATTACAATAATCGTTACGAAAACGGGCGTATTGTAAAGCCCGTAAAGCCACGAAAAGAGGGTGAACCGAAACCGAAGCCAAAATCCAAAGGGCTGTCTGCGTTAACTGTACGCCATCACCATACCCTACTCCACAAAGCGCTCGCAGATGCTGTTGCCTGGCACTTGATACCAAGTAATCCGGCTGATGCCGCTAAACCGCCAAAACAGACAAAGTCGGAAATGAAGATTCTCAATAAGGATGAGATCAAAAAACTACTCGATCATGCCCGACCACACAATTACAATATTGCAATAGTGTTAGCTATATCAACTGGCATGAGACGTGGAGAGATATTGGCTCTTCGCTGGAAAGATGTCAACCTGGATGCTAAAACAATAACCGTATCCAGCTCTCTGCAGCAAACAGACGGTAGGAGATTAACGATCAAGGGAACAAAGACAGGAAAAAACAGGGTTATACCAATCTCTCAAAAGACTGTAGATGAATTGATGAAACAAAAAGCCCGGCAGGCGCAAAACAAGCTCCTATTGGGCAGAGAATATAAGGTTACAGGCCTTGTATGTTCACGGTCTGATGGCTCGATGGTAGTACCTGATCTCCTTACCGATGCATTTAGGATAATGGTAAGCCATCTGGATATTACCCAGATACGCTTCCATGATCTGCGCCATACCCATGTCGCCTTACTCATAGCCCAAGGCGAGCATGTGAAAGTCATCTCTGAACGCCTTGGACACTCATCTATTTCGATCACAATGGACCGTTACGGGCACCTCTTCCCTACTCTCAATCAATCAGTTGCTGAGAAATTCGATGAAGCTCTTGGATGGTAATTCCTAATTTGGTGGGCAAACGGTGGGCAGAAGGCCGGATTCCCACATTTCAGGTAATTCATTACCCTGTGGAAAACCAGTCATTTTGAACTGGCGGAGAGGGTGGGATTCGAACCCACGGTGACTTGCGCCACAACGGTTTTCGAGACCGCCCGATTCAACCGCTCTCGCACCTCTCCGCATGAGGTGATTTCTTAATAAAATGGCGGGGAAAACCCCGCCATTTTACTTTAATATTGGCGCCCTTGGAGGGAATCGAACCCCCTACGCCCTCCTTAGGACGGAGGCGCTCTATCCAGTGAGCTACAAGGGCTTGTGGCGCGCTTGAAGGGATTCGAACCCCCGACCTAAAGGTCCGCAACCTTTCGCTCTATCCCCTGAGCTACAAGCGCATATTTCCAACGGTGTTAGTATACCACCTGGCCTATGCCCTGTCAACAAATCTAGAGAGCAAATCTAGCAGGCAGGCGCAGGGGTAAGCGGAAATTTAACAGTGAATGTGGACCCGCGTCCAAGCTCACTGCGCACGCCTATCTCTCCGCCCAGCACCTTGACCAACCTGCTGGTAATGGCAAGTCCTAGTCCCGTCCCTCCATTAGATGACTTCTGTCCGCCGACCTGCCTGAACTCCTCGAATATTGCCTCGAAATCGCTCTGCTTTATGCCTATACCCGTATCGGAGACAGATATAACGGCCTGATTTTCACATAAATACGCCTTTATGGTTACACGTCCTTCGGGTGTGAACTTTACGGCGTTTGAGACCAGGTTGGTGATGATCTGGGTCAGCTTCTGCTCATCGGTGTATAACGTAGGAAGGCCCTCCTCAAGCTCCACCGAAAGAGTCAAATTCCTGCCTTTTACGAGCGGGGCCATCGTATGCGTCACGTAATCCGTAATGGAAGACAACCTGACCTTGGACAGCCGCAATTCCATCCTTCCTGACTCCATTTTGGCCAGATCGAGAAGATCATTGATCATCTTAAGCAGGCGTGCAGCGTTCTGGTTCACCCGCTGCAGCATCTCCTTTTGTCTGGGTGTGAGTTTTCCTTCACTTTCTTCAAGCAAAATCTCAGTAAACCCGGTAATCGAAGTCAGTGGAGTCTTCAGGTCGTGAGCAGTGCCAAGTAAAAACTTGTCTTTCTGTTTCACGGTCTCGATAATTCTCCTGTTTTCAATCTCTACCGCCTCGGCACGCTCCTCCTGCTCATTTTTTGCCGTCAACTCTTCCCTACCGGACTCATTGAGAGCCCTTGATCGATGAAGAGCGTAACGTGCGCTTATCGCAGAAGACATGCTTTTGCAAATGCAGTCGGTCATATCAAAAACAGGAGATGAATTCTCGCTTGATTTGGGGATAGCCACGGTAATGGCTGCTTCTGGATACTCGTGTCCGTTATCGCGAAGCACTATTTTGCTGCTGTGAAAAGTAAACTGGTCAGAACCACGGACACATGCTAGGTCGTCCGGTGCAGCAGTGGCTTTCCAGAGGTAATCAAGCCGGCTTCGGGCATCATCCCGCGTCATATTATCGAAATAAAACAACATGGGCACGCCCGGCGCGACTGGGGAAGGGCCGGCATGATCGAGCGCAAACAAACCAACGAAAGCGCCTGCCGTACGCGCTGCTGATTCCGCCGCTTTAGCAAGATTTTCGAGGTCGATCAATTGGTGAAGCTGCATCCTGCTGTGATATATTGCTGCCTTGCGTTTATCAGTCATTTGTAAATCTTGTTTGATACTTCAGTACATGAATATGCAACTTAGCACATTAGGCATCAGTATATTCCAACCCTAAGAATATGTCAATATTAAGGTTCTCTAGAACATAAGGTATTGTTATCAATCACTTCATCCACTATATTTACTATTCTGCATTTTCTGCCTATTGCTATGCAGCGGCGTTGACAATTATTGACATTTTAGTGATTGTGAGTTGCACAGCTTGCTTATTGCTGTACCATTTATTGTTTGCAGGATTGTTATGCTTGACTGCTAAGAATATGCAAAGTATACTGTGGTGATAATCCAACCCGCTCTGCATTATCACCCAGAGCCGATGGGTAGACTATCTGGACAAAGCATCATAGGAGGCAGTTCACGTGGCTTTACGCATCGGGATGGACATTGGTTCCGACACCGTTAAAACCGTCATTGTACGAGACGGCGATTCCGTTCAAGAATTACCGATTTTATCTATTCAGGGGCAGCCGCTCAGACGAGCAAAGGAAGCTATCGAAGAAGCCCTAAAGGTCGCAGGTGATTCCTCCGGCAATGGAGGACCGGTAATCCTGGGCTTAACCGGCGCGGGTGCGCCTGGTATATCCGAACTCATCGGAGCCGACCGCATCGACGAGCCGAACGCGCTCGCGGCATCCATAGACCGGTTTTACCCCGACGTTCGAACAGTCGTAGAAATGGGCCGCGAAGGCCAGAAGTATCTTTTGTTCGAGCGAGACAAGGTTTCCGGCAAACTCCTTATGGCTGATTCCAACCTCGGCAACAAGTGTGCGGCTGGAAGCGGCTCTTTCCTCGACCATATGACCAAGCGTCTCAATTTCGGCCGCATAGATGAGTTTGCCCGTGTCGCTCTTGAGACTGTCAACCCCGCAAGCCTTTCAGGCCGCTGCAGTGTCTTTACGGAATCTGATATAGTGCACCTTTACCAAAAAGGCACGCCAAGAGAGAGAATTGCAGCCGGAATTCATCAGGCTATTTGCAGGAACTACCGGTCAAGCTTCGCCCGCGGCAAACAGTTTATACCTAAAGTCGCGTTCATAGGAGGAGTCTCGGAAAACCCAGCAGCTGTCAAGTTTTTGTCAGCAGAACTCAATCTCGACGGCGAGCTTTTCGTCCCGAAGCACAACAGAACGCTTGGAGCCATCGGAGCAGCGCTTCGAGCCGCTAAACCGATCAACCTCAAGGATGCCTTAGCCGCTCTTGACGATAAGATGAACCGCCCGGTCGAGTATGTAAGCACAAATCCGCTTAAATTCGAGCTTTCAGAGATCCTTCCGCCTCCGGCGGACAACAATATCCCAACTGATATAGCTGTAGCTGCGCTTGGGGTAGATATAGGATCGGTCTCAACAAAAGCCGCTCTTGTAACAGAGATCGACGGCAAGTTCCATGTGCTTGCAAGCCACTATAGAAGAACTGACGGCGACCCCCTGGCTGCTGTCTGCGATACATTGAGCAAGATTAACGACCAGATCAAAGAAAACGGCTACAACATCGGCAAAATTTACGCCGCAACTACGGGTTCTGGGCGTTATTTGACCGGCGATTATATCGGCGCGGACCTTATTAAGAACGAGATTACAGCTCAGGCGAACGGCGCTATCGCATTTGTTGACGATGTTGAAGGCATTCTGGAGATAGGCGGGCAGGACTCCAAATTCATCAGGATGCACGGCGAGGTCATAACCGATTTCGAGATGAACAAGGCGTGCGCCGCCGGATGCGGCGCTTTTCTGGAGAAACAGACAGCACGTCTCAATATTCCCATTAATGAGTTCGGCGACCATGCACTTAAAGGCAAGAGACCGCCTGATCTCGACTGGACATGCACAGTATTTACAGAGTCTGCAATGGTCTATTTCCAGCAGGCTGGAGTTCCGATTGAAGACCTCTGCGCCGCTGTGTGCATCGCGTCTG
Source organism: Armatimonadota bacterium (assembly GCA_039679675.1). Classification (GTDB taxonomy): domain Bacteria; phylum Armatimonadota; class UBA5829; order UBA5829; family DTLH01; genus JBDKSP01. The sequence continues at coordinate 5,450 of JBDKUN010000065.1, forward strand.
TCAAGAACTACATGAACAAGAATATCGGCAACCGCGATATCGGGAAAAAGATCGTTTTCCAGGGGGCAGTTGCATTCAACAAAGGTATGGTCGCAGCTTATGAGACGGTGCTTGGACGAAAAATCGTCGTCCCGCCCTACCCTCACCTGACCGGAGCCATCGGGGCAGCCCGTCTTGCGTTCAAAAACCATCCTGAGCAGTCGAAATTTGTCGGGTTCGACAAGGTCGTTCAGGGTAACTACACAATTGGCTCGTTCGAATGCAAAGCATGCCCGAACGCCTGCGATGTCAACACTTTCCAGGTGGAAGGCGGCCCCAAGTACTACTATAACGACCGGTGTGAAAAGTACAGCGCGATCCACAAGAAAAAACTCGGTGAGAACCTCCCCGATCTCTTCGAAGAGCGCGAGCAAATGCTCTTCAAAGTCTATGACAAGAAGGCTCCAGCGGGAGCACCCCGAATTGGAGTCCCTCGCGGGCTGATGTTCGCTGAGTATTTTCCGCTCTACAATGCGTTCTTGACCGAACTAGGGTTCGAGGTAGTGCCTTCAGACCGAACAACCAAGAAAATTGTCGAGATGGGGCTTACCGCATCTATCGGCGAGCCGTGCTATCCTTACAAAGTTACCCATGGGCATTATGTCGACCTGATCGAAAAAGGCGTCGATATGATCTTTTCGCCGGGAATCCTCTCGACTGAAAAGAAAAACCCGAATCTGAACGAAGCACAGACCTGCCCATATCTGCAGGCCGCGCCTGAGGTCATCGCCACCAACACAGGCATTAAAGAAAAGGGTATCAAGTATATAACGCCTAGAATCCACTTCATGAGAGGGAAGAGGCATCTCAACAGAGTCTTTTCTGAGCTCGCTGTGCAACTCGGAAAGACCAAAGCAGAAGGCCTGAAAGCACTCGAAGTGGGCTTGGATGCGCTTCAGCGTTTCCGCAACTGGCAGGAAGAGCGCGGCAAAGAAATACTGGACTCCCTTGGACCGAACGACACGGCATTCGTCATCATCGGCCGACCGTATTCGCTTTACGACAACGTAATCAATATGGATATCGGCAAAAAGGTGCAGGACCTGGGGATATTGGCTATTCCGCAGGACTTCATCCCGCTCGACAGCGTCGATATATCCGATGCATGGCCGAATGCTTATTCAAGGCAGATTCAGAAAAAGCTCTGCGCTGGCAGGCTCATCAAAGAGGACAAGAGGCTTCGCGCCGTAGTCCTCACCTACTTTGGATGCGGACCGGATTCGTTTGCAAATCCGTTCTTTAAGGATGAGATAAACGAACCGTGCTACGTTATGCAGCTTGACGAGCACACTGCCGACGCAGGTGTCATAACCAGAATCGAAGCATTCGCAGATACTGCTATGGCGGTTCAGAAATCCAAGGACCAGAAGCCTATTCGGACTGATGACCTGCCCATTACACGTCTTGCAGGCAGAAAGCTCTGGATTCCTTACGCATCGGACTCCGCCAGGATGCTTGCAGCCGTATTAAGGGCCTATGGGATAGATGCCGACGCCCTGCCCAGATCACCTGATAAGGGCCTGAATCTTGCTAGAAAGGCTATATCGGAAGATGTATGCCTTCCCGCACTTGTGACGACGGAAGATATTCTTTACAGAGTCAGCCAGCCGGACTTTGACGCTACAAAGGAAGCATTCTTCCAGGGCAATGCCGAGGGGCCGTGCCGGTTCGGCATGTATTACATGCTCCAGCGCAGGATTTTGGACAAACTTGGGCTGGAAAACGTAGACATGGTTACGCTTGGTTCGAAGAGTGAGCATGGCGGGCTTGGAACCCATTTTGCGATAGTCGCGTGGGATGCACTCGTGGCTCATGACATGCTTCAGAAGATGCTTCACCACGCAAGACCTTATGAAATCAACCAGGGCGAAAGCGATGCAATGTTCGAAAAGTATATCCAGCGGATATGCAAGATGATGCCGGAGCACAAACGGCGGATTCAGGACGGCTGGGGTAAGGTTAAGTCTCTTTTCGGCAAGTCGCACCTTGGACCTATCCTGGATGTTCTTCATATTGCGCAGCAGGATTTTGCGAATATTCCCAAGCGAGATGAAGAACGGCCTCTCGTCGGTGTGGTCGGCGAGTTTTTCGTCAGGATTCACGATGGAGCCAATCAAAATATCGTCCGAAAGATCGAAGCATGCGGCGGCGAAGCATGGCTGGCTCCTGCCACTGAGTTCTTCGGCTACGCCAACTACATAGACAAGATCCTGTCAAGGGAGAGATGGCTTGATACCGGCGATAAATCGCATCTTTTGTATAACTGGACGCGTGCATTCAACAACAAGCTCGTCATGCGGGAGGAACACGCCATGTTCCATGCTTGTCAGCCATTCCTTGAAGGATATGATGACATCGGTCCGGCCGAAGTCATCGAAAACGGCAGAAACTACGTCCACTACACCTTCGGCGGAGAAGCAATCTGCAGCATGGGCAAGAGTGAGGACTTTGCAGAACGCGGGCTTGCCGGAATAGTCTCTGTAATCCCGTTCAACTGCATGCCAGGAAACGTCGTGACAGCCCTTTCACAAGCGCTTCGGAAGCGGCATGACAACCTGCCGTTCCTCAATCTGGACTATGATGGATTCATCGATTCCAGCCGGGACGCAAAAGTGGCCAACTTCATGTGGCAGGTGAAAGAACGCTGGACCGGACAGCGTGAGAAGCAGGCTGCTTTACACCATGCCGATGAATAAAACCGATCAGGCGGGGCTTCCTAAAGTCCCGCCTTTTTACTTATTATTCGACCAGCCGCGTAAATTTTCGTAAATCTTACCCTCACGGAACGAAAAAGTCTGTTAACCGTCAGAGATATTGGGGAGCATGTGCGTTCGAGTTTCGTATAAATAAGTAGCTCAGCGCAGCAGTGGAAGGTTGCCCGCTGAGATAAAAATGCAAATGAGACCGCACACGAATGACGGGCCGTTCTGATGAATCAATCGTCGAGCTTATAAAGAGCGGCGACGACGAAGCATTTGGGTTACTTGTTCAGAAGTACCAGGACAGGATCTATAGCACAATACTGAACTACGTGAATAGCGCGGAAGATGCTTCCGACCTTGCGCAGGAAACATTTGTTAAAGCGTATTCAGCGATGCACAGGTTTCAGGGCACATCGGCTTTTTACACGTGGCTATACCGGATAGCGATAAACACCGCGATAGACCATCTGCGGAAGCGTCCGGGAGTGCGAGTGGATTCGCTTGAGGACGACAGGTTTCAGGACGTAGGCTTCGAGCCTGCGGCCGACCGGTCGGCTGACCCTCAGCACGCCTTGGCACTCAAAGAAGAAAAACGTGTTCTAAAGCAGGCAATAAGCCGGCTTTCGGAGAAGTTACGTACAGCACTTATACTTCACGATATTGAAGGTTTGTCGCAGGATGAGATAGCTGAAATACTGGATTGCCCTGTCGGGACAGTGAAATCCAGGGTCTCACGAGCGAGATATGAGCTGAGATCGATTCTTGCGGAGTATTTGGAACGGCAGTAGCAAGTTTTCTGCCGGTTAAGACTATGGGGGTGTCTGCATTGCATAATGAGTGTGAGAAGGTAAAGGATCTGATATCAGGTTACGTAGATGATAGCCTGACAATTAGTGACCGCACACTTGTAGCAGCCCATATCGCCGTCTGCGACAGGTGCAGGCAGGCCGTTAATGAAACACGCCTCCTTGTAACGCGGCTGTCCGGTCTATCGGGCAACCGCGCAGGGTTTGATCTATGGCCCTCGGTCGCGGAACGCATAGCCGAGAACAAGCGCAGACACACTTTCCGGCATCCGGTGCTGTCGTTCAGGAGTTGGAAAACATTTGCCATACCTGCGGCTGCAGTCGCGGCAGGGCTACTTTTCATAACAGTCAGACCCGCCGGTCCACCGCCTGCAGTAAAAGCCAAAGCAGCCGCCTACCAGCAGCAACAGGCCTCTACCGAGTATAAGGCATACATCCAGGCTTACTCCAGATTTCGAAGCGCACAGCCGCTTACCGACCGGGGAGCCATTGGAGCCGTAGAGCAGCTAAACCGCCGTGAAACAGTATCGAACTAGGACGGAACTACTGGATGAAACGTGCAGCGATTGTCCTTGCGATCTTAATAATCGCCCTGCTTGAGATCGTCTCCATAAGCCCTGCATGCGCATCGGATAACCCCCTTGACCTGCTCAAAAAAAGCGAAGCCGCCGAGCAGAATATCAGCTACAGAGGGCTGAAGTTTGCTGATATAAACATAGGCAGGCGCGTAATCCGGGCACATTTCAAGATAGTCCACAAAAAGCCGAACTGCACAAGGACTGAATATTTCCGGCCTTCCGAGCTCGCAGGAATCGTCGTCATCGAGAAAAATGAGGATTACTGGCGGTTTCTTCCCTCTCAGGGACATTGGCAGCATAATAAGTGGGAACTTGCGCCGCAACGGATCAACCTGGCGTTAAGGAATTACAAAGTCACCCAGGCAGGCCGAGATGTAGTGGCCGGAAGGCAGGCTCATGTCATCAAACTGACACCCAGAAAGCGAGGCAACCCCAGCGAGACGGTTTGGATCGACACAGTGTATCATCTGGTGTTGAAAAACGAACTCAAAAACTCTTCGGGGACTACGATCAGCGTTTCAGCATTCCGCCAAATCATATTTGAGCCAGGAAACATTACGGATGCTGCGTTCGCTGTGCCCAAAAACGTCAGAACACCGCATAATCCGGTGACTGATCTTGGTTTCACGGTAGTCAAGCCCAAATACATGCCGAAAGGCTACTCATTTGTCCAAACAACAAGCGTGCCGGTCGGCAACGATGTCTATGCCGCGCACCTGATGTATACGAACGGCATCAACACGATCTCCGTATTCGAACGAAAAGCAGGCGGGAAGAACTCAGGGGATTGGAAGTCCGGGTTCGGCAGCATTGCCAATATGGTGCATTTCAGTCATGGCCAGGTGACGTTCACAATTATAGGGGATATAGCCAAGAGGGAACTGCAGCGAATAGCAGACTCACTGAAGAAATGAGTAAATCCGCTGCAGTCGAGAAATTTCAAAAACAGCTAATCGCTCGCGCAACCGCAGGTTGTGACTTCTATTACCTCATCCACACGGACCCAGACCGGCTCTCCATCCCGGTCTACATAAAGAACATCGCTTTCTTCCGCAACATCCAGCAAGCGGTCTTTTCGTATCTCGCTCTTACCGTCTGATCCAACCGGAGCTCGATATTTCAGCCACAATTTCTCTTCATTATCAAGCCTGGCGGCGATTTTTCCTAAGTCCATACTGATTGACGCCTCCTGCAAGCTCCATCAACTTCAATCTATACATTATTAGGCAGAGTGCGGATATTATCCTCTTTCAGAATGCACTCCATCATATTTTTCCAGCATAAAAGCAGACTAATGAAACCAATAATTGATCCCGATAATTTTGTCGAGGTGTAAAGGATGTTGATTGCATTCGCTGCTGGATGGATTTTAGGTAGTTTCTCTCTGTATTGCTATCTCATACTGACTGCAAAAGAGCCTCCGAGGGCTGAGTGCGTGGACTGCCGCGAAGAAAGCTGCGACGGCTGCACAAAACTCGAAAGCGATCAGGAAAATTACAAACTTGCAGCATAACATAATAAAAAAGCCCTTCGGCAACTGTGCCAAGGGCTTTATTTCTTAAATATTGTTTTCTTTTTAAGCTACACGCGGCTGCTTACGAGAGCCAGTGCTACACTGACGGCGAAAAATGCTATTGCCGACCACTTCGTAAACTCCTGCCATCTGTCTTCGGCGCCGGGTTTGCCCCTGAATGCCGACTCAGACTTGCCGCCGATAGTCCCTGAAAGACCTTCGCTCTTCGTAGCCTGAGACATGACGAAGAAAAGCAAAACTACAGCAACAACCATTTGCACAATCATCAATATAGTTTTTAAAGATTGCATTAAGTAAATCTCCTACCTGCCGAATGCAGCGATAATCCGATAATAAGTATGACTTCACCAAAGCAGTATCAATCTTAGCAGATGTCTGTATTATCGTCAAGGAAACTGACTCATTTCCGCCGAAACAGTTCAATTACTGCTTATCATTATGGATTATCAGCGATAAACCTTCAGTCGCGGAATTGCAGCCTTCAATTCATCTACAGAGATGTCAGATACCTGTGTGTCCTCAAGCCACAGTTCTTGCAGCTGTATTAGTTCTTTTAACGGTGTAATATCAATTACCTGTGTGCTATTAAGCCATAGTGTCTGCAGCCGTGCTAGGCCTTTTAAAGGTGTAAGATCAGATACAGCTGTGCCATCAAGCGACAGGTCTTGTAACTGTGTTAGCCCCTTTAAGGGTGTAATATCAATTACCTGTGTGTTATTAAGCACTAATGCCTGCAGCCCTGTTAATCCTTCTAAAGGTGTAATATCAAACACTTGTGTGTTATCAAGCCACAATGTCTGCAGCTGCGCTAGTCCCTTTAACGGTATAATATCAGATACTTGTATGTGACCAAGCCACAGTTCCTGCAGCTCTGTTAATCCTTTTAGCGGCGTAATATCAGTTACCTGTGTAACATTAAGCACCAGTTTCTGCAGCTGTGTTAATCCTTTTAAGGGTGTAATATCGGTTACGTGTGTACTATTAAGCCATAGTATCTGCAGCCGTGTCAGCCCTTCTAAAGGTGTAATATCAGATACTTGTGTGCTGCCATCAAGCCACAGTTTCTGCAGCTGTGTCAGCCCTTTTAGAGGTGTAAGTGATGAAATGAATGATCGACTAAGACCAAGATCAGTGATTTTACTGTAGTCATCCTTCGTTAATTCTTCAGGTTTTTTGTCCAACTGCCTTGCTATAGCACTTCGAACTATATCACTATCATTCTCATTGCCCATTATGTAGGCTAAAGCTCCAGTGCTAGAAGGATACTCGATCTGCATCAATTCCAAAAGGTCTGGGTCAGAAAGTATCTTGCAATATTTGCAAAGCTCCCTATCATTTAGGATCGAATGATACTCGTTGGGAGCGAAGGATAATTTACGGCCTTCTCTATTTTCCTTTGCTTCATAATCAAGCCCCTCAGCAAATCCAACTTGTTGATCTATGAACGATTGAGGGATGTACTTAATTTGTGGAATCTCTGCCTTGCCACCATTTTCACAAACTATCTTCGACCAAATTCCAAATAACCTGTCACCAACTTTTTTTCCTACAAGTTGTCCCCATCCATACTGCTTCTGCTGCAGTATCCTCCGAACGAAAAACATTTGCATGCCCTGACTGAAAGTGTATAGCGATTTATCTCCATCATCCTTATTAACAACTGTCAGCGCACCAGCACCAGCCATAACAGCGCTGTTTACCAAGCGCTTTATCTCTCTTGGGTTTTCTCCTCCGAACTTGAGTATCAGCTTTCGGAATATGCCTTGCTCCTTATCGGTCAACTTATCCATATAACCGATACCTTTCAGTTGTTCTTCAAGGTAATCTTCTATCTGCTGCTCGCCATGTGAGAGTTCCACTTCTACTTGGAACATCTTGGCGAGGTAGTTGCCACTTCGTTCTTCACTAAGCCCCAGTTTCGTGCAGTGCTCCTTTACTAACTCATTGATGGCTATCTTGTCTACACCAACCACGAAGATCATTCTGTCGATATTAAGATACAGTTTTAGGGCTTCAAGGACTTCCAATGCGACATCCGGCATACAGCGGTCGAGATCATCGATAAAGACAACCATCCGCTCGTTACGATTCAATGAGTTCTTCACCCATTTCTTCAGGGCATTCTCGAAATCATTCAAATAAGCATGCTCGGGATGTGAAACTTCGCGGTATTCTTTAAGTATGTCTTCAATAGCCTTAGCGTTAGGTGACATCGCTGCTACGGTATGCACGAAACTTCGCCCAAGAAACATACCAAACTGTTTTACGGCGCTAATAACTTTGGTGATATTAACTTCCTGGATGTCTATGCTCTTGATTATTACTTCGGATATCAATCCGCGCCAGACGTCTTCTTTAGTGTGGTATTTCCACGGATAGAACCAGATTGTACTGACTTTCTGCTTATTATCATCTTTTCCATCTTTGTTCCACCTGTCCAGGAGATAGTCCAGCCATCTCATAGCGGAAGTCTTGCCAGTTCCCCAGTCTCCATAGATGGCGATTGCCATAGGCATACGTGTATTGGGATAACGTAGGATGTCGAATACCGGTCCAAGCTTGTAACTCAACTTGAAACTATCTTTAAAGGCCTCTTCCGCTGGCAGCGCATGATCGCTTAGCACTGTGCCTTTAGGCGGAGCTAAGGCCAGCTTATCAAGAAACTCCTGTCTGGTATCAGTTTTCTTAGGTTTGGACATCCGTAAGGCCTCCCAAAGCAAAAAATCCCAAGGGTACTACCGAAAACCAGAAGCTCCCAGTACTACTCTCGGGATATAGATATACTATATGCTTGAAAGATAGCTTTTTCAAGTTAATATATAGTAAACGTAAAATTCATGGTTGCGTTTAATAAGCCGGATATGGTAGAATTCGGTAGTAATGGAGAGATGGCTGAGTGGTCGAAAGCGGCCGCCTGCTAAGCGGTTGTAGGGTCATATAGCCCTACCCCGGGTTCGAATCCCGGTCTCTCCGCCACTTGCAGGAGCCCCGAATCTATTACAGATTGCGGGGCTTTATTGCCTTATACAGGGTTTCGGCAGCGAAAACTCTGTAGGTGAAAGGAATAGCAGGCTTTTGAAACCTGGGTTATGGATAGTTCTCGCATCGCTTGTGGTTGTCTCGTTCGCGCCCCGCGCAGGAGCGGATGCCTCGCTGGACAAGTATTTCGCGCTGCGGCGAGAACACCACGCTCTTGATCTTCCGCTTTCCCGTGTCAAAGCCGATCCTCAGGCCTACCAAGGCAAAGTCTTCGAACTGAGGGGAGTCCTCTCAGGCACAGCAAACGGCAGTGATAACAACACGTTTCTCATAATCGAATGTGACGGCGGGTCTTATGTGGTCACGACTAACAATACCCCTGAAATATCTCCCAGCAGCAAAATATGCCTGCTGGTCCGGGTTGGTGAAAGAAGTATTTTGAGCCTTTCCGACCTGCGGCTTGTTGCGTTTGCCCCTTATAACGAAGTCTCTGAGCGGGAAGAAAAAGCTCTCCTGGCTGAGCATGACAGGAAAGCCCGGCTCGCGGCGAAACGCGCACAGCAGGAAGCGAACCGTGCAAAGCGACAAGCTGCTCGCGCTGCCAAAGCCCCGGTGTCGACGGACATCGTTGCAGCTTACAAGAATGCCATCAAATCGTTCAACCACAGGCTTTCCGACTCGGAAGCCGATACCATCGCGCAGAGCATACTCGGCTTCAGCATAAAATATGAAGTCGATCCGCGGCTTGTCGTAGCAGTAATACTCGCAGAATCGCACTTCAATCCGTCCGCAACATCCCCGAAAGGTGCTAAGGGATTGGGGCAGTTGATGCCGGGAACCGCTGCAGGACTGGGAGTATCCGATGCTTATGACCCTGTAGCAAACATTGCCGGAAGCATAAAGCTGATCCGGGGGCATCTGAACAGGCTTTCAGGAAACGCCAGTTGGACGGAACTTACATGGAACCATCTGGCGCTTGCACTCGCAAGCTACAATGCAGGCGCGGGAGCCGTCAGAAAATACGGAGGAGTCCCTCCATACCGCGAAACTCAGACTTACATAAGAAAAGTGCTCTCTATCTACAAAAAGCTCTGCGGAATTAGATAGTAATCATCGTTTTTTCTTTACGACTCGTTAAGACCGGGTATAACAAACTCATAAAAACTCTGGAGGCAAGCAGTGGTTAAGCAGGTTCTTGACAATGGACTGACCATTCTTATCGAGGAGCGCCCGGGAAGCCCCGTAGTCGCCATAGTGACCCATGTGAACACCGGATACTTCAATGAACCGGATGACCGTATGGGCATCTCTCATGTCTTCGAGCACATGTTCTTCAAAGGAACTACACACAGGCCTGGACCGGAGGATATAGCACGTGAGACGAAAGCCCTGGGCGGGGTGCTGAACGCCGGTACGGGATACGAGTCCACCACCTACTATGTCACTGCCCCGGCAGAGTGTTTCGAGCAGGCGCTCGACATACAGTTCGATGCCTTATCCGATCCGCTGATCGATCCTGATGAGCTCTCGAAAGAGATCGAAGTCGTAATCCAGGAAGCCAAGCAAAAACGCGACAATCCGTCTGCGTTCTCTCTTGAAAAAATGTGGGAACGGGCTTTCGACAGGCACAGAATACGCCGCTGGCGGATCGGCTACCCTGACCAGCTCAGAAATATAACTAGAGACGATCTTCTGCGATATTATCGGGAGAGATATACACCCGATAATATCGTTATCTCGGTTGTCGGTGGAGTAGAGTCAGGTGCAGCGCTGCAGTTGATAGATAAGCTGTACTCGGAAATACCGATGAGAAACGCCGTCGAGAACCCATCACCTGAGGAATATGAGCAGACCGGGCTTAAATATCTGCGTCTCAAGGGTGACATAAAGCAAAAACTCGTCCAGATCGGCTTTCAAGCCCCCAAAATACTCGACAGCGACTATTATCCGCTTTCAGTGGCTATAGATATTCTCGGTGAAGGAAGAAGCTCCAGGCTTTACCAGTCGATTATGGAGCAGAAGCAGATCGTCAGCAGCATCGGTTCATTCTACAGCGCATATAAGGACGTGGGAGTCGTTACGGTATCATCCGAACTCCTTACGGATGACCCAAGCCAATTGAGCGTCTCGCTTTTCGAAGAGATAGAGAAGCTAAAGAAAGAACCGATCAGAAGAGTAGAGCTTGAAAAGATAAAAAATACCATCGAAAGCGACCTGTTCTTCGAACAGGAACATGTGCTTGGCCGGGCTAACCGACTGGCTTACTTCGAAGCGCTCGGCGACTGGCGAATGTCGGATGAATTCGTAGACCGGTTGAGAAAAGTCGATGCCATCGATGTAGCAAATGCCGCTGCAAAATATCTGACCATAGACCGCGCTACCATTTTCGAGTATATGCCTGAAAGCATCGAGCTGCCGGAATATACCACTGAGGAACTGCAAGAAAAATCATCCCATGCCGTCCTGCATGTGCCTGGGACACTCCCGTTTACCACGGTTTCCGCTGACGGCAATATCACAAAGGCAACCCTGCCGAGCGGAGCAACTCTAATCGCTGAAATCGATCAAAACAACCCAGTTGTCGGTGTAGTCGTATACTTCAAAAGCGGAAGATTTTGCGAAATCCCGGAAAACGCTGGTATAACCGAGCTGGCGCTCAGAGCTTCCCTTAAAGGCACTTCCCGCTATTCATCGGAAGAGATCGCACAACGCATAGAGAACCTCGGAACGTTTATCGGCATCACCAACAGCTCCGACTTCTGCGGTTACAGCCTGAGAGTGCTTTCAAAGAACTTCGAAGAAGGGTTCGAACTGCTGTCGGATGTCATCGCGGAACCGGCCTTCCCCAAAGAAGAAGTAGACAAAGAAAAAGAAGCCCTTCGGGCCGACATACGCAGGCTCCAGGACTCCTCTTTCGGGCATGCGTCCGACCTCCTGGCTGAGGTGGCTTTTCCGAACCATCCGTACGGCCTTCCTGACTACGGCAGGGATAAGACTATTGCCGGACTCACGAGGGAGCAGGTCGCTGAATGGCATAAATCAATCTGCATTCCTGCTACAGCCGTCGTATCCATCGTCGGCAATATCCATATAGACAGCGCCGCAAAAGCAGTAGAAAACCTGTTCCAGCGGCTTGGCGAGCGCCATCCAAGCTGCGAACCGACGCTTACAGTCTTTCCAAACGAAATACAGGAACTCGCGGCCGAAAGAGACCGGGCTCAGACAGCTGTGGCGCTCGGTTTCCCTGGAGTTACCACGACCGATCCCGCGAGATATTCACTCGATGTCATAGCGGCACTCTGTTCGGGACTTGGCGGCAGGCTGTTCGCGGAAGTCAGGGGGCGGCTCGGCCTCGCTTATGTCGTATCTGCCGGCAATCATTCGGGATCTGCCGGAGGGATATTTATCATCTACACGGCTACTTCGCCGGAGAACGAGATCCTCGCCAGAGAAGCTGTTTTCTCCGAACTTCGGAAGCTGAAGACCGAACCAGCCGATCCTGATGAAATCGCTAATGCAAAGAACTATATGAAGGGAGTGAAGCTGATTTCAATGCAGACATCCGTCGCCCGCGCGAGAGAACGGGCCGCAAACGAGATTTATGGCCTCGGTATTAATGGGACTAAGAACTATCTAGCCGGTATCAACCGCGTGACGGCTGAGGATATTTTAAACACAAGCATACGCCATTTCAACCCGTCCAGATACTGCCTGGGCGCTGTCCGTGGGACAAAGACAGGCGGAACATCAGCTTGAACTATCACAACGAACTTGATTCGGGAGCCATTTCCGCAGTAAACTCTTAATGATGAGTTCAAGAGTGTCATGGAAGTAGTGGACCCTAAATCGAGTGACATGTTGTTTGTTCAGTGATGTATTTCGTTTATATTGATATGCACGACAAAAATATTGCACTTTTCGAGGTTTACCTATGTCCGAACTACCGCTTCTTGCAAGTAAATTGATACAGGTTTCGTCGAACCTGCACCGCGCTTCAGGTCTCCTGACAGGAATCTCCATGGGACTTTACTGTATAAAATCCTCCAAGAATATGGACTCCGCTTCCAAGTATATAGACGATGTTCAGGCTATGCTGGATGAGATGAACCTTGAGATCAACAATGCTTCCAAGGCCGTTCACGAAATCAAGGCAGCATCTGACGAAAAGTAAAAACAGCCTGCAGCGCCTTTATCTTCATTGATTTGCATCGATTGACCACCTTTTATGATGCTCCGCATCGACTGTCTGCTATATTTGCGCGACAAATGTGCATATTTTGCTCATTATGAGCGACAAATACTTGCTTTATGGTTCAGCTTTTGATAACATACTACTGAGGCTGTTTCGGATGTAGTCCGCATGATTCACGCTTTGTATGAGGCATGCGGTTAGTGAACCAAGGAGGGTGAAATGCGAATCCCACTTGTTATTATGGCGCTGGTCTGCTGCCTTGCTGCCGCCTCATATGCGGCGACAACACCTGGCACAATCGTAACCGTGTCCGCCAGCGTCAGCTACTACGACTCTGCAGGAATTGCCATGCCTCAGCAGTCAAGCAACCCCAAGAGTGTTCTTGTCGTTGCCAAAGACCCCGAAAACACAGTCTACCTCACAATAAAATCTCTCTATCAAGGCCCTTCCACCATCGGCAGGACGATCAAACTTGTAGGAGAGATAACCACGGATGCCAACGGATTGATATGGATATCTGATGGATCGAATATCCTTGAAAATAGCTCGGATGGCAAGCTGACCGGCAGGAAACTCTACTGCCGGGTGGCTCCAGACTTCCTGAGTTCATCCTCCGTAGTGTCCAATAAAACCGGAAGAATAGTAATAGCCGGAATCAGCCAGGTCGATACGGATAATATTCCGGTCATTATCCCTTCGGGAGATAGTGATATTCAAGACCTGCCACTGTAAACACAAACAGGGAGAAAAAGAGAAGACAAGGCCCCGGACGAAACCATTCTCCGGGGTCTGTTTTTATGGACGGAAAAGAAGGACCATCACATCGAACGCGACCGACGCGGACCAGTGAAGGACGAAGCCTGGAACGAACGACTTCGCTCTAAGTGCAATCATTCCGAGGATAATACCGGCAGGCAGCGACGCGATAAACTCCGGCATCGGTTTTCCCCAATGAAGCAGCATGAACGCCAGCGCCTGGACTATAACGGCTGCCCAGTTGATGGTCCTCGCAAGACCGAATAGAAGGTATCCACGGAAGAAGAACTCCCAGCAGAACATGTACATCCCGTAGCTCACCCAGGCATAGACGAGCGAAGCCGGGTCAGTCTCCGAGAAGACATTGTCTCCCCTAAACGGGACAAATTGGCATCCTTTAAATATCGGGTAATACTGCTGAAATTCCGGACGCTTTGCGTATATAAAGAACAGTCCAAGCAGTCCGGCGAACATGATCAGTATTATCCAGCGGACCCGCCGGGATTCTCCAAGCTGAAACCCGAAGTTCGCAGGCTCTTCGCCGAGAAGAAGCATTATTGTAAGCATCGGAATGAAGAAAAGGGCGATCAAGTTGCCTACGAGGTAGTATTCGTACCCTTTTGCCATCTGGTTAAAGCTGAGCAGCGACGCGACCAGCGCACCGCCCGTGATCGCCACGGTCAGGGTAACCAGCCTTCCCCTGTTTTTCCTTTTCGGTTCCGATACTTCGTTCATCGAGTTTATACTTTCACTGCTATACAGACGACAAGAGCAATATTCCTACGACTGCGAGCGCGCCGCACCCTGAAACTATGGCTCCGAGCACCGGGCTCATCATGGCAAAAGACACGATAGTGACAGCGAGCCAGCAGACTCCAAGCGCTATACGCCAGAAATTCTTCGCCGCCCAATCCATACGAGATGGATTACCGGCCTTTGAGTAGACGAGCGGCTGCTGGCATATCCTGCACGTAGTTGATCCCCATAAATTAGCAGAATGGCATACCTGGCAGATGACCGTCTTGCAGTCTCGCAGATCCCTTTCATTCCGCCACTGCCGCAGTGTATGGCCTTCCTTCATGGAATTCGGCGATATCTGGACAACCAGTTCCATCGCGGCAATCGCCTGGTCCAAATCCCCAAGCATATAATAAGCCTCAGCAAAAAGGCCCCTTGCTGCGGTGTTCCGTGGGTCGGCCTGAATTGCTCTCTCGTATTCCTTGATCTTATCGCGGTAATACTGCTTGATCCCAAGTTTTTGATTGCAGTAGAGAGCCCATCCCACCGACGCCATGATCGCTATTAATACGAACACAGCGGCACCGAACTCTCTTCTGCTTGTCAGAGCAAAAAGGCCGAAGCCCAGACATCCGTAGACCCCGGTCAACACAAAGAATTCGACACCACTTATGAGCCCGTCCGCCCACCATTTGCTCGTGAGCAGCAAAACGACCAGTGCCGCAGCAATCCCAACAAAGAGAAGCACGGATTTCTCCTTGTCTACCCGCTACTTGGCAGGTGAACCGGCTGTCAAAGGCTCTACATCCACTCCGATATTAGCTTCCACCTTTTCTGGAGCATCCGTCTGTTGTTTACTGTTGTTTAGCTTGACTGTCATCTCCGCATGAGATTTCATCAGCTTGCATCCATCAAGTGAATAGTTCGTAACAACAAACCCCTTTGCACTGTAATCTTCTCCGGGAGGCGGCAAAACGGTAAGTTCAGCCCTCACCTTTGCGGTATCTTTTCCATTCAAGCTCTCGATAGACTCGAACCTACACGCAAAATCGTATTTTTCCGGTTCCGGCGGAAGCGACATCATCTTCTTCCATGCCGACCCTACACTTACATCTCCGGCAGGCGCATTAGGACGGAAGAGCAATATCAGGTTCTTCGAATTGATCCCCGGCATTTTGAGCTCGGATGAACCGGATGTCAAAAGCTGTTTAATCTCACCGTTTTTATCTATAAGCGCTGTAGTCGTGGGAAAGATGCTTACCGGAAGCACCATCCTCTGCCCGCCAATAACAGCGGAGGCATCCTGGGCTGCTATGCTTACCGGCATTGAACCGTCGGAAGCCGGTTCCCCAACCTTAACGGAGATCACCAGGTCCACCACCGTATCTATTGGTTCCGGCTTCGATGCCCCAGGCAAAATCGTGTTGCCAGTCGCTGTGACTTTCACCTTGTAACGAAGCTGCTCTCCGGCTTTCATTACCGGCGTAAGATTTGCCGTCTTGGGTGTAGGTTGCGCAGGTTGTGCAGTCTCCTCAGCCACCGCGTAAGAGAAAAGACCTAATACTGCCAGAATAACTAGCCATATGTGACGCATATTTACCCTCGCCTTTCCATTTTAGACTTATAGATCGACCTGTTAATTATACTCAGACGTACCATACGGGTCAAACCTCGCCAGAGTTTAAATTCATCAAAATTCCGGTATAAAATGGGTGCATTCCTATTTGGCCATAGATTTGGGATGCAGCCGTGTAAAATCTGAAATACAAGGCCGCCACAGAGCCGTATGAGGGGGTGCATGCATTGCTTATGAAGATTTTCCCGATAGCTCTTGCACTGGCAATCGCCATCGGCCTTCTTACGGAGTTGGCATTCACCAAAACAAAGGTATATACCATAAAATCAGCATCCACCGACGCGGATTCCAACATCGTGAGCATTCAAGGGGCTGTGCGAAAAGTCGGACACAACCGTTATGTGCTCATAGACAGCACAGGCCACGCGGAACTTCAGACATGCCCTCTTTGGTACCGCACTATAGAGCTGAAAATGGACGAAAATGTCACAGTGACGGGTGATATTCTGGAGAACAGCAGGGCACGAAAAGGATCCCTCTATGTGCTGGATGTTTATAGGATAGTAAGAAACGGAAAACCGGAGATAGTCCTTCGATCAAGACCGGGCAAACCTCCCTGGGCTTCCGGCGTTGTCCGCTGCGGTAACAGTTCCCCTACCCCATAGGCCATCAGTACTCACCTCACAAGAGGAATCACACTCTGCCGGGCTGTAATAGACAGTGTAAATCGATTCAAAATTGGAGGACTGATGGAATTACGCGAGTTCATTACCGATACGGCAAGAGGAGCCGGTGAGATCATCCTGAGCCACTACGGGCAGATAAAGACCAAACACGCAAAAGAAGGCCGTGGAGACATTGTCACCGAGGTGGATATCGAAAGCGAAAGTTATGTCATCCGCAGGATAAAAGAGGAGTTTCCAAACCACAGCATAGTCTCGGAAGAATCCGGTAAGGCTGGTACGCCTGATACGGGCTACACGTGGTATATCGACCCTCTTGACGGCACGCGGAACTATGCTCTCGGAATCCCGTTCTTCTGTGTATCGATTGCCCTTGCAAAAGACGGTGTCGCAGAGTATGGAGTTATCTTTGATCCGCTTCACAATGAGCTGTTCTATGCAGCTAAAGGACAAGGCGCAATGCTGAACAGCAGGTTAATCAAAGTCTCCGGAGAGATCGATCTGGAGGACTCGGTTATTACCGTAAGCTGGCTCAGGAGCAGGACTGCTTATTCCAAATTTGCAAACTATATCGAAAGAATATCGAGCAACACCTCATATTTCCGCAGGTTCGGTTCAGCCGCGCTTGTCTCCGCATATGTAGCTGCTGGAAGAGTGGATGCATACATGCAGGGAGCGATCAACCCGTGGGACATCGCGGCGGGCACGCTGATCATCGAAGAAGCCGGAGGCATAGTCACCGATTTCGAGGGACGCCCCATAGACCTTCGTAAACCCTATATAGACATCCTTGCTGCCACACCGGTAATACACGAAAAGATCATGCGTAAAGTTTTGGGGATAAAAGGTTAAAACCGGTAACTCTCCCAGTAATGGCTTATATGGCTACACGGCATAATCATAATGTAAGACGCTACAGCGATAATAGCAAACCCGTCGAAAGGCGGGGACGCAAAGCCATTGGGCCTACAGGATTCTCCTCCTACGGTTGCCAGGCTGCCGAAAGTAGAGTTGCGTCCCGCTTGGGATGCGATGGTGCCGCTTCGTCTTGAGACGCCCTCTGGCTGATCGCCTTCAGACGTTTCAAGACGGGGCGGGTCCGGGTTTTTGGCAGACAGGTAACTTAACGCTTGCGGGGGAGGGTCCGAAAATGACTACACAAAAAGCAAGACCTCATGTTGGTACAGATTGCACGGCCGTCCGAACCGGCAGGCTCGGTAGCGTGCAGACAGTCACTACCCATATACATCAATCCAGTTTTATTCCCTTTTACGGAGCTTATCTAGCGGGCGACATTGAAGATGTATGCCTCGATAAAGCCGCCAGACGGCAGTATATCTAAAGAGTTTCGAGTCTCGAAACTCTACCGGAAGGAGTTTTGGCTGAAACAATGTTACATTAATTGCCAAACTCTGTAGGGAAAGGAGGGTGCACCGTCCGACCGGATTACGATTAGAGACAACTGAATATACAATCAAATATTAAAACTGAATATTACAACTGAATATCCGACGCCGACGTGGCAGCAGGCCGCCGGGCATACCGGCGGCCTGCTGCCACGTTTTTTCATAAAGCAGGTTTGGTATTTGCCGGTTTGTGGCAAGTAATGCACAACAACAATAATTACCGCAGTAGACTATTTTGTTTTTACGCAGAATATGTCCGTGTTCGCCGTTGACAGTGGCAGACTCTCATGGTACCCTGTCTTTGAATGATAGAGTAAAGTGTGGATTCATCCAAGCGCTTATGCTATAAAAACAGACACTCCTTCAAATCGGACAAAACGCCATGAACAGATACGAGATTGACGCTCTTGTAGATCGAGGCGACGACTTTTATCAAGACGGCGATTACGATAAAGCCATCGACTTCTACATTCGCGCCCTTGAAATGGATGTCAAAAACCAGGAAGCTCTTGAGGGGCTTGGACAAGCTTACGCCGCTCAGTGCAACTGGAGCCGTGCAGCGGCAGTCTTCGAACAGCTCGTGGAAGTGGACAAAAAGTGCGCGTCATCCCATTACCTTCTTGGACACACCCTGGGAGCACTCGGAGAGCATGACCGCGCACTTGAGGAGCTTTACCTGGCCGAATCCCTCGGCTACTGTCTGGGCGACCTCCATTCCGCTATCGGCTACGCGCTGCACATGAAAGGCGATATTGAGAATGCTATTGAGTCTTATCAGATAGCACTCGATCTCGACCCGGACGATACCATCACGATGTTCAACTACGGTAAAGCCCTGATAGCTCAACGCAGCTTCGTAGCCGCCCGGCACGTACTCGAACATGCTCTGAATATCGATCCCGAAGACGCTCAGACATGGATAGCCCTCGGTGAGGTCTACGAAGACCTCGATGAACTGGATCTGGCTTTTCATGCCTATCAACGCGCACTGGACCTCGACCCTGAGAGCCCTGAAACAAAATGCCTTTCAGCGCATGCCAGCCTTATGCTCGGCCATTACGAAGAAGCTGAACACGATTACATGCAGGTAGTAGAGCAGCATCCTGATGACAGCGAGGCATGGGCCGGTCTTGGCGAAGTCCTGATAGCGCAGGAAAGATACCATGAGGCTGTAACCGCCTGCCGGAAAGCACTTGATGGGGATCCTCCGTCAATATACGGGCTTCCGGGTTACATCAATGCCTGCGAACACACAGGAGATTTCAACGAGGCGCGAAGGGCAGTAAATGAATCTATCCGAAAAGACCGGAATAATTCAGACCTCTGGTACCTTTTGGCAGGGATAGAGGCTTCTGCCGACAAGCCTGAGCAGGCACTTCTGGCCTATCAGCGTGCTACAAAGCTGAATCCTTGTGACGCTGCCTCACATGCCGGTGTCGGATGGGCGTTGATAGAGCTTCAAAAGGATTATGCGCTTGCAGAGATACATCTTTTAGAGTCCGTAAGACTTGCTCCTGATTGGTATTATCCGTGTCTGCAGCTTGGAGAGCTGTTTTTGAAAAAACAGGACCGGCACAGCGCGGTCGAATGGTTTACCCGTGCAATAGAGATAGCTCCGAATGATCCTGAAGTCCAGGAAACGATGTGCGACCCGGAAATCCGTGGGCTCCTGAGAGATTACCGCGCACAGTAAAAAGCGGCCGATGGAAAATACCACCGACCGCGTTCCGATCTCTTATTACGACTCGCTCTTTTTTAAGGCTCGTCCTCCATCAGGTACTCAGAAGGTTCGCCCACGTATTCTTCCGGCGCTTCGCGGAACTCATCACGGCATTCCTCACTACAAAAGTAATAAGTCTGACCTTGATAAGATGCCGTTAACGCCTCCTCTTCATCTATCTGCATACCGCATACCGGGTCTATAGGCATTTTAGCCACCTCCTGCTTATTTTTTCGGACAGGACGCTAGAACCGTACCTGCTCGACGTTCTACCCATTAGCAGCAGCCTGTAAACTGACCGCTTCTTTATATCACAAATGCTCCGATTTTAATTTGACTTAGAACGCTAAAAATGGTAAACTTTTTGCTTGGTGAGGAAAGTATCAGGATGTCAAAAGAGCCTCAAATGTATGTATTCGATCTCGACGGTGTAATATACCGTGGAGACATGCCTCTACCGCATGCCAGTGAAACATTGCGGGAACTCAGGCACCGCAACCGCAAAATCTTCTTCTTCACCAATAACGCCACCAAATCGCGTGAAGACTACCGCTCCAAGCTGGAAAGAATGAAAATTCCAGTCTCGCTGGACGAGATCATGACCTCAGCTTACGCCACATCGCTCTACTTCAAGGAAAGCAACAAAATCGGCGGGCGCGTGTACGTAGTCGGTGAGTCCGGACTCGTAAGAGAGATGGAATCCGCAGGAATGGAAGTCGTCAGAAACGACGATTTAGAGCATATCGACTTTGTAGTAGTCGGGTTGGACAAGCAGTTTACTTATGATAAGCTCGCAAAGGCTCAACAGGCTATTTTGAACGGAGCCGAGTTCATCGCGACCAATACGGACGCAACATTCCCTATTGAATACGGCGTCGTCATCCCGGGCGGAGGTGCGATTGTCAGTGCGGTTGCTACGGCGGCGGGGACCGAGCCGTTTGTGGTCGGAAAGCCGCGCACTTACGCGCTGAAGAAGATCATCGAGATAGCCGGAAGCACTCAGGATAGAAGCGTTATGGTCGGAGACAGGCTCGAAACGGACATACTCGGCGGCAACCGGATGGGTATGCCCACCGTGCTCATCACGACAGGTGTCTCTACCCGCAGCGATGCGGAGAACGCACTTGGCGATATGAAGCCAGCAAGAATAATCGATGACCTGATCGAGCTTCTGGACGAGTCGGAGAACCTGCGATGAGAGCGGTGCTCACTATCGCGGGATCTGATTCGAGCGGAGGAGCCGGTATCCAGGCGGATTTGAAAGTTTTTCAGTCCCTTGGTGTTTATGGACTTTCAACGGTTACAGCCGTTACAGCTCAAAACTCGCGAGGCGTGCATAAGGTCAATAAAGTTCCTCCGAGAATTATAGCTGCGCAGATTGATGCCGTGACAAGGGACATCGGAGCGGATGCCTGCAAAATAGGGATGCTCTATACATTGCAGGCCGTAACGGTCGTGGCTGACCGAATAGCGAGACGGAAACTGCAGAATGTGGTGCTCGACCCAATCATATTTGCTAAAGACGGGACCCGGCTGCTCCTCGCAAAAGCCGTTCAGCGGTTGAGGCGTGACCTCATACCGCGTTCAACGCTTGTGACTCCGAACGTCATAGAAGCTGCGGAGCTCGCCAGGGTCAGTATCGCGGATCAGGCCGATGCAAAGAGCGCTGCAAAGATCATACATGGTTTTGGACCGAAGTATGTTCTGATCAAAGGCGGGCATTTTTCGGGCGAACCTGTGGACCTGCTCTATGACGGCAAGCAGTTCATCGAATATCCGGGAGAGCGGATTGACGGACCGCCTATGCACGGTACAGGCTGTGTTCTCTCGGCGGCGATTGCCGCGAGGTTGGCGCTCGGTGATTCAGTACCAGATGCGGTGAGGTTCGCGAAGGATTATGTTACAGCCGCGATAAAGAATTCAGTTGTGTTGGGAAAAGGCTGTTTATCGTATTTTACAGGTAATAGTGTTATATAAAGCGCAAGGCCGTGCCAGGAGGAAAAAAGTGACGAAATATATCTTTGTAACAGGCGGCGTAGTCTCGTCGGTAGGTAAGGGAATTACAACCGCATGTCTTGGAAGGTTGCTCAAAGATCGCGGATTCAAGGTAACTCTGCAGAAACTCGATCCGTACATCAACGTCGATGCCGGGACTATGAACCCGTATCAGCATGGTGAGGTATTCGTGACCGATGACGGAGCTGAGACGGACCTCGACCTCGGTCATTACGAGCGTTTCGTAGATGAAAACCTCACAAAGCACGCCAATGTCACTACAGGCCAGATTTACGGCGCCGTAATTTCCAAAGAAAGGCGCGGCGACTACCTCGGAGGC
Organism: Armatimonadota bacterium; assembly: GCA_039679675.1. Taxonomy (GTDB): domain Bacteria; phylum Armatimonadota; class UBA5829; order UBA5829; family DTLH01; genus JBDKSP01. The sequence goes on from JBDKUN010000065.1 coordinate 27,494, forward strand.
ACTGTCCAGGTTATCCCTCATATCACGGATGAGATCAAAGAGCGCATCAAGCGGAATGCCGAGGATTCTTCCGCCGATATAGCCATCGTAGAGATCGGCGGCACGGTCGGAGACATCGAAGGGCTGCCTTTCCTTGAAGCCATCAGGCAGTTCAGGAAGGATGTCGGCGTACAAAATGTAATGTATGTCCATGTAACGCTGATTGCATCGGTCGGACCGTGGTCTGAACAGAAAACAAAGCCGACGCAGCACTCCGTTATGAAGCTGAGAGAGATCGGTATTCAGCCTGACGTTCTCATTTGCCGCACCAGATGTGCTATGAGCCAGGATATGTGCGATAAGATTTCCCTCTTCTGCGATGTCGCAAAGGAAGGTGTAATCGAGACTCAGGACACAGATACCATCTACGAGATACCACTCAAATTCGAGGAAATGGGGCTTGGTGATCTGGTTGTCAAGCGCCTCGGCCTTGATAATGGACACGGGAACCTCGATAAATGGCGCGAGATGGTAAATATCGTCAAGAAACCTACGCGTTATGTCGATGTAGCAATCATCGGCAAATACACGGGGAACGGCGACGCTTATATCAGCATAGCCGAAGCTCTGAAGCATGGCGGTATCGGAAATAATGCCGGAGTAAGAATAAACTTCCTCGAAGCCGAGAACCTGTCCGCAGAAAATGCTGCAACGGAACTTGCCAATATGGATGCAATTGTTGTAGCCGGTGGGTTCGGAGGACGAGGAATCGAAGGAAAGATCGCATCCGTCAAATATGCGAGAGAGAACAAAGTCCCATTCCTCGGTCTATGTCTGGGACTCCAAATGGCGGTAATCGAAATCGCCAGAGATGTCTGCGGGCTTAAGGACGCAAACTCGGAAGAGTGCGACGAGCACACCCCCCACCCTGTCATACACCTTCTGCCCGAGCAGAAAGGTATAAAGGACAAGGGTGCAACGATGAGGCTGGGAGTATATCCGTGCAGGATCAAAGACGGAACGCTCGCTGCCAGGCTCTATAAAGAAGACCTGATTTACGAACGGCACAGGCATCGCTACGAAGTAAACAACGGCTACCGGACGAAGCTCGAAAGAGGCGGCCTTGTTTGCAGCGGCGTCTCTCCTGATTACAGGCTGGTCGAGATAGTGGAACTGTCGGGCCATCCGTTCTTTATAGCGACACAGTTCCATCCCGAGTTCAAGTCGCGCCCGACCAACCCGCATCCGCTGTTCCAGGGGCTGGTACATGCCGCGCTCGATTATCAGCCGGAAGAAAAGGGCAACGGCAAGCGTCCTGCACGTTCAACCAAACCGCAAACAGCGCGGACAGCATAAAAAGCACTTGATAGCTTACCTGATATTATGATATAACCGGGTGTACCGACAATTTGTACGCTCGGTTATTTTCATTGCAATGGAGTGGCACTATGACATCGGCTCACAAGCACGGCTCATTCATCATATTCCTTATAATCATATCCATAGGGCTTTTATCCGCCCAGTTGTCATCAGCAGCTGTAAAAAAGCCAGTAAAGAAACCAACAGCGAAACTGCAGGTAAAACTCGCATCAACTGCTCAACCGGATGCCAAACCGATTGAGTTTCTGTTCCTGCCGCCTGATGGAACTACATATGTGGAATCGTTCAAAGGAACGAGAATTGTAAGCGTAGACGGGCTTAAACGTATACCGCAGACCACCGAATGGAAGACACGTGTCACTATCACCAGAACTACCGATGGCTACCATGTTGTCCGGACGCCGGTCTCCTATTCCACGAGCGATATCGACGAAGATTCGATGCAGTCCATAGTTACACGGTGTCTCAGGACGGCCAAGCTCGAATATGATCTTGAGCTGACCGGATATTGCTCCACAGTCGTGGGAATGGACAAAGTCCTTGATGAGATAAATTCAAAAATCGAGAAGCTAAAGAAAGACCATCGCATATCCGATGACTCCGAAGATAGCGATGAAGATGAGAGCAACGACACGCTGCTCAAAAACCTTACTATCTCGGAGGAAAACTCATGGAGCACAAGATATATGGATCTGATGGGCCTCTATATAAAGCCTGGAGAGTCCATGGAAGAAAGCCATGAGATGTCGATATATGCCGGAATATCTTCACCTGGAACTATTGCTACCGAGGTATTGGGGATGCAGAAAGTCGGTAACTATGATTGTGCAAAAGTGCAGTATACGATGCATACAAACAGCAATAAGCCCAGTAAATATATAGAGCGAATGCTTGAGATGATGTTTTTATCCTATACCGCGATGCAATCGAGCTATTACGGTATCTCGCGCTTCTCTGCATCTGAAACACGGGAATGCCTTGTCGAGCCGGCCACCTTACTTATACACTCCGAGTCTTCCAAGTCCAACTCGGTAGTGGAGATAGACTTTGAGAACGACATGAAAACTACGATCTCATTCGATGAATACGAACAGTATAACTTTGATTACGAAAAATAGATGGAGGTGACTGAAGGTGAACATGAACACGATGAAATCCGTATCCAGAGTCTTGATTATCGCCGCATTAATGCTTGTTACCGGGTATGCGCAGGCAGAAGCAGCGAAGTTGGGTAAAGGTGTAGCCTTCAGGTTCAATCCACCCGATGGGACCACCTTCGTAGAAACATACAAGCATACGACTAAAAAGAGCCTTTTCGGCATTGCCTCAAAACCCATTATTATAACCACTAAAACCAGGATAACGATCAAAAAGACTGACAAGGGGTATCATGCTACCAAAATACCTATCTACTACAATATGGAGGGTATCCCTAGCATTTTCGGCAACCCCGCAAGAGACGCGATCATAAAATTTCTGGATTGTACAGTGGTGGAATATGAACTGGACAAAGAGGGTAAATGTATCGGAGTCGTAGGTATCGAAAAAATGGCTGATGAAATAGAAGCGGAAGTGCGAAAAATCGCTCCCCGTGGAATGCGTTTGAACCCGCAGATAATTATGTCGATGATAGAATCGGCAGCTTCAATTGAAGCTGCGCGGTGGGATGCTAGATTCAGCGCTATGGCCGGACACTATATGAACGTTGGAGAGTCAGTAAAAGCATCGACTCCAAGAGAACTCCCATATAGTGGAGAGTTGATCAAAGAAAACTGCGTGACAAAGCTCTCTGAACTTGTCAAAGTGGGAGGCAAAGAGTTCGCCAGAGTCCAACGCAGTTCCACGCTGGATAATGAAACGTTGTGCGATTGGTATAATAAGAGCAAAACGGTAATATTCAGCAGTGATGGAGGATATAATTATGAGTCTGCGGAAGTCTCCAGCGCTCAAGATATAGAAAAGATTGAGTATACAATCGATCCTTCCACTCAGTTGCCACATTCGATCTCCTCGAAGTCCACTACAAAGATTGTGGGCTCCGTATCAGATACCAGTAATATACAATTCTTGTCTGATGAGTGGGAGCAGTATACTTATGATTATTCCAAATGACCTGAAACGTTAGTATATCGACGTTTCAATAAGGCTATCTTCACGTATATATTCATGGCGGTGCGCCTGCAGGCGCGCTGACTAACGGGAATCGGCAATATTCCCATGAAGTGAGTTCACATAAGTGGAAAGCAGCGAAGGATGGCTCAGGCTGAGAAAATCTTCCGAGGCTAACTGGGTGCAGGCAAGGGCAGATTACGCAACTGCCGTTACGCTCCTTGATGCCGGTGTCTACTATGCCAGTGTCTTCTTCAGCCAGCAGGCTGCTGAAAAGGCGCTGAAGGCGTATACTATCGATAAAACAGGCAAGAATCCCAAGGGGCACAACCTGATCCAAATGGCTAACAATCTGGATGCCCCCCTTGAGGTCATGAACGCAGCAGCAGAGCTGAACCCTGAGTTTCTTGCAACCAGGAACCCGGAAGCATCGGACGGCGTGCCCGCGCAGATTTATGACCGCAAAAGTGCGAGGATGCATCTCAGGTCCGCTCAGACCGTAGTTGACTGGATCAAAGCTGTTATTTAATGAGTTTCAGGTGACACCTGAAACTATCCCGGAAGATTTTCGGCAACAGCCATGCAATTAGTCGTTAGGTGACCAGCCGAAAATCTATAAACCGCACTATTCACTATCAAGACAAGCTAAGGGAATCGAATAACGTGAGTTACCTTTTGGGAATAGACGTCGGCACCAGTGGTGTAAAAGCTCTGCTGGTCGATCCGACGATGGATGGGCTTATAGCAGGCTCCGCAACAAAAACTTATCCTCTCTTCACGCCGAACCCCCTGTGGGCGGAGCAAAACCCCGAAGATTGGTGGAATGCCACCCTTGCCGCAGTCGGCGACATAATGCAGAGCACGGGTATCTCGGGCAAAGACATCAAAGGCATCGGACTGAGCGGCCAGATGCATGGAGCAGTGTTTCTTGATGAAACAAGCCAGGTCATCCGGCCATGCATTCTGTGGTGCGACCAGCGGACAGCGGCTGAGTGCGACTGGATCACTGAGAAAATCGGCCATGAGCGTATAATCGAGCTTATCAGCAACCCTGTACTTACTGGGTTCACTGCCGGAAAGATCATCTGGCTGCGAAACAACGAACCTGAAGCATATTCCCACGTCAAAAAGGTCCTGCTGCCAAAGGATTACATACGCCTCATGCTCACAGGCGAGTATGCGACTGATGTCTCCGACGCATCCGGGACGGCCCTATTCAATGTAAGGGAACGAGCCTGGTCCGACGAGATGCTTGACACTCTCGATATTCCAAGAGAGTGGATGCCCCGCGCTTATGAGTCACCGGAGATAACCGGACGAATAACCGCCGAAGCTGCTGCTGTTTCTGGCCTCGAACCGGGCACGCCGGTCGTCGCAGGCGGCGGAGATAACGCCGCAAGCGCAGTTGGAAATGGGATAGTGGAACCGGGATTAGTCTTCTCATCGATCGGAACATCCGGCGTCGTCTTTGCTTACGCCGATGAGCCTGCCGTCGACCCGAAACTGCGCGTCCATACATTCTGCCATGCAGTCCCGGGCAAATGGCATGTGATGGGAGTAGTACTGTCTGCCGGAGGCAGCCTCAGATGGTATAAAGATGCTTTTTGCGAAGCCGAAAATGCAGTTGCCGGGCATACTAATCGTGATACTTATGATATACTAGCAGAGGAAGCAGCTGGCGTCCCTCCCGGATGTGAAGGGCTCATCTTTTTGCCGTATTTGACCGGAGAGAGGACCCCTTATGCCGATCCTTATGCGCGCGGTGTCTTTTTCGGCATCACGCTCAGGCATAGCAAGCCGTATTTTGCACGAGCCGTGATGGAAGGTGTAAGCTATGCAATGAGGGACTCTTTCGAGATTATGAAAGAGATGGGGGTTCCGCTGGCCCAGGTCCGTGCTACCGGCGGCGGAGCTAAAAGCGCGCTCTGGAGGCAGATAGAGGCCGATATTACCGGCAAGGAACATGTCACTGTCAATACCGGGGAAGGACCGGCGTTTGGAGCAGCGCTCCTCGCCGGAGTCGGAACAGGCGTTTATCCAAGTGTGACTCAGGCTTGCAAATCCGCCATTAGTGTGGAAAATTCTACTGAGCCAATTCAAAATAACATCCCGATATACGAGCGATACTACCGTGTTTACCAGGATCTTTATAAATCGCTCAAGCCTGACTTCAGGCTGGTATAGGTTAGGAGATTTTGAATATGAAATTTTTCGTTGACACTGCCAATGTCGAAAATATTCGCAAAGCCTGCTCCTGGGGTGTGGTTGACGGCGTAACAACCAACCCGACTCTCGTTGCTAAGGAAGGCCGCGACTTCAAGAAGACAATTCTCGAAATCTGCAGCATTATCAACGGCCCTGTGAGCGCAGAAGCGGTCAGTCTCGACGCTGAAGGTATGGTCCGGGAAGCACGAGAGATTGTAGAATGGCATGAAAACATAGTCATAAAGATCCCCATGACAAAGGACGGCATGGTTGCGGTCCGCAAGCTATCAGACGAGGGAATTCGGACTAATGTAACGCTTATATTTTCTCTAAACCAGGCGCTTATCGCCGCCAAAGCCGGAGCAACTTACATAAGCGTCTTTGTCGGTAGGCTCGATGACGTGGGACACGAAGGAATGGATGTGGTCCACGACACGGTTCAGATGCTGGACACGTATTCGTTCGATTCAGAAGTGATTGTGGCGAGCGTGCGCCATCCCCTTCATGTAGTCCAGGCGGCCAGAGTCGGCGCTCAGGTCTGCACGATCCCGTTTGCTGTGCTCGACCAGATGTTCAATCATCCATTAACGGATGTAGGGATAGAAAAGTTTTTGAAAGACTGGGAGTCGGTTCCCAAATAGATTCAAAACATTACTCACCGGCCTTACATGCCAGTAGCCGGTCTGAAATTCAAAGGTGAATCAGAGTGATTATTGGAATTCCGAAAGAAATCAAAGTAGAAGAGGACCGCGTAGCCGCGGTTCCGGCAATCGTGGAGTCGCTTGTGCGCTCCGGTCATGAAGTCATTGTAGAGACCTGCGCGGGATGCGGTATCGGCCTCACCGATGACGATTATAAGGACGCAGGCGCAAAGATTGCGGCAACCGCGGCGGAAGTATACGCTGCCGCCGATATGATCGTAAAGGTAAAAGAGCCTCTCCCCAAGGAGTATGGGCTTATCAAGAACGGTCAGGTGCTGTTTACGTATTTCCATCTTGCAGCAGACCAGGAATTGACCAAGGCGATGATGGACAGCGGCGCCGTCTGCATAGCCTACGAGACGATAGAGGCCCCTGACGGTTCTCTGCCGCTTCTTACCCCTATGAGTGAAGTCGCGGGCAGAATGGCGGTCCAGGAGGGTGCAAAATACCTCGAACATCCGATGGGTGGCAAAGGCGTTCTGCTCGGAGGAGTTCCCGGCGTAGCACCAGCTAATGTGGTAGTTATCGGCGGCGGTATCGCAGGCACAAGCGCAGCGAAGATCGCAGCCGGTATGGGCGCTAACGTCATAGTAATCGACATAAACATAGACAGACTCAGGTATCTCGACGAAATACTGCCGGCAAATGTTCAGACTCTTATGTCCAACAGCTACAACATCCGCTCCGCAGTGAAGAATGCCGATCTCGTGATCGGCTCGGTGTTGAGGCATGGAGCAAAAACACCTGTTCTCGTAACCCGCGATATGCTGAAGCTTATGAAGCCGAAGTCCGTGATCGTCGATATCGCAGTCGACCAGGGCGGATGTTTCGAGACAACACATCCGACTACCCATACCGATCCGACTTTCGTCGAAGAGGGTATTATACACTACTGCGTAGCCAACATGCCCGGTGCAGTAGCACACACATCGACATATGCGCTCACGAATGCGACTGCTCCTTATATCCTGCAGCTTGCAAACAAGGGTTGGAAGCAGGCGCTCAAGGACAATCCCGGACTGCTCAAGGGGCTTAACGCCGCTTACGGTAAACTGACCATATCCGCCGTTGCAGAGCTTTTTGGTCTTAAGGCATATTCACCCGAATCTGTGATGTAATCGCAGTGCTTATTGTATTTTGGTTATAAATACTGAGGGCGGGGTTTAAACCCCGCCCTTTTCGTCCAAAACAGACTCTGAAAGGGAAAAACATGATACTTCGAGCACACGTCATTGTACCTGTGACAGAAGACCCTATAGAAGGCGGGGAAATCTTTATTAAAAATGGCCGCATCGAGGCTATTGGCGAGGATTTATCAGCTTCTTTACCTGATGAGCCTGTCGAGGATCTGGGCCATGCAGCAATACTCCCCGGCCTTGTGAATGCGCACACACATCTGGACTATACCGTTTTGAGAGGCATGGTGGATGATGAACCGTTCATGCCATGGATCAGGCGGTTGACCGACATCGGCAAGGAGATGCAGCAGGAAGACTTTCTTGCATCTGCCCGTCTGGGGCTTCTCCAACTCGTCCGCTCCGGTGTAACAGCCATAGGAGACTCCACATTCTCCGGAGCTGTCGTCGAAGCAGCCCGTGAGGCGGGGCTGAGAGGCATTGTATATCAGGAGACTTTCGGAGCTGACCCAACCCAGGACTACAAAGACCAGGTCGATCTGCTGGCTGAAAAAGTGACAGAACTCCGGGGTAATTCAGGAGACCGGATCACTATCGGAGTGTCACCGCATTCTGTTTACACTTCCAGTGAGCGGCTTCTCAGGCTGGTAGCCGACCTCGCACTCGACCAGGGGCTTCCTGTCGCTCTCCACGTCTCGGAAACACGCGATGAGGTTGTTCTGATCGAAAGCGCAGAAGGCCATATAGCTGATTTTTACAAGCTTTTCAGATTCGACTTTGAAGCTCGTGGTATGTCTCCTGTAGCTTATCTTCATGATATTGGGCTGCTCAACAGCAATACACTAGCAGCACACTGCGTCCACATCAATGATAATGACCTGGATATGCTCGCCGCGAGCGGCACTCGTGTCGCCCACTGTCCCAAGTCCAATGCAAAGCTCGCAGTAGGCACAGCACCGCTGGAATCGATAATCGAAAGGGGTATTCTGACGGGAATCGGCACCGACAGCGCTGCAAGTAATAATGCGCTCGATATGTTCGAAGAAATGCGCTTTGCAGTACTTGCGCAGAGAGCCATCAATGAAGATGTGAACGCATTGAATGCCAAACAGATACTCGAACTGGCTACGCTCGGCGGAGCAGCCGCGCTTGGTATGGATAGCGAGATTGGAAGTCTGGAACCTGGAAAACAAGCCGACATAATAGCTGTCGATCTATCTTCCCCGGCGGTATTTCCGACTATAGACCCCTACTCCGCGCTGGTCTATTGCTGCTCGGCGTGCGATGTGATGATGAATATGATAGGTGGAGAGATAATCTACCGGTCGGGACAATATTTTAAGGTCGATGCGGATGAAATCAACCGGCAGGCGTCGCTTACGGCAGCGAAGATCGCGCCAGTTGGGTAAGATTGTGTTGGCGGCGATCATAAACCTGTAAAAGAGGATAAGATATGGCTTTCTCAAAAGAGCAAATGGCAAAAATGATGGATTACACACTGCTCAAGCCGACGGCAACCAGAGATGATGTGCTCAACTTCTGCGAACAGGCGAAAGAGCATCATTTCGCAACTGTTGTCGTGTTTCCGTTCTGGCTTCCGGTCGTGGCGCGTGAACTCTCTGGGACTGACGTAAAACCTGCGACTGTGATAGGCTTCCCTTACGGTGCAAACGGCCGCGCGGTCAAGCTCTACGAGATGCGCGCAGCGGTAACGAACGGCGCATCCGAAATAGATGTCGTAATGAATATATCCGCCCTCAAGTCCGGCGAGATCAGCATAGTAGAAAGGGAAATAACGGAACTGGTGGATACGACCAGGGCGCTCGGAATGACGGAAGATGCAAAGCGCGTTCTCATCAAGATAATCATCGAGGCTTATTACCTTACCGATGATGAAAAACGGATCGCCTGCCAGATCATCCAGAACGCCGGCGCGGACTTCGTCAAGACATCGACGGGAACCGCTCCCGGCGGCGCTACCATAGAGGACATACGGCTGATACGGGATGTCGTAGGCCCAAGTATGGGTGTGAAAGCTGCCGGAGGCATAAGGACTCCCGCGCAGGCGGTAGCAATGCTCGATGCAGGCGCAAACAGGATCGGTACGAGCGCAGCAGTCGATATAGTTGAAGCTTATCGTCCCGAAGACTTTATGCAGTCGGCCGAAAGACGCCGGAGGTAGGCATATTTAATGGAATCGCCAAGGACCTACCGCGCGACGGCAATCGTGCTTCGCCGCATAAATATCGGGGAAACGGACAGAGTCATTACTCTTTACACGCGAGAGAAAGGAAAGCTCTCTGCGGTTGCCAAAGGCGCAAGAAAGCACTTGAGCAAGCTGGCCGGTCCGACCGAAATGTTCACCTATGGCCGGTATTTTCTCGCTGCAGGACGCGATCTCGATATAATCACCCAGGCTGAGGCAAAAGAGTCCTTCCCCGCCATCCGCCGGGACCTAGACCGAATAGCCCATGCAACCTACATGGCTGAGATGATAAATGCCTTTGTCGAAGAACGGGATGCCAACTACGGGCTTTTCGACACACTGCTTTCGTCTCTCTATCTTCTCGAAAGTGAAATCGATCCAACGATAGTTGCTCGGCATTTCGAGCTGAAGATGATGTCTATGATGGGCTACAGGCCTGAGCTGGACAGGTGCTTAAGGTGTGATGCGGAACCCTCCGGCGATGGGATCGACTTCAGTCCATCCCTCGGTGGGAGAGTCTGTGCAGAATGCGGACCGATACCGGACGACGCCATACATATGAGCGAGGAAGCAGCCCAGGCTATGCGCACACTGCTCACAGCTGAACCACGGATGCTGAGAAACCTTGATTTTTCTGATGAAGTGAGGAAAGAGCTTTTCAGAGCGATCCGGAGGTATGTCCGCTACAGAACCGACCGCGAACTGAAGAGTTCGGAATTCATCCAGGCGTTAGCGCTTATGGGAACCGAGAGCGATCAGTAGCAGGTTCTATTGTTTCAGAACGCTGAGTGTAATCATTAAAAAGGGCGAAGGAGTTGATTTCCTTCGCCCTTTATTTTAGCTTAACTCTTTTGATATGGATTAAGCGTTAACTTTCTCTTTCTCGCCCTTGCAGCAGCAGCAATCCGATGACTTTGGCCCATCGGTTGTGCCAGCGTCAATTCCACCGCGTTTGCTCCACATGGTCGCACCGATAAGCGCAAGAGCAGCAGCCACAACAATTACTGTTCTTGTGGCTATTCCCAGCGATGGCTGTATGACTATCGGGGCAAGAAGAATCGCAACAAGGTTCATAACCTTGATGAGCGGGTTCAACGCAGGACCGGCTGTATCCTTGAAAGGATCACCAACTGTGTCGCCCACGACTGTGGCTTTATGCTCTTCGGTACCTTTACCTCCGAACATACCGTCTTCGATCTTCTTCTTTGCGTTGTCCCAAAGTCCACCAGCGTTTGAAAGCAAAACTGCCATCAACTGGCCGGAAAGGATCGAACCGGCAAGGAATCCGCCGAGTGCGGCTGCGCCCTTGATCGGATCGCCATAGCCAAGACCGAAACCTACAAAAATCGGCGCTGTAACAGCCAATACTGCAGGGCTCAGAAGCTCCTTCTGAGCAGCAGCGGTCGAGATAGCAACGCAGCGCTGATAATCAGGCATGCCTTTTTCGGAACCGCTTCGAGGATCATAGTCCATAATGCCCTTGATCTCTCTGAACTGGCGGCGGACTTCTTCAACAAGCTGGAAGGCCGCACGGTTTACCGCGTTTATAGCGAATGAACAGAAGAGGAACGGCACCGCGCCTCCGATCAGGAGACCGATGAATACCTCTGTCCAGTCCACACGAATACCGATATTGAGAATCTGGGCATCTGCCATAAACGATCTGAAGAGCGATGTGGCCGCGATAACGGCTGTAGCAATCGCGAGACCCTTTGTAAGAGCCTTTGTGGTGTTACCTACCGCGTCGAGCTTGGCAACGATCTTGTTAGCGTTGCTGTCCTCTCCCTCGTCCTTCAGAGCACCGGACATCTCGAAGATTCCGTTTGCGTTGTCAGAAATCGGTCCGTAGGTGTCCATTGCAAGCATAAAGCCTGTGGTAGCCAGAAGTCCGAGACCGGAGAGAGCGATTCCGTATGCTGCCATGGCAGGATTGTTAGGGAAGAGAAGCATTGCGGCAAGGATACTTGCACATATTGCGATGATTCCCCAAACGCTCGACTCAAGGCCTGAAGCAAATCCACTCAAAATAACGGTAGCTGGACCGGTCTTTGCAGACTTTGCCGCTTCCGTAACAGGTTTCTTATCGATAGCAGTGAAATGCTCGGTAATCTTGCCGATCACAAGTGCAAGGATAATACCGACGAGGTTTGCAGCCGCAAATCTCCACCACTCAAATCCCGGAATCGGAACTTTTGTAAAGATATAGTTGGAAACAACAAAAAATCCAACCGTTGCGAGAAGAGCAGAGATCTGGAAGCCCTTGTTAATCGGCTTCATCGGGTCCATGCTCATGTCATCTTTGCCTCTTACTGAATAGATACCGATAATGGACGCAACAACGCCTACGGCCCTGATAATAAGAGGATAAACGACCAGTGCAAGTCCTGCGGCACCAAGGTGAAGCATGTTAGCAGCGGCAGCACCAAGGATGATCGCAGCAACCAGCGTTACTTCGTAGCTCTCGAACACGTCTGCAGCCATACCGGCGCAGTCACCAACGTTGTCTCCGACATTATCAGCAATCGTAGCTGCATTTCGGGGATCGTCCTCAGGTATGCCCTGCTCGACTTTTCCGACGAGGTCAGCGCCTACGTCAGCAGCCTTCGTATAGATACCACCACCGATCCTCATAAAGAGTGCGGCGAGACATCCGCCGAAACCGAAACCGATAAGGACCTTCATCGACTGATTGCCGAAGAGGAAGAACACAAAACATGCGCCGAGGAGCCCAAGACCCACTGTCGCCATACCGGAAACGCCGCCTGCGCGGAACGCGATATAAAGCGCCTTCTTGAAGCTGCTCAGAGCTGCATTTGCAACACGGACGTTGGCTCTTACAGCCATCATCATGCCGACATAACCGGCAATGTAGGAAGCAGCTACGCCAAGTACAAATGCGAACGCAACGCCCATATAAATCGGCATCGCGCACCCTGGATAGCTGCCGAACCCTGGCACATTCCTGTAAAGGAAGAACAGGCCGATAGCTATAACGATGACAAACCATACCATCGTCTTTACCTGACGCTTCAGGTATGCCTTAGCTCCTTCCTGAACGGCATGGGAAACAGAGACCATTCCCTTTGAGCCGGGGTCTTCCTTCATAATGCGTAAACACCATATGATTCCAAAGGCCAATCCGATGAGAGCGCATACAAGCACTATCTTAATTGATGGCCACATCATATCGAGCTCATTAAAATTAGGAAGCTCGATAGCTTCGCTGGCCCAAGACACGCCCGGCAGCGCCAAGAGTGCCAGTGCGCTCATCCCGATAATCATCGAGAGGCGTTTAACCAGCCCTTTTCGTGCAGTTCGCAACGTTAACCTCCTCCAAATACTCGTGGCCATCAATGGCCACACGAATAAAATGCCGCGCGTTATCTACAGCAACGCTGCGGCAACTTAGCGAATCATTCGCCTATAAACCAACGAAATTATATGCCTCTGCAACTGTTTATGTCAATCTCAACCACTCATCACTTCTTACAAAGAAGGTTCTTTGGCGAACAAGATCGAAGTTTTTACTATGAAAGGGATCAATATGGACAAAGTATCATATAACGGCTGGCCTAACTGCGTCAGAATATCCAACGGCAGTGTTGAGCTTATAATCACCACCGATGTCGGGCCGAGAATTATCCGGTACGGGTTTATTGGTCAAGAAAACGAGCTTTATGAGTTTTCTGACCAAGCCGGAAAGACAGGCGGAGATGAGTTCAGGCTGTACGGCGGGCACCGGCTTTGGCTTGCCCCCGAAAAGAAAGACCTTACCTACTTCCCGGATAACTCCACAGTAGATTACGAAACAGATAACGACACGCTGAGGTTGATTCCGCGTATCGAGGACACTACAGGCGTTCAAAAAGAACTGCTTATTACCCTTAATCAGGATGACGGCAGCGTCAAAATGGTGCATAAAGTTACCAACCGCTCCAGCCGCAGCATTGAGCTGGCTCCATGGTCTATCTCAATGATGGCGCCGGGCGGTTTCGGGATTATTCCGCAGGAGCCTTATTCACCGCATCCCGACATACCGGATTACCCCGGCCAGGTCATAGACACTAAATACTATCTGCCTGTCAGAACGATGGTGTTGTGGTCATATACCAATCTGAGCGACCACCGGCTGCAGTTCATGCCTAAGTACATCACACTTAAGCAGGACAAAAACACCACACGACCGATCAAGCTAGGGCTGAGCAACTCACTGAAATGGGCCGCATATGCCAGGAACAGACATTTGTTCATCAAGACGTTCCCATATGACTCGGAAGCAGCCTACCCGGACAACGGATGCAATTTCGAGATATTCACAGACAACAAATTTATGGAAATCGAGAGTCTTGGCGCGCTTGGAACATTACCTGCCGGTAAAAGCGTCATTCATGAGGAAGACTGGTTACTTTTTGATAATGTTGATGTTGACCAGACAGAAGAAAGCATCGACGCGAGCGTGCTCCCTAAGGTTTTTGCTGATTAATGAGAGCGAATGCTACAATAACTTAGTATTTAGGCGTCTATTATCCATGGGCAAGATTCTGCCCTAACTTTGTCGTTGTTGAAAGGAGACGTGTACTGAGCATGTCACGTAGAAATATTTACTCATATATACTGGCCTTCTTTTTTGTCGCGCTTTTCTTTGCGATATCTTCAACCTGCGCCCGATCTGCAGGGCTGATAGAGGACAAACAACCAACATGGTCGCCGGACGGCAAGAGGATTGCATTCGTCTCCAACAGGCTTCTGCCCGAAAATGCACCCGAAGGGTCTTCCAACATATGGGTGGCCGATGCCGACGGCAGCAATTTGCAGCAGATCACGTATCAGGGAGCAAATCAGTTTCCGTCATGGTCACCGGACGGCAAAAAGATCATCTTCCAGAGCGGAAAGTCTATATGGCTGGTCGAGATCAGCACAAAACAGTTCACGCAGCTTACGAGTGGAGACAGAGGCTGGTATACCCCTGATTGGCATCCTAAAGACATAGGAAAAGTTATCTGTTCCTACCAGACACAGATCAGCAGCGACAACGACCTCGCGGTTATAAACCCATTGACTATCCTTACACGCGAATCGGGCGCGCAGACTGTTCGTGACAGATACGGTGACGACAATATGCCCCGCTGGTCAAAAGACGGCACGAAGATTGCGTTCATCGGCAAAACATCGGACCTATCTACCGGGACAGATAATTTCTACCTTATGACGATCAGCGCGGATGGGACAACACTAAAAACACACTGCAAACTCGACAAACCAAGCGGGCGCCCGTCCTGGTTCTATTCGGGTGACTCTGTTGTCCTCGATAACGGCGTAGTCTGTGACCTCGCCACCGGCAAGACGCACGATCTATTCGAAGATAAGATCAGTGACCCTGATCTATCCCCGGATGGCCGTATGGTAGCCTACAGCCAGACTGTAGATGACGGTGGAAATTTTATATTCACCCGCAAATTGAGCGGTGAGGACAAAAAGCAGATAACAACAGTGCCGCCAGAGCCCGTCAAACCGGCTGAGCCAGCCAAACCTGCCGAGCCGTCTGTGAAGGACCAGCCTGAACCGGCTGTAAAAGATGCGAAGTAGCTTTTAGTTTCAGAGTGTTGAATCGCGAGATGCGCGAAGAAGCACGAAAGACGCGAAAATGGGATTAGTGGAGACTCGTAGCTTCCTGATGCTTCGGGACCGCAGTTCGTCCCGAAGCACGAATCTCCACCAATCTAAAAAAGTTGGCTTCTACCGCACCAAAGATTCCATCACAATCATTCACAAGACGCTTATCGTAGAATTCGCCAAATAATCTGTGCAATCCACCACCCAAAAATAACTGCACCCGCACTAATGATACCAACACCTATAGCTATGTATTTCGAGAAGCGTTTCTGCACAGATATTGAGATGTATCTAAGCAAAAAACAAGTTGCCCCAAAAACGCATATACATTGTATCAGTAATGCTACAATGATCCTAAAGACTGTATAAGTCATAGTACGCTATCCTTTATCAACCTAATTCATTAAGGGTTGCTTCGGGACCGCAGTTCGTCCCGAAGCACAATTCTCCACCAATTCACCCGTTCCCTATTTCCCGCAAAAAACTCTTTCCGTTTTTCATGTGCGGCAGGGAAAGGGCTTCGGCTATGGTTGCGGCAACATCCGAGAAAGTTTCCCTCACCCCCAGGTCGACACCTGCTTTAAGCCCTGGGCCAATTACGATAAGCGGGACATATTCCCGGCTGTGGTCGGTGCTCGGCGTAGTAGGATCGCAGCCATGGTCTGCTGTTATTATCAACAAATCCCCCATTTCGAGCGCAGTAAGCAGCCTCGGAATCTCCTGATCGAACGCTTCGAGCGCTGCTGCATATCCTTCGGGGTCATTTCTGTGGCCGTAGCGCATATCGAAATCGACAAGATTCGAGAATATCAATGCGCCCTTTCGGGATTCAACCTCACGAATAGTCACTTCTGTGATCTCGGCATTTCCAGCAGCATGTATTGCACGGGTCACTCCACGGCCTGCAAAAATGTCCTCTATTTTTCCTATTGCAACTACTTCCCCACCCTTCTTCTCGACATAATCGAGAAGAGTCTCTTCCGGCGGGGCCAGCGAAAAATCCCTGCGGCGCGGTGTCCTCGTGAAGCTACCCGGCTCGCCGATAAAAGGCCTTGCTATGACCCTTGCAACGGCGTGGGGGCCGGAGAGAATGCGCCTGGCGGTCATACACCAGCGGTACAGCTCATTTACCGGCACGATGCCCTCATGCGCTGCAATCTGAAACACACTGTCTGCTGATGTATATACTATGGGACTTCCTGTTTTCAGATGTTCAGCACCCAACTGCTCGATTATCACTGTTCCAGAGGCCGGAATATTGCCGAGCGTCTTCCTGCCTATTTCTTTCTCGAACAGGCCGAGCACATCCTGTGGAAAACCGTTCGGATAGACCGGAAACGGTTGGTGCGTAATGATCCCGGCCAGTTCCCAGTGACCGATAGTCGTGTCTTTCCCGGCGGAACGCTCTGCCATTTTACCATAGCAAGCCAGCGGATGAGGGACAGCGGGCACTCCGTCTATATTAATGATGTTACCGAGTCCCAACCGCTCAAGGTTCGGCAGGTTTAATCCTCCTACGGCTGACGCTATATGCCCGAGCGTATTGCTTCCGGCATCTCCATAGCTCGCGGCATCCGGCAGTTCCCCTACCCCGAGTGAATCTAGGACGATGATTATAGCACGGGATATTTTCATAGACTATGCCCTTGGGTGAGATTTTCTATATACTTCACGCAGGTGGTCGCGCGTGACATGGGTATAGACCTGCGTCGTTGCAATATCTGCATGCCCCAGCATCTCCTGTATCGACCTTATGTCCGCGCCGTGCTCCAGAAGATGCGTCGCAAATGAATGCCTGAGCACGTGAGGAGTTATTTGCTTGGTTATCCCTGCAGATTCCGCATGCTTTTTGACGATCTTCCAGAAGCTGACCCTTGTCATAGGACCGCCGAGGCGCGTAATAAACAAATACTCGTTCCTCCGGCCTTTTGCGAATACCGGTCGGCTCTCGTTCAGATAACGGCGGATCATCCCGACGGCTATATCGCCTATCGGCACGACACGCTCTTTGGAACCTTTTCCGACACATCTCACAAACCCTACACCCAGGTTCACATCGTTCGTGAGCAGGTTTACAAGCTCGGACACCCTGAGTCCCGTCGCGTACATCGTCTCAAGCATCGCCCGGTCTCTTATTCCGTTGGGCTCGGACAGGTCAGGCTGGTTTAGGAGCCTGACGATATCGTCTTCAGTGAGTATCTTCGGAAGCGGTTTTGCCGGCCGAGGGTTCTCGATAAAACCTGCGGGATCGCCTGAAATATCACCTTCGCGCTGAAGAAACTTGAGAAATGTTCTAAGAGCAGCGAATTTTCTTTCCACGCTCGCTGCAGCATACTTCTCGCGACGGAGTCTTGCGATAAACTGAGTAATGAGCTCTTCACGAATGCCTTTGACCGTGTCTACACCCATTTCGTCAGAATATGCGGCAAACTGGGCGATGTCCCGCGCATAGGAAGCTATGGTATTCTCCGAAAGGCCGCGCTCGACCATAAGATAATCGAGAAATTTCTGAATATGGGCGTCCATCATATTTTCCGGTAGACCTTTATCGTCGGTGACATATACTTCAGGTCATGCGGCAGGTTTTCGGTCGGACCGAAGGAGATATTGAAGGCTTTCAGATCTCTTTTGAATACTGCAACCTCTTTGTAAGACTTTTTCAAGCCTTCCAAAAACTTCATAGCGCTTGGAACCTGCAGCCGAACGGCATCTTCATACTCAAAATCGGTCATTACGATATATTCCGGCATTTCCTCATTCACAATCGACGGGTCCCATTCCCCGCCGGGACCGGGGTTGACCTTGATACTGTAGCGCGAGTTAAGCGTCCCCTGAAACCGGTCGCTCCGGTTTACAGCCGTAGAGTCCGGCGAGATCGGTGGAGTATAAAACCACGGCACAGTCGGAAGCCCGATTGCAGCTGACGGCTTTATATTATCACTGAACCACTGCGCAGCCTGTGTTCTCGTGTCCGGTGCCAGGAACAGCAGGTCGAAAGATATCGCATAAATGCAGGTATAGCCTACTGCAGCAACGCATATACCGGCCCAGACCCACCTGAGCATCGCCGTCCCCTGCTCTTTCGCCACCTGGTAGACTTCCACTATCATACGGCCGACGAGTACCGCAAGAGGCGGAAGTATCAGGATCATATAGCGGGCGAACCTTACTTCCGACATTGAGATCATCGCGTAGTAAGGAAGCACGAACGACAGTATAAGCCAATCAGCCGGTTTCCGGCGTACTACAGCCAGTGCGACTGCAGCAAGGACCACCACAAGCAGAAATACCCCAAGCCCATAACCGAGCGAGTTGGAAAGAATATCGAGCCAGCCGGGACCCTTCCCCACAAACACAAGCCCATGCCCGCTTCCCGCGTGCCTTAGCTCGTAAGTAAACCCTTCGATGAACCGACCAGGACGAATAAGGACCGCCGGTGTAGAGATAAGAAATCCGGTCAGGAACGAGGGTGCTATCATCCAAAACCTAGAGTCTTTCAGCCGCTTCAGGACTGAGACCTTGCCTTCTCTCAAAAAATGAGCCAAGAGAACTGGGATCAGCACAACTCCCGCGTTATATTTGGTACCTGCGGCGATACCTGCCACGATGCCTGCCGCAATGTACCATTTAGGAGCCGGTTTTGCGATAATCATCGCTGAAGCAAGTAACGTTACAGCTACCCAGAATGCGGCGGGGACATCTACCGTTGCAAAATGAGAGTGAACGATGTGAAGCGGAATGATGGCCATAATGACGGCAGCTAACACGCCTGCCGCACGTCCGTAAAGCCGGTTTGCGGCCCCGTAGACGGCCAAAACGGTCAGCGTGCCGAGAATAACGACGGTAAGCCTGGCAATCAGATAGACACTGACAAGCGTTTTGTCTATCGTTACCCCGTAATACGGCGCGGTATGAACCGCAAGCGCGCCGAGGTTCATATATCCTGACGGATAATTATAGAAACCAGGGTCGAGCTGAAACGAAAATGGGTCGATCCTCAGCATAGCACCGATCTGGAAGATTTCATCCGGATGGTATGTAAACTGATGAAAAGCGTCGGGCAAACCCCAGTGGATACCCCATATACGGAGTACAAACGCAGTGATCGTTATAAAAGTGACTGCAGCAGTCACCCATAGCTTTGCGGCAGGTTGTTTCTTCATTAGTCCGGGCAACCTTCCTTTGCTGCTCGTGAGGTTTTCGACTTTTTCGGACACATCGTTAGCTGGATCAGGATAAATATGCCAACAGCCATCAGAACATCGCCAATGCTGAATATCCCCGAAAACACCTTTGAAAGCCCACATGGAAGAGCATCCGTAATGAGTTTAGGCACCGGTATAGTATCTCCCAGGAAATTGAATTTTGACCAGGCGCTACCAGACATTACGATGTGTCTCATACCTTCTGACCGATTCAATACATCCGCCACTCCCGCTATGGCAGCGGCTTTTTCGGAAACAGGCATCTTTCCAGCGTTAAGCACTATCGGAAACAGGTTCAACACCCATCCGGCCAGGAACCACTTCATCCCCGGCAGTTTTCTATTCGCCCAGAAAAATACAAGAAACGCAATGCTCGCGATTATGTGCAGCAGGCCGGTCAGATGGGACCAGAGGATGGTTTTACCTAAATATTTCCCCAACACCATGGAAACGATGATAATGAACGCCGGGATAAAGACAAGCCACAGGCTTTTTATCTCCAGATCCGCAAGCCGCCGGAGCCGCCCGCGGCGTATGAGCGCTATTATAATCGAGAGAATACCGGCCTCAAACGCCAATTTCACACCTGCCTTCATTCTTTTCAAGGACTTTCAAAAATGCATCCACAACTGAAGGATCGTATTTATTACCGAAACCACTTTTTATCTGCAATATAGCCTCTTCCTTCGGCTGAGACTGATGATATGGTCTGTCCGAAATGATGGCATCATAATCGGTAGTTACAGCAAGAATACGTGATGCAAGAGGTATATCCTCACCCGACAACCCATCAGGATAGCCGGTCCCATCCCAATGTTCGTGGTGATGAAGGATCGAATCCCTCAAAAATGAAAGCGACGGCACTGCCTGTACCATATCCGCACCGAGTGTCGAGTGACTCTTTACTTTCTCCCACTCAACAGGAGTCAGAGGCTCGCTCTTGTTGAGCAGCATTGCCGGAACATTCACCTTCCCGATGTCCCTCAAAAGCGCGGCATATTCTATCTCCAGCCGTTTATCTGTATCTATCCCCAGCTCATCCGCAACAGCAGTCGCATACTCGGCTACCCTCTTTGCATGGCCGATGGTACCAGAGTCCCTGGTTTCGACGGCAGCCGCAAGAGCATAAAGCGCCTTTTTGAAGGCTAACTCCATCTTGCGAGGTTGATAGAAGCTGGAATAATACCAACTTCCAAAGGTTATGATCGCAGCAACAGCCACCGCGATTATAACCGGCGGTGTCCACTGGCTAGCCATTGCCTCCAACCCTTATCCCCTCCCTGTCGACCATCTTGAGAAATGCATGCACAACATCCGGTGAAAATTGCGATCCGGCGCCTCTTCTAAGCTCGTTGATCGCATCATCGACACTAAGCGGTTCTCGATATACTCTGCGTTTCGGAGCGCCGCAGACAGGGCATACTTCCGGGCGCTCGCCGTTTTCAGCCTTGAAACCGCATGCATCGCACTCCCAGTCCACGGACATCTCCCGGTCATCCGTCATAGCATCGAATGCATCCGCAACAGCGATAATTGCGGCCTCCAGCGGAACTCCGCCGTTTTTCACTCCATCGTCAGGATAACCCGCACCATTTGCCCATTTGTGGTGATACTTTATCCAGTCTACTGTCTGGTTCAAAAAGTCGATATGCTCGACAATTTCTGCGCCTTTTACCGGATGCTCTTTGATCTTCGACCATTCCTCATCCGTCAGCTTTCCAACTTTGTCCAGGATTTCCTCAGATACTCCCACTTTTCCGATGTCATGCAGCAGCCCAGCATAAGGCATAAGCATAATCGTCTCGGTGGAAAGCCGGAGTTCTCTTGCAAGCCGCTCTGAAAGCTCAGCAACGCGCTTCAGGTGCCCTCTTGTATACGGATGGTAATGCTGCATATAGGTACCTAATGTGGCGATAGTATCCATATACATTTTCTCTCGCTCGACAGCTCTCTGAACCGCGAGACGGAGTGAAAGAAACGGCCCAAGCGCAACTAATCCACTCAATATACCGACATGAAGATACAGATAGATCAAAAGGACCGTGACCGGCGGAAGCAGCAGATATTGGCTCCATGTCAGGCGGACGCTGCCCAGAAGCAAGATTTTCAACCTCAGGACAAAGCTGTACCAATCACTGCCTTTTTTAGGCGATTGAGGCTCATTTACCAGAGCTGCAGCAGCGCACCGCGCTTCATCAACTATAAAATATGTAATTATGCCGACTAAAAACGGCAGCGCGGCATGCAGGAAAAGCATGCTGTTTGAAGCGGACATAAAGTACCGCTGATCCAGAACATGCCCCCCTACGCATCTGTACGCAAGAGCTGCAAGTCCCACATTTATTACATCAAGCGCAGTATTGGCGATTATGATTTCAAGTGCCCAGAAAAACGGATAATTCGCTCTACCTTCCCAGGCACCCGCTAAAGTCCTGATAATACTGTGAAGGCGGGTCGTTCCGGTATCTGATTCATGGTTTTTCAGCCACCTGGCACACACCCATCCGGTAATATTGACGACAGGTAAAGGAATTGCGGCGACGAGCATTGCGAGGACAGGTCCGAACAGCACCATTGCAGCCCAATGCATGGGAACGCTTATCGTTACTTCTCCCAAGCCATGCGGCACTGTAATAGGAGTTAGCTCCGACCATATTGCAAGTATTGCAAAGGCTAATGCCCCTTTCCAGACACCTGCCTCAGGCGGAATCACCCATAGCATTACGACTGCTATAGCCACCGCGGTCACTATCGATCCGCGGTAAAATAGATGAAACGACCTCTTACTACTTGCCATTCAAACCATGTGGGCTGTCTAGAGCTTAATTTCGATGCTAGAGCAATGGCTCTAGTCTATAGTATGCCATCTTTGAAGCGTAACCTCTATCGGTAAAGACGGCGAATATTTTAGCATAATAATAAAATTATTGAGCCAACGGCAGCGACAGTTTTATTTCAGGAACTGCTGTGTACCTGCATACATCCATCAGTTCAATAATTGTAAACTATGGTGGTGGCCACTGTCTCCATGTGGCTCCGCAGGTTGCAGCCAGTGTCGCCAATGCGATCAGTACCTTGAACAGGCGTTTCATGTTTTTCAACCCCTTTCGCGTGATACTACCCCTTACCGCTCAGATGGGGTGCATTCATCGCTTCGCTCGGGTTGACTTTTCCGCTCATTTTTGGATCTGCCGCTCGCGCCGTTGGCTCAATTTGAAAACTATTCTTTAGTTATCAATGTGGTTCGCCGGTTAATGGCATCCAGTGTAGCATTAACCACAGCTTTCCATAAATCCTGCCTGACTATCGCGGAACCTGTTAAATAATCATCCCCGCGGTTCGTGACAAAATTGATCAATACTACAACAATATTCTTTCCGGCAAGATTGACTCCTGTGGTCATGTCTTCGACTACCATAGTACCGTCAGCCGCGCCTGCATCTTCGACCGCGCGCAGCGTTGCAGTCGCAATGAGCTTCATCTGGCTACTGCTCGAGCTTAAGCCCGTAGCAGTTCCCGTGTAAGCCACACCGTCTCTCCCTAAATGGACCGTAGCCTCTGCTCTGCTCCCTTCAAGAGAGATCGAAACGTCTGAAAACTTTAATCTGCCCTGCTCCTTTTTCTCATTACCCTGAAGTTGAGCTACGCTGACCTTTCGATGATCCAGCTGGACGCCAAGTTTGGCCATAACCGCCGATTCGATGTCACGCACAACCTGTTTTGGGGCTCTACTTGCTTCCGTCAGAACGTGAATCTCCTCGATCTCTCCATCATCGCCGGAAACTACCCGCGCAGATATCACATCGCGCAGCCGGCATATAACGGACTCAACATCAATCAGGTCGTCGATATTTTCTTTTCTTTCGACTGCCATTCTCCGCTCTCCTTTCGCCGCTACTTCCTTAAAGCGGCGCCCTCTCTTTTCCTCGCTTCGCCATTCGTGACTTTTATCGTCCGAATGGTCCTTTGCCTGAAAACCGGCTATATAATTCTTGCACCGTTCTTCAGCTACCCACGGAATATCGCTTTGAACTCCGATGCAAGATTATCTTTTATTTTTTCAAGAACAGCGTTGATTTCCTCGTCCTTAAGTGTACGTTCTTTCGATCTGAAAACTATTGAGAGTGTCAGACTCTGCTCATCCTCGCTCACATGCGGGCCGACATATACGTCCAGAAGGCTCACATCTTCAAGAATAGCCCCACCTGCTTCGATAACTGCTCTTCTGATGTCACCATAGGGCACATCCCGCTTCACAACGGCAGCAATATGCCTGTAAAGAGCCGGGAACTTCGGAAGATGTTCGTATACTATCTTCTCAGGAACAAGAGACTTCAGTTTCTCAACACTCAGTTCAAATATATACGGACGTCCCTTTATATCCAGCTCGTTTATGACTTCAGGAGCGACTTCACCGATGATACCTATCTCTGCATTACCGGCTGTAATCTTTGCGGCTCTGGTCGGGTGAAGCATAGGGTGCTCAGTGCGCTCGAACCTCACACCGGAAATCTTCAATCTGTCGAAGATATTCTCGACAACTCCCTTTATGAGATAAAAATCAGCCGCCATCGCTTCTTTATCCAGGTTCCAAGAGTTTGACCACTGATTTCCGACCATTGCACCTGCCACTGACAGCCACTCGGTCACAGCTTTGTCCTTTTCCAGCCAGCGATAGACTTTACCGATCTCGTAGATGCTCATATCACGGATCCCGTTCGCCTGGTTCCTCACGATGACCCGGAGCAGGTTCGGTGCAATCATTGTCCTCATCCCCGCTGTTTCCCAACTGAGCTGGTTTCGCACGAAGATAGAGTTTTCCTGACCGGCGATTCTGATGCTGTTATGATCTATAAGGCTGTGTGTAAGGACTTCCTGCATCCCTGAGGACATAAGCGTCCGCCGCATTTCCTGCACGAAAAGCCCCATGTCGCTGTCTTTGCCCTGGAACGGCGCAGGCGGAAGAGTGCTGCCGATGCTCTCATAGCCATAAGCTCTCGCAATCTCTTCGATCACATCTGCCTCGAGCCGTATATCCGGCCTGAACGTCGGAACCGTTACGACAATATCTTCATCTTCAAGAGTTGCAGGTATCTGGTACACTTCAAGGAATGACACCATTTCCTGGGCACTCAAAGAGGTGTCGAGCATTGCGTTTACCCGTTCAGGGCGGACAGTAACCTTGAATATGTTATCTTTGGCAGGATACAGGTCTACAAGGCCTTCGGCTATTTCGCCGTCAGCCAGGTCCCGCATAAGCTCAGCGGCTCGTTTGGCTACCATGTCAGCTGTGCCGATATCCACCGAACGCTCAAACCGGTAACTGGACTCTGTTACGATACCGAGCTTCTTTGAAGTCCTTCTGATAGAGACCGGATTAAAGTGCGCAGACTCTATGAGAATATTCTTCGTGTCGGGTTTTACCTCAGAATCAAAGCCGCCCATAATCCCTGCAAGCCCGACAGCGCGGTTTTTATCAGCAATAACGAGCATGTCAGAACCCAGCTCGCGCTCTTCACCGTCAAGAGTAGTCAGCTTCTCGCCGGCATTTGCGCGACGGACTATGATCTCTTTCCCCTCCAAGAGGCTGTAATCGAACGCATGCAGTGGTTGTCCCATCTCAAGCATCACATAGTTGGTGATATCCACTATGTTATTGATCGGCCTCATGCCTGCGCGGATCAGCCGGTTCTTCATCCAGGCTGGGGAATCCTTTACCGTCACATTGCGGACAACGACGCCGACATACCTGTCACAGAGGTCAGGATCTTTAATAGTGATCTTTATCTCCGATGCGGATGAAGGCGGAACGCCTGAAGCTTCAGGCTGGGGTATTTTGACGGGGCTTTTGGTAAAAGCGGCGACTTCGCGGGCGACACCGATAAGCGACAGCCAGTCCCCTCGGTTCGGCGTGACTTTCGTAAGCATCACGCGGCTGTCCACAGCATCAGGCATGCCTCCTGCGTGGGAGACCTCTTCACTTTCCATCGAAGAGATCTCCTCGACCTCAAGCCCGGCCATAGTAAGCTTATCAGCCAACTCCTCGACTGATCCGCCTGTCTCTACATATTCATTAAGCCATTCAACTGGAACTCTCATATTGCCTCAAAATGGAAAGTATAGCCTTCCATCAAACTTCTCACTTCTAAAACTGGGCCAGGAACCTGAGATCGTCCTCCATAAACAGGCGGAGATCGTCTATCTGGTGTTCGATCATAGGCATCCGGTCTATCCCAAGCCCGAATGCAAACCCACTGTATATCTTCGGGTCCATTCCACTGTTTGCCAACTCGTTAGGATGGATCATTCCGGCTCCGCCGAGCTCCAGCCACCTGCCGCCGCCGATACTGACGGCAATCTCCGCCCCAGGTTCGACAAATGGGAAGAAATCCGGTCTGAACCTGGTTTTGGCATCCGGGCCGAACATCTCGCGGCAGAAATGGTCCAGCGTCCCTTTCAGGTCGGCGAAGGTAATGTTTTTACCTACTGTAAAGCAATCGACCTGATGGAACGTGTGGCCGTGCGTTGCATCGACAGCTTCATAACGATAGCATTTGCCCATCGTGCATATTCTGAACGGGGGTTTTCTCTTCTCATACACCCGCTTGTGCGAAGCAGTGGTCTGAGTACGGAGAAGATAGGTGCTGCGCACATCGTGAGTATCCCTGTCGGTGACATAGAACGACATCTGCTCATCCATCGCTGGATGCTCTTCGGGATAATTCAGTGCTTCGAAGTTATAATGGTATGACTCGATCTCCGGGCTTTCTACGACCTCGTAGCCCATTCCGATGAAGATACTTTTGATCCGAGCCATCGTCTCGACGAGGATATGCGGTTTTCCGGTCTTGTATAACCTTCCAGGCAGTGTAACATCAATCGATTCTGCTTGTATACGGCGTTCTGTCTCTTCTGAGGCAAGCCTTGTCCGGCGTTCGGATATTACTGCCTCCAGTTCGGACTTTGCCTCGTTAACGCAGCTTCCAAACAGAGGCCGCTGTTCCGCCGGAAGCTCTCCGACGGTCCTCAGAAGCTGAGTCAGCCTGCCTTTTCGACCAAGGTACTCGACCTCAATCTCATCCAGCTCTTTAGTAGCCTTCGCAGTCTCTATTCGCCCGGATGACTCCTTCACAAGATCGGTTATCGTGTTGAATTCAATCATATTACTCCCAACACAACAATCAGAAGGGTGTTGTAAGTCCCATGCGGGACTCTCCCATAGATTTTCAGATGTCACGAGAACTATCAGATAAACCTATAATATAAAAACCCAACGACCAATGACCAAAACAACAGTCCTACCTTGAATCATTCCAATGCTCCTGGTAGATCAACTGCTTCGGTTATTGTACGTTGGGCGATAAATTTTAATGCGGGTCTATCGGGGTTATTCCCCGTGACCCATCTCATCTTATGCTGATACCTGGGCTCTCGCCTGTTCTACAAGCTGAGAAAATGCCTTGGCATCATTGATAGCCATCTCAGAAAGCATCTTTCTATCCAGTTCTACACCTGCTTTAGAAAGTCCTTCTATAAATCGGCCATATGTCAGGCCTTGCTCTCTGCATGCGGCATTGATTCTTGCGATCCACAGTCTGCGGAACTCCCGCTTCTTGTTTCGCCTGTCACGATAAGCATACTGCATGGAGTGCATGACTGCTTCTTTAGCTGTCTTGAACAGCCTGCTTCGTCCACCCCAGTAGCCTTTCGCTCTTTCCAGCACCTTCTTATGGCGCTTATGCGTCATTGTGCCGCGTTTCACGCGTGGCATGTATCCGTTCTCCTAACTTAGAGTTATTAATAAACTCAAAACTTTGTATTTACGTAAGAGTTCACACTCTACAACAACATCACCCTGAAATAATTCAGGGCCCATCCCTCTCCTGGGTTCCGAATCAAGTTCGGAATGACATTACGACGGTTCGGGATGATGTAAAACACCTTTTAGGTTCCGGGCATCATCCTTTTGATCTTCTTGAGATCACCTTTTGTGACCGCGGTCTCTAACTCAAGCCGACGCTCACGTGAGGATGATTTCTTCATCATAAGGTGGTTCATTCTAGCATGTCCGTGAAGGATTTTTCCACCCGCACTAATCTTGAACCGCTTTGCGGCGGTCTTCCTCGTCTTAATCTTAGGCACGTTTTACCTCACATCAAATAAAAGTCAGCTTATACAGCCGACTTTGGGCTAAGTATCATCGTCATCGTCCGGCCTTCCATGGAAGGCGCTTTCTCTACTACAGCGATCTCCTGCGATTCCTCGGCGATCCGCTGAAGCGACTTTTTGGCGAACTCAGGATGAGTAATTTCCCTACTCCTGAAGATGACAGTAAATTTGACCTTGTCACCTTCTTTGAGAAACTTCAGTGCATTTTTAAGTTTGAACTGGAAATCATGCTCATCAATCCCCGGCCTCATTCGGATACTCTTGACTTCCGAGGCTTTCTGCTTCTTGTGAGCTTCCCGTTCACGCTTTCCCTGTTCATACTTCCACTTCCCGTAATCCATTATGCGGCATACGGGTGGGTTAGCTGTTGGTGCAACCTCAATCAGGTCTAATCCCTTTTCCCGTGCAAGCTCAATGGCCTGTCTGAAAGGCACGACGCCGACTTGCGCCCCTGCGTCATCGATTAACCTGACTTCCCGGGCACGGATCCTCTCGTTTACCCTGAAATCTCCTCTGCTTATAGTCGTCTCACCTCAAGTTCGGCTGAAGCACTATAAGTGCTCTTCCTGCCGGATTTTCCCTGTTAGTATAACTGACCATCAAGAAGCTGTCAACTCCCCTGTAAGGTCCATTATAAATTTATCTACCGGTTTTGCACCGATATCACCTTTGTCGCGGGAGCGGACGGACACCTGGTCCTCTGCTATCTCTCTGTCACCTACTATCAGCATATATGGTATCTTCTGAAGCTGTGCTTCTCGAATCTTATACCCCGTCTTTTCGTTTCGTGTATCGACCGTTGCTCTGAAACCTTTTTCGGCAAGCCGGGCAGCCACTTTATGAGCATACTCCTGATGCCTGTCTGCAATCGGAAGGAGTATTGCCTGCACCGGAGCAAGCCAGAGCGGGAATGCACCGGCATAATGCTCGACCAGCACGCCGAAGAACCTTTCAATCGATCCCAGAAGCGCTCTGTGGATCATTATCGGGCGGTGCGCCTTGCCGTCTTCACCGATGTACTCGATGTTGAACCGTTCAGGCTCATTGAAATCGACCTGAATGGTGCTGCACTGATGTTCCCTGCCGAGTGCGTCTTTAATCTTGACGTCGATCTTCGGGCCGTAGAACGCGCCGCCGCCCTCATCGACCTTGTACTCAAGCCCTTTGTGTTCCAGAGCCTTCTTAAGAGCATCCGTAGCTTCAGCCCAGCTCTCCAGCGTCCCGACATACTTGTCTTCAGGCCGTGTCGAGAGGTATATGCCGTACTCATGGAACCCGAAATGGCCCAATATGTCGATTACGAAGTCCAGAAGACTGATTATCTCGTCGTCGAGCTGATCCGGCGTGCAGAAAATGTGCGCATCATCCTGTGTAAAGCCGCGCACTCTCATCAGGCCATGCAGCGTACCGGAGCGCTCGAACCGGTATACAGTTCCAAGCTCTGCCCATCTGATCGGAAGCTCTCTGTAGCTCCTTAATCTTGTTTTATAAATGGCAAGATGGAACGGGCAGTTCATCGGCTTGATTCTGTAAGGAGCGCCTTCGACTTCCATCGGGCCGTACATGCTCTCGGAGTAGAAATCGAGGTGTCCGCTCGTCACCCATAGGTCCTGGCGCGCGATATGCGGAGTCTGCACTAGCTCGTAGCCGCCTTTAAGGTGAGCATCCCGCCAGTAGTCTTCCATTATCTTCCGCATCAGTGCGCCCTTCGGATGCCAAAGCACGAGCCCTGGGCCTACTTCTTCATCGAACGAGAAAAGCTCAAGTTCTTTCCCCAGTTTCCTGTGGTCGCGCTTCTCTGCCTCTTCGAGCCGATGCAGATGTTCGTCCAACTCAGCCTTTGTAGGCCACGCTGTCGCGTAAATCCGCTGAAGCATCGGGTTCTTCTCGTCACCGCGCCAGTATGCACCGGCGATAGAAAGAATCTTGAACGCGCCGATCTTACCTGTGCTCTCGACGTGCGGGCCGCGGCACCAGTCTACGAAGCCGTTTTCCTCATATATGGTCGATGTCTCGTCCTCATTCTCTCGGATCAGCTCCAATTTGTAAGGCTGGTCGGCAAAAATCTTCTCAGCCTCAGGCTTCGTTACTTCCTTACGGACAAACTTATTGTCGGCCTTCACGATTTTTGCCATCTCGGCTTCGATCTTTTCGATGTCTTCCGGCACGAACGGCTCCGGCTTGTCGAAATCGTAATAAAAGCCGTCCTCAATAGGTGGCCCAATTGCAATTTTCACCTCAGGGAACAGGTTCTTCACTGCGTGCGCCATAACGTGCGCCGCAGAATGCCGCATCATTTCAAGAGCATCTGTCTTTTCCATAAAATCATCTATCTCCAAAACCATCGGGGTGGTTTTTATGCCACTGCCAGGCGGTCTCAATTATCGTTCTCAGTTCCGCGTACTCAGGTCTCCATCCAAGCTGCTTTTTGATCTTATCAGAGCTTGCCACAAGCCTTGCGGGGTCCCCTGCCCTTCTTGGAGCATCGACCGCTGCTATTTTCTTTCCGGTAACTTCCTCTGCAACGGTAATTACCTCTTTGACGGAATAACCGCTCCCATTACCCATATTATATACGTCGCTTGAGGCACCGGATTCCAGCGCTTCGAGCGCCAAAAGGTGCGCTTGGGCAAGATCGGTCACATGTACATAGTCCCTTATGCATGTGCCGTCCGGCGTTGGCCAGTCCGTGCCGAATATTGCTATATTATCGCGTTTACCGAGGGCTACGTCCAGCACAAGCGGTATCAGATGGTGTTCCGGCTTATGGTCTTCTCCTATCGCGCCCGATGGGTCAGCCCCTGAAGCATTAAAGTATCTTAAGGCTGTCCACTTGAGTCCGTATGCATGATCATATTCGGTTAAAATATGCTCCAGCATAAGCTTCGATCTGCCGTAAGGGTTTGTCGGGTTCTTTGGGTGGTCTTCAGGGATAGGCACTGCCTCCGGTTCACCGAAGACTGCTGCTGTCGAGGAGAAAATCATCCTCTTGACTCCGGCTGCGAGCATCTCCTGAACCAGAGTAATGCTGTTCTGAATATTATTAATGTAGTATTTCTGAGGGTCCTTGACCGATTCGCCTACGTCAGCAAACGCTGCAAAATGCATTACGGCATCGATCGGATATTTTGCAAAGACTTTTTTCAGGAGCCCGGCATCGCCGATGCTTCCGATAACGGTTTCACTTCCGCTCGACGCTTTGGTATGCCCGAATGACAAATCATCGAGGCAGACTACCTGCCTGCCATGGCCCATCAGATGCTTGACAGCATGAGAGCCCACATATCCCAGCCCGCCGGTTACAAGAATCGCCATAGGTTCCCCCTGTGATACCCTGTACAAACTTTAAACTGGTAAAGCGTTGCTCTACCAGTCAATACTCAAAGATGCTTGTTCCACAGTCTTGGAAATAATAAAACCGACTGTTACTTCCAGCACTCCGACAGGCACTAATATACCACTTTCTCTCATATATTGGCAATAATTCGGTTAGCACAACGATCAAACAACCACCAGACACAACCATATCCGGCCACGCATTTACCTCATTACAGATAACTTTATCTCTATAATTTACTCCTTGTCCCACATTGCCTATTGCAGAGTTAAATATACATGATATATTGTAGTAAGCGAGCATTCTGTAAACTATTATACTACGACTAAAGAGGTTGATTATGAAAATATCAAATGTTTCAATCATGATTGCGCTGATATGCGTTATGTCGTGCTCCACGGCATTGTTTGCACAGACCCGAACCACGCCTGTAGAGGTGCAAAACACGCCCAATGTGAAAGTAGATCCGAGCGGAAACACCGTAAAAATAGACAATACAGGCAATACCGTGCAGGTAAGCGGCACACCGAATGTAAATGTGACGAATACACCTAATGTGAATGTAGGGACCCTGCCAGCAGTGAAGGTCGATCCTAACCAGAACACTATTAGGATCGATTCCACACAAAACACGGTAAAAGCACCTACGATGAGCAACCAGTTGGTATTATGGACCAGCCAAGCCTTGCCACATGGCAGTACTATATCTTCCGGCATATTAAGCTGCACCGGATACAAAGAGCTGAGGATAGTAGCGACGCTTCCTTCAGCAGTGAATGATGCCGGAAACATTCAGATCAATGTCCGGTTTCAGATGCCGAACACCGGTGGTTATTACCTGATGGGAAAAGGCAGCTTCGCTACGCCAACTACTCCGCTGATACCTTATGCCAATTTCACGCAGTCCGGTGGAATGGCGCTTATGATTGTTCCTATTATGAGCAATAATGTAATGATCGAAATAGTGAATAACACAACTGCCACTGATACAACCGTCAGCGCAGCATGGGTGTACATGGTCAACTAATCCGCTTCAACCGGGAGAAATCGGTTATGAGAATATTTATTTGTGTATTTGCGGCGTTATGCCTGCTTACGACTGCATCTACCTTACAGGCTGCGACGGCATATACCGATGCTGATTCATTTACCGCGGCTGTTGCGGAACAAGGTCTCAATTTTGTGCTTTGTTTTGATTCGCAGGCTTCGGGGTCAAGTGCCACCAGCTTCGGCATGCTGAAGCTAACTGCAGACGGGCTTCAGTCCAATGGCTCAACCCGGATTACAGTTCAGCCTGTTATCACCAATACATATAGTACGACAAGCGGTCAGAATGCGATTGGAGGGTCAGGCTCCAGGGAACAGTTCCTTGCGGGAAATGGAGACAAGATTGTTTTCAATCTTTCGCACCCAGTGCACGCATTCGGATTACGACTGATCGGCAACCCCAGCCCGACTGGGACTCCTGCCATACCGTTCTGGCGGATGCACGCGAATGCAGGCTCCGGTTTCGACGTCCTGAGCGCAACAGAACCATTTCAGATACTTAACAAAGGCAATGATGTATATTTTCTGGGAATAATCTCAAAAGAAGCTTTTGACCAGGTGGAATTGTGCTCTGACAATGACCCGACAGCCATATTCAGCTTCAATGTGGATGATATAGTGGTGGCTGCGGATGTCAAAGTGCTCAATCTGGCTCAGGTAAAATCAGCCGAGCCTCAGGCAGTAGTGATACCGGGTGCAGTGGTTACGCGAGTCCATTCCGACAGGTTCAACGTGGAAACACAGGACCGTGCCTGCGGGCTGGCTGTAATGGGAAGCGGCACTACGAGGGGTAAGGAAGTGTCCGTCTTTGGCGAACTGCTGTGCAATGCTGATGGCGAGCGCGTCTTGAACCTGATACACCTGATAGACGAATGCGACCCTGAACCCGGCATTCCAGCTCCGCTTGGAATGACCAATCGGTCGGTCGGAGGAGGGTCGCCCGCAGGTTTTCAGATCGGATGCGACGGTGGCACAGGGCTCAATAATATCGGGCTGGATGTGACAATCTGGGGCGAAATTACCGATATTGCATCCGATTTCACCTGGATGATTATTGACGACGGCTCACACCGTGATAATGGGACAGCACATTTGGGCATCAAAGTTGTCGGGAGTATAAACGCGCGGTCAAGGCAGGTCGGAGACCGCATAAAAGTTCAGGGCTCATCGTCTATCTTTAAGTCCGGGACAAAATACTATCCGGTAATAAAGGCAGCTCAGCCTTCCGATATTACCGGCATTTAGCATATATGCGAGGACAGAGCCTCCATCAACTGGACGATCTTCGATTCATCCTTTCGTCCGGGAGCTGTCTCGGCGCCTGTCAGAACATCCACACCGAAAGGGTTTGTCGCGGCGGCGATGGAGGCGATGTTATCGGGATTTAGGCCTCCAGCCAGAATGACCGGGACTTCGCTCTCCCGCTGCACAGTCTTGAATGTGGAAAGATCGACAACTATACCTGAACCGCCGGGTCGGGCCTCAGTATATGAGTCCACAACGATTGCGGCTATCTCCGTTCGGGAAAGTTCACGGGCAGCGAGGACAGGGTCGGTGATCTCAAAATCACAATTGCCGCTCTTATCGAACCGCAGAGCCTTGATCGTCCTGATGCCTAGCGCACTCAACTCCTTTGCCGTCCGCCGCACGTCCGCCAGCGTTTCCCTGTAATGCAGCTGAACAATTCTCGGGCGCAACTCATCAGCCAGAGCCAAAACCTTGTTCACCGGACCGCCTGTAACTATGCAGGCTTCTGCGGGAGCTGAGACCAGGCTGATAAGCTCTTTTGCTTCACTTGCAGTCAGGTTCCACGGCACCGGCTGCGGGTATTCCACGACGAACCCCACCATGTCCGCACCCGCCTTCACGCATATATCGACATCCTTTTTGTTCATCAAGCCGCAGATTTTGACCTTTATCATGCCTGCTGTTCCTTTAGTTCGCTTAGTTTCCGGTACATGGCAGCCGGGTCGTCGGCACGAAGGATGGCAGTCCCCACCAAGACAGCATGCGCGCCCGCCGCTGCCGCCCGCCGGACATCACAGGGAGAGCTTATGGAGCTTTCGCTCACTATCAGCGCTTCCGGCCATGCCAGAGCAGCGAGATTTTCTGTCCTGGAGACATTTCCGCCGTCTTTTTCCAGTTCGAGTATGTTGCGGTTGTTGATCCCTAGAAAAGTGGGCTTCAGTTCGTTAGCGATCCTTATTTCCGCCTCATTATGTGTCTCGACCAGCGGTTCCAGGCCCAGCGATAACGCTTTCTCGAACAGTTTGAACAATACGCTTTTCTCCATCATTGCCGCAATCAGCAGCACGGCAGCAGCGCCCATATCCACGCTCTCCTGCACCTGCTCCACGGTCGTAATGAAGTCTTTGCGCAGCACAGGGACCGTCACCGCATGCGAAATGCGGCTGAACAGCTCCGGCGAACCCCCGAAATGCTCCGCTTCCGTCACCACCGAAAGTGCAGGCGCGCCTGCCGCCACAAGCTCCACAGCAAACGCGACAGGATCTCTGCCGGAGAGCAAATCCCCCTCTCCGGGCGATTTGCTCTTGATATCAGGGATAACCGGCGTTTTTTCCACCCTCAGTTTTTGCCGCAGTGCCGTTGTGTAACTGCCTGCCATGTCAGTTCACCGAAGCGTAGTCTTGAGAAGCGGTGATAAGCTCTTCCAGCTTGCGCTGTGCCAGTCCGCTGTCGATTATCTCGCCTGCGCAACCGATTCCTTCTTTAAAGGAAGCTGCCTTATCACCGATCATCAGTGCCCCAGCGGCATTTAGGATGACGGCCTGGCGGCGCGGGCCTTTATCTTTGCCGGAGAAAACATTTCTTATCATCTCAGCATTTTCCTGCGGAGTTCCCGTGGCAATCTCTTCCAGTGAGCAGCGAGTCAAGCCGAAATCTTCCGGGCTGATCTCATAAGTAGATATCTCACCATTTTTGAGCTCGTTGACTCTTGTTTTGCCCAGAAGCGAGATCTCATCCATCCCGTCCAACCCATGCACGAAAAGCGCTCTGTCGTACCCTATCGACGAGGCAACACGTGAGACCGTGTCCAGAATCTCCGGCTTATAAACGCCCATAACATGCCTGCTTGCTTTGGTAGGGTTGATAAGCGGGCCTATGATCGTATAGAAAATCGTTTTTATCCCCAGGTCTTTCTCCGGAGGAAGCACCTTGCACATGACAGGATGAAACAGCGGAGCATAAAGAAAAGCTATGCCGATGTCTTCGATCATCTTTTCGACCGATTCCGGTGTCTGGTTGATCTCGACATTCAGCGCTTCCAGCACGTCAGCGCTGCCGGACAGGCTGGCAATGGAGCGGCTGCCGTGTTTGGCCACGGGAATCCCAGCTGCTGCTGCCACAAAAGCTACCGCGGTCGAAATGTTGAATGTGCTTAAGCCGCCTCCGGTGCCGCATGTGTCCATAAGCTCTCCATCGACCTTCGGGTCGATCTTGATGCAGTTGTCCCGCATAGCCTTGGCTATGGCTGTAATCTCCGTCAGCGTCGGACCCTTCATCAAAAGAGCCACCTGAAACCCCGCGATCTGCACATCGCTCAACTCGTCGTTCTTAATAGCCACGATCAGCTTATAAATATCCTCCGCAGTCAGATCCTGCTTAGTTGTAAGTTTACGTAAAACACCTTTAACCATCTTAACCCTTCCTCACTTCCTCTGATACAATAGCGTCCTTCATAGCACGCACATATTCCGAGACATGCGGCACGCACTGCGCCCCATATCGCCCCACTATTTCCACAATTGCACTACCGACGATCACTCCATCAGCAAACCCGGCCATTTCCGCGGCCTGTCCGGGTGTAGAAATGCCGAAACCGACAGCGCAGGGAATCTCCTTGACACCCTTTACGATCTTAATCATCTCCTCCACGCCGCTCCCGATGTCGCTCCGTACGCCGGTCACGCCCAGGGATGAGACACAATAGATAAAACCTTGAGCCTCTTTTGCGATCATACATATGCGCTCTCTTGACGTCGGCGCAACCATCGAGATAAGAGTGACCCCGTGTTGCGCGCAGAAAGGCTGCAGCTCTTCTTTTTCTTCAAAAGGCACATCCGGCACGATTACAGCGTCGATCCCGGTCTCAAGGCACCGTTTCATGAACCTGTCCACACCGTATGTAAAGATAGGGTTGGCATAGGACATAAAGGCCAGCGGAACACTGCAGTTTTTTCTGATACGGCCCGTCATTTCGAAGATATTGTCCGTCGTCGTCCCGCCGGAGAGCGCCCGGTTGTCCGCTTCCTGGATGACAGGTCCCTCCGCCACCGGGTCGGAAAACGGAATGCCCAGCTCGATCAGGTCTGCTCCTGCGTCAGCCATCGCATATACCAATTCCTCAGTCACTTCAAGCGACGGATCGCCCGCCGTGATAAACGGTATGAAGGCCTTGCCCCCGGAAAATGCCCTGTTCAGCTTATTCATAGATATTCACCCCCCGATAGCGTGCGATTGCGGCCACATCCTTGTCTCCCCTGCCGGACAGGCAGATCACCATAGTCGAGTTTTTGTCCATTTGCGGTGCGATTTTCCTGGCATAGGCCACTGCATGAGCGCTCTCTATCGCCGGGATAATCCCTTCCATGCGTGAAAGATATTCGAAGGCATCTACGGCTTCAGCATCCGTAACAGGCACGTACTCAGCCCTGCCGGAGTCGAAAAGCGCGGCATGTTCGGGCCCGACACCGGGATAATCCAGCCCGGCAGAAATGGAATAGACCGGTGCTATCTGTCCGTACTCGTCCTGACAGAAATAAGACTTCATGCCATGGAAAATCCCGATACTGCCGTTCGCGATAGTGGCGGCATTCTTGTCTGTATCGACTCCGAGCCCTGCTGCCTCACAGCCTATGAGTTTCACATCAGGTTCTTTGATAAATTCATAGAACAGCCCCATGGCATTGCTTCCTCCGCCGACGCAGGCCAGCAGCACGTCCGGCAAATGCCCTTCTCTTTCCAGCATCTCCTTCTTTACTTCGCGTCCGATGACGCTCTGAAAGTCCCTAACGATCATCGGAAACGGGTGCGGTCCCATGACCGAGCCGAGAACATAGTGGGTATCGTGAATCCTCCGGCACCATTCGCGCATGGTCTCATTAACCGCATCCTTCAGCGTCTGCGTGCCGCTTGTGACGGCATGCACCTTCGCGCCGAGGATTTCCATGCGGTAAAC
The DNA here is from genome assembly GCA_039679675.1 of Armatimonadota bacterium. GTDB lineage: Bacteria > Armatimonadota > UBA5829 > UBA5829 > DTLH01 > JBDKSP01. The sequence continues at coordinate 64,781 of JBDKUN010000065.1, forward strand.
ATTGAGCGCCTGCCGCTCGGTATCCTCTTTACCCATGAATATCTCGCATTCCAGCCCCAGGAGCGTAGCCGCGGTAGCTGTGGCCACACCGTGCTGCCCTGCCCCGGTTTCGGCGATCACACGGGTCTTGCCCATACGCTTGGCCAGAAGCACCTGCCCCAACACGTTATTGATCTTATGGGAACCTGTATGGTTGAGGTCCTCCCGCTTCAGGTAAATTTTTGCGCCGCCCAGGTCTTTGGTCATCTTCTCTGCATAATAGAGCAGCGATGGCCGCCCGGCGTAATCTTTAAGCAGCGCGGCCAGTTCCGATGTGAACTGCGGCTCATCTTTTAACCGGTTATACGCATCCTCCAGCTCAAGGACGGCATTCATAAGCGTTTCCGGGATGTACTGCCCTCCGTGGATGCCGTATCTGCCTTTGGTCATATTTCATCCTCCTCTGATACTGCTTTTAGAACCTATTCCTCGCACTACTACGATTCTTATTCCTTCTGCCTTCCCAATTTGGCCCCTGTAATGCAAAAAAGCCGGGGACTAAGATGGGTGTCCCCGGCCTAAAATCAGCCTATATACACAAAAAAGCCGCGAACCCCGCCTTGGAGCGGGCCGCGACTTAAATATTTTAGTTCTTACTTATCCGATAGCAAGCGCGCCGGCTCCACCTAATTGGAGTAGCGCCACCACCACATATTATTGCAATTGTCTATCAGATAATAAGTATCCATTTGATTGTATTATAGCCAGTTACCACCGAGATTTCAATGATAAATAGCAAAAATTATAGAAATTTTTCGTTGCCACAGCTATACATTAGTCTTACTGCAAAACATATGCCAAACAGCCTTCGATGGACCGAGGGATCCTGCCTCGGTCCTGATTCTCCAGGGCATCCATGCCCACTGCTATTTGTATCCTTCTGCGCGAGCTTTTTGCACCAAAGCATTTCAAATGTGTTTGAGCTGCTATGCCCATCGCTTTCTAACATAATTGCCTGCTTTGAAAGATATATACCAGGTTCCCAGAAAGAGAAGAAAGCCTAAACCATATACCAACAAAAAATATGATGTACTCCAGTGCTTTCCTGCATCAGCTAACCATGCAAGCAGAAATACAAATACAATTAGGAATATAATCCGCTCTTTTTTATTACTTGGAAGAAGTGATCTCAGCCAAGATGGATCTTCGGAAAAAATACCATCAACAAACGGCCAAGTCCATGCTAGCGGGACAAATAGGCATGTCAGCAGAATATTATATTGGCTATACCGATGGCACAGCATAAAATACCAAGGCGCAACTACAAGACTAAGTATGATTTGCAATACACGTATTAGCTTATATAAGGTAATATCTTTCAATGCGCCTCTTCCTGCTCTTTCAGAACAAATACCTCTTTGCGGTCAATATTGCGTATCCGATAGGTTAGCTTCGGCGCAAAATACGCGCGCCGAAGGATACAACATATGCCAAACAGCCAGAGTTGCAGCTACTTCGACGCTAATTGCATGCTTCGGGCACGGTTTTTGCCGAAGTAGCTCAAGCAGCGAGCGTTGAAGCAAACAAAGAACCACTTACAAGTTATTATTCAATTCTCGCAAAGCCCACTCAGCTTCTCTACGAACGTAACCTTGTGGATCTTTCAAATAAACCTCAATAAGCTGTGCTGCTGACGGCATGCCTGATGCTGCAAGCGATTTGCATATTCCAACCTTACGATAAGGGGAAGCATCATTTGCTAAATTCCTATGCGCTGATTCTGTTGCTTCCAGTGCTGCACGAGGCATACGCCCTAAAGCTAATAATGCTGCTCTTGCTAAAAAAGAGCTCGCCCCATAGGCCCAAGGTCATCAATTTGGGTAAATTCAACTAACCATGGAGCTTTGTCTGCATTGCAATCAATCCCGGCCTGTTCTATCTGGTTGAACAACACCCAAAATTCGGGATCATTCGTAATATCCCACCCTGCTTCCTCAATATTGGGAACCTCAGCCAAGCCTTCGACTGCTTTCCGAATCCGCTCAATACCAGAGATAAAACCATCTGTGGCCATATGTATATATTCTCCTGGCGGTAAATGCTATACTTTTTTGTATCCTTCGGCTCACTCTTCAATGCTTCCTCCTGCAGCAGAACCGTTTGCGCTTCTTCTTGATCTGCAGACCACAAGGCGGAGAATCGCCTGGAATATCAGTCCTGAGAATAACACCAGCGATACCGGCAGAAACCAACTTACGAAAATCCCCTCCACTGCAAGTGCCATGGGGACTGCATACAATGCACCTCGGACAACATGATCTGTATGCCAACTACTGCTTGTGCTATGATAAGAGATCAATCTTTCAATGCCTCCACCTGCAGAGAAACTGCCAAGTAAACTTCCGGCAATCCACGGAGTCAGGCTTGGAGCACTACTGATTGCCTTGTAACCTATTAGCAATCCGAAAATCTCAAAGCCGATGTAGCTCGCGAAGACAATGAAGCCACCTAGACGAAGAATGATGTATCTGTTCATTTACAGAAATCCTCACTCGTTGCATATTCGTATTGTGCAGCTAACGTGCCTGTTAGTATCCCAATAACAAACCCTACCGCTGCACGAAGAGTCATCTGACCCGCCAGTCGGCTGATGGCAACTCTTTTGTATTCTTCAGCACGAGTTTTTTGTGCCAAAGCCTCATGATCGACATCCACGGCCTCATCTACTAGCTGAAAAGGCCGAGTTGAAGATTCAACACATGCGCCACAATCAGTCTGTCAGCGCAACCACAGCACAATCGTAACAAATAACTTGCCAATCAACTGCAGAGTGCACACAATGATTAATAGTAACCTCATTTTATATAGCACACGTTTCATACCGCTATGTACGTCAATCTTATTACAAGGAGGCTTGATGAATACCATCATCAAAATCACTATGGCATCTGCCACGCCTGTTAACCTAACCGGATTTGCGGATATACCAAGGAAATGCATATATGTACTAGTTACAAAGGACTCCACCGCTGCGATTAATACAGATAAAGCACTAGCATTTTCATTAATTCTTGTCTGCATTGGTTGATTCTCCTTAGTGAGCTTTTTTACGGCTCTCCGCCGACACATTGATTATCTTATAGCAACCAACCATCAAGATGTCAAGTAATGGTGGCATTTTTGGCATTTCAATGGCATAAACAGCAAAATACTTACCATTTTCCGAATGCAAAAAGTGTTGACAGCATTACTGCAGCGGGAGTATAAAAGCTCATACTTTGTGTTCGTCCGGCTGAAAGATATTGCCGTTTCAGCCGAAAATCAGTAAGTAACGCATAAGTATGGGAGAAGGTTTATGTCAGGGATGCGGATGCCGGCCTGGTGGCTGCGCGTAATTGTTTCAGGAATTATTCTTTTAGGCGGACTGAACGTTGTATGGGCGGAAGAAGGGGAACAACATGACTTTGTTGAGTCGCCAGTGCCGCTCGGATACCCGGATGAACAGATTATCTTGCCCTTGAAAGGCAAGATCACCTATACGATAAAGGTCAGCGGACAGACCGTTAGGGACGGCGGCGATGCGACCGTAACCACCGTTGCCAATATGCAGGCTACCACCACATTTGCAGGTGGAAAGACCTCAGTCGAGCGAAAGAGTTCATACAACGGCACTTTGACTTTTACTGCCGTGTACCATGAGACCGGCGAGAAATCTACAGGTGTTGAGACCATCAGCTTTAACGATACTACCTCTTTGCCCATAAGCGAGGATGACCTGCAGGGTATTGTCGGGCGGGTAGCTGTCAGCAAGAAGCTCGGACGGGCCTGCTTCCAGCTAATGGAAAACAATTGGTCAGTGACAGATGATGATGCACCCACAGTCGTTCACGGCGCTGCCGGCAGCGCGACAACTCACGCCGGTTCATCCATTACTGTTCGTATTCCCTATTATGCCGCGAGTCCAGGAACGGCATTTGCCAACTTTGCCAACAAGGCTGAAGCAACCGGAATCGGAGTGAACAATACACCCTTTGCTTTTACCGAGGGAGGCGTCTTTGAAGTGCCGTGGAGTAACGGCGGCAGCAAGGGCAGCATGTCTGTACCGGTAGTGGCTGTGGTAGGTCCCGGATGTGTAATGGCAGACTCAATGCAATCGTTCAAGGCCCAGTGGGGAGATGCCTTAAAAGAAATACCTCTAATGCAGGGAACGCTTACAGTCGATTGGTCAGTCGGCGATGTGCCGGTGGAGCCAAAGATGATCATCTACCCGGTAGAGAAAGCCGTGTATCAGAAGTGGGTGCCGGTGCCGCGAATGCAGGACAACCCCAGCAACATCTATGGCTTGCCTCATCCGCTCTTGATCATGGCGGAGCTCAAGCCGCAGGAGAAGGGAAAACCTGCCCCGAAAGGACGCATCGACTTTTATCTTACTGGCGTGAGCGAGAACAAGGGCCGGTGCTGCAACTATCCGTTCGATGTGAGCAAGAAGACCGACCTGTGTTTTGCTGATGATCAGGGAGAAGGGATCGTCATCGACCCTAATGACCCAAAACACGCCTACACGAGCGAGCGCGTCTCTCAGGCGGTGGTGATAGTCGAGTCCAAAGACTGCGGTGCTTACGGCAAGTTGAAGGCAGTCTGCGATGAGCTCAACCAGACTGCACAGGAAGAAACCTCAGGAAAGCAATTCCTGGCTATACCTCGTGATGAGAACGAAAACCATGTCTCCGATGCCTGGGAAGAAGAGAATGGCATACCTAATTATGATAAGGATTGGGACGAGGAAGAAGTTGCCGGACAGGATATAAAAGGCGATGGACTCTCCCTTTACCGGGAATACAGAGGCTTCGTAGTGCTGGATGGCAGCACACTGGCCTATAAGCGACTTTCACCCAAGGAAAAGGACCTGTTCGTTATCGACGAGAGCAACGTTTTTAACCAGCAACTCTGGAAACAGGCCTCTGGCATTACTGCTTACCGGCTCAATAACCAGCTTGTATTCAATCGAGGAGGACTCACCATAGACCGCATCGTCGATTACAAGATGGGTGAGATCAAAGATTACCACAAATTTGCCGTGCGGCTGGTCGTCCCGCCGGGACTGGAAGACCCTGATAAACTAAGAAACGGTTACGGCACCTATGGGTACTGCAGTAACGGCGACTGCCCGGAAGACGCCGATTATACGAAGATCTTCCCTGCGCGGCTGCGCCGCTACATCGGCCATATATACACATTCCTCGACCACGCGCTCAACCGGCCCGGTTCTGATGAGGACAAGCAACTGCAGGCATCCGGTATTCCTCACTCGCTGGCGATGAAAGCCTTCAAGCAAATGGGCGAAGATACGCGCGAGAAACTGGTGCAGCAGATGGTCACCGTCTGCGCCATACACGAGGTCGGCCATGCGTGCGGCTTGCCGGGGCATGAGGTAACGAACTCAGACGGCAGCAGCAGCGAAAGCTCAGAGGGCAACCCTATATGCCCGATGCGCTACCCGGATGAGTCGAATGAACTTGATCTAGGCATTCTGCAGGTGCTTTTCAAGATCGATGCGCCGCTTCCGCTGCAGTACGATCACTTCTGCACCGGCGGGCAGTATAATTGCCGGAAGAAGTTGAATGTGAAGGATAAATCATAGTGCTATGAGATGCACCGAAAGCCCCGGAATACGAAAACCGGGGCTTTTCTGCACTATATTCCCACAAAGCACCGATTGGAGCGCCTGTTATTTCACTTCCCGGTCACCTTCTACAAGGCCGAAGGCATACCACCAGTTCGTCACCGGTGATTTGCGGTAGATGACGTTCCTGACTCTGCCGCGATACTCGTAGCTCACGGTGCCGTCATTTCTCGAAAGCATCTCTCTAAACGCCCGTTTCAGCGACTCATTATTCTGCTTCATCGGTTCAAGAAAGATCAACTGCGGGTCCCAATCGAGCCCAACCAGAGGTTCAGAATTGAACGAGTAGAAGATCATCGTCTTATCGAGCGCCATTTCTTTTTCCAGCAGGCTACCGAGCTTGTCCAGGTAAACCGAGCTGCCGAGCATTCCTATGACTGCCCCATTTTTCATTACAGGCACAGCAACTATCGCGACAGCCTTGCCGGTAGATTTGCTGACAACCAGATCGCCGATAACATCCTTTCCAGCGAGCAGCCGGGGAAAATAAGGCCGGTCCGAAAGATTCTCAGAGACATGTCCCTGCTCTACAGTCCAGTAAGCCCCATCCGGCAGCGAAAACCACATTGCCGCCGGGACACTCCTCTGCTCAACCCTCGCGAGCGGGCCTTTTATCTTGTTCCAGTCCAGAGTCCGGGCTTCTTCGGTACCGGCCAGTGTCTTGAGCGAATTTTCGATATCCTGCAGATGCCCGTCACTGATCGACATCAACGAAGCAAGCACGACTCTGCCGTCCACGCGTATCGAAACATTATTTGCCTGTGCAAACTTCGGCATGATGCATGCCAGAATCGATGCAACCACAGCCACCGCCGGGAAATACCTTGCGATCCTGCAGCTTGCTGTCCGGTTAGTCATTTCAACCCTCCATTTTATTGAATCATCCCAATATCCCAAGCACTCTGGCAACGATCTCGTCAAATGGAAGAGTCGCGAAATACACCAGTATCATGGGGATAGCTGCCAGAAGCGCAATGACAATAACCGTCTTGTTGTCTGCGGCTACGATACGCATGTTCTGCACAATATCGAAGCTGTTTGCAAGGTCCGCCAGAGACTGGATATCCGAGCTGCCCAGGACTGTTTCATCCTCAGGATGCAGTCCGCCGATCCATTTTTGATCGAACAACTTCGCATAATCCTCACCGAGGTCTCCATACTTCAGTATGCCGTTTGCCCTCAGCGCTACCAGCTTGCCGGTGAACACGAAAACCGGTGCGATTATGACCAGAACCGCGAGGGCTACATATACGGCCATAATACCTGTAGCATTTGCAAGAACCAGCCCCCGGTAGGTTATGTGGTTCAACAGTGATGTGGAAATAACCGCGCCGCAGGCGAAACCTATCATGCCGAACGGTATCTGGGCAAGCCCAAGGAAACCCAGCCCCCCCATCCTGTCCGGGTGGATCGGCACCAACTGTAAATCAAGCCTCGAAATCCTCCAGAGCAGGCCTGTCCATATCGCCAGCCTCCAAATCCACCTTATCAACAAGAATTGGAAGACCGGCAGGCTCACGAGGACGTAATACCAGCCTGCCGGAGTGATTTTGCCGCCTGCATAGTACCACGTATTCATCGAAGCCGGTAATATAATCTGTGAGCGGACCCCAATACTGGAGTAAATGAGCGCAAGGATGATGATTTCCGCTAAAACCGAGTTCTTTTGCGCTGTCGCATCTCGGACGGCGGAAGATAAAAGAGGCATATCCTCTTCGCGAGTGAGATCCGTCTTGATAAACTGCTCCAGCGCATCCCGCGTCCTCCTGCCTATCGGCATTTCCGCAATCACAAGGACCGGAATAGCAATCAAAATCCGGCCGTATACGCCGTAATCCCGAAAAAATGAGATGTCTACGGCAGCCGGACCGTATATTGCCCATAGAATGAGCAGCGGAAACCAGGCAAGTATCATCAACATGAATGCGCGGACGGCTACACGGCCAGCCATCCCGGTACGCCGTGACAGGGTGTGGAAAAGCCCGCCAGTGGACAGCGAGAACTCATTCAGTTCCTGTTGTTCCGGTGATTCCATCTGGTGGCGATCCTGTTCGTTATTCCCCTGGCGAGAGCATAAGGAAGACCGATCAATAACAGGCCGACGATAATTGCCGGAATAAGACGCACTCGTTCGAAAATGAAATACTGCAGGATAAGATCGATTATGACACCGATGATAAACGGTTTGAGGATATGCTGTAAGGTCAGCGCCCACAGCTCGCCACGGCGGTCAGGACGGAATATCAATCCAATAAAATAAGGAGGCTCACCTGCTTTCGCATCTATCAATCCATCACGGACACCCAGCGCGATTGCAACGACAGGCTATATGATGAAACGGAGCCGTCCCGGCCCGCCAAGTCTTTTTGCCGCACCCTCAGCGATTTGAAGAAACACCTTAGTCCGCTCCTTTCAGGCTTTGCTTACCCGCTGCCATATGCGGTGAAACTCATTACAGGAGCGTAAGTTCGGCTTGACATATATCGAATATTTGGCTAAAATACCAAATGTAGGGTGCAATTGAAATGAAGAACAGAGAAAAATACAAAGCACGGGCGAAGATTATAAAGGCACTCGCTCACCCAAGCAGACTGATGATGATCGACTCACTTGCTGAAGGTGAAAAATGCGTCTGTGAGCTGCGTGATCTTGTCGGATCGGACATCTCGACCGTCTCGAAGCATCTGACGCTGATGAAAGAAGCTGGGCTGGTAGAAGACAGGAAGGTGGGGCAGCAGGTGTATTACAAACTGCGCGTACCCTGCATTATGAATTTCTTCAGTTGTATAGAAGCTGTAATGGAATCCAAAGCTAAAGAGCAAATATCCCTGGTCGGTAAATAGAGTATATTTTTTGAGTTATATTTGGTTATATGGCAAAATCGCCAATAAAATAATATGTAAGGAGATAAGACTATGAAAAAGAAGCTGCAGATTCTAGGCACAGGATGTCCCAAATGCATGAAGCTGGCGGAACTCACCGAAGAAGCCGCTAAAGAGCTGGGCATCGAGTATGAAATCGAGAAAGTAAACGACATTAAAAAGATAATGGAGTTCGGTGTCATGATGACCCCTGCGCTGGCCGTCGATGGCGAAGTAAAAGTCGCCGGCAGGGTTCCGAACATCGAAGAGATAAAGAAGATGCTTGCATAAGCGGTATCTCGATACATAAATGGAGTTAACCGGAATGAAAAACAATAACTGCTGCTCAGCATCGAGCACAACGACTGTCCTTGCCTGCTCAGGCGGCTCGAATGTCGGACAGATTGCTAATGAAGCCGCCAAACTGCTCGATACTGCCGGTGAGGCTAAATTCTTCTGTCTCGCCGGAGTTGGGGGACATATCAGCGGAATGATAGCATCGGTTGAAGGATGCAACAAGGTGCTGGTATTGGATGGTTGCCCGGTGGCTTGCGCCAAGAAAGCCATGGATGCGGCTAATATCAAAGGCTATACACACATTACCGTCACCAATCTCGGCATTGAAAAGGTCCATGATTTTAAATTGTCCGATGAACAAATAAATCAAGTACTATCAGCATGCAGGGCTGAGATAAACGGCTCATCGACACTTAAGGAGAATTCAAATGAAACAAAATTGGTGGAAACTTCTGGTGATAGTGGTTCTTGTCGTGGTGGTGGGTGTTGTTCTTGCGAATAAGGAAAAACCGAAAGCTGAAACAGCGGTCAAACCTGTTGCTGCAAAAGAACAACAGAAAAGCCTCCCCAAAATGATGGAGCTTGGCGCTGAGAAGTGTGTGCCGTGCAAGATGATGATGCCGATTGTCGAGGAGCTTCAGAAAGAATATAAAAACAAATTGGAAGTTGTGTTTATCGATGTCTTAAAAAACAGCGCTGCAATCGATAAATATGACATTAAGAGCATCCCAACACAGATATTTTTCGATAAGAGCGGCAAGGAATTCTTCCGCCATACTGGTTTCTTCTCTAAAAAAGACGTGCTAAAGACCTTCGCGGAGCATGGTATCAAGCTCGACTAAACGAGGAACCGGGAGTCAAATAGTTTGGAACAGATTTGGATAACTCTTACCAAAGCGGTGGAAAGCTCAGCACTGATCGCGTTGAGCGCATCACTCGTGTGGGGAATCCTGAGTGTAGTGCTCAGTCCATGTCACCTGTCAAGCATTCCCCTTATCGTGGGATTCATCAGTGACCTGGGAAAGCTGTCTACACGCAAGGCTTTTTGGATCTCTTTGATGTTCGGCCTGGGGATTCTAATGACAATCGCACTGATCGGTGTGGCAACTGCCGCAATGGGACGGTTAATGGGAGATGTCGGGAGATACGGCAATTACGCTGTGTCCATAATTTTCTTTTTGGTCGGGCTGCACCTTCTGGACATTATCCCGATGCCATTTTCAGGCCCAGCGGGCATCGGTATGAAGCGGCGCGGGATGCTTGCAGCCTTCATCCTTGGGCTCGTCTTTGGAGTTGCGCTCGGTCCCTGCACATTTGCTTATATGGCTCCGGTGCTTGCAGCGAGTTTCAAGGCGGCATCCACGAACCTTCTATATGGAATTCTGCTGCTGGCTTTTTACGGTGTAGGGCATTCAGCAGTAATAGTGGCAGCGGGAACATCAACCGAAGCCGTGCAGCGCTATTTGAACTGGAACGAAAAATCGCACGGAGCGACTATTGTCAAGCGCATATGCGGCGCATTGGTAATTCTCGGCGGAGTTTATCTGATCTACAGAGCATAATAATACGATAACAGGAGGAAGCTGCTGTGGCAGCAACAAATCGAGACCATAAAACTATAAATACGGCCAAATTACGCAGCCTCCAGCTTTTAAGGTTTGCAGTATTCGCGGCTGCCTGGTATGGAATCTATTGTTTTCTGCAGCCCGCTGCAGACTGGCTTACATATTCCCTCTTCGGATTCTCGAAGTTCAATCACATCGGAATGGCCGTGAACTTCTTCATCTTTGAGACTCCCAAAGTCCTGATGCTTCTGGTCCTGGTAGTATTCGGGATCGGCATCATCCGGTCTTATTTCACGCCCGAACGCACCAGGCAGATACTCGCGGGAAAAAGGGAATCCGTGGGTAATGTGATGGCCGCAATGCTCGGCATCGTGACGCCGTTTTGCTCATGTTCGGCCGTACCGCTTTTCATAGGGTTTGTACAGGCAGGGGTGCCGCTTGGAGTTACGCTTTCGTTTCTCATAGCTGCGCCCATGATAAACGAGGTTGCCGTTGTCCTCCTGTTCGGCATGTTCGGCTGGAAAGTTGCAGCCGTTTATGTCACAACAGGGCTGTTTATTGCGATTTTCGCAGGCTGGATAATCGGAAGGCTCAAGCTGGAAAGGTTCGTCGAAGACTGGGTCTACGAGATGCAGATGAGTCAGAGCAATCTTGAGACACAGAATATAGCCTGGGCGGAACGTGTCGATGCGGGAAAGACCGCTGTGCGGGAGATCGTCGGCAAGGTCTGGCCATATGTCATCGCGGGGATCGCAGTCGGCGCGGGAATCCATGGCTATGTGCCGGAAGGACTGCTGGCATCGTTTATGGGTAAGAGCGCGTGGTGGAGTGTTCCGCTTGCAGTCATCCTGGGTGTCCCCATGTACTCGAACGCTGCAGGTATCATACCGGTTGTGAGCGCGCTCATCGAAAAAGGCGCGGCACTTGGAACAGTCCTGGCATTTATGATGTCCGTTATTGGGCTGTCGCTGCCGGAGATGATAATACTTCGCAAAGTGCTGAAGATCAGGCTAATCGCAGTGTTCGTCGGTGTCGTCGCTGCGGGTATCCTCGTAGTCGGATACCTGTTCAACCTCATATTCTGATGCGTCAACACCTCACCCCAGCCGTTTTTGGAACCTCGCGGCGGCAATAGTGAGAATCACTACACCGAGGCCGATGAGGATGAAGACCTGCTGCCAAAGTTCGCTCCAACCTGCTCCCCGTATGATAATCCCGCGCAGTATCTCAAGAAAATAAGTGACTGGAATTATAGTCGTAATTGGGTAGATGAGAGCTGGCATGCTCTCGCGTGGAAAAACGAACCCCGACAATAAGACCGAGGGCATAATAATAAGAAACGACGCTTGGAAAGCTTGCACCTGGCTTTGCGCAAATGTGGAGATGAGCAGACCGAGCCCCAGCCCGGAAAAGAGAAAGACCGGCGCAACCGCTGCAAGAAGAAGTATGCTTCCGTGGATCGGGACGGCGAAAACAGTCCACATGAAGAGAAGAACGATAGCGATTTCCAAGAGCCCTAACACCGCGTACGGCACGAGCTTACCTATCATAAGCCCAAATCGCCCTACTGGAGTTACCAGAAGCTGCTCTAGCGTCCCATTCTCTTTCTCGCGGACAATGGACAGTGCCGTAAGCATCATAAGAACAATCTGCATTATGATCCCGACCAGTCCCGGCACGAAGAAGTTCGCACTCCGCATATCTGGGTTGAAAAGGACCCTCGGCCGAACGTCGATCAATGGAGCAGCAGTTCGCCCTACTATCTCGCTGGAAAACTGTAGTCCAAGCGATAAGGCCGCGCTCTGAGCTCTCGATGCCACCTGTGAGTCGGAACCGTCTATCAGCACCAAAACCTGCGAGCCTGTCCCCCTGGCTACTTTTTCACTGAAGTCGGGAGGGATTTTAATCCCTACATGCGCGCGCCCGCTGACAATCTCATCCCGAAGCGCCTGATCTGAGCCCACATAATCTACCACATCAAAGTATTGGGTCGCAGTAAACCTGTCTATGAGATCGCGGCTCGCAGTCCTCTGGTCTTGGTTCAAGACAGCGGTCGGAATGTGCTTCACGTCCGTATCCAGCGCATAACCGAAGATAATGAGCTGAATTAAAGGAATGAAAAGTGCAAAAACGATGGTGCTCGGCTCGCGCAGAACGTGGATGAACTCCTTGGCGGCGATGGCTCTCAACCCTCTAAACATTGTCTCCGCCTCCCAACTGTTCCGTTATGGAAACGAAGACATCCTCCAGCGTAGCTGACATACCGTTTATCCGGCTTACATTGATTCCTTTCTCGCTCAAAGCTTGAACAACTGATGAGGGCTCCAGCGTTCGGTCAACAAGGAGATGAATCGCCTCACCAAAGAAGGTCGATGACCTGACACCACGTAAATTTCTCGCTACCTGAAGCGCCTTGGTCGGATTGTCGCTGACAATTTCGATTCTTTTGGTGTCTGGCGGCGTGACACCCGGAAGAAGCTTCAGCTCAGAGGGCTTCCCTAGTGCAATCAGCCTGGAGAGATAAATATACCCGACATCAGTACAGCGTTCGGCCTCGTCCATATAGTGAGTGGTCACAAAAAGCGTGTGACCACTGGCTGATAGTTTAAAAAGCAGGTCCCAGAGCCGCCTTCTCGCTACCGGATCGATTCCAGCCGTCGGCTCGTCGAGAAAAAGTATTCCGGGTTCGTGGATCATGGAGCATGCGAGAGCAAGCCGCTGCCTCCAGCCGCCTGAAAGCATCCCCGCGCGCTGTGACATTCGGCTCGTTATGCCGACAACTTCCATAACTTCAGTTTTCCGCCTCTGAAGCCGTTCCCGGTTGAGTCCATATATAGAGCCGTAAAAACTGAGGTTTTCGTCCACAGTCAGATCGCGGTACAAGCTGAACTGCTGGGACATATAGCCGATTCGGGGCTTCACACGGTCGGGGTAACTTACAACATCGATGCCGTCCAGTGTTGCGGTGCCGGATGTAGGAGCCAGAAGCCCGCAGAGCATGCGGATTACGGTCGATTTGCCGCTGCCATTGGGGCCAAGAAAGCCGAAAATGGCTCCGCGCGAGACCTGGAAGCTCACATCCTTAACGGCTGTCAGGTCGCCGAACTTTCTGGTCAGATTGCTGCAGACGATGGCTGCATCCGGCTGTAAATTGTTCACTTCAGGCGCACATCCGCCGACATTCCGGCGCGAATCTTGAGTTTTGGATTAGGGATTCGGACTTTTACTGCATATACCTGCAGCGAGCGCTCCTCTTTTGTCTGCACGTTTCTTGGAGTAAACTCAGCTTCAACAGGAATCTGCTCGACAATGCCGGTTGTTCTGATTCCCGAATCGGTGACAACAGGCAACTTGCTTCCTACCTGGAGATTCCCAAGCTTCCCGCCGGGAATGTATACCTTAACGTAGATGTCGTGCGGGTCAACGATGGTTGCAACAGTCTGACCTGGCTGAATTATGTCCCCTGCCTGCACATTGAGGATCTGAATCTGTCCGGCTCTCGGAGCAAATACTGCCCGCTCCCGAACATTGGCCCTAACCTGCTCGACCGTCGCCTGGGCTTGCCGGAGGGCTGCTCTTGCCTGCGCGATCTGTTCAGGACGCGTCCCCGCCTGAAACTCCTCTAGCGTGGCCTTCGCCTGGGCTACTCCTTCCTCGGCAGACCTTATATCCTCGGGCCGGGGGCCCTTCCTTACAAGTTGATAATTGGCGCTTGCCTGGTTGTACGCCTGCCTGGCTGCACGTATCTCTTCGGAACGTGTTCCTGCCAAAAGCTCGTTCAACTGCTCTTGTGCAGAACGCTCCTCTGCCTGTGCCGTTTCCAGCCTTGTGCGCGCTTCATCCAGAGTCTGGGCGGCAATAGCTCCCTGATCATACAGCTTTTGCGTTCTCTCAAGCGACCGCTCGGCCAATACGCGGGCTGCAACAGCGGCGTTATAATTGGCACGCGCGCGGTTTATCTCCTGCGGCCTGGGTCCTGCCTGAGCCTCCGCGAGCTTGTCTCTCGCCTGCTCCATAGCAGCTCTCGCTGCCGCGATCTCCTCTGGGCGGCTCCCGCGCTGAAGTTTTTCAAGTTGGCTCTCTGCCTGTCTTAGCGCGGCTCTCGCACGCTGGATTTCTTCTGGCCGTGGACCTGCCAGAAGGTCATTCAAGTGCGCTGCAGCCTGCTGACGGGTAGCTGCGGCAGCTTGAAGACTCTTTTCCAACTGTTCTGACTCGAAAGTAACAATCCGGTCGCCTTTACGAACGGTGTCGCCTTCTCTAGCAAGCGTTTTTGAGACCCTGCCGCCCACTGTGGAGCCGACAAGCGACTCCTCTGCCTCGATTGTGCCGGTGTAAACATCCTCGGACGATTTCTGCTTGTTGTACTGCCACACGAAAAGGAGGACAATAATCACAAGAACGATTACCGGTATCAAAAACCTCAGTTTGCGTGCAGTAAACTTAGCGCTCAATGCTTACTTACTTTCCGGCCAGAGTTTTCGCCATATTTAGTAGTATTCAGGTTTAATAATCTTAAGTGTAACAACCTGCCGTGTCAATATAAACTCATATTTTGGGCTTGACATTATTATGAGCATATGCCCATAATAGCATGGAGGTCGACAGTAATGGCAAGACGAGCAAACTGCAGGCGAGTGTGTTGTATGCCCGGAGCACGCTACTTCAAACCGCGCGGGATACCCCTTTCAGAGCTGGAAGAGGTTGTCCTGACAGTGGACGAACTGGAGGCCGTCCGGCTCGCTGATCTCATGCAGCTTTACCAGTCCCAGGCTGCCGAAAAGATGAATGTATCCAGGCAGACTTTTGGACGGATTATCGAATCGGCGCATCGCAAGATAGCACAGGCGCTAGTAGATGGTAAAGCGCTGAGGATCGAAGGCGGTGAGTTCGAACTGTCAGACCAACAGATCACCAGGAGGAAACAAATGAAAATCGCAGTAGCATCGATGGATGGCACCACCATATCAGGCCATTTCGGACGCAGCTCATGTTTTATAATCTTCGAAACCGATGGCAAGGGAATAACGGGGAAGGAAATCAGGCAAAACACCTTCACTGCCCATGCACAAGGTGAATGTACGGGAGAGGAAAGGCACGAACACACCCATGAGCATGCTCATCACAGCCATTCCGCAATAGTAGAAGCACTGCATGATTGTGACGCAGTCCTGTGTTACGGCATGGGCTGGCGGGCTGCCCAGGATCTGGCAGCAAACGGCATAAAGGCCTATGTACTCGAATCGGAGAGTACGCCGGATGAAGCAGTGATGCAGTTCCTATCCGGCAGCTTGAAGGCAGCAGGCAGCTTCTGCAGATGTCATGAGTGACATCCCCGGCAGGAATTAGCAGTCAGCTCCCTTTTTTACCGGAACACTAACCCGATTATGGCTGAACCGGGTTAGTGAGACATTCGATTATGCCTGGGCTCTTTATGAAAATCATCCATCTCGGAGATCATCTGCTGGAAATTATCCGTGGTTTTGTCGGACTTTTTGCGTCTCTTTTTGAGTGAGCAAAAATCCTCACATCCGCTGCACCGGCAACTGTTTCCTGTAAGGTCGCACCACTCGACTGCGCCCGCAGACCACCAATAATCACATTGAGACAACTTGGACTGTCCTCCTAACAAGCTTTCTTGTACGCTATTATCGGCAGGAAAATCGCATAGTTGGAGGTAGTAAAAATTCTACGGAACTAATAGAAATAATATGCGTCATAGATACTGATGCCGAGCCGCCGGGTCAGTTATCTGAAGAATGACCTTGCCCGTTTCCATCCGATACAGCTTGACCCGGCGGTCCGGCAGAAGCGGAAAACCTCTTCACCCACCCCACCCCATCACCGGGAACTATGTGATGCACAATTCGGTCAATTGATGGAAGATGGAAGATGCCATAAATTGACATCATTAGGGTCTCGTATTTATACTTTATGCTATTGATCTCAACCAAAACCGAACAATGGAGATAGAAATGGCGGAGAACATCACTCTCAAGTTCAGATACACCGAACAAGACTACATTGCAGCCATGCGGCTGTGGTATATTCGCGTTAAAAAGCTGCGCGTGAAGCTGGACGGCATAATAGCTCTTATTCTTGCAGTTTTTGGTGCAATTGCGTGGCATATGTTCGGGTATTCGATTGAGTTTCTGACGATTATCATTGTGGGCTGTGTGTTTCTTCTGTTAATCTTTATGGCAATGGTTGTCATCCCGCGCATAACCTTCCGCAGCCAGCCCAAATTCCGAGACGAATATCAGCTCAGGTTTACTGAAGACGGCATCGAGTTCAAGACTCAAAGCATAGACTCGAAACTCGAATGGAACCTCTACAATCAACTCGTTGAAGATGACAAGACTTATCTCCTGATCTACGGCAAATCAATGTTTTCCGCTATTCCCAAGCGTGTTTTTGCAAATGAAGCTGAGGAAATGAAATTCAAGGAACTTGTTAAGCGTAAAATAGCAACCTGTTGCTGATAGTTTCTTCTATTCCCTGTTCCCTAGTTTGCGTGCAATCGTCCCACTGTCGTATAATTAGCGGGAGGAAAAACATGAGAGTTCTCAGACTGCACGCGCCGCTTGATATGAGGATGCACGACGAACCTGTTCCTGTACCAGGACCGGGTGAAGCACTGGTCCATGTCGGATCGGTGGGCGTCTGCGCGTCCGATGTCCATTGGTGGCGGCACGGCAGGATCGGCGGAAACGTGCTTACAGACCCGCTGGTTTTGGGACATGAGGCCGCCGGTACTGTTGAATCTGTCGGAGAAGGGGTTCCATACCTGAAACCGGGGCAGCGGGTCGCAATCGAACCCGCCAAACCCTGCGGCAGGTGTGAGTTCTGCATGTCGGGCAACTATAATGTCTGTCCATCCGTAAAATTCTTCGGCACGCCACCGACTGACGGTTGTTTTAGAGATTACGTCGTCTGGCCAGCGTCGCTGATGCTTCCCATCCCCGATTCCATCTCGCTGGATGAAGCCGCTATGCTCGAACCGCTTGCAGTCGGGATTTACGCAGCGGACCTCGCAATGATCCGCGCAGAAGAGAAGGTAGCAGTCCTCGGAGCGGGGGCAATCGGGCTTTCAGTGATGCAGTCGCTCAAAGTCTGCGGCGCGGGAGATGTATTGGTGTGCGATCCTATCTCCGCCCGGCGCGAAACGGCGCTGAAACTTGGAGCGGACGAAGTTTGTGACCCATCCGAGGTGCATGAAGCCGCAAAAGCTATGACTTCGGGACGAGGTTTCGATCTGGTCTTCGAATGCGCGGGAGATATTAACGCAGTGAGGGAGACAGCAAGGCTCGCGCGGGTGCTTGGGCGGGTTGTGATCGTCGGTATTCCAAAGGAAGATGAGTATCCTTTCGATGCCGGATCAGCCAGAAGAAAGCAGCTCAAAGCCACATTCGTCCGCAGAAGCAATCTGACGGGAGAACGAGCTGTGGAGCTTGTGCATCGAGGCAAAATCAATGCGGCAAGCCTTGCAACCCATACGTTCCCGCTTGAAGACACCGATAAAGCAATGAAACTTGCCGAATCGAAGACGGACGGCGTTATCCGTGCCGTCATTC
The DNA here is from genome assembly GCA_039679675.1 of Armatimonadota bacterium. GTDB lineage: Bacteria > Armatimonadota > UBA5829 > UBA5829 > DTLH01 > JBDKSP01. Next base: position 82,740 of record JBDKUN010000065.1, read on the forward strand.
GGCTATAAATAATCTTGATACTGTAACTGGAGGCTATGTTGGCTCATAATACTGACAAAAACTGCTGTGCGGCCTGTGCTGAAAATGAAGCGCCCCTTAGGATATGGTGGGTGATCCCCGGTATTATCGGTGGAGTTGCTGCGGCAGCCATCTTCGCATACCTGCATGTCCGCTTCGGAGGAATGGCTCCGATCCAGGCGGGAAGCACTGCAGCGACAAGCACTGGAATCTTCGTGATATCGTATCTGCTGCTCAGGCGTATTCGCCCGCAGGAGAACCCCAGTTCCATAAAGGGACTGCTGCAGAGCACAGCCGTCGCACTCCCTGTCTTCGTGATGGCGTTCATAGGGCTTGCATACGAGATCGGCGTACTGGCGGATTTCACTGCGATGTACATCCTCGGAAGCTGGCTCGGAACTTCCGAAGCTGCAGAAAAAGCGGAGTGTTGAGGTAAGCTATAGGATTCAGAATTCAGGATTTCTGCTTCGGGACCACAGTTCGTCCCGAAGCACGATTCTCCACCAATCCCTACATCTACACATCTAAAACCACAACAAGCGCCTGAATCCGTGCAGCAGGACTATTACCAGGAAAAAGACATTTCGAGCAAGGAGTCCCAAAGCCGACAACTTAGGTGCGGACTGCTTCTCATTATTCGATAATGCCTTTACAAGCCTTGTGCCGAGGTTTTCCATCCACAATACGCTTCTCGGCCACTCCACAATCCCGCTGAGCCAGTCCACAGGGATTCCATCCTTGCCTACACCAGCTCCTATAATCCCGCCGACTATCGCTGCAGTTGTATCCGTATCCCCGCCGCAGTGTATTACATCCAACACTGCAGCTCGGTAATCGTTCAAATTTCTAAACCAGGCATAAAGAGCTACCGGAACTGTAGAATAGACATAACCGCTTACGCCTCTTTCCAATCCCATTCCGGTAGCGAATTCCTCAGTGGTAGCCCCCAACTCCGAACTCTCGACAGCCGCCGTGACAAGATTTATGAACTCTTCCGATTCGTCTCCGAGAAGACCAACTAACATATGCAGATAGTCCCTCGGATTGGCTTCACCCTGCGCGGATAAATATGCTGCCAATGCAACGGCAAATGCGCCGTATTCGGCTTTGGGATCAGTGTGAGTAATCCGTGTCGATGCACGAACCAGGTCACGCATCTTCTTCAGGTCGTCTCCGTAGCAAACGCCGATGATTGCACTCCTCATCGCCGGGCCGTTTCCAGCAGAAAAGACTCCGCTCCGGCTTGGTGAAGTGCCAATCAGCAACCTAAGTGCGGACTTCACCGTAGCCATCCCAGCACCGGCAGGAAGCATAATGAGCCAACGCTTCAACCTACTGGCAAAGCATTTGGTAAAGGCATCACAGTCTCCAACAGATTCGATTATAGACTGGGCAACCATACAGGTGTGCTCTGTATCATCGGATATCATCCCACGACCGAAGAAAAACCTGTACCCGTCGAGTTTCGGAAACACCCGTTTCTGCCGCTTTCTGGAAAGTCCCTCCACCGGCAGTCCAATTGCATCTCCCACCGCCGTGCCGAGAATGCAGCCTATTACTGAACGCTCCATGAAAGCCACCTTACCCCCTCCTGAACCTCACCAGTATCACTTTCTGAGGACTTTCTATCTCCTTAAAAGCATCGAGCATGACTTTTTCAGCTCTAGATGCGCTGAACCCTCCCGACCCGGCTCCGATGATAGGAAATGCCAGTGATTTAATGCCGAGTTCCTCGACAATCTTCATAGCGTTTACCACAGAACCTCGAATCGACCCTTCAGATGCTCTCCAAAGCATGTTGATCCCGGCTACATGGATGATTGCCTTGTAAGGAAGCCTCCCGGCAGAGGTGGCAACCGCTCCGCCGAGTGGAATCGGCCCAACTTTGGCAAGTTCCTTGAACGGCTGGTAACCAGCACGCTTCTTTATTGCCCCTGATACCCCTTGAGGGAGCAGAAGCCACCAGGGAATGATGTTTCTGTTCCAGGCATTTACGATGGCTTCCACAGGCTGATCGAGCAGATCGCCTTCGACTATCTTTACATCCATTTTTCCAAATTCCTTGCTTCCTACTCATGCAGATGAAGCTGTGCCGACTTCTGACCGTCCTCTATTCTGATCAGCCGGTCCGGGTTTTGATACTGGGCAACCAGGTAGCGGGTCAGATCGATGTTCATCCCTTTCATCGATTGCAGAAACTCTATCTGCTCCCTGTCCATCGCTTTCTGGTGCTCTTCCTCTATCTCGTTCACCATCCGTTTGGCAGAAGCATCCCTTTCCTGCTCGGCTTCAAGCTGACGCAGGGTCTCTTCGTAAGAAATTGACTGAAGTTGTATCTTATGCCGCTCTTCGGACTCCTCCATCTCCCGGCGCTGTTTTGCGCGCTCGGCTTCGCGTTCCAGCCGCAAGTCCGCAAGCTCCTGCGCCTGGTTTTCAGTCTCGGATTCCAGTTTGAGCTTGGTCCTTGCCTCAATAGCCTGGTCGTGCATATTCTGAAGCGTCGCGCTCGCATGGTAGCCCCTGTACACGACCTTGTTGATCTTGTAGCCTATCCGCTCGCCCCGCTGGATTAACTGAGGATACGTTTCCAGGTCATTCAGCTTATTGGTCTGCTCTTTGAACCGCTCGAATGGGAGCGCTACAACAAAGTCTATCACATCCGCAGTCACCGCATTGATGAAATCCGCGACTGGGTCGTGTGTCTGGTCCAGCATTTTTTCGATGTCTGTAAGCTCGAAGAAGATCATCAGCTTGATGACCAGAAGCGCGTCATCAGCAGTCCGAACATCGCACACGTCAAAATACATCTGGTCGGGAATAATTCTGAGCTTGGCAAATCTGAGCGCACCGTAAACCTTCTTATTTGGGTCCTTCGGGTCTGACCCATGCCAGCAAAAATTGTGCAGCCACTCATTTGCCGCCGGAACATACATATCCGGCCCACGGACAACCCGCCGGTCGACATGATCATCATCCTGCCGGTAGACGACGACGGCCTCGTTCGCATCTATGGCAAACGCCTTCTGCACAGAAATACTCTCATGCAGAACAGGATTAAACCAGACCGACACCGGGCCGCGCAGATGCTCGCTTCGCCCGTTCTTATACACCACAGCCAAATATTCATCAGTCCCGGCAGCATAAAGCATCATTTTTTCGAGCTTGCGGCCGATAGTATAAACTCTTCTGGGACCGTCGATCATCTCGACTCTGCCCCGTTTGTCCCACACTGCTACACGTTCACCCTGCCGAATTGTTGCGAACACTTTAAACCTCCTTTTATATCTCGAAATTGAATCCCTGCTCTGCAAGCTTCCGATATTTCTCCTCATCGAAGCTGTAGAGCCGTGCTGCTCGGTGCGCCACATCCTGCTGGACCTCGTCAAGCTCTACCAAAAGGTCCATGCCGAGTATCTTCTTTCGGAAATTCCGCTTGTCGAGCGTTGTTTCGAGGATAATTTCATACAGATGCTGAAGCTGAGAAAGAGTAAACCTCTCAGGAAGCAACTCGAAACCAATTGGCTGATACCTGACCTTTCCTTTCAGCCGTTCATGTGCCGTTTCGATTATCAGATTGTGGTCGAATACAAGCTGAGGCAGATCATCAACCGGAAACCAGAGCGCATTTCTGGCATCCGTCGCCGCTTGGATGTGGTGGTCATAGAGATTCACAAGCGCGTAGTAAGCAACACTCACTACCCTCTCCCTGGGGTCGCGGTCGACAGCGCCGAATGTATACAACTGCTCAAGATACACATCACCCACGCCGGTTTCTTCATGAAGTTCGCGGAGCGCTGCATCTTCGAGAGTTTCGTCGATATGAACAAACCCTCCCGGTAGCGCCCATTTTCCTGCAAACGGTTCCAGGTCCCTCTCGATAAGGAGGATTTTCAAATTCTCCTCATCAACCCCGAATACGACACAATCTACCGTCAGTGCCGGTCTCGGATACTCGTATGTATACGCCATTGTGCATTCACCCCCTACTTAGTGTATTCCCTACACTTATAATAGTGTAACATTCACACTATGTCAAGGAATATTTTGATTTAATTGAAATAAATATTCAAGGTGCAGCCGTCGCTCTACCCGTTTTCGTGATGGCGTTCATAGGGCTTGCATACGAGATCGGCGTACTGGCGGATTTCACTGCGATGTACATCCTCGGAAGCTGGCTCGGAACTTCCGAAGCTGCAGAAAAAGCGGAGTGTTGAGGATTTCAAATGTAAAAATCTATAAGCATGATTTAGAATCTAGATCCGCGCCTGATTCTTGACTTGAATATCAATGGCATTGCAAACACACCTGCAGCACATAACAAATGAAAGAATATTGCAGGCATCAGGTATGTTTTTGGATCAGGAAAAAGAAGGGAATAGGGCAAGTAGATAGCTATAAATATTCCGGGTCCAATAAAAAACCCGCCGACTAGCACTGCAATAAGCCCAAGCCATGCTTTAGATGATTTCCATTGATTGCTCACTGCCATACCGATAATAACTCCTACAAGCGAGCCTATAATAAACCCCAAAAACTCAAGAATCGCCGGAATCCAAAAAGCTATCGGTCCCATACAAGTATTTTTATCTATCGGTTGTGCTGCCATAACAATAAACAGCAGAGCACCCGGAAAAGCACCGATCACTGCGCCTGAAGCTATGTAGAACCAGGGCTTGAGCCTGTTCAACGCTTCAATCTGCTCCTGTTCTTCAGAAGGTGCTGCCTGCTCTTTTGTTTCGGCTGCTTGTTCTCCTGCTCCAATTGCAGCAGCTATCTGTGCAACTGAAACTTGTGATGGGAGCATCAATATAGTTATTAACAGCAGGATTATGCTGATTGCTGATCTAAGTGATACCGAAAGCAGGATTAGGACAAGGAAGATCATCCACATCAGTTGCCATACCCTTGCCGCGGTCCCACCTTTTGTTATCATCATCCACCAGAAAAGCCCGATGAACAGGAATATCATACTTGCCGGACTAGCGTGGATATCAATGGGGATTTTTGCACCGGATAAAAGCAAATACAAATAAAACGAGCTTATCAGCAGAAGCGCAATCAGGCCGATTACAGCTTTCAACCGCCATGCTCTGTCAGCTTGCCGCCATACTGTAAGCCTTATATCAGGATTATCATCCTGCCGCATCAGACCCACCTCCGCTTACTTAATTATATTGAACTACTCTTTCATCCTCTGCCGCACAATTTCGAGTATCTCCTGCACTAAGCAATCGCACTCGCTGCGGATTTCTGATGCGCGGCTGCTGAGATTCTGTTTCAACGCTTCGTCGCTGATCGACGGCAGGTTGATTTCAACGTTCAGGTTTGCGCCTTCACAGGCTGCGCGGGCCATCAGTGCGCCGACTCCGGCATCCGAGGCGGAATTGACGTTTCCTTTGGCTGCAATCGGCTTTAAGCAGCCGAGCAGAGTCCGCACTTCCGCCATTACGGAAAGCGGAACCTCAGTTGCACCCTTGTAAGCCTCCTGAAGCGCCTTTTCTCTAAGCTCGATCTCCTCCGGCGTGTCCTTCGGGAGCTTTATGGCGGCCATCACGGCATCGAACGCCTTCGCGTCGGCATCTATGGCGCTAGTAAGCTTCGATCTCGACCGTTCAGTTTGCTTAAGTGCTTCGGCAAGCTCCTCGGATACATCGGCATACTTCTTTCTGCCAACCGTCAACCTGCAGACCATCGAGCTGAGCGCTGCCGCGAGCGCTCCGGCAAGCGCGGAGACGCTTCCGCCGCCCGGCGCGGGAGATTTCGACGCAACTTCGTCTATAAACATCGTCGGGATGCTTTCCGCATCTCCCCCACCCCAAAGTTTGTTCTCAAGCACCTGCTCATGGCTAAAGTTATCGAGCTGGAGATAATATTCCGCCGTGTTCACCATCGCTTCGAGCGGCACAAGCCCGATTATCTCGCTGTCCGTAACCGAAACACCGTAGCGGACAGCTTCTCGCTTAACGAACTCGAACGCATCGTGCATCGGTGTGCCTTTGTAGTTCGTCAGGTTCATCGAAACCTGCACACACCCACGCTCTCGAATCGCAAACCCGTTTGCCTTAACAAATCTGAACCCGCCGTCCTTGAACCTGATTCTCTTGGCGATCTTCTTTGCTGTGTCGAGGTTGTTCGTGTTGAGATATATGTTATAAGCGATCAAAAAGTCGCGCACACCGACTGCCGTGGCACCTGCGGTCGGGTGGATTTTCGCCTCACCGAAGTCAGGATAGCGCGTGGGGTCAGTCTCGATGTCGTTTCTGAGCCCCTCGAACTGACCTTTCCGAACAACCGCCAGGTTTTCCCGTTCCGGTCTCGTGGCGGACTTCTCGTAAAGGTAGACCGGAATTCCCAGCTTTTCGGCTATCTCCTGGCCGAGTTCGCGGCTAAGTTCAATGCACTCTTCTATGCTCACACCTGAGACGGGTATGAACGGAATGACATCCGTCGCACCGATTCTTGGGTGCTCCCCTTCGTGCTTGTTCAGGTCGATCAACTCTGCTGCTTTGGCGCATCCGGCGAATGCGGCTTGCTTCACCTGATCGGGCTCACCGACGAATGTTACAACAGCGCGGTTGTGATCGGCGTCCATCTCTTTTCCGAGGACGCGAACGCCCTCAACCCCGGCTATTGCGCCGACTATTGCATCCAGAACTTCAGGCCGCCTCCCTTCAGAGAAGTTCGGCACGCACTCGACTATCCGCGACATCAAAATCTCCTTACTGACGAACCAATTTCCCCTTCTTGATAACCATATCCACCGGATTTACACCAAACCTGTATGGGATTTCCCGGTAGTCGGATATTTTCATAATCAGCATATCGGCCTGTTTGCCTACTTCGAGCGACCCGATGATGCTATCTCTCCGTATTGCCTTCGCAGCGTTGAGTGTTGAGGCTATAATCGCTTCCTCCGGCGTAAGCTTCAGCTTAAGGCACGCCAAGCCGATAATAATCGGCATGCTCTCTATGGTGCAGGTTCCGGGGTTCAGGTCAGTTCCAAGCGCTACGGGCAGCCCGCGCTCGATCATCGCTCTCGCAGGAGCAAAGTCCGAGTTCAGGAAGAAACTCGCTCCTGGAAGGATCACAGGGACCACTCCTGCGCGCTTCATTGCATCCATTCCTTCCGGCGAGACATGGACCAGATGGTCAGCAGAGACCGCTCCGACCTCCGCTGCAAGCTCCGCACCGCCTAAATGAACGATCTCATCCGCGTGGATCTTGAGCATAAGCCCCGCTTCCTTCGCGGCTTCGAGGATGCGTCTGGAATCATCAACAGAGAATACACCTTTTTCGGTAAAAACATCGCAGAACTCCGCCAGCCATTTTTTACCGATCTCCGGTATAAGGGTTTTCACGAGCAGATCGACATATTCGCCGCGTTTCTCCTGATACTCCGGTGGAAACTCGTGCGCTCCCATATAAGTCGGCACAAGCTCGACAGGTTGCTCCAAAGCAAGCTGCTGGATGGTCATCAGCATCTTGAGCTCACCGGCATGGTTCAGCGCGTATCCACTTTTTACTTCGGCTGTCGTCGTCCCCCAGGCAAACATCCGGGCAAGCCGCGCTTTGGCCGAATCGACAAGATCATCAAGAGAAGCCTTCCGGGTCGCTTTCACCGTGGAATTGATACCTCCGCCCCGGCTGGCGATCTCCATATAAGGTACTCCCTGAAGCCTGAGCGTGAACTCTTCGGCTCTGGAACCGGCGTAGACAAGGTGGGTATGAGGATCGACGAACCCCGGCATAACGATTTTCCCGGCCGCATCGATGATTAGCGTCTCAGCGCCCGGCTCTACCCGGTAAATAACATCCCCGGTGCGCCCGATGTCGACGATCTTCCCGTCACGAACGGCTACTGCACCGTTTTTGATGACCTTGAGGTTCCACTCTTTGGCCGGAGTAACGACCTGAGCGGCATTGACTATAAGTAGATTTGGAGGCAAGTTATCCAAAACACTCTCCGTAGAATTTGAAATTTCAGGCGAGCTGCCTGCAAGAGTCATTATATTGCAAAGCGGGAAGGATTGGAAGGTTGCCCGACAAAGATTACATACTAATAATTAATACCTGCGACAATGTCTCCCTTGCTGTCTCTATGAATGAAATGTCTAGAAGCATTCTGCTCCTTCGGGTCAAGAACAGGTGTGCCATTGTTGTTAACACAGTCCGGGCCGACACTCCAAAGGGTATATTTGTCGCCATCCCTGCGATAGTTTAGTGGAGCTTTGAGCGCAAACATGTCATCAGGGACACTCTTCAAATAAGCGGGGCAGAGTTCAGAGAGTTTTGCCGGATAATTTCCGTGGTCCGCGTGATAAACCTGAAGCGCAAAAGCTGTTGCCAGAATATTGTTACGCGTCTGGTTGTCTGTATCGTAAAAGTAGAATATTCGCTCGTCCGGATAAATCATAAGAAGCATAAGAGCCGCGAATTTATCACCATTGGCCATAGCCAGTGGACCCTTTGGCTCCTCTACCTCCGGGAAAACCGGCTTTGTCGCATAAGGCATCTGAACATTCTTGATGCACTGGTCCATATAGCCAGTGTATTTATCAAACACCTTGATTTTTACAGGTTCAGAAACCTTAGCCCACTCCTTTATATCTGAGTCCTTGCACTTTCCATTAAAACAGTCCTGCAAAAACAACAACTGCGCTTCTTTCTCGCATTTCAGTGACTCATGCAGTGGAAAATGGCGGTTCTGGATTTTCTGCATTCTTGCTATGGCCACTTTCGCCTGTGCGCCGGTAAGGTGCGGAATGGCGTCCCAGATATGTCGGCAAGTGATTTTTTGACATTTGACTCCGACAAGTCTTGATACGGTGTTGTTATCTCCATGAGCAATCAATTCACTTAAGAGCAATCCATCCTGACAGCTGTCTACTGCTCCAGCCCAATCGCCATTTGCCCTCTTTACCCGGCTTTCCAGTATCAAAAGATATGACAGGTTCATATAATTCAGATATTCGGGATACCTCGCGTCTATACCATATTTAAATGGCTGCAGATAATCGTATTTAAGCCCTTCCCGAAGCTTATCGAGCGCAGGCTGGTTTTTCCTAACAAAAGCAGCGATGTCTGAATCCGAGTATGTTTTCGACTGATTCCCCGGCAAGACAGCAGATTTCATCTTACCGGCATCTTTCAAGTCTTTACCGACAGCCACGAAGTAATCGTACGCGTTCGGCGACGGCATTTTTACCACTGGTGGTTTGATCACCGGCATACGGGCAGAACCGGCCTTACTGCAACCTGAAATCGTGACAACCGGCAGTACAACACAGAGCATTAACGGCAACGATAACCTGTAAATACGACTCACACGGCACCTGCTCACTACGCTTGCCTCCTGAGGATTCATTTGATTAATAAAAGACGCGGCTATGCATCAAATATTATAGTAGTCTGAGATAAGTTAGGGATCGACGAACCATGGTGTAACGATCTTGCTGGGATGACCTTGAGGTTCCACTCTTTGACCGGAGTGACGACCTGAGCGGCATTGACTATAAGTAGACTTGGAGGCAAGTTATCCAAAACACTCTCCGTAGAATTTTAGATTTCAGGCAGCCTGCCTGCAAAGCCGTTATATTGCAAAGCGGGAAGGATTGGAAGGCTACCTGATCTCTATTCACATATTAATACCCGCGACGATGTCTCCCTTGCTGTCTTGATCGACGTAATATTTCTCAGACGCGGTGTCCGATTTTGCCTTTGGATTAACAACAGGAACTCCGTTATTGTTGACGCAGTCCGGGCCGACACTCCAAAGGGTATATTTGTCGCCGTCCAAACGATAGCTCAAGGGCGCTTTGAGCGTAAACAAATCATCTGGGACACTCTTCAGATAACCGGGACAAAGTTCCGAAAGCTTCGCCGGATAATTTCCGTGGTCTGCGTGATAAGCCTGAAGTGCAAACGAAACAGTAAGAAATTCTTTCCTTGTCTGGTTGTATGTATCTGCGAACCAAAACCTCTCCCAGACCGGGTAAATTATTGAAAGAATAAATTCAGGAGTTACTTCAGTACCGGTTGTTGGTGAATTGCCTTTCACCTCCGGAAAGACCGGCTTTGACGCATACTGCAACTGGACGTTTCTGATGCACTGGTCCATAATATGTGTGTAATCATTAATCGTCCTGATTTTCGCTTGATCCGGTAACTTGTCCCAATCTTTTACATAAGCGTCCTTGCACTTCCCATTAAAACAGTCCTGCAAAAACAGCAACTGCGAAATTTTCTCGCGTTCCAGTGACTTATACAGTGGAAAATGATGCTTCTCAATATCCTGCATCCTTGCGACAGCATCTTTCGCCTGTGCGCTGGTTAGTTGTGGAATGGCATCCCAGATGTGCCGACCTGCAGCTTTCTGACAAGCGATCCCGACAAGCCTTCCCACGGAATTACTATCTCCATGAGCGACCATTTCACCGAGCATCAACCCGTCCTGACAGCTATCTACAGCGCCAGTCCAATCACCCTTTGACAACTTCACCTGGCTTTCCAATGCCAGAAGATGCGATAAGTTCCTGTAATAATTATATTCCGGGTATATAGCCTCAATACCATATTTAAATGGCTGCTGATAATCGTATTTAAGTCCCTCGCGCAGTTTACCAAGTGCAGCCTGGTTCTTTTCAACAAGAGTTGCTGTCTCCGATTCCGAACTTGTCCCCTCTAGTGAAGCTTTTCTAATATGTTCGACATCCACCAAGGACTTACCGGCAAACACAAAATAATCGTACGCGTTCGGCGAGGGCATTTTTATTACAGGGGGCTTAACTACCAGCATACGATCGAAGCTGGATTTACCACCAACTGCAATCGCGGCAACCGATAGTACAACACCGAGTATTAACGGCAATGATAACCTACAAATACGACTTACACGGCATCTGATCATTATTCTTGCCTCCTGAAGATTCATTTGATTAATAAAAGACGCGGCTACGCATTAAATATTTCGCAGCTATAAAATAAGCCGGAAGAGTATATGCCATGTATCTCCCTTAACCTATTCTCGGCACCTTTACGCCGCGCTCATTGGCAACTTCGATAGCTTTCTCGTAACCAGCATCCACGTGGCGGATTACGCCCATTCCAGGGTCGTTCGTTAGCACCCGCTTTAGACGAATATCCATCTCATCCGTCCCGTCTGCGACTATTACCTGACCGGCGTGGAGCGAATAGCCTATGCCAACGCCTCCGCCGTGGTGGAAAGACACCCAAGATGCCCCCGAAACAGCATTTACGAGTGCGTTTAAGACCGGCCAGTCGCCGATTGCGTCGGAACCGTCCTTCATGCCTTCGGTCTCGCGGTTCGGGGATGCGACGGAACCTGCGTCGAGGTGGTCGCGCCCGATGACTATCGGCGCGGAGACTTTCCCTTTTCTCACCAGGTCGTTTATGACAAGCCCGAACTTGTCCCGCTCACCGTAACCCAGCCAGCAGATACGTGACGGCAGCCCCTGGAACGCAACTTTGTCCTCGGCCATCCGAATCCACCGCTCAAGCGATTTGTTCTCAGGGAAAAGCTCTAAAAGCGCTTCATCCGTCGTCAAAATGTCCTTCGGATCGCCGGAAAGTGCTGCCCAACGGAACGGCCCTTTTCCTTCACAGAAAAGCGGGCGGATATATTCCGGCACGAACCCCGGCACATCGAACGCATTCGCAACTCCAGCCTTCTTCGCCTGGCCTCTCAGGTTGTTTCCATAATCGAATGTTATGGCCCCGGCCTTCTGCATTCCGAGCATCGCTTCCATGTGCTGCGCCATCGACTTATAAGCCGCCGCAATGTAGGCTTTCGGATCGCGTTTTCTTAAGTCCAGAGCTTCTTCGAAGCTCATTCCCCCGGGAACGTAGCCGTTAAGCTCGTCATGTGCCGACGTCTGGTCAGTCAGCACGTCAGGAATAATGCCACGGTTTAAGAGCTCGACATGAACCTCGCTCGCGTTTCCGACAAGCCCTATGGAGACCGCTTCACCGCTTATTTTAGCTTCATCGACCCATTTTAGAGCTTCTCCGAGGTTATCGGTCATCCTGTCGCAGTAGCGGGTATCGACGCGGCGTTTGATGCGTGATGGATCGACCTCGACACAGAGGCAAATTCCTTCATTCATAGTGACCGCAAGCGGCTGTGCACCGCTCATGCCGCCCATACCGGCGGTCAGGACCAGCCTGCCTTTCAACGTTCCGCCGAAATGACGCTCGGCACATGCCGCCAGAGTCTCATAAGTCCCCTGAAGTATCCCCTGAGTGCCGATATATATCCAGCTTCCGGCGGTCATCTGGCCGTACATCGTGAGCCCCAGCCCTTCCAGCCTTCGGAACTCGTCACCGGTCGCCCACGCAGGAACCAAAAGCGAGTTTGCGATCAAGACTCTCGGCGCGTAAGAATGCGTGCGAAGCACCCCGACCGGCTTACCGGACTGGACAAGCAAAGTCTCATCGTTTTCGAGCTCTTTTAACGCGCGGACGATTGCGTGGTAACAGTCCCAGTTCCGTGCAGCCTTGCCGGACCCGCCGTATATGATCAAATCTTCAGGCTTTTCGCCCACTTCCAGGTTGTTCATCAGCATCCTGAGAGCAGCTTCCTGTTGCCAGCCCTTACAGGACTTTTCTGTGCCTCTCGGCGCTTTGATTGGTGTATATGTCATGTCTAACCTCTGCTATACGAAGTCATCATCTTTCAGTTCGTTGATGGCCCAGGGGATCCATGCCCCATGCTATCTTTCATATCTCCACAGATTAGTGCATGTCCGTCACCTTCGGTGACGATGGCTCAAAATACCCGTGGTCCGGTAGGTCCACGGGTTAGCACGGAGACCGGCCACTACACTTATTGGTGAATGTCGTGCTTCGGGACGAACTGCGGTCCCGAAGCATAAAATTTTCTGGAGCCTGAATCAAGTTCAGGGTGACGTGGTTTTGTTCCCTACCTTACCAGACTATCTCTAGTATGCCTATTTTCCGCTCCACAGCATCGACTACGGTGTTTTTTCGCACCATTTCGGTGAGTGTGTCGATGTCAGGATAGAGAGGGCGGTCGTCTTTTAGGAATTCCACCTGTTTGCGTATCTCTTTGTGTGCGGCTGCTGTACCTTTGCCGGGTTTTAAGGGGGAGCGGAAGTCTATGGCCTGCGCCGCGCACATAAAATGAAGCGCCACGACGGATGCTGCGTTACCGAGCACATGGCGGAGTTTGAACGCTGCGCCTGCGCCCATCGAAACGTAATCTTCCTGGTCGGCAGAGACCGGAATCGAATCGACTGAAGACGGATGGGCATAAACTTTGTTTTCGGACGCAAGCGCTGCCGCAGTGTACTGCGCGATCATCAGACCGGAGTTCAGGCCCTTTGCACCGACAAGAAAATCCGGCAAACCGGAGAGTTGGGAGTTCAACAATCTATTTATATGGCGCTCGGAGAACCCGCAGAGAGTCGTCATCGGGATAGCGAGGTAGTCCATAGCTGCCGCAACAGACTGGCCGTGGAAATTGCCGCCAGTCAGGAATTCCTCATCAGCCGCAATGAAGAGCGGGTTATCTGCTGCTGAGTTCATCTCGATTGTGACCTGCTCGCGGACGTATTTAAGTGTATCCAGCGCAGGCCCAAGTATCTGCCCTGTGCAGCGCAGGCTGTAGCCGTCCTGAACCTTGTCCACCGAGTCATCCGCTATGATCTCGCTGCCTTCCGTAAGCTTTCGGATGTTTGCAGCGACTGCATTTTGCCCAGGGAATGGCCTCAGCGCGTGAAGCCGTGGGTCGAATGCCTTCATCATGCCTTTAAGTGCATCTATAGTCATCCCGCAGGCGATCTGGGAGTTCTTTATCAGCCCTTCAGCGTCTTTACAGAGGAGTGCGCCGAGCCCGGTGAACATCTGGGTGCCGTTTATGAGTGCAAGAGCTTCCTTGTATGTCGGATCAACGGTCTTAATTCCCGCCAGGTCCATGGCTTCCTTGCCCGGCATTCTGCGGCCTTTATAAAACGCTTCACCTTCGCCTATGACTACAAGCGAGAGCATAGCAAGCGATGAAAGGTCCCCACTTGCGCCGAGTGAACCTTTCTCGTAAGTGACGGGGATTACATTCTTGTTGATCATATCAACGATGGTCTGAAGTGTGGAGTATCTGGCGCCGCTGTAGCCTTTTGCCATTACATTGGCGCGAAGGAGCATAATTGCGCGGACATGGTCTTCAGGAATGACATTTCCGGTGCAGGCTGCGTGGCTCCTGATGATGCGTTTCTGCATCTCACAGGACTGTTCTTTGTTTACCCTTACCTTTGCGAACTCCCCTATCCCTGTAGTGATGCCGTATAGGACTTCGCCGCGTTCAACCAGTTTCAGCACCAGTTCGTGGCTGGCGTTTACCTTTTCGCGCGCATCCTGAGCTATCTCAACTTGCGCGTAGTTGCGAGCTACATCCAGAACCTGCTCGATGGTTAAATTCTCTCCGTTTAAAACAACTTTCATATGGCCCTCTTCATTGACAGCCGCCTGATACTTGCACAGCTCATTTAACACTAAATACTATACCACCAGCCGATTGAATGGGGAATAGACTTGATCTATTTCTGTTTCCTCAACCACTCATCCGGGTACTAGTAAACATACGCTATAAGCTCTTTACGGAGGTTACGTATGGCTGCGCGGCAGACCTGGCGATGGGTGAGTTTGATTATCGGGATCATCATAGTTGTAGTGGTGGTTCTGGCCTTTCTGTTTATCTATTCCGGCGTTTACAACGTGGCTGCGACTTATCCTGATAGGGCTCCTGTCGCGTGGGCAATCGGTACAGCTGCGGATAACTCGATTAAGCGCCAGGCCAGAGGCATAAAAGTACCGAAGCTAAACGATCAGGCGAGGATACAGTCCGGGGCGCGCGATTATCAAGAAGACTGCGTGGTGTGCCATGGCGCACCGGGTGTACAGATAGGAGAAATCGGAAGGGGACTCAACCCGGCTCCGCCGGAACTAATCGATGCAGCAGAGGATTTCAAACCGAATGAACTCTTCTGGATCACAAAAAACGGTATCAGAATGACCGGAATGCCTGCATGGAGTAAAACCAGTTCTGACGACGAGATTTGGGATATTGTCGCATTCATGGAAAAGCTCCCATCTATGAAACCGGCTGAATATCGAAAGTTAACTCACGGAGCACCGACACCAGAACAATAACAAAGCTTAATTGCTCTTTACGGAGGAGTTTACGATGAAGAAAGTTATCGTTATTGTTACTTTGTTCGCGATAGCAGTAACCTCAGTTTCATGGGCAAATTCACGAACAGCATCGAAGCCCGAAGTCAACGGCCTTTTAGGGCTGATACCCATTCCAGCCAACAACCCTCAGACACCGGCAAAGATAAGTTTGGGTAAACAGCTCTTTTTCGATACGAGGCTTTCCTCGAACGACACCGTAAGCTGCGCAACATGCCATAATCCTGCCGAGTATTGGGCGGACAGGACTCCGGTTTCAGCAGGCGTCGTGCACAGGCTGGGTAAACGCAACACACCAACAATTCTTAACGCGGGATACAGCGTTCCGCAGTTCTGGGATGGTCGGGCAGTATATCTTGAGAAACAGGCAGTCGGGCCTGTCGCCAACCCGCTTGAGATGGACCTTCCAATGCCGGACCTTATTGCGAGGCTCAATGCCATTCCAGGCTACCGCTCGCAGTTCATATCGGTCTTCGGCACGGAAGCCAATGAAAACAATATTGCAATGGCTATTGCTTCGTTCGAGCGCACCATCGTGAACGGGAATTCTCCTTACGATGAATATCTGAGAGGCAATAAAAAGGCCATGAGCAAGTCCGCTCTGCGCGGGATGAAGCTCTTCAGCGGCAAAGGCGGATGCAGCGACTGCCACAGCGGGCCGTATTTCAGCGATTCGGACTATCACAACCTCGGAATCGGCTATAAAAACGGCCACTACCTGGACGTCGGGCGCTACGATGTGACAAAGAACCCGAAAGACATGGGGGCATTCAAGACACCGACCCTCAGAAACGCCGCAATGACACCTCCGTATATGCATGATGGGTCAGAAAAGACCTTGATGGATGTCATCAACCTTTATGTCCGTGGAGGAATACCAAATCCGCACCTAGACCCGAAAATAAAGCCACTGCACCTTACGAACGCAGAAAAAACGGACCTGGTGGCATTCATAAAGTCGCTGACAGGCAAACCTGTCCTGGTTAGCCCGCCGCAATTGCCCAAATCTTATACTGGGCAGGAAGATCGATTCATGACCCGGTATAACAGCATACTTCAGCCTTAAAATGGGAAGATACGGTAGTAAGAACTAAGCTGCTAGGCAGGAGTTACACGCCATGGATAAAAATGAGCTTATAGAAATGTATCACCAGATGGTCCTGATCCGCAAGTTCGAGGAAAGGGCCGGTGAGTTGTATAAGATGGGAAAAATCGGCGGATTCCTTCACCTGTATATCGGGCAGGAAGCCGTAGCCGTGGGGTTTATCTCATCGCTCAAGCCCGACGACTATGTAATCAGCGCGTACCGGGAGCACGGCCAGGCGCTCACTAAAGGAATTGAGCCCCGCCGGGTGATGGCGGAGCTTTACGGCAAGCGCACGGGAGTGTCTCATGGAAAAGGCGGCTCGATGCACATGTTCGATGTCGAAAAACACTTCATGGGCGGTGACGGTATAGTGGGAAGCGGAATGCCGCTCGCCACAGGGATGGGATTCGCCATCAACTACCGCGAGACAGACCAGGTATGCCTCTGTTTTTTCGGTGACGGAGCGGTAAACGAAGGAGCATTCCACGAATCGCTCAACCTGGCCTCGCTCTGGAACCTTCCCGTGCTCTATGTCTGCGAGAACAACCTGTATGGAATGGGCACTGCCGTTGACCGGGCTTCATCAATTCCGGAACTGTTCCGCCGCGCCCAGTGCTACGACCTGGAGGTCGAAAGCATCGATGGCATGGACCTTCTGGCGGTCAAGGAAGCAGCGGAGCGAGGTATACGGCTGGTTCGGCGCGACAAGAGGCCGAGATTCATCGAAGCGGTTACTTACAGGTATCGAGGCCACTCCATAGCCGACCCCGGGACCTACCGGACAAAGGAAGAGATACAAGAGTGGGAAAAGCGCGACCCTATCTCCAAATTCGCGAATTACCTGTTAAAAGAAAACCTGGCAACGCAGGGAGATGTGGATTCGATAGACGCCGAGATCACTGAGATAATCGACGACGCCGTAAGCTACGCCGAAGAATCCCATGAGCCGACCTTTGACGAGCTTTTCGAGAATGTTTATGCATAAGGAGCTCCAATTATGGCTGTGATGATGTACCGACAAGCGTTGAACCTGGCGCTTCGCGAGGAGATGAGGCGCGACCCCGATATCTTTATCATAGGTGAAGATATTGCGCAGTATCAGGGAGCATATAGAGTAACGGAAGGGCTTTTGCAGGAGTTCGGGGAGAAAAGAGTGCTGGATACTCCGATCTCGGAGGAAGCCATCGTCGGCGTAGGAAACGGCGCGGCGATGCTGGGACTCCGCCCGGTCGTCGAGATGATGACGGTGAACTTCTCGCTCCTTGCGATGGACCAGATAGTAAACCATTCATCCAAACTCAGATATATGTCCGGCGGGCAGATCAAAATCCCGCTTACCATTCGAGCGCCGCAGGGCGCGGGAATGCAACTCGGAGCACAGCACTCGCAAAACTTTGAGTCCTGGTTCATGCATATCCCAGGGCTGAAAGTAGTCGCACCGGCGACGCCGTACGATGCCAAAGGGCTCCTGAAATCGGCGATAAGGGATGATAATCCCGTTATTTTCCTTGAGCACGAGATGCTCTACACGACGAAAGGCGAAGTCCCTGATGAAGAGTACACAGTACCCATCGGCAAGGCTGATATCAAGAGGGAAGGCCGGGATGT
Organism: Armatimonadota bacterium; assembly: GCA_039679675.1. Taxonomy (GTDB): domain Bacteria; phylum Armatimonadota; class UBA5829; order UBA5829; family DTLH01; genus JBDKSP01. The sequence continues at coordinate 100,675 of JBDKUN010000065.1, forward strand.
CACTATAATCACATATCTCAGGATGACTGCCGTGTCGCTCGCAGCCGCACACGCGCTTGCAACGGAAGGGATCGAGGCGGAAGTCATAGACCTGAGGTCGCTTCGCCCAATGGATACCGAGATGCTCGTTGAATCGCTCAAAAAAACCCACCGGGCCATAGTCGTGGAAGAAGACTGGCCTATGTGCGGAGTAGGTGCCGAGGTGATAGCACGGCTTCAGGAGGCTGCGTTCGACTATTTTGATGCGCCGATCACGCGAGTCACCCTGGAAGATGTTCCCATGCCTTATTCCAAGAACCTTGAGCGGTCGGCAATCCCGAACGAGGAGAAGATTGCGAACGCCGTCCGCTGCGTGGTTGGCCGCGAGTGCCGCGATATAAGGGGGAAAATGCTCGAAGAAGCACGCCAGACCCGCGAAGAGCTTGAAGAAGAGGAAGAAGAGGAGCAGGAGGTAACAAATGTCCGACATCATAATGCCCAAGATGAGTGATGCTATGGAAGAAGGCAAGGTCCTTCGTTGGATAAAGCAGCCAGGCGACGATGTGCAAAAGGGAGAACCCATCGCCGAGATAGAAACGGATAAAGCAAATGTGGAGATCGAAGCTACGGACTCGGGTGTTTTATCCGAAATCCGTATTCCTGAAGGCGAGTCTGTACCTATAGGCACGCCGATAGCAGTAGTATTGCCTGCCGGTGAGATTGCAGGTGTGAAAGGCGGGGCAGCGCCCCCGGCTCCGCCCGAAGAACGGAAAGAAGAGGTAAAGCCTCCGCCCGCACCGAGAGTAGAAGAACGCCCGGAAGCACCGCGTGTTGTCGAGCCTGCGCCGCCACCTCCACCAACGGCTGCGGCACCTCCACGGCTTGAAGAAGAGGAATTCAAGGTATCTCCGCTTGCACGCAAGATAGCAAGAGACGCAGGTGTCGACCTGCGGGAGATAAAAGGAACCGGCCCAGGAGGAAGGATAGTCGAGTCCGATGTGAGATCGTTCATCGAAGGAGGAGCAAGACCCCGTCCGGCTGCAGAGGAAGAAGCTCCAGCAGTCCCGGCTCCCACGCCTGCAGCTACCGCACCGCAGATAGCCGCACAAGCCCCTGGCCCACCGGCGCTTGTGACGAGAGAGATGACAGTAGGCAGGATTTGGGAGTCCGTTGGCAAGCGCATGACCGAAAGCAAACAGCAGACCCCTCACTTCTATGTAACGACAGAAGTCGATATGGATGAAGCGCTCCGGGTACGGGAATGGATGAACAAAAGCCGTCCAGAAGACCACCAGATCTCCGTAAACGATATAATCGTAAAGGCCTGTGCAATTGCGCTTGTAAAGCACCCTATTATCAATGCGTCTTACGGCGGCGACAATAAGATAACGCTGCACCCGGAGGTGAACATCGGTATAGCGGTAGCTATTCCCGAAGGATTGATAACCCCGGTAGTCCGAAACTGCGAGAAAAAGTCTCTTTCAACTATCTCGGACGAGGCCAAAGACTTAGTAGCCCGGACAAGAAGCGGCCAGATCAGGCCGGAGGAATACTCTGGAGGCACGTTCACTGTGACAAATATGGGAATGTACGATGTAGAAGAGTTTTCGGCTATTATAGTGCCTCCGCAGGCCGTTATCCTGGCTGCCGGAGCGGCAACACCCAAGCCTGTTGCGGTGGATAACTCAATAGAAATAAGGCACATGATGCGGATCACAGCCTCAGCTGACCATCGTGTAGCAGACGGCGCGCGCGTTGCAGAGTTCCTGAAGGATGTTAAGCAGTCTCTTGAATCACCAATGACTTTGCTCGAATAAGCTGATTTTGTCAGAATAAAATAAATATTAGCCCATATAATGCGCTTAAAGTATGAATAAATTTGGGAACCATTTCGTTGGCAGAGTCGTATAGAAAGTAGAAAGAGACCAGAAACATCTTTTTCTCCTTTCACCTCCTTTCCTCTGGCTCTGGTTCAAAGAGCACGGCTTTGAACCAGAGCTGATTTTTTGTACGGAGGTTACTTCCCATGCGGTTTCAGTATCAGTTTGAACTTCTCACCGAACCTGGCTCGGCCGTTTGCATAAAGCGTCAAGACGACATCTGTCGGCGACTTCAGACCGGCTTTAGCCAATGTTACATTAGCTACTTTGGCAGGCTGTAAATGCCCTACGCTCTTCGTCAGCGGAGTGCTCAGCTTGTTTATCCCTTCCACTGATACGAAGACTCCGCCTTTACCTCTGGATGCAATCCATTTTGCTTCGCCGAGATTTCTAAGCTCGACCATTGCAATGACGGGCTTGTTTGGATCGACCTCGACGATTCCGCCTTTCTCAACAGAGACCCATTTTCCATCGGCATTCATAACTTTGACGGAGTCTATTGCCCCGTCCAGATATTTTAGCGGGCTAGACCCGCTAAAAGCTACGTTACCCACAGCAGTAAGCGGACAATTTGCGGAATCAGAACCTGTAGCGATAGTTTTTAGGCCCAGTGTCTTGCCGTTGGCAACCGATTTCCAATACTCAGCGCCCACTTTGCCGTATATGCCTGCAACTCCATCGGTATGCTTGTCGCGGTCGAACACTATCCAATAGTCCGGCGTCTTATGACTTTTTATCGCCATGAACTTCGGTCCAAGCTTTCGTATGACCTTTGTCACCGCGCGGTCGCTGCCGTCCGGCTCTATCACGCCGTAATCGCTACGCTCATTGACTCTGTATCCGCCCGGATACCACCAGAAAAAGACACCGTTGGCTTCGGATTCTATAAGCAGCCGGTAAAAATCCTCGTATACACCAGCTACGAGCTGGAGCGAACCAGCTGTATTCGCCATCCTTGAGTTGTCCCAGGAGCTTTGACCGGATTCCGCCCATATCATAGGCGTACCAGGTGATGCCCACCTTGCATAGGCTGTCTCGAACATGCCGGGTTTCGTATTTTCCCAGCTGCCTCTGCGCCCATAAGCCTCCGGGGCGAGAAAATCCACACCCGCCGCCAGATATGGGAAGTCGTAGGTTATCCGCCCACCCCATTTATATGTCGGGTTTGCTGCCTCAGCCATTCTGAAGCTCACGAAATGGTTCGGGTCTACAGTGCGTATCAACTGTCTTGCCCCACCATATGTCTTATACAGCAAAAAGTCCAGGAATTTCCTGTATGCAGCAACCATCACCCGCCAATCACCATCTTTATCAATTTGATCAGGCAGCGGGTTTGTGACTTTGCCGTTTTTATCCCTTGGTATAGAATAACTCCAGTTTTTCTCGGCGTTTGCTATGCTGCCATACCGCTCGATGACCCATTTTTCCCAGTCAGAATCCCAGTATTTGCGCTCGTTTTGGTCGCCGAAGCTCGGCTCCCAGGCTATGTCATAGGCAAAGACTGCATCATTATCAGCAAGTCTGTTGAGATCTATGATACTCTTGATCTTCTCCCACTCGAATTTATACGGAAGTCCCGGCCTAAGCCCCACATTTGCCTTAAGTCCGAGCATATCAGCACGGCGGAGAAGATCCGCGAGGTTTTGTGTGTCAGCGCTGTTGTCATAGCAGAATATACTTATGGAATTGAATCCCATATCCTTAACATGCCGCAGATCACGTTCAATCACTTGAGGATCGTAAGCCATCTTGCCGAGCCAGTATTCGAAGTTATAGTTATCTTCCCAGCCGATGCCGGATGAAGGCATATAGTTGATGCCATGAGCCCGCCAAGTCTTGCCGTCCAGCATGAACTCACCGTCTTTGATGGTTACAAAGTGCTTTACCTTCTTCGGAACCCATACATTAGCCGTATGGACAGTCCTATCTATGACTTCGCCGTTAGAAACAAGCTCAGTGGTAACTGAAAAGCCGTCTTTGGACCATTTCACCGGCTTGAATGATTCCTCGACTGGTGTCACCCCACCCGGTTTTACTGCAACAGGCCACTTGAACTCATGCTCTTCCTTAGTGGCAGGATCTATAACAGTGACTCTTGCTTCAAGATTAGCTCTATTGTCTGTTGAAAGGTTCGCTATACGTGCACCTGCTTTTATACTCTGACCTTCGAAGTAGGTATAGTGGTCTGTTCCTCCGTCCAGTATAAATGCACGGTCATTCATCCTTTTAGCGATGCTTCCGATGCACTTTATCACTGATGGAGACCTGTACCATTCCTTGTCACCTATTCCGAATG
>JBDKUN010000066.1:0-1600 GCA_039679675.1 Armatimonadota bacterium
CAAAAACAGTAAATTTTGAAAGCGAGTGTTCCTTATGGATACTTATGCAACCAGGACTAAGCGTGTCGGTGGCACATAGAGTCTACGATGCTGTTCCGGTGATCGAAGTTCGAAGGGGTTCTGGTCACGAAGGACAGCAAAGATAATATTACAGACTTTGTGCATGACTGCACCGATGGCAACCATCTTCGGTTTGGCGGCGGCCTTCTGTTGGTAGTATTCGAGTAAATATGGATTTACAGCCTGTCCGTTGCGAGTCCTGCGGATGCAGGACAATGCGGCGGCAAAGATGACGCGTCTGGCGATGCGTGAGCCTCGTTTAGACATGTGGACATTCGTGGCCTTGAATTTACCGGATTCCTTGACGGCTGGCTCCATCCCGAAGTAAGCAAAAAGTTGCTTGGGCCTGTGGAAAAGGGAGAAATCTCCGATTTCACACATGAGGGCGACTGATGACAGGAAGCCAATACCGGGAATGGAGTCTACCAGGGCAATCTGCTTGATGAAAGGCTCCTGGGAATTCGCATCCACTACAGCATGGATCTGTTTGACGATGTTTGTAATATGGGTATTGAGTTCCTTGAAGAGCTTCAGCGACTGCTGAATAGCGAAATACACGCTGTTTAGTTGGCAACTGAAGGTCAGTGCAGCCTTAGCCGCAGCCATAAGGTCGTCATAGATCTTAGCAGCACGATTCCTGCCTTTACGGGAGGCCTTCATAATTTTTTCGATTAGGGATTTCTGATGGGCGTGCAGAAGCTTCTGCGGAGAGCCGTATTTCTCGAGCAGCATGATAGAAGTCTTCCCGGTGATGTTCGAGAAGAGGGAGAGATATTGCGGAAAAACGACATGCATAAAGCCTTTGAGCTTGATGACGTGAGCAGCTCGCTCATCCACTAGGTCGAAATATCTGCGGACAAGATAGCGCAGCTCAAGTACAAGTTTGACTGGGAGCTTAGAAGTTCTCAAATCGGGAGACAAACCAAGCTTGGCAATAGCAATGGAATCCAAGCGGTCATTTTTAACTTTTCTGATACCGACATTTTTGATAGAATGAGTGATGAGAGGGTTGATGATAGAAACGTCGAACCCCTTCTCACTGAGGTAGCAGAAGAGCGGAACGTGATAGATTCCGGTGGATTCCAGAAAAATGTGTGCTTTTTGGGATTCGAGCTCTTCTGCTTTTTTAATTGTAGAAACAGCTCGTTCCAGGGAAGCAAAGTCGTCGTGGTTGATCTTGAAAGACTTCCCGATGAGGTTAGAGGAGGAATCGACGATGGACATAAAGCTGAAAGCAGAGCCGACGTCGATGCCGACAGACAAGAAAGTAGAAGACATAGAAATAGCTCCTTATAAGTAGAAGTACAGGTTTCCATCTGCCACCAATGAATATACGGCCTGGCATGTGATACAGGTATAGCCAAAAGGCTCCCGACCAGCTGAAACATAAATCTTCATTGGATGGAATGACTGTCTAAGTTGCGGGTATGGCTGCAAGAAGCAGCTCCCTGGGAGGCGACCGTCTAAGGACCTGCTCCAAGGAAGAATATACCTTATGCTCAAGACAAAGTCTAGGAACGAATAACTATACAGATACAAT